>JAYFNY010000001.1:0-352387 GCA_034933205.1 Eubacteriales bacterium
CTTCATATTCTTCTACAACCATGAGCGGATTCAGCTTAAAACAAAACTGACGCCGCTAGAGAAACGACGCCAGTTCATGTAATACTTGGTATTCCTGCGATAGGGCCTTTTATTTGTGTCTAATCGACGGGGTTCAGTTCATTCTTTCCGGGCTCCTTTTCTGCTGCGAATTTACTTTGTTACGGAAAGAGGCTGCCCGGCTTACACCTGAGGATTCTGTCCGTTCGATCCGCCGAAAGCGTCGTTCGCGGCGTCCTTTGCCTTCTGCGCATACCCCGGCGCTTTTTGCGAAAAGGAATCCGCCGCTTCGTGGTAAACTTCCGTTCCGGCTTTGGCGACCTCGGAGAGGACGTCCATCACATCTACCTTGCCGTCGCCGTTGACATCCTGCACGCCGTTCGGGTTATTTTCTTTATACCGGTCCGCAACGCGAACCGCGGCGACCGTGGCTCCCGCGGTCACGCCGATACCGAGCAATTTTCTCAAAAATCCCATTTTGCTATCCTCCGTTTGGAAAGAATCCGGTTACTGGTAAAGAGAGATACCGTTTCTCTGCGCTATGCGATTATTATATCCGATGCGTTCGATCGATTCAATACGAGCGATCCGGATCAAATTCGTCCGCTTCTGTTTTCACAAGGATACCGTTTTGCTTGAGCAGCGCGGCGGTTATGCCGTCGCCCGGAATCAGCCTTCCGCAGAACGTTCCGTCGTAGATTCGCCCGCAGCCGCAGGAGGGGCTGTTTGCTTTGAGAACGGCCAGCCTGCAGTCAAAGAGCAAAGCCAAGCGAAGTGTTTCCTCGGCTCCGCGGTGAAACGCCGCCGTTACGTCTTCGCCGTCTATGGTGCGTACACGCTCGCCAAAACGCTCCGAAGGCGGGCGCGGCGTAGCAAGCCCGCCGAGCTGCTCCGGACAGACGGGAATCAGTGAATGGGACTTTGCAAGCGCGAGCACGGCGTTTGCCGCTTTCCCTGTTCCGTCGTAGCGGCAGGGTGTTCCGAGCAGGCAGGCGCTGACCAGAATATGGGAACGATTATCCTCCATGTGGATCCCTCCGATCTATGTCGTATCGACCGGTATTACGGGATCCAGTATACCATGTTTGGCGACGGTTCGCGCCGGCTAAGCTTTTGTTACTTTCAGGCGGAACAGCAGGGCGAGGATGACCGCCGCAAACGCCGCGAGCGAAAGGGACGCCATTACGATTACACCCGGATATGCGCCGGCATAACCGGTCGCCGAGAGGTGGTTTTGCAGAATGCCCGCGTATGCCCAAAGAAACACGAAGAGGTATGCCGCGTCGCGAAAACGCAGCGCGGTGACAATACCGATGATCGCGCCGACCGCAAGGAGAATCATCGTCCAACCTCCTTCGCTCAGACCCAGTCCGCGGAAACCGACGGAGACGAAGAGCGCGGTGGCGTTCGCGATGGTGGCGATGGTCAGCCAGCCGAAATACACGGAAAACGGCAGGCGGACGAAAAGTTTTTCACGGTTGGTCAGCGGCTGCGCTGCGATCCGGAACCGAAGGAGGATCAGCGTAAGCAGAAAGAGGACGATCACGCCCAGCGAGAGCGCGACCTGACCGTAGTGCCAGGTAAAAAGCCAGGCAGAGTTGAGCAAACAGGTTACGATAAAGAGGATTCCCGTCTGTTGCAGCAGCGTTTCGTTTGCCGGTTCGCCTTTTTTACGGAACAGACCAAACTGATAGAGGACGTAGAGGATCACAAGCAGGTAGATCACGCCCCAGATGGAGAACACGTAGGGGGCGGGAACAAAGAGGTTGGGATACCGCGCGGAAGCTTCTCCCGGGGTAACGCCGTTGAGAGGGAGCATGGTGGAAAGCGCGTTGACGGCGAACATGACAATCGCCGCCAGAGCAAGGAACCACTTGAGAAGCCGGGTTTGCGACTGAGATTTCATGGGTGCCTCCTTTCGATGTCTGTCGTGCAGCATGCCGGAGCAGAATTGCGCGCGGCGTGATTTCATACCTTTACTATACTGTTATTATACGTTTTGTGAAAGTGATTTACACACGATTCGTACAAAAAAGTGAAAATTTGATTTGACGGGAAAATAACACGCTCGTTCAAAAATCCTGCCACAAAGCAGGAATAGAATCGATGCATCATATGGCAGGAGGATCATGCCATGCGGCATATTCATTCGACTTTATTTTCCATTTTTGCAGTGCTGGCCGCGCTGGTGCTCGCAGGTTGTTCGGGGACACAGGCGATAACGCAGGCGGCGGAAGCTGTGATAACGCCCGCGTCGGAGCAAGCGGGCGAAGTTACGTATGTGCAGGTGCAGAGCATCGACGGCAGCACTATTACCGGCCTGGTCGGCACGTTGAACCAGCCTTCCGGCGACAACGGCGGTTCACAGCCGCAGGGAACACCGCCGGAGCAGCCCTCCGGAGAGAACGGCGGTTCGCAGCCGCAGGGAACGCCGCCGGATCAGCCTTCCGGCGACAGCGGATCTTCGCAGGGGAATCCCCCGCAGTCCGCGGCCGGTCAGCCGGGCAACCCGGGATTTACGGCCGGTGAGGAAACCATCACGTTTACAGCCGGCGACGCAACGTCCATTACCACGCAAAACGGCGACGAATCGGCCGACGCGACGCTTGCCGATATTGCGGCGGGCGATATTCTTGCCGTAACGTTTTCGGGCGACAATGTGGCGGAGTCGATTGCGATTCAGCAAACTGGCGCCCCTGATATGGCGTCGCAGGCGGGCGGACAGCCGGGATCGGGTTTCGGCGGCAGTGCGACCGTGACGAACGGTACGTCCGCCAACTCGATCAACACGGATACGACCGTTACAGGCGAAACCTACTCCTCCGGCGGTGACGATGAGAACGCGCTTCGCGTGGATGGAGCGACGGCCGCGCTGAACGGCATTACGGTCAACAAGACCGGCGGCGAATCGTCCAATACGGGAAACGGCGATTTTTACGGCCAGAACGCGGGGCTGCTTGCGCTGAACGGCGCGACGGTAACCATTACCGGGGCAACGATCACGACGAATGCGGTCAACGGCAACGGCGTGTTCAGCTATGGCGAGGGGACGACGGTCGGCATTTCGGACTCCGTGATCCGTACGAGTCAGAACAACTCCGGCGGCATCCAGACCACCGGCGGCGGGACGACGAACGCGACGAACCTCGATGTACAGACGGAGGGCGCGTCCTCTGCGGCGATCCGGTCCGACCGGGGCGGCGGCACGGTCAACGCGGTAGGCGGCACGTATGTGACGAACGGAACGGGCAGCCCCGCGATCTACAGCACCGCGAATATTACCGTGTCGGATGCAACGCTGACAGCGAACGCTTCCGAAGCGGTTGTTGTGGAAGGCAAAAACTCCGTAACGCTCAATAACGTTACGCTGAGCGGAAACATGCAGGCGGGTACGGATACAAGCGAAAACGTGCACAACATCATGCTTTACCAAAGCATGTCCGGCGATGCGGAGGTCGGCCATTCCAGCTTCGCGGCGTCGGGCGGGAGCATCCTGGCAAACGCGGGCGTTCTGTTCTACGTGACCAACACCACATGCACCATTTCTCTGGAAAACGTTGCGCTTACGCTGGCAAACGGAACGCTTCTCACCGTTTCGGGCAATTCCAGCTCGCGCGGCTGGGGTACGCAGGGCGCAAACGGCGGTGTTTGCACCTTTACCGCTTCGAACCAGCAGCTTGCCGGCACCATCGTAGTGGACGAGATCTCCAGCCTGGATCTCTCCCTTGACAACGGGACGGTCTTTACCGGCGCGATCAACCCGGGCGGGGCGGCAGGCACCGTCGGCGTGACGCTGAGCAGCGGCACTTCCTGGGTCCTTACGGGGAACAGTTACATCACTTCGTTTTCGGGAGACGTCGGCCAGATCGAAACAAACGGCTACAGCGTCTTTGTGAACGGTACGGCGATTACGAAATAACCGCCGATTCAGGACGACAGGCGCGGGGCGTGCAGCGATACACCCCCGCGTTTTTCTATTCTATATTTGTCGTATCGTGAAATACGAAAGGGAAAATACTGCATCCGAATATCAGAAAAAGGCTTTATCCGAAGCCCATTTTTCATATCAAAATGTGAAGAAAATGGGGCGTTTCCAATTTTCGGCCGATCGACCCCCTGTTCGTTATGGCGGGATTCGTAGAATACTGATGTCCGGAACGAACCGGAGGCAATCATCAGATAAGGAGTTGATCCAGTTGAAATCGATGGAAACGAGTCTTGAGGGCGGGTTGCCCGAATCGGGGAAACTTTTCCGGCAGGAATTGAAGGCGGGCGGTAGAGCGCGCCGCACGAAAAGAGCGATCGCGGCGATTGCAGCGCTGCTTCTGACGCTTTCGATCAGCGCGACGGCGCTGGCGGACAATGGAAAGGGCGGAGGCGTGCCGGGAGGACAGTCCCAGCAGGGCGGGCAAAGCCGTCAGCCCCAGAACAGCCCGGATCCGGCGCAGGATGGTCAGGGGCAGAAGAACGGGCAGGAGAACGGCGCGCGAAACACGGAAATGAGCAGCGCCAGTCTCGTAAAGATTGAGGAAGCCATTGCCGCGCTGACGGACGAAACGGCCAAGGCGGAGCTGACGGCGCTGCTGGAAACGTACGAAGCGGCGGTCGACGCCAGACAAACCGCCGTGGAATCCAAGGATACGTCCGACCTTAGCACCCTGAGCAGCGCGGTTTCGGCCGCGAAGACGGCTCTCGATGCGGCGCTGGAGGAAGCGGGCGTCGATACCGACGATCTCTACGGCGTGCCGGAACTTGCACAGGACGGCACGGGGCGTATGGCGAACCGTCCGTCCATGGATACGACGGAGATCGCGGCGGCGATTGCCGCGCTGGATGATTCCGACGGGAACAAGGCGACTCTGACTGCTTTGCTCGACGCATACGAAACGGCGCTGGAAGCGCAGTCCTCCGCGGACTCGTCCTCGCTGACCAACGATGAGATC
Source organism: Eubacteriales bacterium (assembly GCA_034933205.1). GTDB lineage: Bacteria > Bacillota > Clostridia > Christensenellales > CAG-138 > UBA7703. The sequence goes on from JAYFNY010000001.1 coordinate 4,962, forward strand.
AAAGCGCTGGCGGACGCCGTGCAGACCGCGGAACAGGCGCTGCTGGAGGCAACGAAGACGGCCGGAATCACGGGCGGAGTCGGGCGCGGGCAGTTTGTGAACGGCAACGGCAATGCGCCTCTGGATACGGAGTCGGTTGCGGCCAGGATTGCCGCGCTGGGCGATACCGACGCGAACAAAGCAACGCTGAACACGCTGCTTGCCGCATACGAAACGGCGCTTGCGGCGCAGAACGGCGCGGATGCTTCCGCTTTGACGCAGGACGAGATTGACGCGCTGGCCGACGCGACGAACAAGGCCGAGCAGGCGCTTGAGGAAGCGCTCAAGAACGCGGGCCTTTCCGACGAACCGATCCGCGAGCAGAACCAGCAGCAGATTTCGCAGAATCAGCCGCAGACGGTCGATGAGAACCAGTATCCGGTGAATGTGGTTTCGGAAGGGACGCAAGACGGTTCTACCGATACTTCCGGCATCCTTTCCACATTCTTCCAGTGGCTTGGCTCCCTCTTCAAATAGAGGTAACGAAGGCGCAATCATGATACAATGAGATGGTAAGATTGCAGTAAGGTTGCGGGCGGCGTCCGCAGCCGGAGCGCACTGGGCCGGAAACCATGGTGAACGCGCTGTGGTTTCCGGCAAGCGGATTGCATCCGAAAAAAAGTCAGGCGGAAGCCCTGCCAGACGTCCGGCGCAGGGCGGCCGAACGAGGAAACGGAACTTCGATACGGCATGGGATTGGACGAATCTACGCTGGTTCTTCGCGCCGCACGAGACGAGCGCGCAAGGGAAGAACTCATACGCAGACAGGAAAAGAACATTCTCCGGATCGCTTCCCGCGCAAAGCATCGCTTTGTGACAAAAAGCGACGACGAATGGTCCGTTGCTTTATGCGCCTTTTCCCGCGCGATCGATACCTATGTGCCCGGAAAAGGCGATTTTCTTCCCTATGCGGAACGGCTGATCCGTAACGGCCTGATCGACGCGCACCGCGCCGAGACGAAGCATGCGCCGGAAGTTGCCGTTGCGCCGGAAGAATTCGAAGGCAATGCGGAGAACGGCGCGCCGTCGCCGGTGCTTTACGCGGTGGTCGAGTCGAGCGTACGCGCGGCGGACACGGCGCTCCGGGACGAAATACTCGCGGCGGGCGCGGCGCTGCGCAAGTTCGGATTCGGCTTTTATGACCTGACGGATTGCTCGCCCGGCCGGAAAGAAACGCGCGCCGCCTGCCAGAGAGCGGCGGATGCGATTCTTGACCGGCAGGACGATCTGCAGCGCCTGTTGCGGACGGGACAGCTTCCCGCGCAGCGTCTGATGCAGTCGGGTGGTTTTTCGCAGAAACTCCTGGAACGTTACCGAAAGTATATTATCGCGTCGGTCGTCATCCTAACGGGTGACTTTCCGATTCTGGCCGGGTATATCCGCAATGCGGGGCGGGGGGAATGAAACGATGAAAAGGCAGAGTAACGCATATATCGTTGAATTGCGTGGTCGCTTTGCCGCGGCGCTGACCGAGGACGGGCGGTTTATTCGTGTTCGCAACCGGGGGTTCGAAATCGGGCAGACGGTCCGGATCGAACTGCCGGAGCAAGGGGAACCGATCCGGCGTCCGGTGAAACGGCGTGTGCGGGCCGGCGCGCTCGCCTCCATGGCGGCGGGCTTTCTGCTGTTGCTTCTCGGCGGATTTGCCGGGTATCGCACGCCGGTTGGCGTTGTGAGCCTGGACGTGAACCCCTCCATCGAGTATACGATCAACTGCTTCGACCGCGTGCTGAAAATGGAAGCCGTCAACGAGGATGCGGAAACGATACTCAACCAGATCGACGAAGACGCGCTGCTTTACCAGCCGGTCGATACGGCGATTGAACAGACGATTGTGACCCTGCGCAGCAACGGATATTTCGCGGAGGAAACGGAAAACGACGTTGTGCTTTCTGCGTCTTCCTACAGCGCGGCGCATGCCGAGCGGCTGGCGGAGCGGTTGGCGGAGCGGGCTGAAAAACAGAAGGATCTGACCGTGGTCTCCATCTCCGTTTCCAAAAGCGATGTGGAGGAAGCGCACGCGCTCGGCACCAGCGCGGGTAAGCTCTACCTTGTGGAACAGCTGCAAAAATCGTCCGACGAGAGCGCTGCGTTCGACACCGAGGACTGGATCGAGAAGCCGGTCCGTGAGATCATGAAAAAGACGCTGGAGCAGCAGGACTTGAATATGCCGCAGGGTACCGGGGACGAAGCGGCGGGCGGCGGGCAGGGCGAACCGTCCGGCGGTCCGAAAGCCACCATGGATGCTTCGCCGGATCCATCCGGCTCGCCCGACCTTTCCGGGCAGGATACAAAGACACAGCCGCAAGAGAGCCCGGATCCACAAAATTCCCCGAAAGGGAATCCGACCGGCGGGGCAAAGCCGGGTTCCGGCGGGCAGCCGCGCGGATAGCCGTCAAGGAACGAAAAACGCAGGGAAACCGATCGTAAAGCCGAAGCGGAGAGGAAACGCACCTGAGCGTCCCGCCGGATTTTCGCGGAAAATGGCATTTTTTATCTTACCGGATCCCATACAAAAATAGTTCTTGACAAATTTGGTTTGTCGTAGCTTAATATGCGCATAGCAATGATGCTGCAGGGAGGCCCCGCGGCGTCGTTGCTTTTTTTATTTGCCCGAAACCGCCGGTTCGCGATTGAACGAAGCGGGAATCGGGTTTCCATATGCGCAGGAGGTGTGAAATCTGTGGAAAAGCAATTGATCGAGACGCAGGGAACGCCTGCGGTACAAAGGGACAAACGGATCCTGATTGCGCTTCTGTATGCCTTCGCGATCGCCATTGTTCTGCTTGGCGCTGCGTTTAGCGTATACAGCGCGGTCAACGACGTGCGCCTGACGGTGCTCACGTCCAGCATTCCCGGCGTCGTGTTCGGGCTGGTTGTAGCGTTCCTTGGGGTGAGATATGTTTTTTCCATTCAAAAGCTTAAAACGGAGGTATATCGAACGACGTCTGCTTTTTCCTGGAGCAATTTCAGGAAATCAAAAAACGACTAGACTTCATTTGAAAAAAGCTTGGGAGGGCTGTTATGAAAAAGTCTGTCTTTCTCGTTGTTCTGCTGCTTGTCCTGGCGGCGGCGGTGCTGATGCTTCTATTTCCGATGCAGTCCGCGGCGGCGGATCCCACCGGCGCGGGTTATGTCGCCGCTACCGGGTCGGAAACGGTTGCGGACGTTGCGGTTACGGCCAACAAAGCGTTTTTCGGCGCGAATTACACGTGGGTCATGATCTGCGCGTTCATGGTCTTCTTCTTTCAGTGCGGGTTTGCCATGGTGGAGACGGGCTTCTGCCGCGGGAAAAACGCCGCGCATACGATGACCATGAATTTCATGGTTTTTCTCGTTGGCGCAATCGGCTATTTCCTCGTTGGATTCGCTCTGCAGATGGGTGGTTCCGGCGGCTCCGCAGGACTCGGCGCGGGCGGCGCGGCGCTGGACTCCATGCTGAAGATTCCGGGATTCGGCGGCATTGTCGGATACAAAGGGTTCCTGCTCAACGGAACCTACGATGCGGGGATCTACGCGCTGTTCTTTTTCCAGATGGTGTTCATGGACACGACGGTCACGATTCCGACGGGCGCTATGGCGGAGCGCGTGAAATATTCCGCCGTCGTCATCACGTCGTTTTTCATCTCCATGTTCCTGTATCCGCTGTTCGCAAACTGGGTCTGGGGCGGCGGCTGGATGTCGACGCTCGGCGCCAACTTTGGCCTCGGGCACGGCGTTGTGGACTTTGCGGGCAGCGCGGTCGTGCATACGATGGGCGGTATGATCGCTCTCTCGGGCGCGATTGTGATCGGCCCGCGCATCGGCAAATTTAAAAAGGACGGTTCGGCGCGCGCGTTCCCCGGCCACGACATTCCAATGGCCATTGTCGGCACGATCATCCTTTTCTTCTGCTGGTTTTCGTTTAACGCGGGTTCCACGCTCAATGCAACCGACTTCCGCCTTTCGGTGGTTGCAACCAACACGATGATCGCCGGCGCAATCGGCGGTCTGATCGCGATGTTCTATATGTGGGCTAAATTCGGAAAACCCGATCCTTCGATGACCGCCAACGGCACGCTCGCGGGGCTTGTCGCTATAACCGCGCCCTGTGCGTTTGTGGACGGGATTTCCGCGTTTATCATCGGCCTGGTTGCCGGACTGCTCGTGTGCGTATCGGTCCAGTTCGTGGAAAACAAGCTGAAGATCGACGACCCGGTTGGCGCAATTTCCGTCCACGGCGTCAACGGCATCTGGGGGGTGCTTGCGCTGGGACTCTTTGCGGACGGGAAATACGGCGACGGAATCAACGGTGTTGCGGGTGGCGTACGCGGTTTGTTCTATGGCGACGCGACCCAGCTTGCCGCGCAGCTTGTCGCGGTCGCGGTGCTGATTGTCTGGGGATTTGGCGTTTCCTACCTGTTCTTCAAACTGCTCGACAAGGTTTGGGGGATTCGTATCGCGCCGGAAGCGGAACTTGAAGGGCTCGACGTTCCGGAGATGGGCGTGCTCGCGTATCCGGATAATCCACTTATTCGCGGCGAGCTGGACTTCGATTCGGCGGATAACGCCGAAATCAAACAGCTTCGGCGGTTTGGCTACGTTCCGTTTCATGCGCAGCCGGTTCCCAGGGCGCCGATCGACGCGGCGGTGCCGGTTGAACTGGTCAGCAGGCCTGCAAAGGCTGTCGGTTCCGATGTAAAAATCACGAAGATCGAGATCATTACGAAACAGAGCCGCTTCGAAGCGCTCAAGGCCGCGATGAACGAGATCGGCGTGACCGGCATGACGGTGACACAGGTGCTTGGATGCGGCATGCAAAAGGGAAAGACCGAGTTCTACCGCGGCGTTGAAACCGAGGTGAACCTGCTTCCGAAGGTACAGGTGGAGATCGTCGTGACGAAGGTGCCGGTTCGGACGGTCATCGAGACCGCGAAGAAAGTTCTTTATACGGGGCACTTTGGCGACGGCAAGATTTTCGTATACGATGTGGAGAACGTGATCAAGGTGCGTACGGGCGAGGAAGGTTACGACGCTCTGCAGGACGACGACAATCCGTAACCAGCAACGCATCTGCGGACCGCTTTGCCCGTGATACCGCGGGGGAGCGGTCCGCCAGTTTCGGCGCATCGCACGGGTTATACGAAAAAACCGCATAAAATTCCGGTATTTGCTTGACAACAGGATTATATATGATACACTAACAGCAATTTCATACTGCCGAATGATAGAGGCGCGGTTGTCAAGAGTAGCTTTCCATATGGAATGGCGAAAGGGGCTGCCGCCGAAGCGTTTCGACTTCGCGATGGCGCGGAGGAGGATGCTGGGCTGCGGGAGAATATGTCGCAGACTGTCACGAAAGTGGAGAGCTGTCATTGGTCTGTGGCGGGGATGCCGCCCGGTGGATATTTCTATAGGATCCAACGCGACCGTGAGTTTTTCATTTTCGAAAGGCTCACGTTTTTTATTCTCATTAAAGTAGCGTTCCGCGGTTCTGACGCACAAAGCGAAGATAACGCAGAGAAGATCGCAGGATGAATCGACACCGAGCGGTGTTCTGCGGTTATGACGCACAAAGCGAGGATAACGCAGAGAAGATCGCAGGATTGATATATAAAGGAAGGAAATCGCAACTATGAAGAAAATCATTGCCCTGATGCTTGCGCTCGTAATGGCGACCGCCGTTTTCGGATGCAAGAGCGAACCCAAGTCGACCACCGGTGTGGAGGACGGCGTCCTTACCGTCGCGATGGAATGCGCCTACGCGCCTTATAACTGGACGCAGCCGGACGATTCGAACGGCGCGGTACCCATTAAGGACTCCAGCGAATATGCAAACGGTTACGACGTTATGATGGCAAAGAAACTCTGCGAAGCGAACGGCTGGCAGCTCGAAGTCGTCCGTCTCGACTGGGACTCCCTGATTCCCGCCGTACAGACCGGTCAGATTGACGCGGTCATCGCCGGCCAGTCCATGACGCCGGAGCGGATGGAGCAGGTTGATTTCGCCGGCCCGTACCTCTACGCGACCATCGTCTGCGTTACGCTCAGCTCCAGCAGCTTTGCCGCTGCCAAGGGCATTTCCGATCTCGGGGGCGGAACCTGCACGAGCCAGCTCGGTACGATCTGGTACGATACCTGCCTGCCGCAGATCAAGGACGCGCAGATTCAGCCTGCCGCCGAGACCGCCCCGGCTATGCTTATGGCGCTCGAAACCGGCACGGTCGATTTCGTCTGCACCGATATGCCGACGGCGCAGGGCGCGGTTGCCGCGTATCCCGATATGGTGATTCTTGACTTTGCAAACAGCGGAGACGACTTCACCGTTTCGGACAGCGACGTAAACATTGGTATCTCCGTCAAGAAGGGGAATACCGTACTCAAGGACGCGCTGAACAAGGTTCTTTCCGGCATGACGGCGGATGACTTCAACGCGCTGATGGCGCAGGCGATTGCCGTTCAGCCCATCGGCTGACAAGAGGCGCGCTCTGCGCAACGATACCTGCGGATTACGGGACAAGGCGGGCCGGGAGCGGCGCGCCTTGCCTTCCGTTATATAGGGGAGGAGATCACTTGAGTTTCGCGCAACTTTTCAGCGACATCGTTAAACTCTGGAAAAACTACGGTACGATCTATCTGACCGGCATGTGGAAAACGGTGTCGCTCGCCGTAATCTGCACGCTGGTCGGCTGCCTGATCGGCTTTCTCTGCGGGATTCTGCAGACGATTCCCTGCGCGAAGTCCGACCATGTGGCCAAACGTACGCTGCTTGGCGTACTCCGCGCGCTGATTCGTATCTATGTGGAGGTTTTCCGCGGTACGCCGATGATCCTTCAGGCGGTGTTCGTCTATTACGGATTGCCGTACTTCACGAATAACACCGTGCAATGGAGCAGCGTCTGGATGGCGGCGTTCACGGTCGTTTCCATTAATACGGGCGCCTACATGGCGGAGACGGTGCGCGGCGGCATCCTTTCCGTGGATCCGGGGCAAACGGAGGGCGCAAAGGCCATTGGAATGACGCACGTACAGACCATGCTCAACGTCATCCTGCCGCAGGCGCTGCGCAGCATTCTGCCGCAGATCGGCAACAACTTTATCATCAACCTGAAGGATACGTCGGTGATGTTCATCATCGGTTATTCCGAGTTTTTTGCCACGCATAAGGCTGTGGTCGGAGCAACGTTCCTGTATTTCCCGTCCGCAACGGTGGAGATGATCGGTTACCTCTTCATGACGCTGGTGAGCTCGTTCCTGCTGCGCTGGTGGGAAAAGAAAATCGACGGCAGCGACAGTTTCGACCTTGCGACGAAGGATACGCTCGCGCATACGAGCGGGCTGGTTCGATTCCGCGGCAAGTCGGCCGGCAAGATGGAAGGAAGGGGGCGCTGAGCTATGAGCGAAGTAATTTTGCAGGTAAGCCACCTTTCGAAAAGCTTTGGCAGCAATCTGGTGCTTCGGGACATCGACTTCTCCGTGAGCAAAGGGGACGTAACGAGCGTGATCGGTTCGTCCGGATCGGGAAAGTCCACGCTGCTTCGGTGCATCAACCTGCTGGAGACTCCGACCTCGGGGCAGATCCTGTTTCACGGCAGCGATATTACGGCGCGCGGATACCATGTGCCCGCATACCGGGCAAAGGTCGGAATGGTGTTTCAAAGCTTCAACCTTTTCTCCAACATGACCGTTCTGGAGAACTGCATGATCGGACTTCGGAAGGTCATGCATCAGGACCGGAATACGGCGGAAGAAACGGCGAGGCGTTATCTCGATCAAGTAGGCATGTCGCCGTATATCAACGCGAAACCGCGCCAGATTTCCGGCGGGCAGAAACAACGCGTCGCGATTGCGCGCGCGCTCGCCATGGAGCCGGAGGTGCTGCTTTTCGACGAACCGACCTCCGCGCTGGATCCGCAGATGGTCGGCGAGGTGCTGGACGTGATGAAAGTGCTGGTGCGCGAGGGCCTGACCATGATCGTTGTGACGCATGAAATGGCGTTTGCGCGGGATGTTTCCAGCCGAACGGTCTTTATGAAGGACGGAATCATCTGGGAGGACGGCACGCCGAAGCAGATTTTCGGAAATCCGGAAAAGCAGGAAACGAAAGAATTCCTTTCCCGGTTCTTCGATCGATAATATGCTGCGGAGGAAGACGGCTGTCGGGCCGGCAACCTCGGAAAAAAAGGAATAGAAACGCGTCGGCGGCCGCCCGGAAAAATCCGGACGGCCGTTTTGCCGGGTATTTGCGAATTGACGGGGGATAGCGTAACCGTTACAATGTTATTATTATCGGTTATTTTATGATACGGATCGCGCTTTCGATTCTCCTAGCGTAATCAAAGGATCTTTTTGTTAAATTTCGGAATACGAGGCTGCAGCCGGGTATGAAAAAGAAAAAAGCGGTCGTCATCGCCGCGGTCGTTTGCGTTGGGTTGCTTCTAGCCGCCGGGGTGTGGTATTTACTTGCAAAGCATGCGGAGGATACGTCGGCCGACGCCCAAAGGACGTCGATTCGCGTTGTGATCGACGATAACTATCCGCCTTATTCCTATCGAAACAGCGAAGGAAGGCTGCAGGGAATCCTGATTGACCAGTGGGAACTCTGGAGTGCGAAAACGGGCGTTGACGCCGAGGTTACCGGCATGGACTGGACGAACGCGCTGGAAGCCATGCAAAACGGCCAATATGATGTGATCGACACGGCTTTTTACAGCGAGGAACGCGACGCCTGGCTGGACTATACGGAACCATACGAGAAAATCAAGGTTTCGATTTTTCACAGCAATGAGATCGGCGGCATTACGGACGCCGCGTCGCTGCGGGGATTTTCGGTTGCGGTGAAAGCGGGGGACAGCTGCATTCCGATCCTGAAAAAGAGTGGGATCGGTCACGTGGACGAGTATTCGAGTTACGAGGCGATCACGGATGCGGCGAAAAACGGAAAAATCCGGGTATTCGTAATGGACGAACCGCCCGCGCACTATTACCTGAATAAAAAAGATATCGCCGACCGGTTCTCCGCAAGCGAAACGCTTTATACCGGCGAATTCCATCGCGCGGTACGGCAAGGAGACACGGCGACTTTGCAGCTGGTCGAACGGGGATTTTCGGAAATCTCGACCAGCGAACAGACAAAGATCCATGAGAAATGGTTTGGCAAGGCCAGCACGCAGCTCTATCTTTCCTATTTTGTCACCTACCTGCTAATTGGCGGTCTGGCGGTCGGGCTCGTGGTTTGCGTCATTGCCGTGTGGAACCATCGCCTGCGCAACGAGGTGCGCAAGAAAACAGAAGAGCTTGAGCGGGAAAAAGAATTGCTGACCATAACCCTGCAATCGATCGGGGACGGTGTTGTCGCTACGGATGTGAAGGGCGTGATTTCGCTGATCAATCCGACGGCGCGGCGTCTTTCCGGTTGGGGCGACGATGCGGTGGGGAAACCGTTTTCCAGCGTGCTGTGCCTTGTGAACGAGGAAACGCTGGAGCCGGTTCGTTCGCCGGTCGAAAAGGTGTTGGAAACGGGCGAGATCATCGGGCTGGCGAATCACACCGCTTTGATCGGCCGACAGGGGGATCAAGTGTCGATTGCCGACGGCGCGGCGCCGATCTGCGACGCGGAGGGCAATCTGTACGGCGTCGTTATGGTTTTCCGCGATATTTCAAAAGAGAAGGAACAGCGGGAACGGATCAATTTCATCATTGCGCACGACTCCATGACGGGGCTGTATAACCGCTGGTATATGGAGGAAGCCCTGAAGCATTACGAACAGGAGCCGGGTGCGACCTGCGCGCTGATCATGGGGGATCTGAACGGGCTGAAGCTTGTCAACGATGCGTTTGGGCACAGCGAAGGGGATGCGTTCATTCAAAAGGTTGCCGCAATCCTGTTGCGCAGCTGCAGGCCGAACGACGTTGTTTGCCGCTGGGGCGGCGACGAGTTTCTGATTCTGATGCCGGGCGCCGCCGCAGGCGAGGCGGAACGGGTGATCGACCGTATTCTCGCGCGCTGCGTCGAGGAGAGCAGCGACCGGCTGCACCTGAGCATCGCCCTTGGCTATGCCATGAAGACGGGCGAGAAGGACGATATTCAAAAGATGCTGCGCGAGGCGGAGCAGTGGACCTACCGAAGGAAGCTCATGATCGAAAAGAGCTTTCGCAGCAGCGTGATCAACGCCCTGCTTTCCACGCTGGCGGCCAAGAGCGAGGAGACAGAGGAACACGCGGAGCGATTGCAGCAGTACTGCGGCAAAATTGGCAGGATTCTGGGGGTTTCGGCGAAGGAATTGGACGAAATGTCGCTTTTTGCGATGCTGCACGATATCGGAAAGGTTGGCATCAACGACGCGATCCTTCAGAAACCGGGAGCGCTGACGCCGGAAGAGTGGCTCGAAATGCGAAAGCATCCGGAAATTGGGTTCCGGATTGCGCAGAACAACATCGATCTTGCGCCGATATCCGAATACATCCTCTCGCATCATGAACGCTGGGACGGAAAGGGGTATCCGCGCGGCCTTGCCGGAAGGGATATTCCGCTTTCTTCGCGGATCCTTGCCGTTGTGGACGCTTACGACGCGATGACGAGCGAGCGCGTTTACAGCAAAGCCAGAAGCAAGGAGGAAGCCGCCGCGGAAATCCTTCGCAACGCAGGTACGCAGTTCGATCCCACGATCGCGCGCGTATTTGTTGAAAAAGTGTTGGGATTCAGCGCGAAATAAACGCAGCAATTTCGCTAAGACATCAGCGGCCGCCGGAGTTCCGGCGGCCGCTGGCGTTTTGCCCCAATCAGAGAATCTTGTATCCGGCTTGTTTGAGCGCCGTTATCGCTTGTTCGAACGCGTCCGTTTTGGTAAAAACATAATCCGTATTGTAGGTGGAGACCGCAAAAATGCTGATCCCTTCCCGCGCGAGCAGGCCGGAAATTCCCGCAAGTATGCCGACGAGCGAAAAATCAAGCGTTCCCTGCACGCAAAAACCCCGCCAGCCATCGTCCCGTGCGAGAGTGCGTTCCGGCACGAACTGCGTTTCGCAGACCAGGGAGAGTTCCTCATCCGTCCTTCCGACAAAGAAGAATCCTTCGCTTACGCCGATCGGGGATCCCTCCGGCAGTTTGCAAACGGTGAAGGAAGGGCTCAGAATGTTCAGTTCCATGTTTCACTCCTGTTGATCGATCGTTGCCTGGGCGTCTCCGAAAACGGAGACCGCCGACCGCGGTTCACGCTGCCTTTGCCATCGTTCAGACGCTGGGCTCCAATTGCCGAAGGATGTTCGAAAGCGCGGCGACAAAGGATGGCATATCGTCGAGCTGGGGGAAATGCCCCGCGTTTTTCAGCAGGACCAGCTCCTTCTGCGGAGCTTCGATCTCGTTGAAATACGACGTGGCAATGACATACGGCGTTTGATAGTCCCGCTCGCCAAGCAGGTAGAAAACCGGGGTTTCATACCGTCTTGTGTACGCTTCGAGATTGAAAGAAGTGATGACCCACTCCACCATCGGGTAATTGAACGCGAACGTCTTTTTCATGAGCAGTACGTCGCGTAGTTTCAGCGTGGGGGAGGTCAGCATTTCGCGAAAGAAGGTTGCGCTGAATCGCACGGCGAGGCCGTACTTTCGCTGCAGCTTTCGCACACGCATGATTTTGTCCCAGGAGAAGGGGGCGTTTTCGCCGCAGGGATATTCCCCGATCGCGTCCAGCGCGGCCAGGTCCTTCTTATTATCCGCCTCCAGAATCAGTTCGCGGAGTCGTCTGGCACCGGTGGCTTCGTTGGCGCGCCCGTCGATAAGCTGCCCCACGCCGATATAGCACAGAAGATCCTCCGGATGCGCCAGCGCGTAAACGGAACCGAGGCCGGAACCCCACGAGTGCCCGAGCAGCGCAACCTTTTCTACGCCATAACGGCGCTTGAGGTGCGCGATTACCTCGTGCAAGTCCTCCAGAAGCAGCGAAAGTTCCGGTTTCGCGAGCGGATTTCTACGAAATGTCCGCCCGGTGCCGCGCTGGTCGTAGGTGACCAGCGAACAGATTGCGCCGAAATTTCGTTTAAAGAACCACATGAACGGAACGGCGCTTTCGCCCGGGCCGCCATGCACGTAGAGCAGCACGGTTTTTGCGTCCTGCTCCGGAAGGTGAAGGACGTAGGTTTCGATTCCATTCGTAGGGATGTACTCTTCCAGGATGTCGCGTCCCATAACCGGTCGTTTTGTCATGGATCAGTACCCGACGCCGACTGCGAGGCCAACGATTCCGATGCTTACCGCAAGGCTCACGATCACATAGGGCCAGAGCCATTTAATCCAGGCTTTATAGCGGCACCCGAGGATGGCGAGCGTAAAGATGAGCAGGCTGTCCGTGGGGTAGAGCATGTTCGGGAAGGCGTCTCCAATGGCGAAAATCAGGCTTGTACTTTGCCGCGTGATGCCGGAGAATTCGCCCAGCGGCACCAGAATCGGCAGAATTGCGAGCGCTTTTACCATGGTTCCCGGCAGTGCGACTTCAACAACGAGCACAAACGCCAGCATAATCAGCGCCGCGCCGAAGGGGGAGGCGTTCTGCGTAAGCAGCGAGAGCCGGTAAATGATGGTGTCCAGGACGTTCCCTTCCTTAATCAGAAACTGGATTCCGAGGATCAGGCAGGCGATCAGGCCGGTCGGCAGGATATTGAGCGCGCCTTTGAAGAAGTCCTTGATCAGTTCGCCGAAGGGGTACTTTCGCTTTTCCACCTCGAAAAGCGCCTGCCCCGTATACTGTTCGCGCCATTTTGCGTCCGTATCGTAGGTGAAGGATTTGGTTGGGTCGCGCTCGATCCGTTTTGCGTAGAGGTAAACGAAAACGATGAGCACGGCGCTGGTCAGCACAAAGTAGATGATGCGCAGCCAAAGGCCGGAGTAGACGGGAACCCCCGCGATCCCCTGCACGAGCGCCGTGCCGTACGGATTGAGCGTGGAAGCGGCATAACCGCGTGTCGTGGCAAGATAGCACAGAGCGACGCCGACGAGCGAATCCCACCCGAACGAAATCGACATCAGGATGACGAGCGGTATAATGCCGATAATTCCTTCGCCGAATCCTATCGTGGAACCGAGCACGAGAAAAATGGATACCATGAAGAAAAGAATCCCGTATCGGCGCTTATCGAAACGGCGGTAGATCCAGCCGACAAAACGTTTCAGCACGTTCGCTTTATCGAGCACGTAATAGATACCGCCAACGAAAACCGAGAGAAACACCACAAAAATCACGAGCGGGCCGTCGCTGGAAGCGAGCACCTCGACGGGCGCTGTGAACCACCTCCAGACGGGCAGAACGGAGGGGTTTTCAATGAGCCGGTAAGTGCCGTTGACAATGGTCTCCCGTCCGTCCACCGTCGTACGGTCGTATGCGCCCTGCGGCAGGACACGCGTCAGAACGCCGACCCCGATGAGCAGAACGCAAAAGAGCACGCACATGCCGATGATCATTTTCGGACTGATTTTTACGCCGTATTGCCTTTGTTCCGTTACAGGTTTTGTCTCCATTTTTTACTTCCCCCAATTGATTTAAAACCGAATCGGCGTTCTTTGCTCGAAACGCCTTTTGATACCGAAATACGCCCATGCCGGCAACAGTGCGGCACAAGGCATAAATATGTAAAAAAATAACGGTTTGTTGCATTTTAACACATATGATCCGTCGAAACAATTGTATAGACATGAAAAAAAGCAAAAAATCCGGGCAGAATGGGCAAGGAGGCGAACAATACATTCGGAAACAACAAAACGTGCGGCAATCATCGCCACACGTTGTGAATAGTTAACAGTAAGCTGTTAAAAACGAACGCTTTCCCGGGTGGGTTCGCGCGCACTTCCCTTCGGCACGCCGAGCTGTTCCAGGTGCCTGCCGATATGGCGGGCAAGCAGTTCGGAATAGGATTCCCGGTTCGCGCGCCAGAGCGCATACAGGCTCTTTTTCGGGAAGACTCTTTTTTAGGAAAGGTTCTTTTTGGGAAGATACTTTTTATTCGCAAAGCGGTTTGAACGTGGACAGAAGAGAAATCGGATCACCCCGCGTGAGCGCAGTGCCGGAGATTTAGCGGAAAAGAAGGCATATTAACGAATGAACACCGTTTTGGGCAAGCGTGAAGCGAAAGCAGGAGGGTGCCGGAATGTGATTGTGGCGGCGCAGGCGATATGGTATGCTGAGCTTGCCGGCGCGGACGAATGCACCGGGATATCCCATTTGAACAGACGAAGGAAAGGCGGACCGGTATGTTTCAATTCAATCACTTTAATTTCAACGTTTCGGATCTGGAGAAAAGCCTTACATTTTATCGGGAGGCTTTGGGGCTTAGTCCGGTTCGCCGAGTCGATAACGAGAAGTTCACCCTTATTTTTCTGGGCGACGGGGCAACCGGGTTTTCTTTGGAACTGACCTATCTGAAGGACCGGACGGAGCGGTACGACCTCGGAGAAGGGGAATATCACCTGGCGTTTACGACCGAGGATATGGCCGCCGCGCGAGCAAAGCACGAACAGATGGGTGTGGTTGTGTTTGTGAACGAGGCGATGGGGATCTACTTTATCGAAGACCCGGACGGATACTGGATCGAGATCATTCCTCGGAAAAATCGCTGAAATTCGGTGGAGCGCACGCGGCCCTTCGGCTGCGGCTTTGGCGGGGCTTGCTTTCGGCAGGATACTGCGTTTTCAACGGATGAACAACAAAAGGCGGCTGCCCGAAGATGGGATCAGCCGCCGTATTCTTTGTGTTCGGCGTGTCATGATTCGACGAAGAACGCGGTCAGGTCGGACAGCGAGTTGCCGCCGAGGCGGAACAGATCGAAATTGACGTATCCCGCGTTCGACGCAAGCGAGCGCCAGTAGGAAAGCGTCGTCCCGTCCGAATACCACACCTCGTGCGACAGGCCCAGTTCGTCTATGTAATGGAAAGAAAGGGCCTGACTTTCCTCATCCCGCAAAACGCTGTCGGAAGGGACAGCGTACATGCTTTGCAGAGCGACCGCCGCCGACTGCGTCAGGGAAACGACGCTGCCGTCGTCGCTCCAGTCGAATCCACCGGTGGCGAACGCAATTGCCGGCCGGCCGGGCAGCGCGTGATTCACGGAAAAGACTTTCGACAGAAAACTGCGGTCCGCTTTGGGCCCGGGACCGCTATGCGGCCCATAGAGGTTGTAACACATAATGGAATACTGCGGGCCTTCCGGGAACGTGGCATAGAGTGCGGAATCCCAGCTTAATACCACGCGCAGCGGGATGCCCTCCGCCGAAGTGCGCTGATACAGTCGCTCGATGAACAGCGCAAACTGCGTGCAAAGCCCCGTATCCGAGCGGATGGCTTCATAGTCGATTTCCAGTCCTTCCGCCTTGGATGCGTGCAACACGGTCATCAGATCCTCGATATGCGCGTCGATCGAAGTATCGGATCCCAGAAGACGCCAGAGCAAATCCGTGGACTTATTTTCGTATACGGATTCCTCTTTTTCCACATCGTTAACGACGGAAAGATAGATCGTGTGCTCCTCGGAATAGAGAATATTCAGGCAGGTCTGGGCTTCCTGCGTATCCGGCAGGAGAAAGACCTGATCGGAAGCGTTGAAGATAGCGGCAAAACAGATTACGTCGCTCAGGTTTTTGCCGACCTCGTCCAGCTCGTCAATCGCGCTGGCGTAGTCCCAATAGGGAACCCATGCGCCGTAACCGGACTGCCTGCCGGATGCTGTGGGCGAAGGGGAAGCGGGATCGCCGGAAGAAACAAGGGAATCGGACGAGGTTGGGTCGGCCGGATCCGAGGTGGCAAAAGACGTATTGAATGGAGAACAGGCGATGCAGATACTCACAACGCCGAAGATCGCAAGGGTAAGGATAGCGCGGACTTTTCTCATATCATATTGATCCAATCATTAGAAATGATCGGCGAAGAACGTGGCAAGTGTTTCGAAGGCGCTCTTCACGGTATTCCAAAGTTCTTCTCCGCCGTTGAGCCGGTAGGCATAATAGATGTCTTCCGGATTGCTGGGGTTACGCAGCGTCAGGTCGGTGAAAACTGCGTCGTAAACGTCGTCGGCCAGATTGCGCTGACTGTATTTTTCCTGTACAAGCGCGGAGGATTCCAGTGCGATGCTTCCCCTGCGCACGGAGGATAACGTAAGGTTTTCCACGGCGACCCTGCCGTCCACCAGAATGGTCAGGTTCGTGCCGGTGAGCGTGATATCCAGTTTTCGGCTGGCACGGTCAGTCAGGTCGATTTCGGGGACATACGGCTCGCTGCCGTTCGTGATATCGGCAGGGGTCTGCTGCTCCAGCTGGTCGAGTTCATACTGTGCGTTCTGCATCCTCGGATAACTTTCGTCATACTGAAGGATCGCATTTTGCAGGGCCATGAGACCTTCGTGTTCGTCCTGCGCGACGCTTTTCTCGGAGCCGCCGTCAAAGTCGTACAGGTCAAGAGAGTAGAGGTCCTGGATGTTGCCGTTATTGTATTCGCGCACCTCCAGAAAGTTGTTTTCGATGCCGACATACACGCCGTTATTCATGGATCGGTCGGCCCGGAGCAGGATCCCCTGGTTGCCCGCTACGTTTCCATCCAGCGTGACCGAAAGGTTGACATCCGCATACCGTACGTTTTTCAGCGCGATCCGTCCGTAGGAGTTGGATTCGCTGGTGAGCGCGATCACGTTGTCCCGAAATTCCGCCGCGCCCTGATCGACGGTCCAGTTGGCGGCTTCGGTTTCGTCCCCCCGAACGAAGGTCATGTCCTGCTGCGTGTCGTCCTTGATGCGCATCAGAAGATGGTTTGGATACCAGTAGGCCTGCGGCTGCATGCGCGTAAGGTCGTATACGGAGGAGGCGAGGCTGTTCATGCAGCTTCCTTCCCGGTTAAAATTCATGGAGAACATGCTGGTGATATAATTCCGGTTCTCGTCGCTGACCAGCGGATCCGTGCCGAAGGCGCCGGTGTTGGAGTGCATCAGGGTGTAAAGCTGGGGCAGATAACCGATGTTATCGATGTAGTTTTTCTGCATGAGTTCATAATCCGTCTGAATCCGCAGTTTCATATCGTCAACGGATTCTTCCCGGATCCGGTCCTCGTTGCGCAGAAAATCCATCAGGTAATGATTATAATCCCGGTCAAGATATTGATTGATGGAGATGAACTCCGTGGAATTCAGGTGCCCGTAATAATTGCCGTATCGGTCGAAAACGTTGATATAACTCAGGCGGTAACCGTTCGTGCCAAGCTCCCAGAACGTGCTGCGAAGCATGGTGCGAAGGTCCCTTGCATTGAGAAACTTGCCGTCCTTTTCTTCAAACTTATCGGCGTAGGTATTGGCGGTGGCCAGATAGTTATATTTTTCAAGAAGCGACTGGGAGAACACGGCGGTGTCGCGACGCCCGTCCTCAAAGAGAAGGAACAGCGCCCGATTCGGCAGGGAGCCGCTGTAGGCGTAATAATTCAGGATATCCTGCTGCGAGATCGTTTCGTAGCCGTTGAGCTTGAGCGCGGCGAGCTGTTCGTCGAGGCGTTCTTGACTGATCAGCGTGGGGGAATCGTCGCCAAATTTCTGGACGCCGAAGTAGGAGATCGCCACGAAAGCAGGCGCGGATACGTTGTTCTCGCTCGCGACGATATCGGAGGAGGACTGGCCGTAAGTCTTGTAGTGGGGCGCAAAGAACACCTGGCGCACCACGATATAAATCAGAAAGGAGAGAAATATCAGCTGAATGAAATACTTGACGACCTTGATGCGGTCCTTCTTTGCAAGCATCCGGTTTGCGTCCGTGCGCGAATCGCTGATATGCCGGGGCAGGTACTCGGCACGCATCTGCTTTTCGTCGCGCTTGGCGTATTTCCCGTGATAGCTTTTGCTCATTTGACACGCGTCCTTTCCGCCGGACCGGTTCTGGTGTTACCGGAGACGGGCCTCTCGGGAGGCTTACCGGCGCGTTTTCGCGCCCGCTCCTCGCGCTGGATCTGCCGTTTTTGCTTTCGCAGTTCCTTTCGGTGCTTTCGCTTCTTATCCTGCGGGGTTTCGCGGGTGCCCCAGGTGGATACCCAGAACGTGACCCAAGCCCACGGCATCTGCCAGAGAAGGACGGCTTCGTAATAGACGCAGAACCAGAAGCCGTACAGCCACAGCCGGCTCTTTTTCAGCAGCAGCTGCGCAAAGCTCATCATCAGCGCCATTGCGAGCAGTCCCAAGAGAAACGTCGTGGGAAAGACCCGGTGCGCGATGGGGATATAGATCAGGTTATAGATAACGATAATCGGCGCGGCGACGGGGATCACGAGGCCCATGTAGAACGAAAGGCTCATCAGCGGTTCCTTTTTCCACATGAATCTCGCCGCCATGAGCGACTCGCGCAGCCAGGACCGTTTCCAGCGCATCTGCTGCTTGAGGAACTGCCGGTTGCTCTTTGGCACAATCGTGGAACAGATGGCCGTGTCCTGATAATAGGTTCGGTTGTTCCGGACGATAAAGTTGGTTAGGCTGCGATCGTCGCCGAAGGTCGCTTTGTTTCCCAAAAACGTCTGGTTGACCCACCTGCCCAGCACCTTGACCACCTCGGTCTTGCGGTAGGCGGAAAGTGGGCCGGAAAGACACATGACCGAATCGAAATACGCTTCCGCCGCTTTCAGGATCCGAAACGCGATGTAATACCGCACGGTCTGCGTTTTGGTGAGCCAGTTGGTGTAGGCGTTCGCCACATCGGTTCGGCCCGACACGCCCGCCACCTTTGGATCGGAGAAAGGCTGAACAAGATTGACGATGGCGTCGGGTTCGAGAAAGCTGTCCGAGTCCACGAATACCACCAGATCGGAGCGCGCGTTCAGAATGCCGAGCGCCATGGCTTCGCGCTTGCCCTTATTGGTTTTCTGCAGAAACACGCGGATGCGTTCCTGCGTCTGGAAGCGTTCATCCTCCGCGCAGAGCTGCGTGACCGTATCCTTGATCACCGCGACGGACTGATCCATCGAACAGTCGTCCACAATGATCAGTTCAAGTTTATCCACGGGATAATCCTGATCGATGCAGCTCATGATGGTGCGGCGGATCCATGTTTCCTCGTTATAGCAGGGGATGATGATCGTTACGGAAGGACGAAAGGTCGGATCGATGGGCACCGGCTTGTAAAACGCGCCAAAGAGGTAGCGCGAAAGCAGAAACGCGGCCGCTACGATGCTGTAGAGGTAGAGCCCCTTGTTAAACTGGAAATAAAGCACGCTCTCCGTGCGGAGCATGATGATAAACAGCGACGCGCAGAAAAGGAACACCGCCGACATGGTGAAAAGGTAGTTGTCCTTCCGGCGCTGGAGATACCGGTAGAGCGGTTCGGAGAACTGGAAGGCATACTGACCCTTCTCCGGATCGCTACGGATTGCCACGGCGGTGATGCGATAGTGCTTTTCCATTCCTTCGTGCATGAACCCCGGCGGAATGACGAAATCCAGATGACAGATTCCGTTGCCCGGCTGGAGGGAGGGAACGTCGCCTTTTGAAAATTGCAGAAGGACGCCGGTCTGGGAAATATCGATACTGGTCGCGTCGTAGCGGCGCGCGCCGATACGAACCCGAACGGGAAAGCGGGAAAGGTACCGCTGGCCGGCGAATCGTGCATACTGCGGCGGCGCCTGCCTTGGCTTCTTATTCTTTTTGCCTTCCGCCGAATCCTCCGAATCTCCGCGCCTGTCCTGTTTCTGACGGATATGTTCCGGATCCGGCACGTGCGCAAGAAGACGCCTGTCAGGCTTGGCCTGCAGGAGCCTATCGTCCTCTTGCTTTTTCACGCGTTTCTTTGGCATAGCTTTCCTTTACGTATCCTCTTGAACCATGGGCTGTCGACGCAGGGTTCCACGGTTAGAACGCATGAGCGCGCAGATACCGGATCCAGACTTCGACCGCGCCGTCGTTGAGGTGCAGGCCGAGCTTTCCCGCATCGGAGCATAAGCTTTCCGGCA
The DNA here is from genome assembly GCA_034933205.1 of Eubacteriales bacterium. Lineage (GTDB taxonomy): Bacteria > Bacillota > Clostridia > Christensenellales > CAG-138 > UBA7703. The sequence continues at coordinate 24,932 of JAYFNY010000001.1, forward strand.
GATAACCGGAAGAATCCCGCAGCGCGCTGGCTATGTCGAGATAGGGATAGCCATATTCGGCGCAGAACCGCGCCAGTGCCAGATTGTACCGGAAGATGTCCTTGTTGGAAGGATCGTTCGTACGCGCGGCGATACCCGGTGTGATGGACTGAACGCAGATTTCGGCGTTAGGCGTTTTTTCATGGATCAGGGAAATCAGCGTACGGTAATTTTCAATGAATTCCTCTTCGTTATAATACTGGATATCGTTCATGCCGAGCATGAGATAAACCCGCGTGACGCCGTCCATAGCGGCGATCGCATCCTCCACCGTCATCGTGGTTCCGTTATAGGTCGGATGCCGCGAGTCCGCGCTGACCTGCCAGAGCGCGTTGCCGACCCCGAGTCCCTGATTGGTCAGAAACTGCGCGGTGCCGAAAAAGTCGGGTTGGGTTTCACGCTGCGCGGTGACGTAGGTTTGCAGCCGCATGGAGATGGAATCGCCAACAAAGACCGCGCCGTCGAAATAGCTGTCCGGAACCGTGTCCGACTGGGGCACGCCCAAAGGTTTACTGGTGGTGAGGCCGGTGTAGCGGTCCGGATCGTAGAGCGAAAGCTCCTCTTCGCTGAGCGTATGAACGACCGCGTCCTTCTGCGCGTAATTTTGGAGCGCGGAGGGCGAAACGACCTGATACTCTTCCTCGCTGAGCGCCTGCATCAGCCAGTTAAAAACGTTCAGGGTGTTGCTGTAAGCATCCCCGCTGCCGAAGAGGGTTTCGTTTGTGATGGACGGCTGTTTGTCGATGGCCGGTTTTTCATCCAGCTTGCTGCCGACGTCGCCGTATTCATCCGAATCCAGCTCCTGCCCGAGTTTGATGGAGATGATGGAGCCGCGGGAGAGCTTGCGAACATAGTTCAGGGCGCTGCCGTAGCTGCTGAAACTTCGATGGTTGAGAAAGGTATTCGGCTGGACGCCCGCCTTCAGCCCGGAAGCGGCGGCAACGCGGAGAACCTCGTCCGTGTATTCGCTGCCGTTGCAGCGAAACAGGGAGGGCACGCGCTCGGCCGCGAGGAGAATGGCGTTCTGCGTTTGGTAAAACGCTTTTGCGTTCTGCTCAACGGTATTCTGCTGCATGACTTTCTCGCCGTTTAGGCCGTAGTTGCCCAGGTCGCATCCTTTTCCGGCGATATACTTCGCGGTATCCGGGTAATCGGAAACATCCACATAACTGAGGAAGAAAACGACGGGAATATTCTGCTGCGCCGCCGCGTCGGCCAGCGCGCGCATGTTTTCTTCACTGGTAAAGCCTTCGAGGACGACGGAAACGACACGCTGCTGGGAATACACACTTTCATACAGAGCGGCCGGTTCGACGCCTGCGTTCAGCTTCGCGACCACCTCCTCGACGGAATGATCCTCGGCTTCCACCCGCGCGACGGCTGTGACTTTTCTTGCGCAGCCGCATACGAGAAGCAAGGCGAGCATCACAAGAGCGATACTCGCTCGCGCGGAGAAGTGATTACGGTTTTTTCCGGTAAACGTCAACGAAGCCACTTCCTTTCTCCGCATAACCGCCTTCGCCCTCCGGGCGATCCGGTTCGTCCGATTCGCCGACCGTGATGCACGGCTGCGCACCGTCCACCATCATCAGCGCGCTCATCGCGAGATTCATCTGCGATTCGAATTCTTCGAACTGCTGCTGCAAATCCTGCTTGAACTGTAGTGCGCTGTAATAGGCGCACCGGTTGGCGGCCACGACGCGTTCGCGCTTGCGCCTGACATCCTGAAGAATGTTTTCCCGTTCCACTCGGGCCTGGTCGACAATGACCTGCGCCTGCCGGTCGGCGGGATACAGCATTTTCGGCATGCTGGCGTTGGCACGGCTCAGCTGTTCGATTCGGTCCCGCAGTTTCTGTATCTCCTCGCGGGCGCAGAGTTCGTAGTTCCGAAGCCGGGTTAACTCTTCGCGTTCGGAATCGCTGATACGGCTCTGCTCCTTGATCTCCTGCTGCAGACGATCAACAGACTCGGAAATATCGTCCAGCAAGCCGTCCACTTCCTGGGCGATATAATACTTATTCTGTACGCAGGTCAGGCGGATTTCGGCAATCGCCTGCTTGGTCAACTCCATGCTTGTCCTCCAAACGATCATGATTCACAAAGGAAGCAGCGAGACGGGGAGGTTCCGGTTTCGGCCGGCTCCCGTTCCTTCGGTTAAAACAGCGGGAAAATATTCAGATTAAACCACGCATACCCAAGGTTCCACTCCGGAAGGATATCCATGCGCGCCAGCAGACCGACCAACATCCAGAGAAACAGGAGGGTTAAAAGGATGTTGAGGAGGCTCAGAACCGGCGACTTTCGTTTCTTCGCGATTTCGGCGTTGTAGATATACGCCTGACTGACGTTCGGCTGCTGCAAAAAATCCGGTTCGGGCGGCGTAGAGGCCTTGCCGCTGTCCGCCGGCTTTGCTGCTGGACGTACGGGAGCGAAGGTTTCTTCGGGGCGCGCCTGCGCGGAGGAAACGGCAGCGGGGCGTGGTTTTACCGACGTTGCCGCCGGTTTCGCCTGCTCCATACCGGGCGTCCAATACTCGGTATGCTCGGGGTCGAACACCTGCTGACTAAGTGGCTGGGATGAATCGACTCTCGACGCGCGCGCGTAACGCGGCGTGTCGGCGGCCGGGCCGGAAGCGCTTTGACGATTGGGATTCGTTCGGTCAGGAGTCTGACCGGCTGCGCACGCGCCCGGATTGACCCGGCGCGATCCTGCATCGGAAGGAGCTGTGTTCATCCCGCAGGAAAGGTCCGGTCTGGAACGCAGATCGGTGGGGTCGGGATACGGCTCGCAGTCCGCGCCCTCCGTGGCAAGAAGCAGATAGATCGACGCGGATAAAAACGGGAAACAATCCTCGGGGCAGGCTCTTGTCGAATATTTATGAAACGCTTGCTGAAACGCCGCTACGACAAGATTGCACGCCTGCTTTGGATTATGGGTCTCGTCCAAAGCAAGCTGATAGAGGCGGTCCTTATACTGATAGCAGAAAGCTTTCCGCGCCTGCACCGTATTCAGCGTGCAGTAGGGTTCTTGCCGAACTTCCAAACGAATCACCCCAAAAAACAGATTAATCTTTCCTTAAAATACAAGCGCCGGATGAAAATGCATGACTAGTTTATATTATAAGGAATAAGAGTGGAAAAAGTCTATGGTTTCTTCCTGTATTCATTGTATATTCGGTGAAATTTACGCAAATTTTGGGATATCGGCTCGGATCGCCGTTTTCCGGCGAACCCGCGAGTGCCGCTGCCTGCCGTGAGTTGTACGGCAGGAAAAGCGCTTTTGTTTAATTTCACAGACGGATTCCTGCGAAAATCTCCGGTTTTATGCCAATACCGCCCGATACTGCGGGACAATTTGAAAAATCGGACGGTCGTTTTTCGGGGCGCTTGACAGAAGGATCAAAGCTCGGTATTGTACATATTATACAGGCATCATTCATATTATTAAGCGTGGCCGAAGCGCGGAACGCTTTTTTGGACGGTGCGAATGCACCGCGCCGGCTCGATTTGCGACCGGTCGCTCCGGAATTCACAAAGTGCAGAGCTGACAGGACGGGCGCCGTGCAGGAGGGAGAAACTTGGCAAAAGCGCGTGGACAGAAAGCATATGTCGAACAAATCGCTCTGCTGATCGGCGTGTCGGTTCTATTGGCGCTGTGCGTCGTTTCGTTGCTGTATCTTCGCAATCAGCGCGCGGAGGACGAACTGGCGCAGTCGAAACTCGACGCCAGCGCGGATATCGAAGCCGCAATTGAGCGTTTGGACGAGTATAACGGCGAGAAGGCGGAGCTTGTAACCGCCGCGCCCGATACGACCACGCAGAAGGCGGTTCTGGTGTTTGAAGGCGTGTCGAGCGCGGACGACATGGAGCAGATCATCACGCAGCTTCAGGAAAACGGAATGAACGCCACATTTTTCTTTTCCGGCCTGGATGCGCTCAATAATCCCGATGCGGTCAGCCTCCCGCTGGACGAAGGGTTCACCATTGGAAACAACGGCTACAGTGCCGGCAGCAAAATGGAATCGTTTTCGCAAAAAACGGTTGTAGCGGAAATCTGCCGCGCCGCGGTTTTAATTGAATCGGTAGCGGGCGATCAGCCGACCCAGCTGCTCTTTCGGCAGACAACCTATTCGGACGAAATCCTGAGCGCGGCTTACGCCTGCAACGTGGAGCAGGTCGTGCAGCCGTACTGCTATGTCGGTCAGAACACCATTTCCTCCGAGGAGCAAGCAAAGGAACTGGTCGACCAGCTTCCCCGGGGGAGTATCCTCTGCATTCGTCTCTCCGGGACCCTGAGCGCCGACGAAGGAGCGACGGCTGCCGAATTACTCGCGACGGCGGCGCAGCAGGCGGCTGCCGGCGACGCGGAAGCCTCGTCCGGCGAGGCGGATATCCTTTCGATTACAAAATGGATTATCGATAGTCTCAAACAGACGGATCTCGACGTGATTTCGCAGACTTTAGTGGAACAAAGCGGCGGCGCTGTCAAGGACAGCATAACCGACGTCAATACGACGGAGCGTGCGGTCGCCTTTACGTTTTCGGATCTGGGGAGCAATTCGGAACTGGTGTACCTTCTCAACAAGCTGGATTCGATCAACGCCACCGCGGTGTTTTTTGTGACGCAGCAGGAGATGTCCGACGATGCGGAACAGATCCGGCTGATTCTGTCCCGCGGGCAGGATCTCGGCATTTCCGTTCAGCCGACCGCTGCGGAAACGGGGCAGGATGTTACCAAAGAGATCCTGCTTGCGCGCGAAACGCTGGCCACGCAGTTTCAGTATCCAAACGTCGCCTTGGTGCGGCAGTCGCGCGGAACGCCCACCGACGGTCTGCGCGCCGCGGCGGCCGCGACCGGGTGTACGCTGTGTCAGCAGGCCGTTCTGGCGGTTCAGGATAAGGACATGAGCGCGACGGATGTGGACGCGATCTTTGGCGATCTGTTCGAGGAGGACGGCCCGGTCCTTCGGATGGGGGAAATCGTGCATTTCCGTATGGGCGTCTATTCCGGCGGGGATACCATACTGGGGGACCTGGTGGAAAAAATCGCGAAGGATCAGAATATCTATGCGGTCCGGTCTCTCGCGACGATATTGAGCGATACGAAAAGCGTGTATACCTATCCGCTCTCGGACGACCAGATCCTGCCGGAGCTTAAGGACAAGATCTACCCCGGACAATTGGAACGGAACGTGATGAACGCCATCGCGCGCCGCTATATCGGCACCGAGTGGCTGACCAAATCCATGCTGCCGGGATTCAGTTACGACGAGCTGCAGCGGCTGGACCGGAGAGGGTATATCAAGAATCCGGACAACGCGGTTTTCCTTACGTTTGACGACTGGGGGACGGACGCCAACATCATGGCGCTGCTGGATGTGCTGGACGAATACGGGGTGAAAGCCACGTTCTTCGTGCGCACGAGCAACGTGCATTACAACCCGAACCTTCTTCGGGCGATTGCTCTTGCCGGCCACGCGATTGGTTGCCACACGAATAACCACGTGCCGCTTGCGGTGGACGAAAGGGGAACCGGCGTGACTTTTCGAAGTCCCAACGAGGAAGAACTCGCCGTTCTGCAGCAGGATTTGGTGGAATCCTACGACATTTTACAGCATATCGTAGGCGATGTCGTTGTGGACGGACGGCCCTCGTTAACGCTGCTCTTCCGCCCGCCGACGCTGGCGATGAGCAAAGAGGGACTCACGACCGTGCTGGACTGCGGCTTTACGTTTTCAGTCAGCGGCAACCTGTCTACGCAGGATTACGATGCGCCCAACGTGAAAAAACTGGCCGCAACGATCCGCTCCGGCCTGCGTCCGGGCGCGGTGATCGTTATGCATATGTCGGACAACAGCAAGTACACGGCCGAGGCGCTGGAGACGGTTCTTGCCGAAAACTCCGCCAAGCCGGAAGACGAGCAGGTGAAGTTTGCCCGGCTCGATACGTATCTTCAGGATGGTTATAATTTCCGCTGAGCGCGCGGCGGAATATTAAAGACCGCTTCCGATCGGAAGCGGTCTATTTATTGAGCGGATTTGGTTTGGCCTCCGGAGGCGGGAAATTACAGATTCCAGTAACGGTACCCCAGCCGGCAGATCGCCTTCTTGTCCAGTATGCTCTTGACGTCGATGATTACTTTCTCCGCATTGCCGGCGGGGAGGAACATCTGATCCAAATCTTCCGGCGTCAGACGGCGAAACTCGTCGTGCGCTACGGCCAGCACGATGCAGTCCGCATCCCGGATGGAGGTGTATGGCACAAGGGTGCGGCCATATTCCTTCAGCGTTTCTTCCGGACTGGCCTGCGGGTCGGCAAGGATCGTTTCCAGGCCGTATTCCTCCAGCCGCCGGATAATATCCATCACCTTGCTGTTGCGGATATCCGGGCAGTTCTCTTTAAACGTGATGCCCAGAATGGCAATTTTGGATTCGCGAACACGCTTGTCCGCGAGGACCAACTGCTTGATGACGGCGTCCGCGACGAAAGAACCCATCGCATCGTTGATTTTTCGTCCGGCGAGAATGATCTGGCTGTGATAGCCAAGCCGCTCGGCTTCATATATGAAGTAGTATGGGTCTACGCCAATGCAGTGGCCGCCAACGAGACCGGGGCGGAAGCCGAGGGCGTTCCATTTGGTATTCATGCCGGTTACGACTTCGTTGGTATCGATTCCCATACGGTCGAAGACGATGGCAAGCTCGTTCATGAAGGCAATATTGATGTCGCGCTGGCTGTTTTCCACGACCTTGATCGCTTCGGCGGTGCGGATGGAGGACACCGGATAGGTGCCGGCGGCGATAACGAGATTATAGACCTCCGCAATGGCGTCGCAGGTTTCGGCGTTCATACCGGAAACAATCTTTACGATCTTTTCCAGCGTGTGGACCTTATCGCCGGGATTGATGCGCTCCGGGGAATACCCGATCCAGAAATCCTGACCGCAGCGAAGGCCGGACTCCCGCTCCAGGATTGGGAGGCAAACGTCCTCCGTTACCCCCGGATAGACGGTCGATTCAAAGACAACGTAAGAACCGGGCTGCAGGTTCCGCCCCAGAATCGTGCTCGCGCCGATGACGGGGGAAAGGTCCGGCGTGTGATCCTGATTGACCGGGGTCGGTACCGCGATAATATGGAACCGGGCGTTTCGCAGAGCGGTCTCATTGCCGGTAAACTGGATCGTCGTGTCCCGTATGGCGTCGTTTCCCACTTCGCCGGTTGGATCGACGCCGTCGTGATAGAGTTGAATTTTTTCGGAATTGAGATCAAAACCGATTACGCGCAGCTTTTTTGCAAACGCTACCGCCAGTGGCATGCCAACATAACCGAGCCCGACGACGGAAAGGGTTGCTTCGCCGCTCAACAGAGCCTGACAAATACGCATATTCCACCTGCAAATTTTTCCTTATCTTAACATTTTCTGAAAGTATTTTCAAGAAGGCAGGGCCGTTTCCTGCTCGGCGGCTGTATGGAGCCGCCGAGCATATTTACGGAGGTATTTTCAAAAAAGGCGTTTCGATTCGTGTGGCGGACGCGTGGTTCCGACGCAAGCTTGAGAAAAAGATCCGTTTTGCTCCGGGGCGTAGGAATGGAGCCCTCTTTGAGAAACGTACTAGCGCAAACATGGGGAACTAGTCTATAATCAGGCTGAAGCAGGGATTCCGAGGAGGATCGGACTCTCGTTCGGCAGATCACCCACCGTTCGTTGATCCCTATTTAGCGGCGATAACAATATAAATCGAAATACAATCGTGACAGGAGTGATTCAAATGTTGTCCATTCGAAAGGAAAGATCCCAGGGCCAGTTGACGCTTTTTCTGGAAGGAAGACTCGACAGTAACACCGCGCCCGAGCTGGATTCGGAGCTGAGAGCAGATTTGGACGGCGTCAGCCGGCTGGTATTGAACCTTTCCGCGCTGGTCTATCTTTCGAGCGCGGGTCTTCGCGTAATTCTTTCCGCCCAGAAGCAGATGAACAAGCAGGGTGAAATGATCGTTACCGGCGCGAACGAAACGATTATGGATATCTTCATCGTGACGGGATTTGCCGACATTTTAACTTTTCAATAAATAAGATACTAAGTAAGATACCAAATAGGATTCCAGCAGATGATTCCAACAGCAAAACAGAATAATACGCGAAGATTCCAGCAAGAGTTCCCGTTCGTATAAACAAAATAATACGCGGTCAGAGGACGTATGAAGGATAACAATTTCCTGATTCGGAACAGCTTTCAGCGATACTTCATCCCGTCGATCCTCGCAATTCTGGGGGGAAACATCAGCTTCATGGTCGACCATATCATAGCCGGAAGAGTGCTTGGCAGCCAGGCTCTTGCGGCTATGAGCATGGTAAACCCCGTTTTTTTCCTCTTTACGACAATTGGCACGCTGATCTGCGTCGGTTCGTCCACAATGGCCTCCGTCCGGCTGGGAAGCGAAAACAAGCAGGCGGCGAACGAGCTTTTCACGATTTCCGCGCTGCTTGTGCTGACGATCGGCGCGCTGATTACCGTTTTCGGCATGCTGCTGCTCCATCCGATTTCGATCCTGCTGAGCGAGGGATCGGAGCTTCGCGGGATGGTCTACGAGTATTGCAGGGGATTGATTCCCGGCGCCGTCTGCATTATGGCGGTCTACCTGCCGCTGCAGTACTTCCGGATCGAGGGGAAAGCGCATCTGGGGATGATCCTGTTTTTCATCATGGCGGGTCTGGATATCGGGCTGGACCTGCTGTTTACGATTGTTTTGCACTGGGGCATGTTTGGGCTCGCGCTCGCGACGACAGCAAGCTCGTTGATTGCGGTTGCGGCGATGTTTCCGTCCCTGCTGAACCGCGAAGAAGGATTTCGGTTTGTTCCCGTTCGTCACGTGGGGCAACTCGCGCGCGGAATTGCGGTCGTCGGCAGTCCGCCCGCGCTGAATAACCTGTATTCCGTGGTTCGAACGGTTGTGCTGAATTCCCTTCTTCTGATTTCGGGCGGGCCGATCACCGTGGCCAGTTTCGCGTTTGTCAACAGCGTAAACGCTCTGGCGCAGGCGTTCATCTCCGGTATCGCGCAAACGGTATCGCCTCTGGTCGGCGTGTTTTATGGGGAAAACGACGTTCTAAGCGTGAAGCGCGTGATGAAGCTGGCCATTCAGGTCGGTATTGCGGCGATGGCTGCGTTTTTTGTCGCGATCCTTGCTCTGAGCCGGCCCGTCTGCGTCCTGTTTGGATTCACGTCCGCCGAGCAGCAGGCGGTAGCGGTTCCGGCGCTGATTCTCTGTTCTTTCAGCCTGATCGGTGCGGTTGTCAATCAGATTTTTACCTATTACGATCTGACCGTTGGACGGGCGAAGGCCGCGAACTGGATTACTCTGGGGCGGAGCCTGCTGTTCGTGGTGTTGCCCGCCGTCCTCCTTGTGCGCTTTTTCGGCAGCATCGGAGTTTGGATCAGCTTTTCCATTGGCGAACTGCTTACGCTGGCGGCGATTCTGATTGGCGCGGGACAAGCGTCGCGGAAAAGTCCCGATCAGAAGGGCGCGTTCCTGCTTAGCCAGGGGGACGCCGAGGGGAAGACGATTTCGTTTACCGTGGAAGCGACGTCCGAAGACGTGATGAAGCACTCCGACCGGATCGGCGAATTTTGCGAGGAATGCCGCCTCGGCGCGAAACAATCCATGACGATGAGTCTCGCGATCGAGGAGATTCTCCTGCTGATGGTGGAACACGTTTTTCCGGATCAGCCGGCGGAGTCCATCGACGTAAAAATCTTCGTTCGGGAGGACGACGTGACCATGCGGTTTCGCTGCGGGGGGAAACGGTTTAACCCGATCGCCTACTTCCGCTCGAAAACGGAAGGCTCCGGTGGGGCGGAAAGCGACGCGCTCAGCGATGCGTTCGGCTTGCGGCTGGTTTCAAACGTCGCAAAAAGCGTGGATTATTCGACAAATCTTGGACTGAACAATGTGATCATTCGATTCTGAACGGCAAGGGTGGGCGAAACAAATGAAAATAGGCAGGAAGATCCTGTTTTCCCTTCTGGGGCTTGCGCTTTTGGTGATCCTTCTGTTGTGCGCGGTGTCCGTTTCCGGTTTTCACGATATTCAAACAAAGTTTCAAACGGAAAACAAGGCGGCGATCGACGATCTGTATGAAAAGAACGTTGCCGAAATCACCCAGAGCAGTTCAAAGCTCGCGGTTTCTCTGGCCGGGTATTACGCGCAGACCATGAATATCGATTTCACGCGGATCATGGGCGAACTGAACTCCATGAAAGGCGATATCGAAACGATCTACCAAACGGGAGGCACGCGGAATCCGGCGCCGATCAGCCGTTACGAGGAATACATCATATCCCACGCCGCCACGCTAAGCGGGGCGGAAGTCGACGAAACGCTGAACCTGCTCAGCGCCGCAACGCCCATGTTCGACCATATTCTCGCAATCGAACCGAATATCTCCCTTGCGTATATCGTCCTGGAAAACGGCATGGTCATCTCCAGCACGGACACGTTCTATGAAGCGGTTGAAAAGGCGGATATGCGAACCCGGGACTGGTATCGGGACGCAGTGAACGCCGGTACGGCGCATTGGTCCGAACTCTATACCGGGACGGATTCGCGCAGCTACATCACCTGCGCGACGCCGGTTTATGCCGCGGACCGCTCGCTGGTCGGCGTGCTGGCTTTTGACCTGCGCGTCAGCGAGATTTCGGAAAAGGCGCTGAGCGTTCAGAACAGCGCGTATCAGGACGCTTTTATCCTCAGCGCGGACGGATCGGTGCTGCTCAGCACCATCGGGCTGGAACAGACGAGCCTGCAGCCGTACTTTGCCGGTTTTCTGCAAAGCATCGATCCGGGCGCTTCCACTTCCGGGTATTACGCAAACGACAGCGCCATTATCGGTTACGACCGGATCGAATCCACGGGCTGGCTGATGGTCACGGTGCTGGATTACGACCGGATGATGGCTCCGGTGCACTCCGTTGCGGAGTCGGTTTCCGCGGCGGGAACGAAAATGCAGGAGGCTATTACGGCGGAAACGCAGAAAGTACTCGTTATCTTTCTGATCGTCACGCTGGTTCTGCTCGCGCTTGTGTTCCTGACCGCGACGCAGCTGAGCAAATCGATCACGAAGCCCATCGCGCTGCTGACCGACGGCGCAAAGAAGATCGGGCAGGGGAATCTCGACTATGCGTTCGACAATCTCGGCACGGACGAAATGGGGACGCTGGCGACGACGTTCAACGGAATGACGGCGCGATTGAAGGAGTATATGGGCGAGGTTGCCAGGTCCGCCGCGGAGAAACAGCGGCTCGAATCGGAGCTGGATCTGGCGCGGAGCATTCAGCTTGGGATGCTGCCGAAGGACATCGACTGTCCGGGGTATGAATTTGCCGGCATGATGCTTCCGGCGAAGGAGGTAGGCGGGGACTTTTACGACTTCTTCCGCGTGGGCGACGAGAAGCTTTGCTTTGTTGTGGCCGATGTTTCGGGCAAGGGCGTCGGCGCGGCGCTGTTTATGACCGTGGCGAAGATGGTGATCAAGACCGCCGCGCAGACGAAGGACGTGCGGGTCGATCAGCTGCTCGGCACTGCAAACGACCTGCTTTGCCAGGAGAATCCGGCGGAACTTTTCGTGACGGCGTATGTGGGCATTGTCGATCTGGCGACGGGCGACATCTCGTATGCGTGCGCGGGGCATAATCCGCCCGTCCTCATCCGGCGGAACGGAACGGTGGAGTTTGTTCCGGTAACGCCCAAGCTGCCGCTCGCCGGAATGGAGCATATGCGGTATCCAAGCTGCAGTACGCGTCTGGAGAAAGGCGATACGTTCCTGCTGTATACGGACGGAGTGACCGAAGCGACCAACCGGACGGACGAATTGTATGGCAACGAGCGGCTCCTTTCGGCGGCGGCGCGGCAGCAGGATCGCCCCGTGTCCGAGGTGGTGAACGGCATGAAGGCCGACGTGGACGCCTTTGTTGCCGGAGCGCCGCAATTTGACGACATCACGCTGCTGGTCATCCGCCGGGCCGCCGGCGGGGAGGGCCGTGTCGAATGAGCAGCCGGGCGGAAGAGATGGTTCGGCGGCGCTTTCTGACTCCGTTCGAACAAAAAACGGAACCGTATCAGGTCGGCGTCGAAGTGGAGCTTCCTTTGGTGAACCGAAGAAAGGGCCCCGTTGAGCCGGAATTCGCGAAGGAACTGGTCGAGTGCCTGCGGCGGCAGTTTGATTTTCACATTACCGCCATTACGGCGGAGGGATATCCGGCGGAAGCGAAAAATCCGGCCGGAGACACGTTTTCCTTTGAAACCAGCCTGAATACCATGGAATTCGCCATGGCGAAGAACCGCGGCCTTTGGCCGATCAAAAGACGGCTGGATGCTTACCTTGAGGCGTTGCAGCCGCTCTGCCGCCGCCGGGACTATCTCATCTGCGGCATGGGGATCAATCCCTATGCGCAGTATGCCGACGCAAAAGCGCTCAACACGCCCATTTTGCAGGCGAAAGCCGCTTTTTTAAGAGAGTTTACAACGCATCACAACGGGGAGATTTTTCACGCTTTTTCCGCGTCCACGCAAACGCATCTGGACGTGTCCCTGGCGGCTTTGCCGGATCGGCTGAATCTGTTCGGAACGCTTTCCTTTGCGGATGCGCTGCTGTTTTCCAACTCCCTCCCGTTTCGGCCGGATGCAAAAACCGGCTGGCTGGCGACGCTGCCGCAGTGCCTGCGGGCGGAACTGGACAAGCCGAATCTTTGTTTTCGGGACGTTCTCTGGCGGCTTTGCGAAGCGCCCAACACGGAGGCGCCTGAGCGGGCGTTTTCGTCCCTAGACGACGTGGTGCGGCACCTGCTTTCCCTCAAACTGTTCATTGTCAGCGACGGCGGGGAGGGATACCGGCCGATCCGGCCGGTCGAATGCGCCGCGTATTTTTCGCACGAAAGCACCGCCTGCATGGACGACGTTCGGGCGGAGAACGATTTTCGCTGCTTCCGCCCGCTTGAACCCGTTTCCGTGAGCCGGTACGGGACGATCGAGATTCGGCAAACCTGCACGCAGCCGCTTGCGGAATTATTTGTTCCGCCGGCTTTTTACGTGGGGATTTCGGAGAATTCGGCGCGGGCAAACGCGCTGGTTTCCGATTTTCGGAACGAAAACCAGATTACCGGATCGAACGCGGAACTGCGCCGCATGGCGGCGAGTGGCGAAGAGATCGTTCCCCGGCAAAGGATGGAATCGTTCCTGAAGGAGCTTGTCGCGGCCGCCGAAGAAGGCCTGAAGAAAAGGGACATGGGGGAGGAAAACCTCCTTGGGCGCCTGCTCCGGCAGGAAGGCGGGTTCGAATGTCCGGCCGAGCGGCAGATCCGTTTGCGGCGGGAAGGGTACTCGCAAGAGGAGATTCTGCTGGCGTTTTGCGCAATGGCAGGAGAAAACGACCGAAGAGCCTGCGAGAGGACGTGAAAAAGTGGCCGCTTACTACCGATCGAACATCGCGCTGTCCGAATTGAATACCGATGCGCTGAGCGAAGAAGTGGAGCAGTGGAGCCGCGATAACCGGCTTCCGTTCGAAGCGGGTTATACGCTGCAGCTCACAATTGAGGAACTCGTGACCAATATCGTAAAATATGGCATCCGCATCAAACCGGACTCCTTTGTCGAAATCGAAATTCGGGAAGAGAACGGCGAGGTTACGCTTACGGTGTCGGACAATACGGCCGCTTTCAATCCGCTTGCAGCGGCGGACCCGGATGTGACACGTCCCGCCGAAGAGCGGGAGGTTGGCGGACTAGGTCTTTTTCTGATTCGAAAGAAAGTAACGTCCATCGACTATGAATTTCGAAACGGTTTCAACGTCGTCCGCGCAGTCATACGGTGAAACACCAAAAAGACCGTGGAGAATTCTTTCTGCCACGGTCTTGCGTGTATTGATAACGATGTTATGAACGTGCCGCTTGGGTTTGGTTAACGGTTATCCGGCACTTTCAGAACCCAGCCGGTCCGGATGAAGTTGCGATCGGTGATGATGGGATTCAGGTCCATGATGGCCTGTATGGACGTTTTGAAATAGTGCGCAATCCTGGTCAGGTTGTCGCCGTGTACGACCGTGTAGTAAGCGTACCGCTGCCCATGGCCTCCAGAAACCTCGTTCAGTTGGGATTCGTTGAGCTCGTCCGACATGATAGTGGCCTCCTTTTTTCCTGCATAATTTCTGATTTGAAAATAAAACGATAGAGATGATGCTGTCCCTGCAACTCAATTCAACAGTAATATAGCACATTCTTTTTCAGTATGCAATGTTGCGCGCCGAAACAAAATCATCTTTTTTTATGTAATGAATTTTTGGGCAAAATGCTACACTTTGACGTCGACGAACGATTGTATTCGCGTTTTTCCGGTTCTATAATAACTATTGTACTGTCCCAATTGAAAAGTGAAATCAGGGTGATTCCTGCGACAAAGGAGCGGCACGGTCATGAGCGAAATGAAATCGGAATCCTCTTCCGTCTTCCGAAAAGAGAGTATAGAGCGAATCTCCTCACCGGATCAGCTCGACGATTATATCCGGGTGCAGAAGCCGAGCGTCTGGATCATCCTCGCGCTTGTGGTTGCGCTGCTGATCGCCGCTTTCGTTTGGGCCGGAACGGCAAAGCTGGAAACGAAAGTGACCGCTTTCGGCATCATGGACAGCGAAAATCCAAACGATACCGTTACTTGTTACCTTACGGCCGAGAAAGCCGACAACGTTCAAAAAGGCCAGTCCGCCGTTCTTGTCTACGATAAAGAATATTCGGGGACCGTCACCGCGGTTTCCGGGCCGTATTCCTATAAGGAGATCGCAGCGGATTTTCTCGATGGAAACACCTACGCGATTTACATGGCGGATATTCACGAGGGAAACGACTATTATCAGGTCACGATCCAGGGAAAAAACCTGCCGGACGGTGCGTTTGACGTGACCATCGTCGGGGAATCCGTTTCGCCGATCTCGTTCCTGTTCAATTGAGGAGACGATCATGAAGAAACGGACCGCGATTAAAAAACCGGTTTCGAAGGGCTATGCGAAGGTTCCCAGCATGATACAGATGGAGGAACTGGAGTGCGGCGCCGCCTGCCTCGCCATGGTGCTCGCGTACTATGGCAAATGGGTCTCGCTGGAGCAGGTCCGCTTTGAGTGCGGCATTTCGAGGGACGGTTCCAACGCGCGCAATATCCTTCTCGCCGCGCGCAACTACGGACTCGACGCAAAGGGCTTTCGGTATCAGCCGGAGGAATTGAAGCAAGACGGCACGTTTCCCTGCATCATCCACTGGAATTTCAACCATTTCGTCGTACTGGACGGCTTTCAGGGCGGCAAGGTCCATATCAACGACCCGGCAAAGGGTTCTCTTCAGCTGACGATGGAGGAGTTTGATAAAGCGTTTACCGGAGTGTGCATCCAGTTCGAGCCAACCGGACGATTTGAACCGGGCGGCAAACCGGAGAGCATTCTGGCTTTTGCGCGCGAGCGGCTGCGCAACACCGGACCGGCGATCGCTTTCGTGATTCTGACGACGGTCATCACCAGCGTCATTGGTGCGATCCATCCGGTTTTCGCCCGCGTTTTTCTCGACCGGCTGATTACCGGGCGGAACCCGGAATGGCTTATTCCGTTTTTGCTGGGGATGTCGGGTCTCGCGGTCGTGCAGATTACGGTGGATCTGATCAAAACGCTGCAATCGCTGAAAATTGAGGGGAAGCTGGCCGTAACCGCCTCCTCCGGCTTTATGTGGCATATTCTGCATCTGCCGATGGAGTTTTTTTCCCAGCGGATGGCAGGGGATATCAGTAACCGGCGCACCGCGAACGAAAACGTGGCGTCCGCTCTGATCGATACCATCGCTCCGCTGCTGCTGGACTTTGCCATGCTCGTTTTCTATCTTGTCGTGATGCTGCGGTACAGCCCGCTGCTCACGGCGGTCGGTATTCTCTCCATCGTACTGAATCTTGCGATGGCGTCTTTGATTTCCAAAAAACGCGTGAACATCACCCGCGTTCAGCTGCGCGATAGCAGTAAGCTCTCCGGCGCGACGGTTTCCGGAATCGAGATGATCGAAACCATTAAGGCGTCCGGCGCGGAAAACGGATTTTTTCAGCGCTGGGCGGGATATCAGGCGGCTGTGAATTCCGCAACGGTGCGATATTCGAAGCTGAACCAGTATCTCGGTTCGATTCCCGGGGCGATTTCGGGCGTTGCGAACGTTGCGGTTCTTACGCTCGGCGTTTGGCTGACGATGCAGGGCCGCTTTACGGCCGGCATGATCCTTGCGTTTCAGGGCCTGTTTTCCGCTTTTACCGAACCGGCGCAGAACCTGATCTCCGCCGGGCAATCCATCCAGGAGATGCGCAGCAGCATGGAACGAATTCAGGATGTCCTGCGCTACCGGACGGACGTGTCTGCGGATTCGCCGAAGCTTTCCTCCAAACAGGAATACGACAAGCTGCGCGGCAGCGTCGAGCTGCGCAACGTGACGTTCGGCTATTCCCGGCTGGCCGCTCCGCTGATCGAGAATTTTTCCATGACGGTGCGGCCCGGGCAGCGCGTTGCGTTTGTGGGTCCGTCCGGGTGCGGAAAATCCACCCTCCTCAAGATTATCTCCGGGCTGTATCAGCCCTGGAGCGGAGAGATATTGTTCGACGGAAAACCGCGCGAGGCCTATTTGCATGAAGTGATCGCGAGTTCCCTCGCGGTGGTGGATCAGGACATCACCCTTTTCGAGGATACGGTGCGCAACAATATCAAGATGTGGGACGAGTCGATCGAGGACTTCGAAATGATTCTGGCGGCTCGCGACGCGCAGATACACTCCGACATCATGCAGCGCGAGGGCGGCTACGACGGAAAGGTGCTTTCCGGCGGGACCGACTGGTCCGGCGGGCAGCGCCAGCGGCTGGAGATTGCCCGCGTACTCGCGCAGGACCCGACGGTTGTGATCCTGGACGAGGCGACGAGCGCGCTCGACGCAAAGACCGAGCACGAGGTCGTGCGTTGCATCAATGACCGTGGCGTGACCTGCATCATTATTGCGCACCGGCTTTCCACAATTCGGGACTGCGACGAGATCATCGTTCTGGACCATGGAAAAGTTGTGGAGCGCGGCACGCACGAAGAGCTTTATGCCGCCGGCGGCCTCTACGCGCAGCTTGTCTCAAACGAATAGGGGGGACGCAGGGATGGGACTTTATGACGAGCAGATCAAATCCCGCATCCACGCGGATGACGCGTCGTTTTCCGAAGCGTTTGCCGCAATGGCGGATTCCGTTCTCGGCGGCCATTCCGTTCTGGCCGGGCTGAAGAGCGACGAGGCAAACGCCAGGGACGCGCTGGACGAGATTTTGCGCTGGTACAAGGTGGCGCCCCGCGAAATGCCGGGCGGGATTTCCGATCTGAACGAGCAGATGGATTATCAGCTTCGCCCCGAAGGCGTTATGTACCGGCAGGTGAAGCTGACGAAAGGCTGGTATCAGGACGGTACGGGCGCGATGCTTGGCCGAACCAGAAGGGGGCCGTCCGGCGAGGGTGGGAGCGTGGTCGCGCTGCTTCCGAGCGGCTATTCCGGCTATACCTATTTTGATTACGGAACCGGAAAAAAGGTCAAAGTGTCGCGGAAAACGGAGCAGGAGATCGCCGAGGACGCCATCTGCTTCTATCGGCCGCTGCCGCAGAAAAAGCTGGGCGTGAAGGATCTGCTCTGGTATGTGATGCGCACGCTGGACACCGCCGATTTGGTCTACATGCTGCTTGTTACGCTTGCCGCTGCGCTGATCGGGTTGTTGCCCGCGGTCCTCAACAAGTACATCTTTTCCAGCGTTATCGCCTCGCACGACACCGGATTGGTTTTACCTGTGGCGCTGATGCTGCTGTGTGTCACCATCTCGCTGACGCTGATCGGAATTACGAAGAATCTGATTCTGGCGCGGATCGGAACCAAAGTAAGCGCCATGGCGCAGGCGGCCGCTATGTCCCGCACGTTGTCGCTGCCCGCCGGATTTTTTAAGGATTATTCCGCCGGCGAACTTTCCAGCCGCGTTTCCAACATCACCGCGCTTTGCGATTCGGTCGTAAGCGCCGTACTTTCCACGGGGCTGACCAGCGTGTTCTCCCTGATCTATATCGGCCAGATTTTCACGTATGCGCCGAGCTTGTTTCTGCCGGCGCTTGCCGTCATTTTGGCGACGGTTGTCATTTCTACAGCGACCACGCTTGCACAGATGAAGATTTCGCAAAAAGAGATGGAGTGCTCGGCGGAGGAGTCCGGCCTTGAGTTTGCGCTTCTTTCCGGCATTCAGAAGATCAAACTGGCGAACGCGGAGAAGCGGGCGTTTGCAAAATGGGGCAAGATGTATGCCGAACATGCGAGGCTTCTCTATTCGCCCCCGATGTTCCTTCGGATATCGCCTGTCTTTACAACGGCGGTTTCGCTTGCCGGGACGATCTTTATCTATTATATTGCGGTGAAAACGGGAATTACGCTTTCGGAGTATATGGCGTTCAACGTGTCGTACGGTCTTGTTTCCGGCGCGTTCGTCAGCTTGTTTTCCATTGCGCTGACCGTGGCGAATATCAGGCCGCTTCTCGAAATGTCGCGCCCGATACTCGAAACCGTGCCGGAGATTGCGGCCGATAAGCAGATCGTCACGCGGCTGACCGGCGGCGTGGAGCTTTCCAACGTATCCTTCCGCTATAACGAGGATATGCCTTTGATCCTCGACAATCTTTCGCTGAAGATCCGGTCCGGCCAGTACGTAGCGATTGTGGGCAGAACCGGCTGCGGCAAGTCCACGCTCATGCGGCTGATGCTCGGCTTTGAAACGCCGCAGCGGGGCGCGGTTTATTTTGACGGCAAAGATGCGCAGACGCTCGACATGCCAAGTTTAAGGCGGCATATCGGCGTGGTTCTCCAGAGCGGAAAGCTGTTCTCCGGGGATATTTATTCCAATTTAGTCGTTTCCGCTCCGTGGCTGACCGTTGAAGACGCCTGGGAGGCTGCCAAACAGGCCGGCATTGCCGACGATATCCGCGCAATGCCGATGGGCATGCACACGTTGATTACGGAAGGCAGCGGCGGAATATCCGGCGGACAGCGGCAGCGGCTGATGATCGCCCGTGCGATTGCGGCAAAGCCGAAGGTACTCATGTTTGACGAAGCGACGAGCGCGCTCGATAATATTGCTCAAAAGCAGGTTTCCGACGCATTGGCCGCTCTGAAGTGCACGCGCATCGTGATTGCGCATCGTCTTTCGACCATCCGGCACTGTGACCGGATCCTGGTGTTGGAGAACGGCAAGGTTATGGAGGACGGTACCTATGACGAGCTGATTGCAAGAAACGGGTTATTCACGGAACTCGTGTCGCGTCAGCAGGTGAATTTACAGGCGGGAGACGGGCTTGATTAAGCGAGGTTTGCACGGCTGCGTTTTGACTTCTGCTGTTTGCTGCGACGAGGAACACCGTTTCCGGATTCCGCCGGTTTTCTCCTTTGTTGCCCTATCGTCATGAAACCCCGGCCGGGATGGAATATAAAATGCGCGAATTCGTTAAAAAACGGGGGCTGCGAGGATCCTTCGCACCGCTGTTTTTTTACGTTAACGGTTTGTAGACGCAAGCCGGGTTCTCATTGACGAGGCGGAAACCGTACGGTACAATCAGACTGCGTCAACTCGCTTCGAAAAATCGGGCTAGTAACCGCGAAACATTGATGTGGTTTCAGGACGATGCAAATCAGACTGCGTCAACTTGTTTTGAAAATCGCGTGAAAACCGGCTTGAAAGCCGCGAGGCGCAATACGAATTCAGATTCGGTGGGAAGGGTAACGACGGGATGGATAGAAATTTGGCGCGTCAATCGGAGGAAAACGGCAAAGGAAGTCGCCTCATAAACTGGCTGGCCTTGCTTGGCGGAATTGCGATTGCAGGGATTACTGCCGCGGTCGAACTGCCCGGAGGGTGGTTTATCGATAAGGCGCTTCTCATTTTTCTCCGCTTTGCCGCGACGATCGCTCTGTTTTACGTGCTTGTGTTTCGGGCGCGGATGGCGGACTTTGCAAGACGAAATACGTCCTGGTGGGAGATCCTCCTTTCAGCTGTGTTTTCGGTTTATGAAGGAGCGCGATTGTACCGGTCGTTCCGGGATGCTTATCTGGTAAACTTTGCTTTGGGAAGCGCACCGAGCATTCCGCAGAAACTGTATGACGCGGTTCCGCTTTCGGATGGACTGAAGACGGCGGCGCTCACGGTTCTGCTGGTGCTTTTGATCGCGCTGAGCGTCTTTGCGATTTTCTTGCTGGCGGTATGTGTTATCCGGCTGCTCAAAAAGACGTTCCGCGAGGCGTTTCGTAACCCGGACTACCCGGACGCCGTGCAGACGCTTTCTTTGAAAAAACGAATCCTGATCGGAGCGGCGCTTGCGGTTTTTACTGCGCTTTTGTGTTTCTTTACGTTGAACAAAGGGCAGGAATGGGGAGCCGATTATACGGTTTATCTTACCCAGGCGATTGCGCTGGGAACGGGACATCCGGAGAATATCAGTGTCGTCTGGGGATACAGCGCCCTGCTGACCCCTGTTTATCTGCTGTTCGGGTATGATCGAGTCGACTTTTCCAGCATTCTATATTACAAAATACCGGCTGTGATCTGCCTTTCCCTGCTGGTATTCGTGCTGTTCCTTTTTTTCAGCAAGCGGTTCAAAGCGGGATATGCGCTGGTGCTTACGGCGGTTTTCGGGATGGCGCCGATGTTCGTTTCCTATACGAATGAGATTTTAACGAACATTCCGCACCTGCTGTTCAGCACGCTTGCTATCGTTTGCCTGTATGAAATGTTTCAGTCCAGATCGCTTGTCAGGCAAATCGTTTACGCCGTATTCGCCGGGCTGACGATTGCGTGCAGCGACCTGATCCGGGTGAACGGCATCGTGCTTGTGCTTACGCTGGCTTGCGTGCATGTTATCTGCCTGCTGAGCTGGATTTTGAGGAAGAATCGCTTTTTCAACGGGATCTGCGAGCGGATGCCGGTACGGAATATCGCCGTTCACGCGATTCCGTACGTTGTATATTTTTTGCTGGTACAGATTACCAACCATCTTGTGTTTTCCGGCGGAGCGGGAATCGGCGCGAGATGGTCTGGTTTAACCGCAGGCGCGGAAACCATGAACTCCATGATCCGAGGCGACGGGCTGTTCCGCGTTACACTGGCAGGCTTTCTGGATTCGGTACAATACAATTGGTCGCTTTTGACGGGATACCTTGCGGGTCTGTCGCCGCTGAACCTGTTCGGCGAGGAGATTCTGTTTTTCTTTGTTCCGATTGTCGCGATCGGCATCATCCGGAGCTTTCGGAAGGAACTGCTCTGCGTCACCTACTTTTTCGGTACGCTGGCGATGCTTTGCGTGATTACGTATCGGCAGGGGATTCGTTATCTGTACCCGATTTTACCGATGCTTGTCCTGTTTTTTGCGGTGGGGATTCAGAGCTTCTTTGCGACAGCCGGCGCAAGCTTTCAGAAACCGGATCTGGCGCGGAAACTTCTGCGCGCCGGCGCGGTACTGCTCTGTGCAACCTTCCTGATCGGGTCGTCGTACAACGCGGTTGCCAACATGAAGAACGACAGAGTGTTCGACCTCTATTCGTTCAGCGAGGACGCAAAGGACGTATACCATTACCTCATGGACGAAACGGATCCGGATTCGACGGTGATCTTTGTCAAACCGCCGGTGATTGGCTTGAACGCCTGCCGAAAATCGACCAATGTTCTGCCGGATAAGATCGACGGGAACACGTATCTGCTGATTACGAGCGAGGGGCCGAGAGAGCATCAGCTTACGGATCCGGAGGAATACGGTTCCATTCAGGGCATCGAGCAAAAGGAGGGCGTTTCGCTTACGCTCGTCTACTCGAATCCCCGCTTTGATCTCTACCGGGTCACCCGATAATGGAGCGTACCTTAAGGATTCGGCAAGGCAGAAAAGCGAGGATCCCGGATGCGCAAAAACGCCCGGGCCAGAAGAACGAACGTGGGACTGCAGTATGAAAATCGGGATTTTTTCCGCACAGTATTTGCCGAATTACGGCGGGGTGGAACGCTATACGTTTCAACTGGCGATGCGCGCAATTGCGGCGGGGCACGAGGTTAGCGTGATCACTTCCGCGCGAAAGGGGCTGCCGCAGGCGGAGAAATCGCCCGAAGGGATACAGATATTCCGGTTGCCGGCCTGGCAGCTGATGAACGGACGTTTTCCGGTTCCAAAACGGAACCGTGAATTTCGCGAAATGGCCGGCCAACTCTGGAGAGACGGATTGGACGTATGCGTGGTGCAGGCACGATTCTATCCGCTTTCCCTCTATGCGCTTTGGCAAACCAAAAAACGGAAGATCCCCGCGCTGTTAATCGAACACAGCTCCGGGCATCTTCAGCCCGAGGGGAAAGTGGCCGCTCTCGCCGGGCACTGGTACGAACACCTCGGCGCATTCATCGTCCGGCAGAATTGCGGGCATATCTACGGCGTTTCCGAAAACACCTGCCGCTGGCTTACCCACGTTGGTCTTCGGAGCGAGGGCGTTTTTTATAACTCGGTTGACATAAGCGAGATTGACCGGACCGTTCGGCAACAGCGCGGTAACGACTGGCGCGTGAAGCTGGGACTGCGGCAGGAGGACAAAATCATCCTGTTTTCAGGCCGGCTGATCCCGGAGAAGGGCGTTTTGAACCTGATTGCCGCAATGCGGTTTGTTGAGGACCGGAAAGTATGCCTTCTCATTGCGGGAGACGGGCCCCTTCTGGAACGGGTCCGGTCGGAGGAGTGCGAGAGAATCCGGGTGTTAGGCAATCTCCGGCATGATGAAATGATCGGTTTGTTTTCACAGGCGGACGTTACCTGCCTGCCGAGCGAATCGGAAGGGTTTGCCACAACGCTCCTGGAGGCGGCCGCATGCCGGTGCCCGATTCTCATGACGAATACGGGCGGAGCGGATGAGCTGATCCTATCCGACGAGTACGGAACGCTTCTTGCGGATGCGCAGCCGGAAACCATTGCGGCGGCGCTGGAGAAGGCGCTTTCCGAACCGGACTGGCGGCGTAAGGCAGGCGAGCTGCTCCGGAAGCGTGTTGAAGATTGCTTCGACTGGGAAATTACCGCGCACCGCGTGATTCAGACGCTGGAAGGGCTGGCGGGGAAGCAGCCGGGCCGCTGAGACGTACGGAAGAACGCGGGATACGGCTGGCGACGGCGGATCCATGGGGAGGAGAATACTTGACGGGAAGAATTCATCTGAAAAGCGGAGAAAAACGCGGGGCGGTTTGGAGCGCCGTGGGCAACACCATGTATGCGCTGACCAGCGTGATTTTTCTGATCGTCATTAACCGAACCGGCGAAATCTCGACAACGGGCAGCTTCAGCCTTGCCTATACCGTGGCGCAGCTGCTGCTTTATATTGGTATTTTCGGTGTAAGCGCGCTGCAGATTACGGACTATGCGGAGCGCTATTCCTTTGCGGACTATTTTTGGTTTCGCATGGTTACCACCGCGGGGATGCTGCTCTTCGGCGTTGCGGCGGGGCTTGTGCTTGGCGCAGAAAACGACAAATTCCTCTATACGGTATTGCTCACGGCGTTCATGGCGGTCAATTCGTTTGCAGACCTCTATCAGTGCCGGTTTTTGCAACTGACAAGACTCGATCTGAACGGAAAAGCGCTGTTTTTCCGGATGCTGCTTTCCTCGGCCGCTTTTACGCTGATTCTGCTGCTGACAAAAAGCGTAACATCCGGTCTTTTGGGAATGCTGTTTGTCAACGCCGCGGCCACCGCCTTCTGGTGCGTACGGGTGAATCACGCGCTGACGACGCGTGAGTACGGATTTTCCCGCTCGCGTTTCGCGCTTCTTCTGCGGGACAGTCTGCCGCTTTGCGTCGGACTTTTTCTGATCAATTTTATAATCGGATGCCCGAAATACGGGATCGATTATTTTCTTAGCGACGCGGAGCAGGGGTACTACAACCTCATTTTCATGCCGGCCGCCGTTATCAATCTATTCAGCCAGTTTGTGTTTCTGCCGTTGCTGAATCGCTTTTCGGCCGCGCTGAACTCTCCGGATACAAGCGTTTTCCGGGAGCTGTTTATCAAGAGCCTGCTTTTCCTGCTTGCGCTGACCCTGATCGCGGCTTTTGGCGCATACTTGCTCGGTCCCGCCGTATTCGGCTTTTTCTACGGGACCGACCTGAGCGCATATCGCATGGAGATGTTCGTGGTTATGCTGGGAGGAGGTCTTTTCGCGCTTTACCAGCTGTATTACTACGTTTTTGTGATTCTCAAAAAGCAAAAAACCATTCTTCGGAATCTGTCGATTTGCGCGTTGGCGGCGGTGCCGCTTGCCTGCGGGCTGATTCCCTGGAAAGGTATTCTTGGCGCATGCCTTACCTATATGGTTTCGCTGCTTTTGCTGGCGGCGGAGTTCGCGGTTTCATTCAAAAGAAACCGACGGGAGACTCCGGCGCGCGGATAGACCTGGCAATTTCACTCGTTCCGATTCTTGTGTTTCCATGGGGGTGTTTGGATGGATTATCAACCGCTGGTCAGCGTGATTGTTCCGATTTATCGGGTGGAACACGATCTTGAACGCTGCGTTGAGAGCGCCCGGGCGCAGACATACCGCAATATCGAAATGATTCTGGTCGACGACGGGTCTCCGGATGGCTGCCCCGCGCTTTGCGATCAATATGCGGCGAAGGATGCGCGCATTCGCGTAATTCACCAGGAGAACGGCGGCGTGTCCGCGGCACGCAACGCGGGAACTGCAATTGCGGAAGGAGAATTTGTATTTTATTTGGACGCAGACGACCAGATTCTGCCGGATACGATCGAGACGCTGGTTCAAATGCGCTCCAACTTTCATTCCGATATCAGCATCGTCCAATTCGCAACAACGACAGACGGCCTTCCGTCCTCCGCTCCGGCGGATCCGGATGCGCCGGTTAAGGTTATGTCTGCGCGCGAAGCACTGATTGCGATGCTGTATCAGAAGGAATTCGATACGTCCGCCTGGGGCAAGCTGATTCCGTTGGAAACGGCAAGACGGTTTCCGTTTCCCGAGGGACGTGTTTTTGAGGATTTGGCTACCGTATACCGCTGGCTGACGGATGCCGAAACCGTGTCCTGCTCCGGCGCCGTGAAGTACCTCTATACGCTTACGAACGAAGGAATTGTCGGCCAGTCCTATTCCATGAAAAACGGCATGGACGAAAAACGGGCGATGGACGAGCTTTATGAAGCGATTGCGCAGGTTTGCCCGGAAGCAATCCCTGCCGCAAGGGCGCGAAGGTTCAGCACCTATTGCCACATCCTCCTGACCCTGCGACGTGATCAGGCGCAGAGCGAAGAACTCCTGCGAACGGTTCGGAGCACATTGAAACAGGATTGCCGGGTCGTTTGGAAGGATCGCGGCGCACGCCTGAAAAACCGCGCCGGAGCGGTTGTTTATCTCGTTACGGGAGAACGGGGGATTCGGTTTTTATTTGCTGCGATTCGGAAGTTCGTTTCGTCGGCGGATCGAAATTTGAATCGGGCCGCGCGCTGATGCGGCCGGTACGTTGAAATCAGTTTGAATTGCGCTGCAAGTACTCCGGAGGAAGCGCATAGCAAACGGCTTCTCCGAAGAGCGATTTTGAGTAATGCCGCACAAAAAGGAAATAATCCGGTAACAGGGAATGGATATATTGCGGAATGCGGATCATATCCTCCGGTGAATGGTAAATACAAATTGCCAGCGCCGGTCGCTGCGCCTGCAAGAGGCCGCTGGCGCCGCGGAGGGCGGCGAGCTCCGCTCCTTCGATATCCATTTTGACGAACGTAACCTTTTTTCCTGCGAGTACGCGGTCCATCGTGTCGGCGGAAACGCGGGAATCGCCTTCCTCGGAAACGCAGCTTGCGGAGTCTCCGCGCTGCCGGAAGGAAAGCGTCTCGGGTTTGTCCCAGACGGCGATCGGATAGATCTTTACATTTTCGATGTTCTGCTTCTGACAAAGCAAACGAAGCTGCGATTCATTATAGGCGTCCGGTTCAAACGCATAGAGTTCGTTTAGTGCTGCGGCTCCGAGGTTCGCGCAGAAACTCTGAATTGTGTCTCCGTTGCAAGCGCCGCAATCGGCAAAATAGCGATACGCTTCCGGGCGGATTGGAATCGTCGGGTCGAAATACTGAAAGCGCATCGGTTGCGCGGTCTTTCTTAGAGAACGTCCGCGTTGGGAAAGCATTGCGTATCTTACCGAACGATAGGACATTAGGGATTTTGCGTCCCACAGCAATTGCTCAATTCGGACAATTTCGTCAGAACCTGAATGGAACAGATCCGCGGCATTCTGATAGAGACCGCCGGAATCCAGCCTGCTGGACAGATCGTGCACGGCCGGGCATTGCATCAAAAGATCGCAGATACCTGTTCCAATTCTGCTGCGTTTCACAAATCGAATGATCTGATTTTTTATTTTTCGAGAATCAACGCGCTTTGGTTTCGGCAGGATCGGACGGGACTTCGAACGGGAACTGTCTTGGGACATGGCTCGCTTTCACCCCATTCCGCTAGAGATTCCGGGTCAGCATTTCAAAGAAGAGGAGATATCGTTTTTACGAAAAAAGGCGCTTGCTCGATTACGCAGGGTAACACGCGTTACTTACATCTTTTGTTATTGTAGTATTACGGCAATGAAACAGTCAAGTAAGAATCGAAGCTTCGAAGAAAGAGATCCCGTTCCGGGCGGGGAAGGGCTGCCGAATGCTGGAATATGAGACTTACCTTTGAAAAACAAATGCGGCGGGAGACGCTGCGGTGAAAAGGCCGGTGATTGACAATGGTTTCGGCGAAACATATAATTTCTAGCATGGGCAGAGAAACGCTTGTCATGATTCCAGCATATAACGAGGAGGAGAGCATTGAAGCGGTCGTAAGACCGTTTCTGGATGCGTCCTACCCGTTTGACTATCTGATTGTGAACGACGGTTCAACGGACCGCACCGCCGAGATTTGCCGGGAGAACGGGTACCATACGCTGAACTTATCGATGAATCTCGGCTTGACTTACGCGATTAAAGCCGGGATGCGATATGCCGTTGAGCATGGTTACTCGTTTGCTGCCCAGTTCGACGGGGACGGACAGCACGATATCCGCTATCTCGCGCCG
Source organism: Eubacteriales bacterium (assembly GCA_034933205.1). Lineage (GTDB taxonomy): Bacteria > Bacillota > Clostridia > Christensenellales > CAG-138 > UBA7703. The sequence goes on from JAYFNY010000001.1 coordinate 52,164, forward strand.
CTGCTCAAGGCGGTTGAGGAAGGGAATTGCGATATAGCGATCGGTTCGCGTTTTCTAAAGCGTCCTCCAAAGCTTTCCATGCGTACCCTGGGAGGAAGAATCCTCTCCGGCACGATCTATCTTTGCTCCGGCCAGAAGCTGACGGATCCTACGTCCGGCATGCGGCTGTTTAACCGCAGGATGATCGAACTCTACGCGAACATACCAAATATCAATCCGGAGCCGGATACCATAGGGTATCTCATTCACTGCGGAATACGGGTGATGGAAATTCCGGTTGAAATGCACGAGCGAACCGGCGGGAAAAGTAAATTTACGCTCGGGACATCCGTTACGTATATGATAAAGACTGCGTTCTCACTGATCTTCATCCAATGGTTTCGGAGGAAGGAAAGTTTTCTATGACGCTTACGCTTCGCATCGTACTGGTCGTTTGCTCCGTTCTGACCTGCGCCTACGCAATCCAGCGGATCCGTGCGGCGAAGGTCGATATCGGGGATACCGTTTTTTGGATCCTTTTTTCGTTTTTTCTTTTGCTGATCAGCATCTTTCCGGATATTATGTCCTTTCTTGCCAGAATCGTCGGGATCCAGTCGCCGGTCAACATGGTGTTTTTAAGCGTGATTGCGCTGCTGGGATACAAGTGCTTTACGCTGTCGATCAAGATTTCCGCTCTGGAAATGAAATTGAAAATGCTTGCGATCGATATCGCGCTTAAGGAAAAGAAGGCGGAGGAATAAGGCGGCAAAATGCCATGCTCTCGAAAAGGCATACACAGAAGATGAATCGGTGCAAAACAAGCGCCTCCAAACGGAGGCGTGAGACCGTCAAAAAACTCGTTTTTTGACGGGACAACCGCTCTTTTCCTTTCGCCCTTCTGCCTTACGGGCGGAAAAGAGCACAAGGAAACCGCCCTAACGGGCGATCCGTTGCGCCGGATGAACCGGCACAGCCGGAAAAATGGGTTAAGGGCTACGGCCCTTAACAATCCTAGAAACTTTTTTGACAGACTGGCGCCTCCAAACGGAGGCGTGATTTTTTCATCGGAATGTGTAACGCGCAGCGGGTTTGCCGTTAGGAAGAAGCAGGCCCGGAATCCGGCTCGTTTGGGGTAGGGTAAGTAACCCGTTACGCTTTCTATATTCGTATTCTCGACCAGAGAATCACCATGACCTGTATGGGGATTCCGATGAGAAAGATCGGAAACAGGTTGTATTGCATCAGCATACAACTTGTATAAGGAACGGCAGGATCGGCAAAGAAATCGAACCCGGTCTTACGACTTATAGATTCGAATTTTCGACCAGAGGATGACCATGACCTGTATGGGGATTCCGATGAGAAAGATCAGAAACAGGTTGTATTGCATCAGCATACAATAGGCGAATACAAGCGAGGACCAAACCAATACGGAGATGATGACGTAGTTCCGCTTGATTTTGCCCCAGATGGAATTGAACACCAGCAGCACGATCATGGATACGGGCACGGCTCCGATGAAAACCTTCCAGACGTCGGCAACGCCGAAGATCTTCAGATACACAAACAAGACCGTGGCAATCAGCCAGACGGCCGCCGCTGCCAATAGAGAGATGATCAGGCGGTTACTTCTTGCCTGCTTGGAAAGTTCGGCCCGATTCTCCGTGTGCTCTTTTTCGACCAGATAATCCAGCGGTACGGCGCTTAAATCGGCAAACTCCTTGAGCGTTACGATATCGGGGATCGATTCGGCGCGTTCCCATTTTGAGATTGCCTTGTCGGTATACCCCATTTTTTCCGCAAGCTCCGCCTGCGTTAAGTGCATTTCCTTCCTTAACTCGGTAATATTGTTCGCAATGGTTTGCTTCATTTCTTCCATAACCCGAAAACAACCTCCGAAAGGGACTTTTTCTTATTATACGCCAAAATTGTTAAGAATCAATGGCAGGGAGCGAGACGGTTTACCGACTCTACCAACGGTAGAATCGGCCGTTTTTCTCTCGATTGACAGGGTTTGCAATGGTCGGGTGACGAATGGGACGTTCCGAAGTACCATAAGACCATAGCCGGCGGCGGGGCGCTGACAATCCTCCGCATCGGGCGGAACAAAAACAGGTTGGGTATGGCGAAACGATGAAACAGGATTGGGAAGCGGAAGTTCGGCGGTATCATTCCATAACGGACGATTTTGTCGAAAGCGAAAACCAGGACTTCCGGCTGCCGGAGAATTACATATGGGTGCATACGAGTCTGCCGTACCGCTTTGCGTGCCGCTGTCTTTTCGTTCCCGCCATCCTGTTTTCAACCCTCTATTGCCGCCTGTTTCTGCACATTCGGTTTGTCAACCGATCCATTCGAAAGCAGAGCGGGCGATCCGGCTGCTTTCTCTATGGAAACCACACGCAGCCGATGGGGGACGCCGTTCTTCCGATGCTGGCGTTCGCCCCGAAGAGGATGTATGTCGTGGCAAGTCCGGCCAATCTTGGGATTCCGGTGCTTGGTCCGGTTTTGCCGATGCTCGGCGCGCTGCCGCTGCCGGATTCCATTGGCGGCATGAAGAAGCTGCGGGAGGCGATTCTGATTCGCGTAGCCGAAAGCGGCTGTGTCATGTTTTATCCGGAAGCGCACGTTTGGCCATGGTACACAAAGATCCGGCCGTTTCCCGCGTCGTCTTTTGCGTTTCCGGTGGAATGCGACGCGCTCTCTTACTGCATGACGACTACGTACCAGAAAAGGAAACGCGGTGTAAAACCCGGAATCACCGTTTATCTGGACGGCCCGTTTTACCCGGACCACTCGCTGCCGAAGAAACTCCGGCAGGAGAAACTGCGGGATACGATTCGCGGCTGCATGGAAAATCGCAGCCGAAACAGCACGTATTCCTATATTCGATATGAGGAAGGGGAGGAATCGAATGAACCTACTCTACTGCGGGGATAGCCATACGGCGGATGGAATGATGCTCTCCATTCTGTCGTTTATGAAAAATGTTCCGGAAAGCTTGCAGATCTATGCGCTGACGATGTCTCTGAAGACGGAACAAAAAGACTATTTTCCCATTTCCAATTCCTTCGCGGAGGAGATGGATGCGCTTGTGAAAACGGTACGCGGGGAAAACTCCTTCCGGCGGATCGATATCACGGAGCAGTTTCAGCGCGACCTGCCGCTGGCAAATTTAGGAACGCAATTTACGCCTTATTGCATGATGCGGCTTTATGCGGACGAAATACCGGATCTGCCGGAGCGAATTCTATACCTGGACTACGATGTTATCTGCAGGAAGGATTGCCGGGAATTTTACCGGCAGGACATTTCGGAATATGAATTCGCCGGCGTGCTCGATTATTACGGAAGGTGGTTCTTTCGCAGAGATCTTCTGCGGATGGATTACCAGAATTCCGGCGTTCTTCTGCTGAATTTGCAAAAAATCCGCGAAACCGGGCTTTTCTCTCGCTGCAGGCAGCGCTGCCGCGAGAAAAAAATGTTCATGCCGGACCAGAGCGCGCTCAATAAGCTTGCGGCTTACAAAAAAACGATGCCGCGCCGATGGAACGAACAGCGAAAGCTGCAGGAAGATACGGTCTTTCAACATTTTACGACCAGTTTTCGCTTGTTTCCCGTGTTTCATACCGTAACCGTAAAACCATGGCAGGAGGAGAAAGTCCACAGCGTGCTGCACATTTATGAATATGACGATCTTCTCGATCAATATAAACAACTGAAGGCTGAGAGAGCGGCAAAGCAGGGAGGACTTGATTTAGATGAATACGCAAACGGAAATCATCCCGATTTTCTTTTCAAGAATATAAAATGTGGAAAGCCGCGAGAGCGGTAAAGCAGGGAGGACTTGATTCAAATGAATACGCAAACGGAAATCATCCCGATTTTCTTTTCCATAGACGACGGATACGCCCCGTTTTTGAGCGTTGCACTGAACTCCATGATCCAAAACGCCTCAAAACGGTATCACTACAAGGCGATCGTGCTCTATAAGGATCTCAGCATCCGGAATCACCGAAAGATCGCCCGTCTGGCAACGGACAATTTTGAAATCCAGTTCGTTTCGATGGAGAACAGGCTCGACGGGATTACGGACCGAACGAGCATCCGGCTTCGGTGCGACTATTTCACGTTCACGATCTTCTTTCGTCTGTTCATTCCGGTCATGTTTCCGGAGTATGACAAAGGGATTTATCTGGATAGCGACGTTGTGGTGCCGGGCGATATTTCGGAACTGTACCATACGGAGCTGGGGGACAATTTTCTCGGTGCGGTGGCCGACCACTCGGTGGTCGATATTCCGCCGCTTGCAAACTACATCGAGCGTGCCGTCGGCATAGAAAAACACCACTACATCAACTCCGGCGTGCTACTGATGAACCTGAAAGAGCTGCGGGAAGCGCGTCTTGATCAGCGTTTTTTCGAGCTTCTTAACAAGTATCACTTCGAGTGTATCGCGCCCGATCAGGATTACCTCAACGCGCTTTGCAGCGGCAGGATCGCTTATTTACCTCCCTGCTGGGACGCGATGCCGCGGGCGATACCGGCGGAGGGCGCAAAGCCGGTGAACGAGCCGAAACTCATTCACTACAATCTGTTCTCGAAGCCCTGGTGCTATGACTCGATCCAGTATGAATCGTATTTCTGGCAATATGCGCAGGATTCCGGTTATCTGGAGGAAATTTTGGATTACAAGACAAATTACGGGCCGGAGAAGCAGAAATCCGACCAGCAAAGCCTGGAGCTGCTGCTTTCCTCCGGCGAGAGGCTCGCAAACTCCGCGGAGAATTTTCGAACGATTTTTGAATCGGGAAAAGAGCGTCGTTTATGATCTTGGGGGATAAAAGGGCACAGGTGATTGAGAATATCCGCCAGGCGGCAGAGGAAGGCCGGTTTCACAGCAAAGTGGAACCCGACGATCCGACGCTTACTTTTGAGCAGCGGACGGCCTTGCTCGATCAATACTGCAAAATGCGCCCGACAAGGCGCTTTCAGGAAAAGCGCAGGTTTGCGCGGCTGCTTGCGGGCACGCTCAGCCGGGAGGTCAACAAAACGTCTAGGATCGTGGGCCTTGAGAATCTCGAAGGGATCGACGGAGGCGCAATTGTCACGAGCAACCATTTCAGCCCTGTCGATAATACGGTCGTGCGTGCGCTGGCACTGGAAAAGGGAAAGAAGAAGCTCTGCATCGTAAGTCAGGACGCCAATCTTGCGATGCATGGCTGGGTTGGGTTTTTGATGCGGTATGCGGATACCCTTCCCATCAGCACCGATTTTTCCTACATGACGAAGCAGTTTGAACCCTGCCTGAAAGAGCTGCTCGGGAAGAAGAACTTTGTTTTGATTTATCCGGAGCAGGAAATGTGGTTCAATTACCGCAAACCCCGCCCTCCCAAACGCGGAGCGTACTACTATGCGGCAAAATTCCATGTGCCGATTATTTCGTGCTTCGTAGAGATACAAGACCGGAAAGAACCGGATGCGCCCGAGTTTCGCAAGGTAAGGTATGTCCTTCATGTTCTGCCGACGATTTTTCCGGATCCGGAAAAGGCGGTCCGGGAGAACAGCATCGCCATGAGTCAGCAGGACTACCGTCAGAAAACGGCGGCTTACGAAGCGGCCTATGGCAAACCGCTCGACTACCGCTTTGAGCCGGATGATATCGCCGGGTGGGTTCCGGCGGCTGCGGAAGATCCATGCGATCTGCCGGCTGCCGAAAGCAAAATGGCGCAGTAGCGCGGCAGCGGGAGAGACCGGCCGGCGCAGGCTGTGATTCCTTTTTAAAGTAACAAAGAATAAGGGCCCATCGTACGAGATGGGTCCTTTCTCTTGCCTGACCTTTCAAAGGCGATGCGATCGCGCGAATGCTTATGACCTTTTTTATTGGCACGCGATCGGCCGGCCGGAGCGTACTAACGAGTGAATTCAGCTTGCAAAGCTCCTGTAAAAATCGCGCAGGTCGATATTCACCGAATACGGCGAGTCCGGGATCGGTTCATAGGTGTTTTCAGGGTCGTTCTCCGGCCGGTTGGTTGCCAAAGCCCCGGTTCCGAGGTATCCGCCGTTTGCCCAGGCGACTCCGTCTTGCTGCATACCCTGAATCATCATCCGCAAATAGCCTTCCAGAACCGACCGCGGCAGACCATTCTTTCCAAACGGGCCAAACTCTCCGACAAGAAAACCGACCTGATACTTTTCCGCCATTGCCTTGAGATTGTTATACGAGATATCGCCGCCCATGCCTTTTAAGTCGTCCCACGTGATAAACCGGTTCCCATCCAGGTTTCCATTGGGTCCAATCTGTATGGTGATGCTTTCCGCTTCCCATTGTTCATTATAGACATCGTGCGGGTATAGAATGATATCGTCCTGACCGGCCTGCGTGATCCGAATGCGGTTGAAGACGATAATCCCATTGTTACTCTGGTTACAGATGGCAATCTCTTTCGCGCCTTTCGGGATCGTAACGGTATATTCGCGATCCACTTTTTGCATGCCCCAGCCATTGATTTCACCTGTAGGAATGACCTCTTCCGAAAGAGCCGTCGTTCCGTCGATCGAAATAATAAGCGTTTCCCCGCCATCGGAAATCTGATTCACGCCTATGGTGAGCGTCCCTTCCTGAAATTCTCCCTGGAACGTGACGGTATTCTTTGTATTGCAGAGCTTGTTGGGCAGATAGATTTGAGGCCAGGTCAACTCCTGCGCGTAATCCGGATACAAATCCATCAGTCCGCCGCCGTCCTCACCGCGCAGATTATAATCCAGCAGCGGCATGGGGTACAAATGCCGGCTCAGCACAACGCCCTTTTTCGCCATGCTCTCTCCAGTGATGTTCCCGGAATGAATGTCCGCAATGATGAGCCGGTCCGGGCTTTCCTCCCAGATCGCGTCGATGACGGGGCCAAAGACCCGCAGGTATTCTTTGTCGCTTGGCACCTCCACCTCGCAAAGCAGCGCAAAGCTGAGATAGCGGTTGGGAATATCGGCGTACCGCCGCGCAACCATGCGCCAGGTATCGCAGAAAAGCTGCGCCGCGTCGGCATCGTCGAATAATTTACTGTAATTATGGGATTCTCCGAAATCGTAACGGCCTTCGAGACTCGGCAAGTCGTTAAACGATATTTGTACATGCAGACCGTTTTCGAAAGCCCATGCAATCGCCTGATCCAGCTTTTCCAATTCAACTTCATTGACCAGGCGAAGGTCTTCCTGCTGATACGGCCAGGCAAGGTGCGTTGGGCTGATGTAGATTGCGACCAGATTGAACCCGGCGCTTTTCATGACCTGAAAGTCGCTCTCCCGGTAACAATTGTCGTTGTGCATATCAAAAACCTGCGCATGAGAATAGGATCTGGGGCTATATTGCGTGCCGCGCCATGCCGGGATACTCTGATTTGACGCGTCGGGCAAGAGGCTCGCGTCGGAATAGAGCGCTTTCGGAATGGTATGCGCCGGAACCTCCGAAAGGTCGACATATTCCGGCAGCGGATCGAGCGAGCGGTAGAGCCGGTATGCGGCGATGATCGCCTCCAGCTGCGTTACAGTGGCGTTTGGCTTGAAGTTGTAATTCTCATCGAGTTCCATCAGTGGTCTGCCGGTGATCGAATCGACCTGCCGCGTGGCGAACGCTGCGGACGCGACGGAAACCGAATCCATTACGTCGCCCCATTGGTGGACGCAGACGGGATTGTCGGGCAGCCCCTCATAGATCAGCGAATCGTCCGCGCTGATAAAATCGGCGAGTTTTTCGGGCCGGACCGGATTGCCGTTATAGGGCGGATATTCGCCGGTCGCCGCCCGGACGGTTTCAGCTAAAACGATGGCCGCTTCAATACGTTTCACGGGAGGCGCCATCTGCGATTTGGTCAGAACGGAAAAATCCGGCTCGATCTTCATCTGGTAATACAGCTCGACAGCCCGCTTGGCCAGGGCGCACATGTTGTCCATACGAACGGGATCGTCGTAGTTGCCGGACATACCCTCCGGAAGGATTCCCAGCTCTTTTGCCTGCTCCACCTCTGCCCGGTCATCTTCGGAGATAACCCCGCCCAGTATGGAAACCGGTGTCGCGGTGGGGATAGGGGTTTCCGCCGGCGAATCGGCGGTTACCTCCGTTTTTGGCGAGCAGGCGGCAAAAGCGAGCGCGCCGATCAGGCAGAGCACGGCGAAGAGACAGCGCCGGGTAAGATGTTTCATGTTTTCTTTCCTCCAAGTCCTGTGTTTTTCTCGTTACGCACACCCGGAGAAGCGGCGATAACCGCTTCACCGGGCGATCGGATTCAATCGTGTGACGAATCCTTTCGCTGGACTACGGGGATGCCGTATTTTTTCGCGGCTTTGTAAGCGTCGGATCCACGCCAGGCGCAGACGGTAATTCCGTTCTGTTTCAGATACGTCTCGGAGCCAAGGGCGGTGTTCCCCCGCTGCATTCCGATATCGATCAGCGACTTAGGCAGCCATACGCTCTTAAGATCGGCGATGTTTTCGTAAGGATTTCCAAAGATATGCGCGATCCCTTCCGGCAAAACCAGAACGCCGTCGGTGGCGCCATAGAAACAATTATAAAGGTACAAGCCGTCCTTGTTTAAAAGCAAGCCGTCTTTTACGCTGTACTTGGGGTTCTGCGGCGACATGGAAACGTTGTTCAGCGAGTAGCACGCGGTTACGGCATAGGAACATTTCTCCACGCTGGCGGGGAAGGAAAGGCTCTCCAGCGCCGTACAGCCGTCGAACGAATTGTATTCGATTGTCCGGACGCCTTCGGGAACGATCACATATTTCAAGGCGGTGCAGTCGAGGAAGGCGCCGTTTTCTATCGTTTCCACACCGCTCGGAATCGTGTAGAGGGGATTTTTACTTCCGTCGAAATAGTAGAGGAACGATTTCCCGTCCGCGCTGAGCAGGGCGTTGTTCCGGCAGACATAGGCCGGGTTATCCGATACGATGGTTAGCCCGGCCAAACGGGAGCAATTTACAAATGCTTTCGATGAGAGATCCGTCAGCGATTTCGAAATCAGAACGCTTTCCAGCATGGAACAATGGGAGAATGCATAATCGTCGATTGTCGTAACGCCGTTTGGGATCACGATTCGCTTGAGTGCGAAGCAGCTGTCGAAAACAGAGCCTTCCAGCACGGAGATACTGCCGGTCAGTACGACCTTTTCCAGCGACTCGCAATGATAGAACGCTGCGGAGCCGAGCGAGGAAAGGTGCCTTGGAAGCTCCAGTTCTTTCAGCGCCGCGCAGTTCCAAAACGCGCTGGCGCCGATGCTTGCCAATCCGTCCGGAAGCGAGACGGATTCCAGCGCTGCACAATTTCGAAACGCGTAATCTTGAATGACGGTAACGTGAACCGGAAGTGAGACGGATTTTAGCTTCGGACAGAATTCAAAGGCGCTTTCGCCGATCATTTGAAGACTGTTTGGCAGATCGATCGATTCGAGCGCGGTGCATTCCGCGAAGGCTTTCTTTTCAATGGAGACGACGCCTTCCGGAAGAGCGATATGTTTGAGCGCGCTGCATTTCTGGAACGTGCTGTCGGCAATTTCCTGAAGCGAATTCGGCAATACAATATTCTTCATATTGTAATTTAACCAGAATGCATGGTCGCCGATGGCGGTTATGCTATTGGGAAGAGTCAAATTGACTAAACGATAAGAACGCAGAGACTCAATCTTGGTTACAGGAGCGCCGCCCAACCGATCGGGTACCACCAGGGTTTGCTGATAACCCGTATAGTCGTCAATTACGGCGCCGCCGTTTTCCAAATGATAATCATACCGCTCGGACGATCCGGTCGACTCATAAGAGGCGCTGGCAGAAGCGTCCTTCAGCGTCATATGATCGACGTCATAAACGACCGTATAGGTGGTCTCGCCGATGCGAATGGTATCTTTGCTGAACCGATAATCCGTTTCGATTCCGTCCACCGTGCAGGAACCATTCCGGAAGAACTCCAGATTCGCTGGGAAAGACGCAGAGACCGTCTGCGAATCCTGCCGCCACGCGGAGACATAATCCGGATAGTTGTACCGGATTCGGTAGATGATAACAAGGGTTAAAATCGCCAGCAGGATTGCGCCAACGATGCCGCCGAGAATCCAAAGGATTCTCTTTTTCGTTTTTTTCATAACTGTTCCCTCCCCGTAATTCTTCTTGTTTGTGGATCGTGTTCGCCTTCCGGGTTCGAGCATAGTTCGGAGGCATACGCGATCGCAAACACCTGCTATCGTGTTTTCGACTATCTTTATTTAAAACGAATTTGTCAGGAAAACATTGGATGCGATCAGAAATGTTTCGAAAAAAGAATCGGCGCAGGAAAAAACACGGAATAGCTAAAGTTTATAAAGAATGAAACGAATCGGCGCGCAGGGAAATACGGCCTGACGTAAGCGCCTGAAATATTGGTATATGAAACTGGGAATTTGCGAAAGAATCACCGGGGATGATCGAACCCGGTGTATGCCGTCATACGCAGCGCCACTCGATATCCTGCGCTTCGCTGGGAAGCGGAGGAACAAGCCGGTCGAGCATATGCCGGATCGCCGCCTGCGGCACGGCGCGGCTCCGCGACGCGTTGCGGCGAAGCTGCTCTTCCCAGTTCGTCTCCAGATAGATGACACGTGTCGTCGCGCCGTATGCGCTGAAAAGAGAGATTTGCTTTTTTCGGATCATTGCCGTCAGGTCGGTTGCGTTCCATACGAACGGCTGCCGGTTACGAAGCAGCTCCATTGCGCGCTGCTTTGCGGCGACGACGACCGGAGCCTGCGACTTTTCCGGGGAAACACCAAGCTCCTCCCGGATATCGTCGAGCGAAAGGACGGGCAGACCGGGCAGATTCCGGTGAAGATAAGTATCCTTGCCGACGCCGGGCAGGCCGGAGAGCATGAAAATCTGCCCCCAGCTTGCGTCATACCGCGGAACGGGCCAGCGACTGTCGCCGGAGAGGTAGAGATAGCGCTCAAACGTCGAGCGAAACGGATAAGGCGCGTCGAGACAACCCTGCTCCTGCGCGAGTTCCGCAAAAAAATCGATGGCGTCGAGCAGTTGTTTTGTGTCCGTGCTGACGCGTCCGCGCGCGTCCGCTCTTGCGAGGATCGCAAGAAGCCGGTTGGAAAACCAATTTGCCTGCGCGCCGTCCGAGGAGAGCTGAATCACTTTGCGTTCCGGCATGGGCAGATCCTGCACGTGAACAGGCGCCATATGCGAGCGGATCAGCTGGCAGACGGACTCCCGCATGGACTGCTTCTCCGGCGTTCCGCAAAGGCCGAAGGTCAGCCAGAGCAGAGTGCGGGCCGTGCCGGCGCCTGTCAGCGAGTGGTGCGGGGAGGACCAGGCACCGTCTTCGAAGCGCGTGCAGACCGCTTTGCCGACGTCGTGCAGAAGGGCGGCCAGAAACAGGATTTGCCGCTCGCGGCCGGGCAGCGCGCGCCATTCGCCGTCCGAAACCAGCGCCTCGCAGACCATCCGGGTATGCGTAAGGACGTCGCCCTCGCCGTGCCAGACCGGATTTTGCGGTATGGAGGAAAGGCGGGCAAGCGTTTCGCCAAGCGCGCTTTGCAGAATCATCGGCCAGTCGATCGGTTCGCCGGGTTCGGGAACCAGGGAGAGAATCGGCTCAGGCATCTGCGTTCTCCCTGTCGTCACGTGGCAGCTGCGGCGCAAAAAGCGCCTCCATCGGACAGCGCAGCTGGTTCGGGATGATCGTGCGCTGCAACCAGGCGGTGTCGTCTTCCGCAATTCCCTGCAGGTAGGAGGCGCGCACAAATTTCATACGCCGTTGGACGGCGCCGTCCGCTTCCACTTTGATGTAAAGTCCTTCCATCAAAGGCGACGCGTCCGTTTCCGCACAGTACTTTTCCGCATCCAGCCCGGCTTCGCTGCAATACTGCCGGAGGCTTTCCAGATGCGGCTCACGCATGTAGCGGGACGGACCAAGGAATCCCTTAAGCTCGGACAGAGTCGAAAACGTACCCTGCGTGAGGACGGGTACCGATCTAACCGGCAGCACGGAAAGAAGCGCGCGGCGGCTTGCCGTATCCAGAAACAGACCGGCGTCGCGGTCGAAAACGTCGAATTCCAGAAAATAATGCGGCAGGTCGTTGTAATACACGGTGTGCTTGGCATAGAGCCACTCGCCATAGAGGATATACCGTGCGCCCAGTACGCGATAGAATGCGTCCCGATGGACGTTCGCCCATTGTTTGAAGAGCGCATAGTGCCGCTCACTGTATCCTCCGGTGAGATAGTGTCCCCGGCTCTGCAGCAGCAGCGTCCCGTCGCCGTCGAACGAAACACCGCAGTTCGCGCCGTCGCATTTTTCTTCTACGACGATGCGTTCCCCGGCGATTTCACAAAACGGGATTCGGCTTATGTCTTCGTCGCCGGCCTGAAGACGCGAACCTTCGAGGTGCGGCGTGCGCGGGTATTTTCGGATGCTGTAATCCATCATGGTTCCTCGTGCCTTTCCATCGTTGCGATCAGGATCAAATGCTCCGGTACACTGGAAAAACGCAGCCGCGTGCAGCCCGCTTCGGAAAAGTGCCGGGTCAGCACGTCCTGCGTGAGCAAATGGATATGCTCCGGATTGTCGTCCTCCTTCGAGGGAACGGAGACCACGACAGAACGCTTTGCGAGCCGCACGGCGTTTCGTACCGCCGCGGCGGTATCCGGGATATGCTCCAGTACCTCAAGCAGGGTTACAACGTCGAACCGGCGGTCGTCCGAGTAGGCGCACAGATCCGCCTGCCGCGCCTGCAGACGGGAGATCCCGCCGAGACGTACCGTGTTTAAAAACGAAACCCTGCCCGGCAGCAGATCGAGGCTCGTGATCTCCGCTTCCGGGAACGCGTCCATACAGGGCCAGAGAAATGCCCCGCGCCCGCTTCCGACGTCCAGAAGAGAGGAAAACGGAACCGCGTGCAGAAAACCGAGTACGGCGCGGATCCGGGGCAGGTTTGCGTGGCTTTTTTTGAAATGATAGAGTTCGAGTCCGGCTTCCCTGCCCGCCAGAAGCAGCTCTTCCAGCTCGCCTTCGGAAAGCGAATTCAGATCGTCCAGCAGCAACCGCTCGGGGAGCGGGGAAACGCCGTTCAGCGAGCCGCGCACATAGGCCGCCGCGAGGCGGAGATAGTATTCGTCGGAAAATGCCATGGCAGATTCTCCTTTTGCGGTGCTTTGGTTCACTATAGTTTGGCAGCGCGGCGTTGTCAAGAAACGCACGCCGGGATTTGGACGGCATCCGAATTTTGAACGGGGGCGGGCGGGCCGTCTGCCGTTTTTTTCGTTACGGAAACACGATCGCTGCATTGTTTTGTCCGCGGGTTTCCCCTATACTGAATCTTAGCGAAATTTGTAATAAAACGGACGAACGCATTCCCAAACGAAAACGTATTGAAATCAGTAATGAATCAGGCAAACGCTTCCCAAACGAAAGCATAGTGAAATTTATAATAAATCCGGCAAACGCGTTCCAAACGAAGCTATAGCGAAATCAGTAATAAATCCGGCAAACGCGTTCCAGCGCACGATTCCTGAAAGAGAATAGGGAGACGAATATGAGCAAGTATCCGCGCAGAGAACCGAGCACAATGCGCCTGAAAGGATTCTGGAGAGACCGCCGCGGGAACGGGCAGGCTTTTCTCGATCGGTTTCGCGACTATCTTCGCAGCCTGCGGTATGCGTTTCTGCGCGCGTGGAACGGGTTCGATCATGAGGACGTTTACGAAGTCGGGTCCCGCACCATCGAGCGTCTGGCGGACACGATGCAGGAATTCGCGATTGGCCACCGGGCGCAAATCCTTGCGCCGGAAGTCGACGAAGCCGCGCAGACCATCTGTAAAAACCTGAGCTATTACGATACGGACCGTGCCCGGAAGGAGCTTTTTCCGGACGCCGAGAACTATACCGATGAACAGATGGCAAAAGCGCATGCGCTGGAAGACGAAAAGATCCGGGAAGCGTTCAAACTGTTTGGCGAATTCTACCGAAGATTCTGGTATTGAACGACTCTGTGCAAAACAGGATTCGTTTGCCGAAAAGGCGCGTCTTTTGTCCCGGCAGCCGTTCGGCGGGCGTTGGAAAAAACATGCTGCGGAAATCGTATTTTCGGTTGAAACGAAAAATGAGTTGCGTTATAATCACAACAAACTTGCGTATATACATCCGGAAAATCGAGCGAGCTTTGTCGGCCGCCGCTTCCCTGCGCGAAGGGATCGGCTCTTGATCACGAGGATGGATTCCACTTGAAATTCCGCGCGTAAGCGGATTCGCCGGTTCGCAAAAGGAAGCTCGTAAATACAAATTGTCCGTAAAATATCGGACGGGCGGATGCGTTTGAACGGCGGGCAACGAGGGATTCCCGCTTTCGAATAGAAGTACCGATCGAGGTATATTTTCCGGTAAAGCCATAGAACGATCCATAACGATTGCGACATATGTCCCAAAGGCATTGTGGCGATTGTGCGTATACGGCTGTCTGCGAATGGAAATCACCCGGCGTGCCGCATAAAATAAGGCGCGGGGCGCGGCGGTCAAGCGGCTGCCTGAGAAGCAAGGCCGGGAAAGGGATCGCCAACATGTTACGAAACACAGCGAAACGAAAAACGCAAATCTGGCAAATCGAAGAAGCTCTAAACCGAAAAAACAGATCCGGCCTCCCGGTTTCCGTGAAGGCGCTTGAAAAGCGCACGGAAATCGACGATGCGATCCGGCGCCGGGGGAGAAAACAATCCGCGGTGGATTATGTGTTTCACATGCTGCCGGAGCGCGGGTTCCGTCTGGCGAACGGTGAAGCGGACTGGGTTCGTTTTTATAAGTACGCGAGGATCGAAGCGGATGTTTGGTCCACGTTCTCCAGCGGAGCGCACCGGCCGAGCAAGGAGACGCTGCTCAAGATCATCGTCGGGCTGCGGCTCAGCGAAGACGAAGCGTGCGAACTGCTCTCGCTGGAGGGGAACGGGTTTCGCAGCGACGATAAGCGGGACAATGTTCTGCTTGCCTGCATGGAATGCGGCTACTATGAAATCGAGGACGTTTATGAAATCCTGGAGGAATACGGCGGGGTGGTCGTCAACGGAAAACGACTGTTCCAAAATATTTACAGAGGCTCCCGGGCAAAGGAAAACACGCCCGAGTGATTCCGGCGCAGGATCGGGAGCGGATCGGTTCATGGGAAATGGAAAGATTGGACGCCGTCCACGAAAGAAGGACGGAAACATAATAAACTAGCAGCATAGGGAATCGAAATTCCCACAATACGATCGGAGGAAGGCACCATGTTGAATTTAAACAAACACGATATTGCAAACCTGCGCGGCGCTGCGGAGAAAGCGATTTCCGAATTGCAGGAAGGACAGTCCGTCCGGGACGTGCTGACGAGCCTTTATGTTTCGGGGCTTCCGGATAAAACCGAAAACCAGGGCGAGATCATGGCGGATCGCGTGATTGAGCTTGTTGCCGGCTATACGGCGGATTGCAAAGCGGCCATGGAGAATTTCGGGGCGTGGTTCGATCAGTCCATGGAAAAGGTGCTGGACGGCAAGGATCTCGCCGGGCGCTGCTCGCTGCTCTATCAGATGGCGCAGTCGCTCACGGCGGTGAATGCGGCGCTGCTCGAACAGCACCTCAAGGATGCGAAGATCGACGTGGCGAGCGTGCTCGCCGGCATGGGCGAATACACGCTGGATCCCGCCGCCGCTACGCCGGAGCTTGAAGCGGAGCTTCGCGAACAGGTACGTCAGGCGCTCGAAAACAATTCGATTTTCGCCGGCCAGATGGGCAGCCTGTCGCAGTTGCTCGATCAGATTCAGACCGGCGGCGACGCGGCGGAAACGATTGTCAACTACGGCGTGAAATCGGCGGATATCAAAGCGGTTGCGGCGATGATCGCATATGTCGAAGCGAAGAAAGGCAATATGGAAGGAATCGCGTCGAACGTTACGCTGGATGAAATCACCATCGGCGTTTGCGCGGCGATCGAGGTCGAACAGGTTGCGGCGAACGCGGAGAGCGGGATCGTCGCCGAGGATGTCGCCCGCCTGATTCTGCAGATTCTGGGCGCTGTCGCGGCGGTTTACCTGATTATCAACCTTTCGATTCTGACAACGGTGTTCGTTTCGCTTTTGCTTCCGAGCGTGTTCGGTTCAATCGTGGGTCTGCTGCTCGGTTTCGCCGTCGCCTGCATAATTGCCGAAGATGTGCTGGATTTCTCGCTCAAAGTGGCGGACAAAGCGGCGGATCTCGCGATTGTCTCCGTCAAGGCCCTGGGAAGAGGCTTCAAGAAGCTAGGCGCCTGGATATCGCAGGCGATGCCCGGACTGGTGAATGCCGTATCGTCGGCGGTTACCGCGCTGGTTCGCTTGATGCAGCGGGGCGTCGCGCGCCTTCGCGGCAAGCAAACGGCTACCGCAACCGTACAGGCATAGCTTCAGGGAAACCGTAAAGAAGAATGATTCGGCAGGAGGATAGAATGCCAACGTTCAAAATAGAGCAGCTCGGAAAGAAATTTCTGGACAATCTGCGGGATCAGTCATCGGACCTGCGGATTGCCCGGGCGATCGATAGCCAACTCATGCAAATTGCGGCGTATCGGGACGCTTACATAAAGGCTTGCGGCAACGCGCAGGTCAGCCGGAAGATCCAGGAGTGTCTCGTGCTTCAGCAAGGCATGGACGAGACGGCGCGCAAACGGGAGGCGGCGCAGTGCGTCGCGCGGGCCTACCTGAACGAAGGCGGTATTCACGAAAAGTTTGAGACCGTATCCGCGTTTGCGTTCGAGCAGATGGACGAGGTGGACGATCCGGTGTTTCTCTACCGGTTCGTGTATGTAACGAATCTGCAGCTGGCAGTGTTCCAGCTGAACAAGGCGGTCGCAAAGAGGGACGAGCTTCGCGCGCCGCAGGCGGCTCTTCTGGATCAGGACACGTTTCTGCGCCAGATCGGGTGGATTTTTCCACAGCCCCGCTTCGATCGGTTGGAGCAGGAGCTCCTGCAAATGAAAGCCGCGCCCGAGCCGGTCGACGGCACGGCTTGCGAGCGAAGGCTCGCCTCGATTCAGACGGAGCTTGACGAGCTGAACAATACGTTTCGGTTCAACAGCGATAAGATTGAAAGGATCAGGCAGTCGCTTTCCAGGCAGACGCCGGAGGTTCCGGATTCGTATGAAGGGCTGGACGAGGCGCTCGAGCAAACGCTGTCCGCGGAAGCGCTCAGAGGACTCGATTCGCCGGACGGCGAGGCTTTGGATTACAAGCGGACGCTGACGGACTACCTGCAAAACCGGTTGGAGCCGATTCTGGAGCAATGGCCAAAACCCGCGCCGTAACGATCGGATGATCGGGCGGCAACCGGAATTGATCAATAAGGATACAGGGAAAATGGTTGGGAGGATGGAAACATGGCAGAATATTACGATTTGATCATCGGCGTCGATCTGGGACACTGCGAAACGACGGCCGACACCCTGAAAGGTGTGGGGGCCTCCGGTGCAAAGACGATCTCGCTGGATCTGGACGAGAATAAGAACCGGGAATGTCCAACGGTTATCCTATACGCGCCGGATCGGGTTTTCATCGGCCGGGCGGCGGGCGGGAAGCCGGGTTCGATCGCCTACTTCAAAGCGCAGCCAAGCCTCTGGGACAAGTCCATCTCCGGCCATACCAGGAAGGATATGATGAGCGACTTCCTCGGCGAGCTCATGAACCAGATGCGTCGCTATAATCCCGATCTGTTTCAGTCGGCGGATAAAATTCTGCTGCTGGTGGGCTGTCCTACCTCGAAAAGCTGGCTTCAGCCGCCGGAGCGGAAGCAAGCGTATGAGCGGCTGATCCAAAGGGCCACAAAGACAACCTGTGTTCGGGTCGTGCCGGAGTCGAGAGCCGCGCTGTTTACAGCGTTTCAAATGCTGACGCTGGCGGAGAGCACACAGGCGGTGGAAACCAAAAAGATTCAGACGATTAACGGCGCCGTGGTCTTTGATTTCGGTTCGTCGACGGCCGACTTCACCTATATGCAGCTGGGAAAGTATCTGATCGAGCGCAGCTGGACGCTGGGCGCTTCCGAAATTGAAAAGGGAATGCTCAAGGAGATCCTTGCTGAAAACGGGTTAAGCATTGCGAACGTGCATCCGCAGGAGATCGGAGCCCTTACCTACCGGATGCGCGAACAGAAGGAAAAATACTATTCCGACGGCGGCGGAGACCCCTATATCATTCAGATTTCGAAACTGGACGAGAACGGCGATCCGATCGTGACCGAGAAAAACGGAAAACAAGTGACCGCGAAGACTTCGATCAGCTATGTTCTGGACGACGAGATGATGGAACGCGTGCTGAACAACACGGTCTTCGAGGTTTCGGAGGACGACGTCAGCCTCGGCAAGAACAGCTGGCCGCAGCACTGCGAGCGGTTTTTCACCGCGATGAAGCAGCTGCTCGAAGCGCGCAATCTGCCTTATGAGAACATCATCCTTACGGGCGGCGCAAGCCGGATGGCGTTTATTCGGGAGCTCTGCGAGTCGGTATTCGGGAAAAAGGTGTTCGTCGAAGCAAATCCCTCGCACAGCGTCTCGAAAGGTCTCTGCTTCCTGGCGAACGCCGAACAGAAGATGGACGAGATCTACAGCAACAGCTACGCCCGCGTGATTCATGAGGCGGACTCCGCGTTTGAATCGATGCTGACGCAGGTTGCGAAGGATATGTCCGACGAAGTGTTTGCGACCATTGTCACCGCGTTGACCGAACTTTCCAAAGGCGGCGACACGACGGTCGGCGAGATCAAGGAGAAAATTGAAACGGCAATCCAGAAGGACTTGAGCGAGGACGTGGTATCCCAAAAGGTGAAAACCGCATATGTCGATTGGATCGGCCAGTGCAAGACCATTATCATCGGCGCGGCGAACGATGCGACGACCCAGATTTTTCCGGATCCGATTGCCGCGAACTGCTTCCGGCTGCCGAACGAAGTGAACCTGCTCCAGATCGACAAGGTCATGCTTAATTTGGAGAAGGTGTTTCAGATGGACGGCGCCGAGCTGGCCAGCACCGTTTTGAATGTGGTTGCGTCGATCATTGAAAGCGTTCTGGTCATCATTGCGACGTGTATCAATGTTCTTCTTGGCATTGCCACATTAGTGGCATGTGAGATTTTCAAAGACAAGTTAATGGAAAATAAGAAAAGGAAAATCAGCTTGGATACGCTGAAAAAGATAATCGCAAAGTTTGCGCAGAAAAACACCGATGAACAAAAAGATCTGACGAACAAAATTCGTGATCGGCTGCGCAAGGCGTTCCAGGCGGAGCTGGGCGAGGGCAACGAGAAGATAAAAGAAATCCTCGGCCGCTCGGTGCAGTCGGCGCTGGATATCGTCGCCCTGCGCGAATTCGAGCACTGCGACTGACGGACCAGGCGGGATATCCGCCGGCATGCTTGCGTTCCGCGCGGCATCCGCTCGGAGAAAACGGTTTAGGGAAGACGTTTTAAAACAGTTAAAAAACAGGTTAAAAACGGTTAATGACAGAAAACGGGAGGGCCGCACATGGCTCCGCTTCACATGAGGGGAAGGCAGATCAACAGTATTTGCCGGTTCTACGAGTATTTTTCGCTGGAGGAGATATT
The DNA here is from genome assembly GCA_034933205.1 of Eubacteriales bacterium. Classification (GTDB taxonomy): domain Bacteria; phylum Bacillota; class Clostridia; order Christensenellales; family CAG-138; genus UBA7703. The sequence continues at coordinate 71,760 of JAYFNY010000001.1, forward strand.
GACGCAGCGCGAAGCGTTCTCCGCATTTGCCAGGGCACAGCTTCGCCTCGGGGAAGAGGACTGCTATTTCGCCGAAATGTTCCGCCGCGCCGCCCTGGAAACGCCTCTGCCGGAAAGCGATTTCGCGGACGACTACTGGGACAATCCGCTGCAACTGGGCGAAGAGAAAAGCGGTCAGGCGTTCGAGCCGGCAGCATTTTCCATTTCGGACGAAAAGCGGGCGCTCACACACACGGTCTACGAACGGGTTGCCGCCGCGCAGCGGGAACGTTCGGAGAAACGGCGGCTCTATTTCCTTGTTGCGTCCGCACTGCTGCTGGGGCCGGCCCAGACAAACGGGATTGCATTTGAGGCGGAAACGCTTTTTCGGCTGCTGGACGGCGTCGACCGGAGTCCGAAGGAAAACGAACCGGCCGAGAGGACGGTTGCGATTGCGGATCAGACGGAAGTTGTTCTGACGACGGGGAAAACCGTTTACTGGCTGGAAACCTTTCAACAGACGAAGCTGGGCGAAGGCCAAATCATCTCCAATTTGCGCGTTACGGCGAAATTTGGGCCTGCCGCCGGCAAGTATTCCCGCGCAATTCTGCGGCTGCGCGGCGGGCAATCCAACGTGACTGCAACAGAGTTTCAGCTGCAGGCGGGGGAACACCTGGATTTTCTCTGCGCGGACGGTTGCGTCATCAAGCCGCTGCCCACGAAAGCGGAGGCGGGCGGGCGGTCGCTGACGAGGCCGGATCTGTCGAAGGACGATCTGGTCTATCGTTCCCAGGATGGAACCGCGCGAAAGCTGTCCGCCGCAAGCACCTGCGGAGTCACCGCGTTTTGCGTCGAGCCGGATGCGGACGGATATCTTTTGATTCTCGGCCAGCGACTGGATGCGAGCCACTTCTCCTGCTACCATAGTTATCCGCAGCTCCAGCAACTGGAGCACCGCAGCGTTGTGGACGTGATGCTGCATGAAGAAGATTTTCTTGTGCTGCAAAACAACGGCCGCGTATTCTCCAGCCGCCCGGAATGGGATTCGCTTCGAAACGTGGCGGCGCTGGAAGACGTGATTGGCAAAAAGAGAATGTGAGGGAATCCGACGATGAGCTGCAGCGAAACGGTCTATGAAAAACTCTTGCGGCAATGCGAAGTTGCATTCGCGGCCAAAACGCCGATTCTTTATATCCGTACAAGCGAGATGGAAGTGATCGACTGGCTGACAGGTTGCGGGAAATTGGTTACGCCATTGGTTTGGAGTGCCAACCGCAGCACGGGCGTCTACCGGTATGTTCCGTATCAAGCGGGCGACCCGATCGATACCATTGCAAACCTGCACAGGCGGCTGCCGCAGCCGAGCTACGAGATGGAATCGCCGTGGAAATGGCAGGACGGGAAAAGCACCGCGTATCCCGTTCCGCAACTGACGATCGCGCGCGCGCCAAAGGACACGGACAGCAATTATGAGGGCCTGACGCGATATGTCGAAGAATACCTGCGCGATATCAACGACAGCAGCGCATTGCGCTGCAGCGCGCTGATTCTCTTTGGCGAGACAAACGAGCTTCCGCAGCACCTGGCGCAGTATACGGAGTTTATCGATCTGGAACTGCCGGATCGCAACGAGATCTACGATTTGATTCAGCAGAAAATGGCGGCGTTCGGTATTGCGCCGTTTGAAGACGAGCGGGATCAGCTCAACCTCGCGGCGTCACTGCTCGGGTTTAGCCGCGCACAGGTTTCGCGTTTGCTGGGGCGGCTGCTGCTGGCCGACGAAGTGGACGGTGTTATGCCGATCTATCACGACGGGGTTACGCAGCAAACGATTCGCAGCGCGAAGGAACAAATGCTCAAGCGCGGGAACGTGCTCGAGCTGATTCGCCCACAGGCGGATGAAAACGAAATCGGCGGCATGTCGCGCCTGATCGGCTGGCTTGACGAGCAGCGGGAATACCTGCTTAACGCCGAGACGTTTCGGAGAAGCTTTGGCGGACGAAGCCCGAAGGGCGTTCTGGTCTGTGGCATCCCTGGCTGCGGAAAATCGCTGGCCGCGGAGATGCTCGGTAAAAAACTGGGAATCCCGTTGATTCGGATGGACGTTGGACGGCTTATGGACAAGTATATCGGCGAGTCGGAGCACAACATGCTCAACGCGCTGAAACTTGTGGAAACGATGTCCCCCTGCATCCTCTGGATCGACGAGCTGGATAAAGGGTTCAGCGGCGCGGCATCCGGCGATCAGGGGGATTCGGGCTCGTTTAAGCGGATGTTCGGTTCGCTTTTAACCTGGATGCAGCAGAACGAGAAGCCCTGCTTTATCTATGCGACCGCGAACAACCTCTTCGGCATGCCGAAGGAGTTCTTCCGAAGCGGGCGGTTTGACGCGCTGTTCTCCATGTATATGCCGACGTTTCGGGAATGCGTGGACATCCTGCGCAAGCGCATGGAGAAGGCGGCCGGCGTCGTGCGAACGGAAGAGGAGCGGGAGCTCTTCAGCGAGGCCTGCTATCGGGATTCTGCGCTGGAGATCATCGTCGATTCGTTCTGCGCTTCTCCGGATGGAAAGAAATCCGCGCGGTTCGTAACCGGAGCCGATCTGCAGAAGATCGTCAATACGGCGCTTGGGGATCTGTTCCGCGCGGGAATGGCGAAAGGAATGCAACCGGAACCAATCGGCCCGGAAAAATGGGCCCTGGCGGTTTCGGCGGCGCTGAAAAAATCCACAGTGTATGGAGACGGGCCGGAAAACATCGACAGCATCGCCGTGACCTATATCCGTCTGCTTCGAAAGAGCTTCACTTCTTCGTCCGCAGATGTTCTGTTTGCGACGGACGATTACCGGGTGATCTGCGACGAGAGCGGAAACGTGACGAGCGTTTCGATTCAGAAGCGGGATGAATCGTCGCTTTCCAATGAATATGACAGGCAGATGTATCTTGCGCTCTATGCGCGCATGACGCAGCTTGCGCCGGAGATCGAGAAGCTGGAACGCAGGCGGCTGATGATGTAAGGGAACGCTTCGGCAGATTTGTCCGTTTGAACGGCTTAATCTCGAACACGACGGGGCACGTAAAACGTCTGCTGTTTTTGAGAACGCAACAAGAGGGGGTGGCCGTGATGGATGCGATGAAAGCGGGGAAATTGATTCGAGTGGAAGAGGCGCTCAATCGCAGGGAGGCCGAACGCCGATGGGTACGCAGCGCGACAGAAGGGAAGGCTCCGTGCGAACCATGTAAAAAGCGATTGGTTCCAAAAACAAAGGCCCCTGTCTCTTTGGGGGAAGAACGCTCGTAATAGGACCGGGATACAGCGGCACGAATAAAAAATTCAGGATGGATATGAGGATGGTAAAATGAGTGTACTCGTATACGTTGCTCTCGCCGTGGCGGCTGCTATCACCGCGGCGGTCGATTGGTTTATCCGGGGGAATGTGCACACCAATAACCGGCCGGTTGGCCGCGGAAAGCTGATTGACCCTGCAATTCTAAGCGAGCAGGATCATCAGATCGCGCAGCAAACGGGGGAGGCGATCCGACAGTGCTTCGGCGGGCAGCTGGCCGAACAGATTCCACACATGAGCGCTCAGCAGCGGGTGGACGCGACCAAGCAGCTGATCGAGCAGCTCACCACGCTCTACCACATTTCAATCACTTCGGTGAACCTGGTCAAAATGCCGGAAAACGAATGCGGCGGCTACAACCCGGAGACGGGCGCCATTACGCTCAACAGTATTTATCTGATGACAAACAACATCGCCTGCGTCAAAGAATTTCTGGATACGATTGTGCATGAGCTGCGGCATGCGACGCAATTCAGCATTCTGGAAGGAAACGATTTCTGGCAGACCTCGGCGGAAACCAAAGTAAATTGGTTTCACAACATCGTACCTATGTCGAACTACATAAAGCCGGAACGGAACTTCAGACAGTATGTCATGCAGCCGGTGGAACGCGATGCTTTCTCCTTTGCCTACTATTCGCTGAAAGAGGTGCAATAACATGAAGCTCGATACGCTTCGAGTCGCAATTCAGTATTTTCCGATTAAGTCGGATCTGATGAAGCAATATTCCTACACGGCGCAAGAAGCCGCCAAAACGATAACCGACCTGCGCGCCATGCATCCGGAACTGCTGCATTCGTTCATTCTCTGGTTTCGTGTGGAGCAGGGTTCCGATGCGGAAAAAGCCCTGCTAAACTCGATATCGGCTGGCGGCGTATCGCTCGACGAAATCATGAAGCGGTTCGGTCTTGATCCGTACGCGGGATTTCTGGCGCTCGACTGGATTCTTGAAGATCCCGACGCGGCGCTCTACGCCATGCAAAAACCGCTCGCGAGGCTTGAAATCTCCCGGAAAATGGAAGATCGCCTCCGCGAGATCGCCCAAAAACGCGGGATCGACCTTGACAAAGACGAAAGTGTTCCGGAGGATACGAGTGATCTCGTCGATCCCGTTGCGGATGGAAAAACGGAAGACGGATTTCGGCACGCCGATTGAGTTTCCGGCAAGAGCCGGGGCAAACCGTCTGCCGAATGCTTTGCCGAGCGGGCCTTCGGGCCCCTTTTCTTAACGTAAAAAACAAAGAGCCCATCCGACGATGGACTCTTGCTTTTTTGGTGGGGATGGAGGGGCTCGAACCCGCGACCTCTTCGATGTGAACGAAGCGCTCTGACCAGCTGGGCTACATCCCCGAGCAGGAATTATTGTATCGTATTGAGCGGCGGATGGCAAGTCCCATTTTCTGCAAACGGACAATTTTCGTGCCGTGCTCGTTCATAAAACCCGCGTGGCAAGCCCCCGATCCCGTATGATACAATATGGTTATACGAAAAAAAACAGGAGGGCGTTATGGCAAAGGACGAGCGCTTTATTCGAATTTATGCAAAAGGAATTGCCGCGACCAACGAGATTTGGGTGGACCGAGAGACCGGCGTCAACTATCTCTATCATTCGGCCGGATATTCCGGGGGATTGACCCCCTTGCTGGACGCAAACGGAAACCCCATCGTTACGGATTCCTACACGCTCGAACACGATTACGGCCGATAAAGCCGCGCGGTGCGGAAATCGGCGGCGGAAAAGTTTGGTTTACTCCTCTTCGCGCACCATTTCGAGCCGGAAGACGACCGGGCGGACGCCGTCCGTACAGCAGCGAATGCGCGTGCCGCCGTCGCGGTACCAGGTGTTTTGATCCCCTCCGGCTGCGAGCGTACAGACGGCGCTGTAAAGGCCGATCCATGCCCACGGGCATAATCCATCCGGCTTTTCGGCGCCGCCTTCATAAAGATAGGAATCCCCGACGGCGTGAAGCGGGCACGGGCCGGCGTCCAATCCTTCGCTGAGATACTGCTGCGCAAGATCGGGGTAAAACTCCCGCTTCAGCACGGTAATCCTGACGCGGCTCATGCGTTCCCTCCCTGAACCGAAATGCAGACCCGCCGGGTACGCGGCCCGTCGAATTCGCAGAAGTATACGCCCTGCCAGATCCCGAGCAGCGGTTTTCCATCGTGAACGATGAGCGTAACGCCGCAGCCGATCACGCTGGCTTTCAGATGCGCGGCGCTGTTGCCTTCGACATGGCGAAACTCCGGCCGGTCGGGATACGTTTGATCGAGCGCAAACACAAGGTCCGTCACCACGTCCGGATCGGTGTTTTCGTTTACGGTGATGCCGGCGGTGGTGTGCGGGCAGTGCACGTGGCATAGGCCTTCGAGCACGCCGCTTTCCCGGATCGCATCCCGCACCTGAGGGGTAATATTGATCCAATTCTCCCGAGAAGTGCGCAGGGTGAATTCGCGCAGCATTTCGCGATTCCTCCATTTGACCTTTTCGGCTATTATACCATAGGATCACTTTTTTCATCGGGTGATTTACGAAATGCGCTGCTGCTGATATCGAAGAAATAACACATAGAAAAGCATTTCCAGGTGTCTCAAAGCGAGATGTCTCTTTTCATCGGGAGATTTACGAAATGCGCCGCTGCTGATACAATAGGCATAACAGAAAAAAGAGGTGTTTACAATGTCGAGCGATCGTGAGCAGAATCCGGCGAAACACGAACGTGCCTCCAAAATCAACGGGTATGGAATCGAGCTGAACGACGAGAAACTTTCCCGAATCGACCAGATGGTTCAGAGCTATGAAAGGCGCGTTGCGGCCCGGCTGGACGAGGAGTACGAAACGAAAACGAAGCGCTCCGATCGTGTTGCCGACCGGGTTGCGGCGTTTGGCGGAAGCTGGACGTTTATCATCATCTTCGCATGTTTTTTGGTTATGTGGGTGCTGCTGAACGTGCTGCCGTTTTTCGGCGTGCAGTTCGATCCGAAACCGTTCATCCTTTTAAACCTGATCCTCTCGTTTATCGCCGCGTTCCAGGCGCCGATCATTATGATGAGCCAGAACCGGCAGGCCGCGCGGGATAAGCACGAGGCGATCATCGACTTTGCGATCAACTACAAAGCCGAGCAGGAGATCGACGATATGCAGAAGCACCTGCATCGCATGGAAGCGGAGCTTGCCGAGATCAAGGAGTTTCTTAGCGACAAGGACTAGAGCGGTACGGCACCGCCGGAGGAACGGACTGCTAAACAGCGGAAAAACTCCTTTGATCTGCCGGCGGAATCCAAATAATAATTGACATCTCGCACGTATATGTTAATATGGTTAAGCATGAACCGAAAGGAAACGGTTCTCCGAGAACAGGCCGAGTAAAAATGCCCATCGGACAGGGCTGGCCGCCGCCGCGCGTGACGTGAAGCGTCACATTATTGATTGAGTTTAAAGACTCAAATTTTATAAGTTGGTTACTTCATAACCAGTGCGAAAGCACGCCACTTGTGAAACGGTCAATAAGAGTAGCGACGGCATCCTTGCTCAACAATGCTCTGATGAAATGATCCGGCCATGGTTCTCCCTCCCGAACACGCCTGTAACAGGCGTGCCGGAATTCGGAACAGACATATGGTCATAACAGGTGGCAGCGATACGCTCCGCCTGTTTTTTGTTGCGGCAAAGCGCATCGGGCATGATTGGCCAACGGGGAAGGAAGCCCGAATGAATCTTCTCGAGCAGAAACGCGCGCCCATCTACGAGGCGCTGACACAGTTTCGCAAGCAGCGCGTCGTCCCGTTCGACGTGCCGGGGCACAAGCGCGGACGGGGCAACCCGGAACTGGTCGAATTGCTGGGCGAAAAATGCGTGGGCATCGACGTGAATTCCATGAAGCCGCTCGATAACCTCTGCCATCCCGTTTCGGTCATTAAAGCGGCGGAGGAACTCGCGGCGGACGCGTTCGGCGCGGCGCATGCATTCCTGATGGTCAACGGAACGACGTCGAGCGTGCAGAGCATGATCCTCTCCGTCTGCAAGAGCGGGGATAAGATTATCCTTCCGCGAAACGTGCACAAGAGCGCGATCAACGCGCTCGTGCTCTGCGGCGCGGTTCCGGTCTATGTGGACCCGCGCGTCGAACCGAAGCTGGGGATTCCGCTCGGTATGGAGATGACGGACGTCCGCCGCGCGATCGAGGAAAACCCGGATGCGGTGGCGGTGCTGGTCAACAACCCGACCTATTACGGCATTTGCTCCAATCTCAGGGCGATTGTGGAGCTTGCGCATGCGTACGGGATGAAGGCGCTGGTGGACGAAGCGCACGGCACGCACCTCTATTTCAACGACGATCTGCCGCTCGACGCCATGACCGCGGGCGCGGATCTGGCGGCGGTCTCCATGCATAAATCCGGCGGGAGCCTGACCCAAAGCTCGCTTTTGCTGCTCGGGCCAAACGTGAACGCGCGGCATGTGGACCAGATCATCAACCTCACGCAGACGACGAGCGCTTCATACCTGCTGATGTCGAGCCTCGATATCTCGCGCCGCAACCTCGCTCTGCGTGGGGAAAAATCGTTTGACAAAGTGGCGCAGATGGCGGAGTACGCGCGCGGGGAGATCAACGAGGTTGGCAGCTACTACGCGTACGGGCGCGAGCTTGTCAACGGGGACAGCATCTTCGACTTCGACGTGACCAAACTTTCGGTCTATACGCGGGATATCGGCCTGGCGGGCATCGAGGTGTACGACTTGCTGCGCGACGAGTACGACATCCAGATCGAGTTCGGCGACATCAGCAACATCCTTGCGTATATCTCCATTGGGGATCGGCTGCAGGATATTGAGCGGCTCGTCGGTGCGCTGGCGGATATCAAGCGGCTCTATTCCAAAGAGCCTACGGAGTTTTTTATTGCGGAGTACATTTCGCCGATCGTTGCGGCGACGCCGCAAGCCGCGTTCTATGCCGATAAGGAATCCCTGCCGATTTGCGATTCGGTGGGCCGCGTTTGCAGCGAGTTTGTCATGTGCTATCCGCCGGGGATCCCGATTCTTTCGCCGGGCGAGGTCATCACGAAGGAGATCGTGGATTATATCCTCTACGCGCAGGCAAAGGGCAGCAGCATGCAGGGGCCGGAAGATCCGGATATCCGGCATTTAAACGTGCTCAGGCGCGGTGTGTAATTCATGGAGCTCCGCTTTTGCGATTTGCGCGCGCGGTGTTCGCAGCCGTGTTTTCCGAATAAGAAAAGGGGGTGTTGAAAAATGGAATTCTGGTTTAACGATATGCACACGCAGAATGTGCAGCTCTCGATTCGGGTGGAGCAGCAGCTCTTTTCCGGCGAGAGCGACTATCAGCGCATCGACGTGTTCGATTCCCCCGAGTTCGGGCGGTTCCTCGCCTCGGACGGCAGCGTGATCTTTTCGGAAAAGGACGAGTTCACCTATGACGAGATGATCGTCCACGTGCCTATGGCGGTGCACCCGAACGTGAAGCGCGTCCTTGTGATCGGCGGCGGGGACGGCGGCGTGGCGCGCGAGCTGACGCACTACGAGGAGGTCGAGTCCATCGACGTGGTGGAACAGGACAAACTCTTCGTGGACGTTTGCCGGAAGTTCTTTCCCGCCAACGCCTGCGGGCTCGACGACCCGCGCGTGAAGATTTACTATCAGGACGGTTTGCGGTTCCTGCGTTCCAAGCAGGACGATTACGACCTGATCATCAACGACGCGACCGATCCGCTGGGGCATACGGCGGGACTCTTTACGAAGGAGTTTTACGGCAGCTGCTATAAAGCGCTGCACGAGGACGGCATTATGGTGTATCAGCACGGCAGTCCGTTTTTTGACGAGGACGAGGACCCCTGCCGCGCGATGCACAAGAAGGCATACCGTAGCTTTCCCATCAGCCGCGTGTATCAGGCGCACATTCCGACCTGCCCCGCGGGCTACTGGCTCTTTGGATTCGCTTCCAAGAAATACCATCCGCTGGAACATTTCGACAGGAAGCGCTGGGAAGAGCGAGGGATCAAAACCTGGTACTATACGGCAAACCTGCATGTCGGCGCGTTTATGCTGCCGCGCTATGTGGAAGACTTATTGGAGGAGGAAGAAAATTCATGAACAACAAACTGCTTGTGATCGGCTGCGGCGGCGTCGCCTCGGTCGCCATTCAAAAATGCTGCCAGAACAGCGCTCAGTTTCCCGAACTCGTGCTCGCGAGCCGCACGAAATCGAAGTGCGACGCGCTGATTGCCTCCCTGCTTGGGAAAACCAGCACGAAGCTTTCCTCCGCGCAGGTGGATGCGGACCACGCGGACGAGGTGGCCGAACTCATTCGCCGCGTGCAGCCGACGGCCGTGCTCAACGTCGCCCTGCCGTATCAGGATCTGGCGATCATGGAAGCGTGCCTTCGCTGCGGCGTGGATTACATCGATACCGCGAATTACGAACCGGAACGCACGGATGATCCCGCCTGGCGCGCGCTTTACGAAAAACGGGTCGAGGAGGCGGGCTTTTCTGCGCTGTTCGACTACAGTTATCAGTGGGCGTATGCCAAAAAATTTGAGGAAGCGGGGCTGACCGCGCTGCTTGGGACGGGGTTTGATCCGGGCGTGACCAGCGTGTTCGTTTCCTACGCGAAGAAGCATTTTTTCGACCGCATCGAATCGGTGGACATCCTCGACTGCAACGGCGGCGATCACGGCTACCCATTCGCCACGAACTTCAACCCGGAGATCAACCTGCGCGAGGTTTCCGCACCGGGCAGTTACTGGGAAAACGGCAGATGGATCGAAATCCCCGCCATGAGCGTCAAGCGCGAGTACGACTTTCCCGAAGTCGGGAAAAAGGACATGTACCTGCTGCACCACGAGGAGATCGAAGCGCTTGCGAAGCACTACCCGGAGATCAAGCGCATCCGCTTCTTTATGACCTTTGGCCAAAGCTACCTGACGCATATGAAATGCCTGGAAAACGTCGGCATGCTCTCCACCGAGCCGGTCGAATTCCAGGGGCAGAAGATCGTGCCGATTCAGTTCCTAAAGGCGCTGCTGCCCGACCCCGCGTCGCTCGGTCCGCGCACGAAGGGCAAAACGAATATCGGCTGCGTGATCTCCGGCCTGAAGAACGGCAGACGGAAGACGATTTTTATCTACAACGTCTGCGACCACGAGGCGTGTTACCGCGAACTGGGCAGCCAGGCCATCAGCTATACCACGGGGGTGCCGGCGATGATCGGTGCGGCGCTCGTGACGAGCGGCGCATGGAAAAAGCCCGGCGTTTTCACCACGGACGAGTTCGATCCCGATCCCTATATGGAAATGCTGAACAAGTGGGGATTACCCTGGATGGTAAACGAGAATCCGGAGACGGTAGAATAACGGGTAAAACAGGGCGTTTTCATATTATACCCCGCGTGGTAAACACGAAATTCGAAGTATGGAGCAGAGAATGAAGCGTTCCGAACTGCCAACGCCGTGCTTTGTGGTCGGCGAAGCGGCTCTTAGAAAGAATCTGGAAATCCTTTCCGGCCTACAGCGGCGGACGGGCTGTAAAGTCCTGCTCGCGCAGAAGGCGTTTTCCATGTTTTCCGTTTACCCGCTTCTTGCGAAGTACCTTTCCGGCGCCTCCGCGAGCGGGCTGTATGAAGCGCGTCTTGCCAAGGAGGAGATGGGCGGCGAGAACCATGTGTTTTCACCCGCCTATACCGATGCGGAGATGGAGAAACTGGTCGGAATTTGCGACCATATCGTGTTCAACTCTTTTTCGCAGCTGGAGCGGCACCGGGCGCGCTGGCAAAAATCCGGCGCAAGCGTCGGCATCCGCGTGAACCCGGAATGCAGTACGCAGCAGGGGCATGAAATCTACGACCCCTGCGCGCCGTTTTCCCGCCTCGGCGTTACGCGGGCAAACTTCCGGCCGGATTTGCTGGACGGTGTGGAAGGGTTGCATTTCCATACCCTCTGCGAGCAGAACAGCGGCGACCTCGTGCGGACGTTCGAAGCGTTCGAGCGCGCGTTCGGCGAGTTTCTGCCGCGCATGAAATGGCTGAATCTCGGCGGCGGGCACCACATCACAAAACCGGACTACGACATTTCCGCGCTGGACGAACTGCTGTATTACATCCGCGCAAAATATGGTCTGCAGGTCTATCTGGAACCCGGCGAGGCGGTCGCGCTCAATGCCGGATGGCTCGATACCACCGTGCTGGACGTGGTGGAGAACGGCATGCCGATTCTGATTTTGGATACGTCCGCCGCGTGCCATATGCCGGACGTTCTGGAGATGCCCTACCGTCCGCCGCTTCCGGGTGCGGGCGAGCCGGGCGAAAAGGCGGTCACCTGCCGCCTCGCGGCGCGGACGTGCCTTGCCGGCGACGTGATTGGCGACTACAGCCTCGACTCCCTGCCGCGGATCGGCGACCGGCTTACGTTCGGCGATATGGCGATCTACAGCATGGTAAAGACGAACACCTTTAACGGCATGCCCCTGCCCGCCATTGCGCTCCTGCGCGAAGACGGGGACTGCGAACTGGTGAGAACGTTTGATTACGAAGATTTTAAGGGGAGGCTGTCCTGATATGCTGCATACGTTGCCCGCAGACGAGGGATTCTTCATGCCTGCCGAGTTTTCTCCGCAGGGGGGCGTGCTGCTGGTCTGGCCCGTTCGGGCGGGCAGCTGGGGCGTCGATCCGCGGGGAGCGCAGGCCGTGTTCTGCGCGGTGATGCGCGCGGCAAGCGGGAGCGAGCGCGTCTTTCTGCTCGCAGACCGGAAGCATGTCGAAGAAGCGCGCGCGCAGGCGGGCGGTTTTGCGACGGTGATCGGGATCGAAACCGACGACGCGTGGGCGCGCGATATCGGGCCGACGTTTGTAACGAACGGCAGCGTCGTGCGCGGCGTGAACTGGCGATTCAACGCCTGGGGCGGCAGGGTGGACGGTCTCTACGCCGACTGGTCAAAGGACGACGCGGCGGCGGAATCGTTCTGCCGATCGATCGCTCTGGACTGCTACGACGCGGGCGATTTTGTTCTGGAAGGCGGCTCCATCTGTTCGGATGGCGAGGGAACGCTGCTTGTGACCGAAAGCTGCCTGCTCAGCGCCGGGCGCAATCCGGACTTGACGAAACCCCAGATCGAGCAAAAGCTGAAGGGGTATCTCGGCGCTGAAAAGGTGCTTTGGCTGCCGAGGGGCATTTACAACGACGAGACGAACGAGCACGTTGACAACGTCTGCGCGTTTATCGCGCCCGGCGAGGTCGTGCTCGCCTGGACGGACGACGAAACCGACCCGCAGTACCCGTTGAGCCGCGCGGACTACGACTATCTGGCCGCGCAAACCGACGCGCGGGGGCGGGCGCTCGTGATCCATAAGCTGCCGATTCCCGAGCATCCCGTCTGCGTAACGGCGAGGGACCTGGCAAACTTCACGTTTGAGGAAGGCGAGGACCCGCTGGAAGTCGGGCAGCGGCTTGCCGCAAGCTATGTGAATTTTTACTTTACCAACGATTCGGTCCTGCTGCCGCAGTTCGGCGGAGAAAACGCCGCGTCGGACGCGCGCGCGGTCGAAATCCTGCGCCGCCTCTGTCCCGCGCGAAAGATCGTGCCGGTCGAATCGCGCGTCCTTTTGCTCGGCGGCGGAAACATCCACTGCATTACCCAGCAGATCCCGAAAGGATCGCATATAGAACGGAACAACGCGACGGTCCGGAGGATTCCGGAACGATAAATTTCCGAAGAAGGACTGTGATTTCCTGGAAATCCCGAAAGGAGTATGGATATGAGCGAAACCACCGTTGCCGCCATTCAGATGCGGATGACGGAAAACCCCGCCGAAAACCTTGCCCATGCCGAGGCTCTTGTGCGCGAGGCGGCGGCGCAGGGCGCGAATATCGCGCTGCTGCCGGAGCTGTTCGAACGGCCTTACTTCTGCCAGGAACGGCGATACGAATTTCTGGAATACGCGCTGCCGGTTTCGGAAAATCCTGCGGTGCTGCGCATGCGGAAAGTGGCGAAGGAGCTTGGCGTCGTGCTGCCCGTCAGTTTTTATGAACGGGACGGAAACCGTCCGTATAATTCCGTCGCGATGATCGACGCGGACGGAAGCCTGCTCGGCGTCTACCGCAAAACGCATATTCCGGACGATCACTACTACCAGGAAAAATTCTATTTTTCACCGGGGGACACGGGCTTTCGCGTATTCGAAACGCACTTTGGACGCGTCGGCGCGGGGATTTGCTGGGATCAGTGGTTCCCGGAAGCCGCGCGGGCCATGGCGCTGCTCGGCGCGGACGTGCTGCTCTATCCGACCGCCATCGGGTCCGAGCCGATCCTCAACCTCGACAGCATGCCGCACTGGCGGCGTGTGATGCAGGGACACGCGGCGGCAAACATCCTGCCCGTGGCCGCGGCCAACCGCGTGGGCGAGGAACGTGTTTCACCCTGTGTGGAAAACGGAATGCAACAGAGCGCGCTCAGCTTTTACGGTTCGTCGTTTCTGACCGATGAAACGGGCGCGGTGCTTTCGCAGGGCGACCGGGAAAACGAAACTGTGTTGATTGCGCGGTACGATTTTGAGCAGATCCGCAGGGAGCGCCGCAATTGGGGGCTGTTCCGCGACCGCCGCCCGGAGTGTTACGCGGCGCTGACGCGCTGACTGCGCAGGGCTTGTTTCGCATATCTATAATACCGATCGTGCGAAACTTCTGGTGGGTTCACCTTTGCTTTATCCGAACACCGATCGCGTAAAAGCTTTTGGTTAACATTCTTTTGCTTTCTCCGAACACCGATCGTGCAAAAGCCTTTGGTTAACATTCTTCTGCTTTTTTCGAACACCGATCGCGTAAAAGCTTTGGTTAACATTCTTCTGCTTTATCCGAACACCGATCGCGTAAAAAAAACGGAAAACGGGTATTGCTTTTGTAATTTACCCGTGATATGATCTCTTTGTCACGAATGATAGCGCTAACATTTCAAATTGATCTGTTCACGCTTTTCTTTTTCCGGTATAATGATAGCGCTATCATTACGTAAAGGCAGTTGATTATGATGAGACTTGAAGACGTCGCCAAACTGGCGGGGGTATCCACGATCACCGTATCCAGGGTGATCAATTCCCCGGAACTCGTGAAACCTGCTACGCGCGAGAAAGTGGAGCATGCGCTCGCGGAACTCAACTATGTGCAGAACCCCGTCGCCCGCGCGCTGGCGTCCAACCGGATCGGCATCATCGCCGTCTACATTCCCGCATCCATCGATCTGACCAACCCGTTCGTTATGCACTTTGTCGCCGGCATCAGCGAGGTGCTCAGCAGACATGTGTATTCCTTCCTGATCCGGCGGGAGCTGAACACGGAGCACCTTTGCGACGGGTACATCGCGACCGGTCTTCTCAAGGACGAGGTCGGCGTGCTTTACCAGTACACAAAGGAACGCAGCCGTCCGCTGGTGCTTTTCGGACACACCGACCACCCGGATATCGACTGCATCGACGTGGACAACGTAGCCGGTGCGAGAAAGATAACGCAGCTGCTGCTGGAAAACGGCCACCGCGCGATTGCCATGATCAACGTCGACGAGGACAAGGACTATACCGCGGACCGTGCGCTCGGCTTTACCCGCGCGCTGGAAACGGCGGGCATCGATCCTGCCGGCTGCCCGCAGATCTCGGCGCAAAACAACGTGGACGGCGGATATCTCGCCATGAAGCGCATCCTCATGGAGCATCCCGGCTGCACGGGCGTATTCTGCGCGACGGATACCCTCGCCATCGGTGCGGCGAACGCCGTCGTCAAAGCGGGAAAGAAGATTCCCGCGGACGTTTCGCTCGTCGGGTTCGACGGCCTCGGCCACGATCTGCTCGTGCGGCCCAACGTCACCACTGTGCATCAGCCGGTTTACGAAATCGGGATGCGGCTGGCGGAAACGCTCATTGCCCGTCTCAACGGCGAAAAGAAGCGCGTCAAAGCGCTGGTGGAGCCGGATCTCATCGAGCGCGAAAGCGTTCTGCGGCTTGGCGCGTAAAAAACGGCGAAACGGCGGCGGGCGGCATCTACCTTTGGCTGAATTCGGAAACGATTTTCAGAATATGGAATGCAAAAGCATTTCAGCAGAATAAAGGAGGAGAGAATCCATGAAAAAGACCCTTGCTATGGTTCTTGCGCTGGCGCTGATGCTCGGCACGTTCGCCTGCGCGGGCACCCCCGCGGCTGAAACGACGCCAACGGACACGGCGGCTGCGGAAGCGACCGAACCCGTTGCCGAAGCGACCGAAGCGCCCGTCGACCCGGCTACGCTGAGCGGCACCATTACCGTATGGTCCTCCGGCGAGGAACTGACCCGGTTCGTGGAAGGCTTTAACGCCGTCTACCCGAACATCAAGGTGGAAGTTACCGTCGTTCCGAACGCGGAGTTTTTGACCAAGCTGTCCACGGCGATCAGCGGCGGACAGGCGCCGGATCTGTTCACCGGCGAATCGGACTATGTCAAATACCTCGTCGAAACGCCCTACTGGGCCGATCTGAGCCAGTTTGGCGCCGACCAGTATAAGGACAACGTTTGGGAATATGTGTGGAATATCGGCACCGACTCCAAGGGCGTAACCAAAGCCCTGAGCTGGCAGGCTTCCCCGGGCGGCGTCATCTACCGGCGCGATATCGCCAAGACCGTTCTTGGAACCGACGATCCGGCCGCCGTTGGCGAAATGCTGAATAGCAACGCCAAGATGATGGAAGTCGCCGCGAAGATGGCGCAAAACGGCGTAAAGATGTTCGCCACCTGGCAGGACATCATGAATATGGAGTTCACCAACCGCGCGGGTGCGTGGGTGACGGACGGCCAGCTTTCGATCGACGCGAATCTGCTGGAATATATGGACATGGCGAAGTCGATTGTCGATAATGGATACGATAAGAACTGCGATCCGTGGAGCGGCGAATGGTATGCCGCCGTCGAGAGCAGCGACTGCTTCTGCTATATCCTGCCGACATGGGGATATCAGTTCCTCATCAAGCCTTCCGCGGTGACCACGAGCGGCCAGTGGGCCATGTGCGAAGCGCCGGTTCCCTACGTCAAGGGCGGCACATGGGTCGGCATTTACGACGGCAGCCAGAACAAGGAACTGGCGTGGCTCTTCCTGCAGTATTGCACGCTGAACGAGGATTCCGTGAAAGCCTACGCCAGCCAGTACGGCGAATACGTTGCGCTCAAGAGCGTGGATGAAGCGCTCGCCAAGGAGCAGGGCGACGCGGTTCTCGGCGGACAGAACCTCTACGAGTTCTACAACGGCGTAATGGCCAAGATCCCCGCGGACCTGATGACGCAGTACGACGGTACGCTCAACAATGCTTTCCTCTCCGCCGTGAAATCCTATGTTTCCGGCGCGATGACAAAGGACGAGGCGATCGCCCAGTTCAAGGCGGACGCGCTCAACGCTTACCCGGATCTGACGATCGCGGAATAACCGCACTGCTGCCGGGGCTGCCGCCTGACGGCGGCGGCCCCGCTTTTCGCCGAAACGCGCAAAACGGCGCCGGAACTTTACCCGAAGACGATCTTGACCGAAAGGGGGAAATCCCACCATGCACCCTGCGACGAACCAAACAAACCGGCGGACGAAACGGAGCGCCCTGGACCGCGGCTGGTACGGGTATCTGTTTATTGCGCCGTTTTTCGTCGTATTTCTGGTGTTTGGGCTGTATCCTATCGTCAGTACGTTTGAACTGAGCCTGCAGAAGTGGGACGGGCTGATGCCCGCCGTGCAGATCGGGCTGAAAAACTACGTGCGCATCTTCTCCGACAAGGTGTTTTACCTTTCGCTTTGGAATACGCTCCGCATCTGGATCGGCAATGCGATTCCGCAGTTTGGCATCGCCTTGGTTCTGACGGCGATCTTTACGTTTTCCCGCGTGCGGGGCAAAAACTTCTACCGGGCGGTATTCTATCTGCCGAACCTGATCACCGCCACGTCCGTGGGCCTTTTGTTCAACCTGCTGCTGGACGGCGACAACTCGCCGGTCAACCAGCTTCTTGTCGCGCTCGGCGTGCAGGGCGCGCCCGTGAGTTTCTTCTTCAGCAAATCGCTCACGAGCGGACTTGTTTCGTTCGTGCAGTGGTGGATGTGGTTTGGTTATACTACGGTGATCATCCTCGCGGGGACCACCACCGTGGACAAAAGTATGTACGAAGCCGCCATGGTGGACGGCGCGAGCAAGGCGCAGACCTTTTGGCGAATCACGATTCCGCTGATCCGGCCGACGCTGATCTACCTTTTGATCACGTCGTTTATCGGCGGCATGCAGCTTTTTGACGTTCCGCTTACGCTCTCCAATAATCTGGGCGACCCGGGCAAGGCGGTGCTGACCGTTTCGATGTATCTTTACAATCAGGGGTTCAAGAATTTCAACTATGGATATTCCGCCACCATTTCCTGCGTGCTGTTCCTCTTTATCGCGGGAATGAGCGGCTTTGCCTATCGGGCCATGCGCAGAAAGGACGGGATGTATAAGCTATGAACCGGCCGAAATTCCGCTTTTCCGCGCTGACGGTGCGCCTGCTGCTGATCTTTCTGACGCTGCTCTGCGCGGTGCCGTTTCTGATCGTATTTATCAACAGCACGCATTCCAGCCTGGATATCGTGAAAAAGTTCAACCTGCTGCCCGGCGACTCGCTGGCGGAGAACTACGCGACCATGCAGTCGCTCGTGGATATCTGGCGCGGGTTTCTCAACAGTATCCTCATTACGGTGCCCTATACGGCGCTGACCGGGTATTTCGGCGCGATGATCGCCTACGGGTTTGCCAAGTACCGTTTCCGGTTCAAAAACCTGCTCTATGCCGTCGTGCTGATCTCCATGATGCTTCCCTCGCAGCTGAGCATTATCGGATTCTACCGGCTTTGCCTGAAGCTGCATATGACCAACAGCTACTGGCCGTTCATCCTGCCCGGTATCGCGAACGCGACGACGGTGTTCTTTCTGCGCGGCATGATCGAGCAGAGCATTTCGGATTCCATGATCGAGGCGCCGCGCATCGAGGGCTGTTCGGAATTCGGCATCTTTAACCGCATCGTTCTGCCCTGCATCCTGCCGGGCGTGGCGACGATGTGCATCTTCAACTTCGTAGCCTCCTGGAACGCGTATATGGGGCCGCTGATCATCATGCAGCAAAAGGAACTCTATACCATGCCGGTCATGATCTCCATGATCAAAGGGCTTTATGTTACGAATTACGGGGCGATGTATCTGGCGGTTGCGATCTCCGTGATCCCCATTATGATCGTATTTGCCGTTTTCTCGCGCTACATCATCGACGGTTTGACGACCGGTTCGGAAAAATAGGAGGGAGTTCCCTTGGCAAACATATCCTGGCATATTTCCGGAGAAAACGCGCGCTGGATGGCGAAACAGCCGGAAACGGTGAACGCTCCGGCTACGCTGGAACCCGACGGGCGCACCTATCAGCGGATGGAAGGGTTCGGCGGATGCTTCAACGAGCTTGGTTTCCGCGCGCTTTCGCACCTCTCCGGCGCGGACCGCGCGGAACTCCTTTCCGAGTTGTTTTCGCCGCAGAGAGCGAACCTGAACCTTTGCCGGCTGCCGATCGGCGCGAACGATTATGCCGAAGACTGGTACAGCCTCGACGAGACGCCCGGCGATTTTTCGCTGGCGCATTTCAGCATCGAGCGCGACAGGCGCTGCCTGATTCCCTATATCAAAGAGGCGCTGGGATATCAGCCGGAGATGAAGCTGTTCGCTTCCCCCTGGAGCCCGCCGACCTGGATGAAGGACCCGCCCGTTTACAACTGGGGGAAGCTGATTTGGACGCCGGAAAACCTGTGCGCCTATGCGAACTATTTCGTTCGGTTCGTGCAGGCTTACGCGAATGAGGGCGTGCGCGTGGATCAGGTCCACGTGCAGAACGAGCCGGTCGCGAACCAGAAATTTCCCTCCTGCATGTGGACGGGCGAGGAGCTGCGCGATTTTATCCGCGACTACTTGGGGCCGGCGCTGCGCGAAGGCTCCCCGGAAACCGAGCTATGGCTCGGCACCATCAATGCGCCGGGCTGCGACTATCGCAAGCTGATTTTCGATAAGTGGGCGACGGAGGACTACGACTATTTTGCCAACGTCGTGCTATCGGACGAGCGGGCGCTCTCGTTCATCACCGGCGTAAGCTATCAGTGGGGCGGAAAGATCGCCATCCAGCGAACCTTCGAAAGCTGGTGGCCGCGCGTACGGCTGATGCAGTCCGAAAACGAATGCGGGTTCGGCGACAATACCTGGGATTATGCGCTCTACGTCTGGACGATGCTGAAGCACTACATCGCCAACGGCGCGGAGAGTTACCTGTATTGGAACCTGATACTGGAGCCGGACGGACGCAGCACCTGGGGGGATCCGCAGAACGCGATGGTCACGGTCGATCCCGGAACGGGGCGGTACGAGCGAAACCCCGATTTTTACGTGATGAAGAGCTGCTCCGCCATTGTGCAGCGCGGCGCGGTGCGCCTCGGCATGAAGGGCGCGTGGGCGGCGGATACGCTCGCGTTTGCCAATCCCGACGGTTCGCTCGCGCTTTCCGTCCTGAATCCTTTCCGCGAAACGCGCCCGCTTACGCTTAACCATGCGGGAGAAACGCTCCGCTTTGCCCTGGAACCGCGCTCCGTCAGCAGCATACTGCTTGCGCCGGAGCAATAACGAATACCGAGGAACACGACATGCAAGCAACCGCGGCCACGACCGAATATCGCAACAGGGCCATTCTCCACTCCAAAACCGACTGCGCCGTCTCGCTGGACGACGGCTCGCAGGAATGCGACGTGATCAATCTCTATCCCGATCGGCTCAACCAGACCGTGCTCGGCTTTGGCGGAGCCGTTACCGAAGCGGCGGGCGATACGCTCCTGCGGCTGCCGCAAGAGAAGCGGCAGGAACTGCTGCGGGACTGTTTCGGCAGGGAAGGCCTTTGCTATACCCTCGCGCGCACGTCCATCGACAGCTGCGACTTTTCCCTTTCGCAGTATGAGGCGGCGCCGTATGCGGGCGCGCCGTTTCGCATTACGCGGGACGAGGCGAGCATTCTTCCCGTTTTACGCGAGGCGCAGGCGTTTTGTCCGGGACCGATCTCGCTGATGCTCACGCCCTGGTCTCCGCCGGCCTATATGAAGGATAACGGCGAGCGCAGTCACGGCGGGAAGCTCAAAGCGGAATACTACGGCGCGTGGGCGGACTATATTTGCCGTTATGTGGCGGAATACCGCGCGCGCGGCGTCCGCGTTGACCGGCTCTCCATTCAAAACGAACCGAATGCCGTTCAGCGCTGGGACAGCTGCCTCTTTTCCGGCGCGGAGGAGAAGCGCTTTCTGCGCGACTTTCTTGCGCCGGCGCTGAAAAAAAACGGCCTGAACGACGTGGCCGTTTACATTTGGGACCATAATAAGGAGCGCCTTTTCGACCGCGTATGCGAAGTAGTGGATGAAGAGACGCTTCCGCTGATCGCCGGCGCCGCGTTTCACTGGTACAGCGGCGACCATTTCGACGCGTTGCGGCTCGTGCGCAGGGAGTACCCGAAACTGGAACTGCTTTTTTCGGAAGGGTGCATCGAATACGGCCGGTTTGCCGCGGAGAACCAGCTGCAGAGCGCGCGGATTTACGGCCGCGACCTGATTGGCAACTTCAACGCGGGCATGAACACTTTTATCGACTGGAATCTCGCGCTCAACGAATCGGGCGGGCCGAACCATGCGGAGAATTACTGCGACGCGCCGATCCTCTGCGACACGCGCGCGGGCACGTACGAAAAACGTCTTTCCTACTATTATATCTGGCACTTCAGCCATTTTATCAAAACCGGCGCGCGGCACGTCAGTTCCACCCGGTTTGGCGGCGAGGTGAGCGCGGCGGCGTTTCAAAATCCGGATGGCGCGATCGTCGTCGTGCTCCTCAACACGACTCCGGCGCAAAGGAAGGTGTTCCTTCGCCTGAACGGGTCGGTCGTTGAAGCGACGCTCCCGCCGGATGCGATTGGCACCGTTACGATCCGAGAATGAGCAAAGGCCGACGCGGAAAACCGCGTCGGCCTTTTCCGTGCATGCCGGGACAGGTTTAAAGAAGGAACCCGTTTTGCTGCAACCGGGAAATTACGGCAGGAGCAGGCGGAGCAGCTCCGCATAACCATACACGGTGTAGGTGGGCAGATCGCTGACGCTTTGGGGTGAGTCGTCCTTGCGGAACCAGCATGTGTCGATTCCGGCGTTGACGCCGCCCTGAATATCGGCGGAAAGAGAATCGCCGATGACGAGGCACCGTTCCCGCCCGGGATCGCCCAGCGCGCCGAGCACGAAATCGAAGTATTCCTTGCTGGGTTTCTGCACGCCCATCTCCTGCGAAATGAACACGCCGGAAAGATAGGGCAAAAAGCCGGAGCGTTTGAGCCGCTCGCGCTGCACGAGCGTCAGCCCGTTCGTAACGACCGCGAGCCGGTAGCAAGCGCTGAGCTTTTGCAGCGCGTCCAGCGAGCCGTCCAGCAGCACGGCCTGTCTGCCGAGATTTTCGACATAGCGGTCGTTGAGCGCGGGGCCTTCCGCCGGGTCGCGGTTGAGGTACGACGCGAATTCCTCGAAGCGGAGCCGCTGCACCGCTTTGCTGTCCAGCAATCCCGCTTCGAACTTGGTCCAGACGGACTGGTTGATTTCGACATACGTTTGGTAGTCGGGTTCCGAAATGGGAAGCCCGATCTGCTCCATCGTCTGAAACAGAGCGGCTCTTTCGCCCGCGGAGAAGTCCAGCAGGGTATTGTCTACGTCGAACAGCAGATAGCGATAACGAAGGGCGTTTGAATTCGGCATGGATACCAACCTTTTTACACGGTTTGGACGGCCGCGCATGTTTCTATCTACCTTACACGATTCTTGCGCGAAGTTCAACGGCCGATTGACGGCAAACCCGATCGATCCCGCAGGACGCGCCGAAATCTAAATGGAATACGAAAAAAGCCGTATCGAATACGGCCGGTCCGGAGGGCCTTTCGCGCAGGCGCGCAAAGGGCGCTTTCCTATTTACAACAATATGTTGACCTGACCGAGGGCCTTTTACGCAGGCGCGCAAAGGGCGCTTTTTTGTTCAGTTCAGCTTGTACCAGCTTTGGCGGAACGCGTTCGGCGTGATCCCTTCCCGCTGCTTGAATTGATTGATGAAGTGGCTCGGGTTCTCGATGCCGACTTCGAACGCGATCTGATTGATCGTGTCGTTCGTGGTTCGAAGCAGCTCCTTGGCGCGGTTGAGACGCGTGAAAATTAGAAACTCGTTTGGCGTAAATCCGGTATATCGCTTGAAAAGCTTTTGAAAATAGAATTTATTCATGGAAAACTGCTCCGCGAGGTCGTCCAGCGTAACGCGCGCGTTATAGTGGTCGAGCAGATAGGTGCGCGCTTCCTGAATACAGGCGGGAATCAGCTCGTGCTCCGGCAGCGTGCAGGTGCTCAGTACGCAGTCGCTCATGAGGTCCGTCAGCAGGCGCGCCGCGCGGATATCCCCCGCGAGCGTGCTTTGTCCGTGCTTATAGAGCTCCATCAATTCGCGCAGAATCGCGGGGGCGGCGGTGTTGGGAGGAAGCGTGGCCACGTTACGCCCGTCGTTCTGCGCAAGGAACAGGTCGTAATAGCGCGCGCAGCCGTGCCCGAAAAAGTGCACCCAAAGCATGTGCCATTCTTTTTTGACGGGGCTGGTCTGGTAATACTGCGGCTTCTGGCATTCGATCCAGAAGATCTGGCCAGGCCGGACGGCTTCCGTAACGCCGTTGTATTCCAGGGTGCCTTCTCCGGAGATGATATATTTGATCAGGTACGAAGTCAGACCTGCGCGGCGCGTATAGTATTTCTCCCGCGCAAAGAAATCGCCGAGTTCCTGCACATACGGAAGGCTGCGTTTGACCTGCTGTCCCGGCGTAACGGTCAGCCACGTGGAGCTGGGCGTAATGTCCAGTTCGTAATTCAGTTGCACTCCGGCCATATGATTTCTCCTCTAGCCAAGATAATTGGATGAATTGCCAACATTAATCAGTGACAAAGGGACTATAATCTGCAATACTTAGTGCAGATCAAGTATATACCACTGTAATCCAACAATGCAACAATTCCAATAGTTCTTGCTTTTGTCCGTGAGAAAATACCGATGAGAGAGATGAAAACAGTCAGAGCCGGATTTCTGCTCTAAACCAAGATTCTGATATAAAAAGCCAACATTGTAACACAAGATAGTTTGATATCCTGTGCTTAATAAAATTCTCCGCAACAGGACGGAGGGAGCGACTGAAATGGAACGATATGCCTGGAAAGCCCGTATACTTCCCGGAAAGCTGGAAGAGTATGAGAAACGCCACAGCGAGATCTGGCCGGCTATGACGGAAGTGCTCAACGAGGCCGGAATCCACAATTATACCATCTGGAACGTCGGCGACGAAGTGTTTGGCTACTACGAGTGCGAGAGCGTTGCCCACGCCGCGCGCGTTCAGGCGGAGAGCCCCATCGTGGCCAAGTGGAACGAGTATATGAAGGACGTAATGGTCATGGAGATGGATCCGGTGACCGGCGCGCAGCCCCGGATGAAACAGGTGTTTTTCCACAAATAATCGCGATTCGGACAGGGTTGTCCCCATATGCGGGATACTTACCGGTTCTTTGGAGGAAAGGCAGGATCCGGCGCCGGCTGGGCCGGCAGGGCAGGCAGGATCAGACAGCATCCGATCGATATATAAAACACAGAATAAAACAGACGGTTCAAAACAGACGATATAAAACAAGCAATATAAACAAGTAAAACACACCGTATAAAACAGACGATATCAATCAGTCGAAAAGACAGAGAAATAAAACAGTCAGTAAAATATAACAGGCGCGCATCCGCGCGCATCATGATCACGGGAGATTTCTACATGCAGCAAGATTCGATCGACCAGGCCTACGAAATAGCAAAGGCGCGATACGCCGAATTCGGCGTCGATACGGACGCCGCCATCCGGCGGGCGGACGCGATTGCCGTTTCGATGCACTGCTGGCAGGGGGACGACGTCATCGGTTACGACGGTTCGGATACGCTGACCGGCGGCATCCAGACAACCGGCAACTACAGGGGACGCGCGCGCACGCCGGACGAACTGCGCGCCGATATTGAAAAAGCGCTGACCCTGATTCCCGGCAAGACCAAACTGAGCCTGCACGCCAGTTACGCCGAAAAAGCCGGCAGGACGATCGATCGGGACGCTTACACGATCGCCGAGTTTTCGAACTGGCTTGACTGGACGCGGAAAGTCGGCCTGGGGCTCGACTTTAATCCAACGTTCTTTTCCCACGCCATGATGGACGGGGACTTTTCCCTGAGCAGCTTTGACGAAACGAAGCGCAGATTCTGGATAGAGCACGGCAAGCGCTGCCTCGAAATTGCGCAGGCGTTTGCCGAAGGAACCGGCCAGCCGTGCACGGTGAACTTCTGGATGCCGGACGGGTACAAGGACACCTGCGTGGACACGGTGCGCCACCGCGATTTGATGACGCGTTCTCTGGACGAGATCTTCGCGCATCCCGTGGACGATTCCAAGGTGCTCGCCGCCGTGGAAAGCAAACTCTTCGGCGTAGGGCTGGAAAGTTACACGGTCGCCAGCCACGAGTACGCCTTCGGGTATGCGGTCAGCCGCAGGAAGCTGTATACGCTCGATGCGGGCCATTTCCATCCGACCGAGGTCATCAGCGCGAAGATATCCGCGGTGCTGCAGGTGCTCGACAAGATCCTGCTGCATGTCAGCCGGGGCGTGCGCTGGGACAGCGACCACGTGATTACGCTCGACGACGAGCTGCAGCGCATTATGGACGAAATCGTCTGGAACGGATTTGAGGACCGTGTCTTTATCGGTCTCGATTACTTTGACGCTTCGATCAACCGCATCGCCGCATGGGCCATCGGAATGCGCAACGCCAGAAAGGCGATCCTCAACGCGTGCCTTGCGCCGATCGATCCGATCCGCGCGGCGGAACGCGCCGGGGACTACACGGAGAGATTCGCCCGCCTGGAAGACCGCAAGACGCTGCCGCTCGGCGCGGTCTGGGCGCATTACTGCGAAATGAAGGGGATTCCGCAGGACGGCGCGTGGCTGGACGAAGTCAAGGCATATGAACGCGACGTGCTTTCAGCACGCGGATAAGGAGGCTGCATGTCGGAGTATCGTTTGGAATTGCGGGGCATCACCAAGATTTTCCCCGGCGTAAAAGCGCTGAACCGCGTCAGCTTCCAGCTGCTGCCGGGAGAGATCCACGCCATCATGGGGGAAAACGGCGCCGGAAAGTCCACCTTTATCAAGGTGATTACAGGCGTGCATCAGCCGGACGAGGGCGAGATCTTCATGGACGGCAAGCCCGTGGAATTTAAAAACCCGCTGGATGCGCAGCGTCACGGGATCGCCGCCATCTACCAGCATGTAACGAGTTATCCGCACCTTTCGGTCGCGGAAAACATCTTTATGGGGCACGAAGCGGTGAAACACGGCGTGCTCCAGTGGAAGGAAATGAACCGCCGCGCGGCGCAGCTGCTGGAGCCGCTGCACGTTTCCTTCAGCCCGACGGCGCTGATGAGCTCGCTTTCCGTCGCGCAGCAGCAGATGGTCGAAATCGCAAAAGCGCTCTCGATGAACGCGAACATCATCATCATGGACGAACCGACCGCCGCGCTGACCAAGAGCGAATCCGAGGAGCTCTACCAGATTACGGAATCCCTTCGGGACGAGGGGAAGAGCATCATTTTCATCTCCCATCGTCTGGAGGACATGTACCGGTTGGCCTCGCGGGTTACGGTCTTCCGGGACAGCAACTATATCGGCACATATGACGCGAAGACGATCACGGAACCGGAGCTGATTAAGGCGATGGTCGGCCGTGAGATCAAGGAACTATTCCCCAAACCCGATATCAAGCCGGGCGAAGAGGTTCTGCGCGTGGAAGGCTTGAGCCGGACGGGGTATTTCCGGGACGTTTCCTTTGACGTGCGCCGCGGGGAGATCGTCGCTCTGACGGGACTGGTCGGAGCGGGGCGCACGGAAGTGGTGCAGACGCTCTTCGGCGTGGAGCGCTACGATTCGGGAAAGGTCTTTCTGGAAGGAAAACCGGTATCGATCCGCAAGCCGCAGGACGCGCAGCGCCTCGGCATCGGACTGTTAACGGAAGACCGCCAGCAGCAGGGGCTGATCCTCGACTGGGGGATTGGCAGAAATATCACGCTGCCGGAGATCAAGCGGTACGAGAAATACGGCGTGCTTCTGGAGGACAAGGAGTGCGCGGACGCAAAACGCCAGGCGGAGCGCGTGGACGTGAAGGCGGTTTCCCTGTTTGACAAGGGGAGTTCGCTTTCCGGCGGCAACCAGCAGAAAGTGGTTGTGGCCAAGGCGCTCAACAGCAACCTCAAGGTACTCATCATGGACGAACCCACCAAGGGCGTGGACGTCGGCGCGAAGGCCGCAATTTACGAGATCATGGGCGATCTTGCCCGGCAGGGTCTTGCGATCATCATGATCTCCTCCGAAATGCCGGAGATCCTCGGTATGTGCGACCGCATCTTCGTGATGTCCGACGGGCGCGTGACCGGGGAGCTGGACCGCCCGCTCGCCTCGCAGGAACGCATACTGGAATTCGCCATGCGCAAGCACGTTTCCGGCTCGCAGGGTGCCTAAGGAGGAATGAACAGCATGTCAAAAACGACCGGATTTCGCACCTTCTGGAAACGGCTCACCAATTCGCGGGAGACGACGCTGTTTCTTGTTTTAGCGCTGATCTGCGTAATTATTCAGCTTCGTAATCACTCGTTCCTCACCGCCAAGACGATTGAGGATATGCTCAAGAACTACTCTACGACCATCACACTGTCGCTGGGTATGATGAGCGTGCTGCTGATTGGCGGAATCGACATCTCCGTTGCGTCCTCGCTGGCTTTCTCCGGTATGTGTGCATCGTTGCTCATGCGAGAGGGCGTTTACTCCTCCACTCTCGTCATGTTCCTCGTGAGCATTGCCATCGGTACGTTCTGCGGATTGATTGTCGGTTCCGTCATCGCCTATGGCGACGTGATTCCCATCATAGCGACGCTGGGTCTGACCAATATTTTCCGCGGCGCGACGTACCTCGTTTCGGACAGCCAGTGGGTCTCCGCCTACCAGTTCCAAAGCGCGTTCAAGCAGTTCGCGCAGACGAAGACACTTTCCTTCGGGCTCATGAACAACCTGATCTTCATTGCGCTGATCTGCTACGTCGTGTTCTTTTTCCTGATGCGCTGGACGCGCTTCGGCAGGCGCATCTACGCCGTCGGCAGCAATCCGGAGGCGGCGGCGATCAGCGGGATCAACATCAAGCGGATCAAACTGGTCGTCTACATGATGGCGGGCAGTTTCGCGGGTCTGGTGGGAGCGATGTACACCTCGCTCTACGCCTCCGCGCAGAACGACATGGCGCTGGGCATGGAGATGGACGTCATCGCCGCCTGCGTACTTGGCGGCGTCAGCCTCAGCGGCGGACAGGGTTCCGTAGCCGGTGTGCTGCTCGGTGCGCTGACGATGGCGGTCATCAGCAAGGCGCTGCCGCTGATCGGTATTTCGCAGTTCTGGCAGCGGGCGATCAAAGGGCTGATCATCCTGCTCGCGATCATTATGAATATTCTCGCGCAGCGTGCGCTTCAGAAAAACCAGCTGAAAGCGAGGGAGATCTAAGCATGGCCGAACAAGTTAAGCGCAATATTGTCGCAAAGCAAACCAAAACCCTCCGCACGGTGCTGCTTCGCTGGGAAACGCTGCTGATCGTCCTGTTCGTTGCGGTTAATATAATGAACGCTTCGATCTCGACGAACTACCTCAACGTGGACAATCTCTTTACGGCTATCAGCACGTTTCTCGTGCGCGGGTTCATCGCCCTCCCGATGGCGTATATCCTGGTTCTGGGCGAGATCGACCTCTCCGTCGGCTCCACCGTCGCGCTTTCGGCAACGCTGCTCGGCGTAAGCTATAACGCCGGTCTGCCGATGGGTGTTTCCGTCGTCATCGCGCTCGTTTGCGGCACGCTTTGCGGTCTGATCAACGGGCTGATCCTCGTGCGGTTCACCGAACTCGCCCCGATGATCGTAACGCTGGGCACCATGACGCTCTACCGCGGCATTGCGGAAATCATCCTCGGAAGCCAGAGCACAGGCAACCTGCATAACAGCACGTGGTTCTATAACCTCTACTATGCAAAGCTCGGCTCCGTGCCGTACATATTCCTCGTCTTCTGCCTGTTTGCCGTCGTGTTCGGTTTCACGCTGCACAAAACGGTCTTCGGCCGGCAGATTTACGCGATCGGCTCCAACCGGGTCGCCGCCCGTTACGCCTGCGTTCCCGTGCAGCGCGTTCGGCTGATCTGCTACACGTTGGTCGGGCTGGTCTGCGGCATATCCGCGATCTACTACAGCTCCTGGATGGGAACCATCCGCAGCGACATTGCAACCGGTTACGAACTGGAAGCGATCAGCATGGTTGTTCTCGGCGGCATCTCGACCGCGGGCGGCAAGGGGAATTTTCCGGGGACGGTCATCTCTATCTTCACGATCGGGCTTCTGCGCTACGGCCTCGGCCTGGCGAACGTGAACACGCAGACCATCCTCATGATCATCGGCGGAATCCTGATCCTCATGGTCATGCTGCCGAACGTGATTGCGGCGTCGTCCGTGAAACGCCCGAGAGCCGCGCACGCGGCGCACTGAACCTCGAAGGAAACGAAGCGCGGCCCGAACTGACCCGTAAGATCCGATATGAACACGAGATGTGTTTATATAAAAACAATAAGGAAGGGGAAAACAATGAAAAAACTACTCGCACTTGCTCTTTGCCTCGTAATGGTGCTGGCGACGTTTGCCTGCGCGCAGACCACTGCGCCTGCGGCGACCGAAACCGCCGCGGAAACGGCGACCGAAGCTCCCGCTGCGGAAGCGGCAACCGAAGCTCCTGCTGCCGCTGCGGCATCCTACGCGATTATCGCGAAATCCGCCGGTAACCCCTACATGGAGAGAATGGCATCCGGTTTTGAAGAAGTCATCAAAGCCGCCGGTGCGGAAGCCATCGTGAAGTACCCCGCTGAAATCACCGCCGAAGCGCAGATCACCCTGATCAACGAGCTTGTGGCGCAGGGCGTGAGCGGCATCGCCGTTGCGGCGAACGACGCCGACGCTCTGGAAACCTCCCTCAAAGCGGCTATGGACAAGGGCATCAAGGTCGTGTCTTTGGACTCCTCCGTGAATCCCGCGAGCCGTATGACGCACATCAACCAGGCGGGCGTGCAGCAGGTTGCACAGTGCCTCGTGGACGCGGTGTATGATCTCACCGGCGGCACCGGCGACTGGGCCATCCTTTCGGCAACCTCCACCGCGACGAACCAGAACGCCTGGATCGCCGCTATGCAGGAAATCCTCAAGGACAGCAAATATGCCGGCATGAACCTCGTTGAAGTTGCCTATGGCGACGACCAGTTCCAGAAGTCCGTCGACCAGACCCAGGCTCTGATCGCGAACTATCCGAACCTGAAGGTCATCTGCGCGCCGACCACCGTTGGCATCGCGGCGGCCAGCAAGGTTGTTACGGATAACGGCCTGCAGGGCAAGCTGATCATCACCGGCCTTGGCCTCCCCTCGGAGATGGCGGAATTCATGGGCGAAGGCACCGTTGCCTGCCCGTACATGTTCCTCTGGAACCCGATCGACGTTGGCAAGGTTGCCGCTTACACGCTGCTTGAGATGGTCAACAACGGCCTCAAGGGCGAAGTTGGCGAATCCTTCACGGCGGATGGCAACACCTACACCGTAACCGAAGCGGGCGACGGCGGCACCGAAATCATCATTGGGCCTCCGTTCCAGTTTGACGCAACCAACATTGCCGACTGGAAGACCGTGTATTAATCCCTGTTCCATTTTATGAAACGAACCTGAAGAAAGGGCGGGCATCACGCCCGCCCTTTCCGATTGCACCCCGCGAATTTCCGGAAAAACCGCAGCGGCCGGTCTGCGGCTGGCTGATGGAAGAGCAACAAAAACAAAGTTTACGAACCTGCGCGGCATCGGTCGCGGCAGGGAATTCCGACAGGAGAAATCATATGAATCTGTTTTTTGAACAAAACGAAGCCGCGCTGGAGGAATTTACCCGCGTCTCAAACGCGATCGGCGCGCGCAGCGATTATGTGCAGGGCGGCGGCGGCAATACGTCCGTCAAGCTGGACGGAGGACGGATGGCGATTAAAGCTTCCGGTTACCGCCTCTGCGATATTACGCCCAAAACCGCCTATGCCGTGCTGGATTACGAAACGCTCCGCGCGTTTTATGAGTCGCACGAAACGGCCGGTCTGGAGGATGTGGAAAAAGCGGGCGCCGCTCAGGCGAAAGCCGTCACCCAAGAGATCGAAGGGCTTGCGGCGCTTCGTCCTTCGGTGGAGGCGGGGTTCCACTCGCTGCTGAGCCGCTATGTGGCGCACAGCCACAGCGTTTACGCAAACCTGGTCGCCTGCGCGAAGGACGCGAAAAAGCTGCTTTCCCAGGCGCTGGAAGGCGCGGACTACGCCTTCGGGTTCGTGCCTTACGTCGATCCCGGTGCGCGGCTGACGTTTTCCATTCGGGACGAGCTTTCTCGCGTACGGCGCGAAACCGGCAGGACGCCCGCGGTGATTCTCATGGAGAATCACGGCCTGATTGCGCATCACGACGATCCCGACGAGGTTCTGCGCATCCATTCGGACGCGAACGAGCGGTTCGCGCGATTCTTCGGCCTGACGGGCGAATCGTTTCCCAAGGTGAAAATTTCCGTTCAGCCGGACGGCAGTTTTGCTTCCGCAACGCCTTTCGTGACGGAGACGCTGAAAACAAAGGATTATTCGGACGAATTCTTACTCACCGAGCCGCTTTATCCCGATCAGATGGTCTTCTTTACCGGAACGCTGGGCGATACGGCGCGGATCGACCGTTCGACCGGGCGGGTACAATACAAAATGGGCGAAAGCGCGGCGCTGACCATGGAAGAAACGCTCTGCGCCGTACTGTTCATTCTGGAGACGCTCAAGGCGCGCGGCTTTGCGGTTTCGACCATGGGCGAACAGGCGAAACGGTTTATTGCCAACTGGGAAAGCGAAAAATACAGAAAATCGCTGGCTGGAGGAAAGGCGTGAAGGAACTCAGACTGCTGGCTTTTGATCTCGGCGCTTCGAACGGCCGCGCGATGCTCGCGCGGTTCGACGGCGAGAGAATTCATCTTTCCGAACTGCATCGGTTCGAAAACGCGTTTCTCGCGGACGGAGCGGCGCATCGCTGGGACGTGCCCAATCTGATGCAGCAGCTCCGGAAGGGCTTTTTTGCCTGCAAGCGCGAAACCGGCGCCGACCCGGACTGTTTTGGCATCGATACCTGGGGCGTGGATTTCGGCCTGCTCGACGCGGGCGGCAACCTGATCGAGAACCCGCGCTGTTATCGCGACGCGACGGATGAAGAGATGCTTGCCGCATGGGAAAAGGTCCCCAAACGGGAGCTGTTCGAGCGCACCGGTATCGCGGCGATGAATTTCAACACCGTCTATCAGCTGGTCCGCCGCGTACGCGAGGGCGACAGGGCGCTTTCGCAGGCGAGCATGCTGCTTCTCATACCGGATCTGCTGGGGTACCTTTTGACCGGCGAGAAAGCCAGCGAATATACGAACGTCAGCACCACCAACCTTTACCATGCCGGGAAGCGGGAGTGGGATTTTGAGCTGATCCGCGCGCTCGGCATCCCGGAGCGGATCTTTACCCGCATCGACTGCGCGGGGAGCCTCCGCGGACGCCTGCTGGCGGACGCTGCGCAGGAGGCGGGCGTTTCGCGGATTCCGTTTGCGGCGGTCGGCACGCACGACACGGCTTCCGCCGTTGCGGCCATTCCCGGGGAGGGGAGCTTTGCGTTTTGCTCGAGCGGCACATGGTCGCTCTTTGGTGTGGAAACGGAAAAGCCGCTGATCAACGACGTTGTATTTCACGCGAACTTTTCCAACGAGGGGACCGTTCAGGGCGGGTATCGCCCGCTGAAAAATATCATGGGTCAGTGGATCATGCAGGAGTGCCGCAGGGAGTGGGCTCGGCTTGGCACGCATTATAACTGGAAGGAAATCGATGCGCTGACGGCGCGGGAGCAGCCGTTTTCCGCACTGATCGATCCCGACGACGCGCCGTTTTTCTCGGCGGGGGATATGTGCGGCAAGATTACCCGCTACTGTGAGCGGACGGGACAGAAGCCGCCGGAGACGCCGGGCGCGGTTTCCCGCTGCGTTTACGAAAGCCTTGCGCTCAAGTATCGCTGGGCACTAGAATGGCTGGAGAGGATGAAGGGCGAGCGGATCGATACGCTCAATATTACGGGCGGCGGTATTGGAAACGCGCTGCTTTGCCAGATGACGGCGGATGTGCTCGACCGCCGCGTCGTGGCAGGTCCCGGCGAAGGTTCCGCAATGGGCAACGCGCTTTTACAGGCGATCGCGCTCGGCGAGATCAAGGACGTGATGCAGGGACGGGAAATCGTTCGACGTTCCATTCAGCCGCGCGTCTACGAACCGCACCATACGCAGGCATGGGAAGACGCATACGGGCGATTACTCGGATATATGGAGAAGAAAAAATCCGGATCGATGGATCAAAGCGGGAGCGGATCGCTGCTCGGATAGGGTATATGGAGAAGAAAAAATCATGATCGATGTATCAAAGTGGGAGCAGATTGCTGCTCAGAATGTAAAAAACCGCAGGCTCGCGGAAGGCCGGCTTGGCGGGAGAATTGCCGTGGTGACCGGCAGCGCGCAGGGCTTCGGCAAAGGAATTGCCGAGGAACTCTATCGCGAAGGCGCCTGCGTGGTGATTGCGGACCTGAACGAACCGCTGGCGAAGAGCGTCGCCGGATCGCTCGGCGAACGCGCGGTTGCGGTGAAGGTGGACGTGTCGAACGAAGAGAGCGTGGCGGGCATGATGGCCGCGTGCGTGGACGCGTTCGGCGGGCTGGACCTGTTCGTGTCCAACGCGGGCGTGCTCAAGGCGGGTTCGCTGGACGAGCTGGAAAAAAAGGATTTCGAGTTCGTAACCAGCATCAACTACACGGCGTTCTTTACCTGCGTAAAGTACGCGCAGAGGATCATGCGGGCCGAGTTTTCCGCCGATCCCGCGTGGATGGGCGATATCGTTGAGATCAACAGCAAATCGGGTCTGGAGGGCAGCAACAAGAACTTCGCCTATGCGGGCGGCAAGTTCGGCGGCATCGGGCTGGTGCAGAGCTTTGCGCTGGAGCTTGCCCCGTATAACATCAAGGTCAACGCGATCTGCCCCGGCAATTACTACGACGGTCCGCTCTGGAGCGATCCCGAACGCGGATTGTTCGTGCAGTATCTGCACGCGGGCAAGGTTCCGGGCGCGAAAACGGTTGAGGACGTGAAACAGTTTTATCTGGGCAAGTCGCTGATCAAGCGCGGCTGCCTGCCTTCCGACGTGGCGAAGGCAATCTTCTACGCCGTGGAGCAAACCTATGAAACGGGACAGGCGATCGCCGTCACCGGCGGTCAGGTGATGCTAAGATGATCGACCTTTCGTTGCTGCGTTCGCTCGGCGCGGCGGAGAAAAGCGAGCGGCTGGAAGCGCTCAAACGCGCGGTGGAAGGGGCGGAGTTTCCGCCGACCGACGCGCGCATGGTCAACAACCATATCCATACGACGTATTCGTTTTCTCCGTATTCGCCGTCGGCGGCGGTGTACGCCGCGCGGGCGGAGGGGCTAGCCACCTGCGGCATCGTGGATCACGACAGTATCGGCGGCGCGGAGGAGTTTCTTGCGGCGGGGAAGATCGCCGGAATTCCGACCACGGTCGGCATCGAGACGCGGGTCTCGTTCGCCGAAACGCCGCTGTCTCGCCGCAGGACGAACAATCCCGATCAGGTCGGCGTCAGCTATATGGTGCTGCACGCCGTTCCGCACGCGAATATCGGACGGGTGCAGGCGTACTTTGCGCCGCTTCGCGAGCACAGGAACGTCCGAAACCGCGCCATGGTGGAACGAATCAACGCGCTGTACCGGGCGGACGGCGTTTCGCTCGATTTCGAGCGGGACGTGCTTCCGCTTTCGCAGTATCGCGACGGCGGCAGCGTGACCGAGCGGCACCTGATGCTCGCGCTGGCTAAACGGCTGATCGCGCTGGGAAAAGCCAGACTGCCCGAAGGCGCGGGCGAATACGAAACCATGCTGGCTGAGTACGATCTCGTGGGCGCGCTCAAGAAGGACTGCATCCCAAAGGTGTTTCTCGACGCGACAAACGAGTGTCCGAAGCTGGAGGAGTTTGTCCGGTTTGCCGCCGAAGTGGACGGTATTCTGGCCTACGCGTACCTTGGCGACGTGACGGCCAGCGTGACCGGCGATAAAAAGGCGCAGAAATTCGAGGACGATTATCTTGACGAACTGTTTGAGGTGATCGACCGCTCGGGCGTCCGCGCGGTCACCTATATGCCGACGCGCAATACGCAGGAACAGATATTGCGTCTGCGCGCGCTTTGCGAACGCCACGGCATGCTGCAGATCAGCGGAGAGGATATCAATTCGCCGAGACAAAAATTCGTCATTGAAAAGATGAAGGAAGCACAGTTTGCGAACCTGATTGAGAACACCTGGCGGCTGATTCGACACGAGAACGGAGAAAAGGAGTAATCGCATATGAAAACGAGAGCGGTGCGCCTCTATGGCGCGCATGACCTGCGGTTGGAGGAGTTCGAGCTAAGCCCGGTCGGAGACGACGGCGTACGCTGCAAGGTGATTTCGGACAGCCTTTGCATGTCGTCGTTCAAGGCGCTGGAACAGGGCGCGGCGCATAAGCGCGTGCCAAACGACGTTGCGCAGAATCCCGTGATCATCGGCCACGAGTTTTGCGGCGTGATTGACGAGGTGGGCAAAAATTGGACGCACAAATTCAAGAAGGGCGACGGTTTCGTGATTCAGCCCGCGCATTCCTACAAGGGTTCTCTGGAAGCGCCGGGTTATTCCTACCGCGAATGCGGCGGAGACGCGACGTACGTCAACATCCCCTGGGAAACGCTGCATATGGATTGTCTGCTGCCCTACAACAGCAGCGTCTATTTTTACGGGTCGCTGGCGGAACCGATGAGCTGCATAATCGCGACGTTCCACGCGATGTATCACACGCGGGACGGCGAGTACGTGCACGACATGGGCATTGTGGAGGGCGGCAAGATGGCGCTGCTTGCCGGCGTCGGACCGATGGGACTCGGCGCGATCGACTACGCGCTGCACTGCGACCGCAAGCCGAGCCTGCTTGTGGTAACGGATATCGACGACGCGCGGCTTAAGCGCGCGGAGAGCATCTACAGCGTGGCGCACGCAAAGGAATGCGGCGTGGAGCTGCACTACGTGAATACCGGAAAGGTCGAATCCCCCGTTTCAACGCTGCGCGAACTTTCCGGCGGGACGGGCTATCAAGACGTGATCTGTTTTGCGCCGGTGAAGCCGGTGGTGGAGCAGAGCGACGCGATCCTTGCAGTGGACGGCTGCCTGAATTTCTTTGCGGGTCCCGCGGACCAGCAGTTTTCCGCCATGATGAACTTCTACAATGTGCATTATAGTCGCACGCACGTGGCCGCGACGAGCCACGGCAACACGGATGACATGCGCGAAGCGATCCGCATGATGAACGAAGGCAAGCTCAACCCGGCAGCGATGATCACGCATATCGGCGGGCTGGACTGCGTGCCGGAAACGACGGCGAATCTGCCGAAGATCCCAGGCGGAAAGAAGCTGATCTATACGCAGATCAACCTGCCGCTGACCGCGCTTGCCGATTTTGCCGAGAAGGGCAAAACGCAGCCGCTGTTTGCCGAGCTGGACAGACTCGTCAAGCAGCACAACGGGCTTTGGAATGCCGAGGCGGAGCGTTACCTGCTGGATCATATCCAGTAAAGAAGAATCGCATATGGAACGAACAGCGCCGGATCGACCGATCCGGCGCTGTTCGTATTCCGCTTTGAAAGGCAGGGTTATTTCTTTTCGGAAAATTTCTTGCGCTGCAGTTCGCCCCAGCGGCTCTTGTTCTTCTGAAAGCCGAACATCGCCTCGACTTTATAGACCGTGTTGAGCTGGCGGTATCCGAAGTTATCCACAAACGAGTAAAAGAACAGCTGAAGAAGCTGGCGGAAATTAGGATACTTCTTGAACGTGTTTTCTTCCAGCAGCAGGGCGCCGACGGACAGGATCGTTCCATACAGGACGGCGACGAGAAAGAAGGAAAGCATGAACCAAACGTTCACGACGCCAAGCAGGAATGAAATCGGGATAAAGATGTAACCGAATGTTTCAATCACGGGGCCGGCCAGCTCGAAGATCCAGTAATATGGCAGGCATATGGTCCCGATACGGCCGTACTTGGGCTGAAAGAGCATCCGTTTGTGCCGTAACAGCGTGTCGATCAGCCCGATGTGCCAGCGTTTGCGCTGTTTCTTCAGGTCCGAGAGCCGCTCCGGAGGCTGCGTCCAGCAGATGGGGTCCGGCAGGAAACGGACGGAGTATTTTCTCTTCTTATCGTGCATCAGCTGGTGCAGCTTGACTACAAGCTCCATATCCTCGCCGACGCAATGGCGCGTGTATCCGCCGACTTCGATGACGGCGGCTTTGCTGAACGCGCCGAACGCGCCGGAGATAATGAGGAGCATCCCCATAACGTCGAACCCGATGCGCCCGGTCAGAAAAGCGCGCAGGTATTCGGTTGTCTGCAGCGCGACGAGCGGTTTCTTTGAAAGGCCGACCTCCTTGAGTTGACCGTCCTCGATATCGCAGCCGCTGCCGATGCGCACGATCCCGCCGACGGCAATGCAGGTCGGGTCGCTGACGAAGGAGTAGATGATCTTGATGAGGGAACTCTTTTCGAGGATGGAGTCCGCGTCGATCGTGACGATAACGGGGTAGGAAGCGAGATTGATTCCGGCGTTCAGCGCGTCCGCCTTGCCGCCGTTCTTCTTGTTGACCACGATGAGCTTTTCATCCACGGCGGAACGGTAGATTTCCAGGATCTCCTCCGTTTCCAGCGATTTTTTGTAGGGCTGGTGAAAGGGGAGCAGCTGATAGGCGTCGATCAGCAGCTGAAGCGTATCGTCCTTCGACCCGTCGTTGACGACGACGACCTCGTATTCCGGAAAATCGAGCGAAATCAGGTTGCGTACGGAGTCCACGATGGTTGCGGATTCATTATAAGCCGGAACCAGCAGTGAGATCGGCACCATATGCTCCGAATCGAGAAAGCGGCGATAGTCGATATACCGAAGGGACCGGACGTAGCGGTGCAGGCCGATGGAAGCGGAAATCAGCTGGATCAGATAGATCGTGCTGACCGTTATAACGTAGAACAGCGAGAAATAATTGATCCATAGAACGATCTGATAGAGGACGTCGTGCGTGGACATTACGCCACCCCCCTTTTGCTGCGAAGCGCCTTTTTATCCAGAGCGAACTGCATCATTTCCAGCGCGTAGCGATCCTTGCGCGCGGCGACGCGCCGGAGGATCTCCGCACAGTCCGCGCAGTGCTGCAGCGACTCCGCGGCGCGGTAGCGCACCCACCATTCGGAATCGCAGAGTAAATCGATCAGGGTTTCGGAATTCTCGTCGGGGCCGTATGCGGCAAGCGCCGTGGCGACGACTGCGCGCAGTTCCCAGCGGTCGCTGCGCGCCAGCGCGAGAATCGCGTTGTAAGCCGGCGGATACGCCAGCATGCCGAGCGTCCGGACCGCGTCGATGCGCATATTCAGCTGCGGGCTTTCCAGCAGCGGAAGAACCAGACCGGCCAGCGAGAAATACCGGTTTTCACCGATCGCTTTTACGCAGGTGCGGCGGATATATTGATCCGCAGCGGTGCTGATCAGGCGTTTGCACAGCTCTTCCCGGCTGCCGCGGTACGTGTTGAAGAGCTCTTCCAGCGTTCGGAAGGAGAGCAGCGAAGCAAGGGCCGCGTCCCGGCAGATGGAGACCAGCGCCTGTTCCGCGCCGAGCAGGCACAAGGAAAGCAAGCCGATATGCTGCATTTGCGGATTTGTCTTGTGGCAGTAAATCTGGTGCGTGACGTCCGAAACATACTGCTGGAGCCCCAGCGTGCCGACGAGTTTTACGACCAGCAGGACGGAATCGACGCCGCCGTTATCGAACTGGCTCTGCAGATATTTTGCGTACCATGCGCTTTCGGCCTCCCGCCGGAGAACGGCCAGACCTTCGGGGTCCAGCTCGTCCGCAATCTCGGAGATCACGAGCAGGCCGCGCAGGGAGCGGATCCCCTGAATTTCGGAAATGCTGTCGACGCAGCCATCCGGCTGAATCATTTCGTAGATCTTGCTCTTGAGCCGGGTGGAGGCCGCTTCGCCGGAAATCAGGCAGATCAGCTGTTCGCGGATCGCCTGG
Source organism: Eubacteriales bacterium (assembly GCA_034933205.1). Lineage (GTDB taxonomy): Bacteria > Bacillota > Clostridia > Christensenellales > CAG-138 > UBA7703. The sequence goes on from JAYFNY010000001.1 coordinate 110,553, forward strand.
ATACGCTTGTTCTTGATCGAGTTCGTAATGTGCAGCAAAAAGAGAAGCAACGTGATCAGAACGAGCACGGAGCCCATAACGATGATCAGCCAGTTGACGATGGTTTGCACGATTAACAAATGGTTCACGCTCCTCTGATGGCGAGGTTGAATTTGCTTGCCTTCGCGGCCGATACCGCGCGATTCCGGACCGTCCGGTTACATAAGATCGGCGAAATACGCCGCGACGATCGGATAACTCTTTTTCAGCCGCTCGTGGCTGGTGGGCAGATCCCAGGAATCCCAGCGGTATTCGGCAAAAGGCACCGTGCCGCTTTGCTCGTTTGTAAAGATTCCAAAAGCGAACGAGTCCACGGTTTGCCCGGTGATCGAGCCGGTAACGTTCCAGTTAGCGATGACGTTTTTGGTTCCGGGATCGCGCACGTTGAACAGCATCCAGGGGATGCGCAGTTCCACGATGCCGCCCGTTCCATAGAAATCGGCCAGCGAATTGTAAAAAACGCTCTGCGGATCGGTTATGCCAAAAGCCAGTTTTCCCGCGTCGAACCTGGAGAACGGAATGGTCGTTCCGGATTCCGGCAGGGTGATCCCGCGGCTCAGCGCCGCGTAGATGGGAACGAATTCGCCGGAGTTCTTCTCGGATTGGTGTTCGATTGGTTCCAGAAGTTTGGATTGCACCGAATACTGATACTGGAACACATCGTAGTACGGATCGGTCAGCACGGCGCTTGCGTCCCTGCCGTCGATGACAACGAGAAAGTCCGCCGCGTGGCTGAGCGGGACTCCTTCGGCCGTGGTATTCCCCTGACCGGAAATGGTATCCACCGCGATGCAGAACTTGCCGGTCTCAAAGTCGGGTCCGTCGGAACGGATCAGAAAGTAGAGGTAAGCTTCGTCGCTTTTGACGGAAAGCGAAACGGAACCGTTCACGAGCAGCGTGTCCGCGCCGCTCCATTCCTCCGCCGAACCGTCGATCGTTACGGCGGTCGATTCGCCCGGGTCGAAGGCAAGCAGGCCGAAGTTTTTCTCCGGGCTTTCCACATTGAGCCAGTAGGGACGGCGCTCCGTCTCCTCCTGATCCTTGGTGTTCCAGGTGCGCTTGAACCATTCGTCCTGCCAGGAGAAGATCAGCCCGCCCATGCAGCCCGTTTCGTGGATATCGCCCATCATGGAAACCAGCATTTCGCCCTGCGCGGTTTCCTCCACATTGCCCTGGTTGAATCCGGAAACGATGTTTTCATGCGTCTTGCCGCGGGAGGTTGGAATGCCGAACTCCGCGACCAGCACCGGCATGGTATGGTATGCGTTGAGCTCGGTCAGGTAAGCGCGATAGGGATTCGGATTTTTCGCGTCGATATACTTGGTTTCGTAACTCATCAGGTCGGGATAATAGGGGTACACGTGGTAGGAGGCAAAGAATCCGGCGGTATAGGCGTCTGTCGCCTTGATGTGCTCCACGTCCACGCTGACGGCGTCCTCCGTCTCGGGGTACGGTTCGCCGGGATGGGAAAGCGGATCGGTCGTTACCCAGTTGGTGATGGCGATCGGGCGCTGAACGCTGTATTTCACCGTTTCATAGCCGATCATGTAGTCCTGCGCTTCGGCGAGGAACACTTCGAAGGGCGACGCGTCCTGCGTAGATACATACGTACCGGAAAAGGATGTTTTCTCCGGATTCTTCTCGTTCGTGCCCAGAACGAAATCGGCGGTGAATTCAATGCCCGGCAGGTAACCGATCACATATTCGGACACATCGCAGGTGTATTCGCCGCCCGCGTTTCCGGGCAGCTTCTCAACGGACGCGTTTCCATGCACAATGTCGATCGTGTTTTTCAGATCCCGATAGAAGAGATCCTTCAATTCGCCGTTGTTGCAGTATGCGTCGTGATAGGTTTCGATCAGATCCTCGTTCATATAGATGCCCTGCAAAAGATACAGCGGGGTTTCGGCGCTGCGGTTATACGTCAGAAGCGCCTCATAGAACGCGGGCATCAGGGGAACGTATACGCGGATGGTATTCGCGTGCATTTCGCCGATCCAGTGAAACCAGCGAAGGTAATCCTCCTTCGTAATGCCGAATTCGCCGGGCCAGTACCCCGGTTTCGCCGCGCCGATATTCACGCCTTTGACAAAGAACGGTTTGAACGTGCCATCCGCCGAGCGGACCAGGAAGGACTTGCCTTCCACGCGGGAAACCGGCCCCTGCACGGTGGCCGTGGGGCAGGGTGAAGCGGTCGGAACCGCGGTTTGCGGTGCGGTCGCGGTTGCTGCTGCGGCGTCGGCTGTATCCGCCGGGCGTGCGCAGCCGGACAGCAGAGAAACGCTTAGGATGCAAAGCAACACCGCCAGCTCAGGCAACGTTGGTTTACGGCGCATTGCGAAATCCCCTTTCGGCTGCTTGCGAGGCAGTAATCGAACACGCCGGCAACCGGCGGAATCGTGTTTGCGGGAGTTGCCAATCGAAATGGAGCGGTTCCGCAACGGAACCATGCGAGGCGTATGGAGCGTTGCATGCTCTTGATACTCTGTATTCTATTCAAGGTGTATGGAACGCTGAATACTCTTGATACTCTGTATTCTATTGTTCGAAAAGAGTTCCGTCAATGAGCGTTTTTTCGATGGAAAACGCAAAAAAATGACAGTGTGCCGCTCGGTCAGAATTCGCTGCTTTGCCGGCCTGCATCCGTGTAATAACGGACGTAATCGACCGCCATCCGCTGCGGAAACGCCTCCGCATCGACCCCTTTTACGCCGCCCCAGCTTCCCCCGACAGCGAGATTGAGGATCAGGTGAAACGGAACGTCGAACGGCCAGGAATCCGGCGTGGAATCTTCCGGACGGGGATACGCAAGCGTCGGGATCCCGTCCATGGAGATTTCGATAACGTCCTGCGTCCAGAGCAGGCCGTAAACATGGTACCCGGCGTCCTTCCGTGTCAGGCGGGTATACGCGGTGATTGCGTTGTCGCTGACCGAATTATTTTGGTAGGTATGGAGGGAGGCGTGGACGAGTTTCGAATCGTACCCGACGCGCTCCGCAACGTCGATTTCGCCGGAGTTCAGGTATCCGCCGTAACGCAGATCGGTCGGGAGCAGCCAGACGGCGGACCAGGTTCCGCGGCCGGTCGGGAGCGCGGCGCGCACTTCCAGATATCCGTAGGTAAAGTCGAACTTGCCCTGCGTGGTCAGTCGCGCGGAGGTATATTCACAGGATTCGGCCGCTTCCCTGCGCGCTTCGATGATCAGCTGGCCGTCCTCCAGCCAGGCGTTTTCGCGCGTATAGCACTCCAATTCTTTGTTATACGGCCAGGGACCGGTTTCGAACCCCCAGACGGATTCGTCGATCTCCGCGGCGTCGAATTCGTCGGCAAAGCGCAACTCGTAACCTTCCGGCGGTCCGATATACGGGGTCGGGGAGGGCGTTGGCGCGGGGGTTGCCGTTGGAGATGCCGTTGGAGATGCCGTCGGGGCGGCCGCGGACGGGATTGCTTCCCGGTAGGCGGAAACAGCGGGTTCCGCGCGCAGCTGCGGTGCGCATGCGGTAACAAACGGCAAAGTGCAGAGCAGCGCCGCGAGCAGACGGCGGCCGGCCGGCCGGCGCATGGAACAGCGTTTCATAATCGCCTCCAATGGATAGGGGGTGGAGCTTCCGTATCATAAAAGGACAAATGTCAATTTCAGTATAATATACGCACGCGCGGCGGGTCAAATATCGTTTGTACGGCCGGGGATAAACGGGGCGTGCCGGCTCGGGTCACAAGGAACGCTGAACGCGGGAGCCAAAAAACGAAACCCGCGCGTCTTTTCCGCGCGGGTTGGAGGAACGATTGGTTTGCCGCATGGCTTTATGGACTTGCCGGGCGGAAATCGTCGTTTTGAAACAAACTCACTTCGCAGCGATTCCGCTTCCGGCCGTTCTTATGCGGCGTTTCGCCGCGCCGTTCAGCTCGGTTCGACGACCGTGCCGTCGATGGCGTTGATGGTTAGAAGCGCCCTTTGCCCGTTTGTTCCGAGCGCTTCCGGCTCACCGTCGTTGACGCAACCGACCTCGTAGCCGAGAAAAGTCCAGACGGGGATCAGCAGCCGGGTATCCGCGTCGCTCGATTCCGCCACGCTGGAGAGCCCCAGCCGAACGCTGGATACGTAGTAATCCGTCGTGAGTTTGGGCGTTCCGTCCTTGTTCCAGGCTTCGGATTCCGTTGGATTGTCGACCACGAGAATCATCTTTTCAAACACGGACTGAATCTGCGAAAACGGCAGAAGATCCGCCGCAGGGGTCATTTCGCCGAGAAGATCCTGCGGGTTGTCATAGGTCACCTGAAAGATGCCTTCGTTGTCCACGCAGACCTGAATCAGCTCGAAGTTCTCGTCCGCATAAGAGCTGCTGTTCCAGTAAAGCACCTGCGCGTCTTGGATCTGTCGCAGAAAGAAGAAACGATAGTAGGCAAAATCCCGGTTGTCGCTCAGGCACGCCTGCCGGTATGCACAGACGAACTGCGGATACCCCAGCGCGTCCACAACCGCCCGCGCCTGCGCTTCGGCGTCTTCCTGCGTTACGCTCAGAAGGCCTTTTACGTCCTCCAGATCGGAATTCATTGCGCCAACGGTGTGCTGGATGTCCCGCGCGTATTCAAAGAAACAGCTGGAGAGCACCTCCGGGCAATTATGGAAGGCCAGCCGCGAAACCGTCGCGTCATCGGGCATGGCAAAGTGCGCCTGGTAGCAATCCGTCGTTTCGATCGAACCCTGATCGTTTGAAGCGGCGATCGGCTTCCAGCCCGAAAAGTCCGGCTGTATCGCGGGGAGCGAGTCCGGCAGCGAAGGAAGCAATGCCTGCATTTCGGAAAGCGCCTGCTCCGCCTCGCTCTTTGTGTAGTAGCGCAGGTCGTATTTTATGTTGCCATAAGCGTCCCAGTGCGCAATCGAATCGCTCAAATCCTCGATTTCACGCTGTAAATAGGCTTTCGTGAAGTGGGCGTCTGCGCGTGTGTCGTCAATGTAGTGCGCATCCTTCCCCAGCAGTACGTTTGCGATCCGCGCGGCTTCCTCGCCGGTAAACGAATGCAGCCTCGTGCGTATGACCGGCAGATCCGCGTTCGGAAGCTCGACGGCGGCGCTGACATGCACCTTGAGGTAGCCGGACGCGCTTTGCAGCTCTGCGGTATATGTTTCCGGCGCACCAAGACGCGCATATCGATCGACGGACGCGGGTTTTGCCGTGTTCGAACCGGCGGTGGGGTTCGCCGAAGTCTGCGACTGCGACGCGGATTCCACCATCTGCGCGGTATCGAGCGGAATCGGATTCGCCTTGGCGGCGTTACCGGGCGCGCCGCACCCGCAGAAGGCGAGGAGTATGCCGGCTGCGCCGATCCAGCAGAGAAAGCGGTGAAACGACTGCCTGAATTTCCTCCAGTTCATCTTCGCTCCGCCTCCTTAAAATCCCTGCGTCTTGCTTACGACGCTGCCGTCGATCGCGTTGACGGAGAGATACGGTTCCTCCCGAAGGCCGACCGGCTCGCTCACGGTGCGCTGCACTTCGGTTCCGCCGGATAAAAAGTAATGTTCCTGTCCGTAGAAGTTCCAAACGGGGACCAGAAGGCCGGTTTCCACCGAATTTGCGTCGGGGATTCGCTGGAGCGAGAGCGTAATATGATCGATTACGATCGTATATGCGCTGTAGGTTTCGAGGTCGGATTCCAGCGGCTCGTTCACGACGCCCAGCAAGGATTTCGCAACCGTGAGGATCGAGGAAAAGGGGAGAAGGCTGGCGCGCTCGACCTCCGTATCCCCGACGGAAAGCGGGGAAACCCAGCTGAATCCCAGAAATCCGCCGTCGTCCAGCCGGACTTCCAGCGTTTCGTAGGCCCACTCTTTTCCGCTGTCGATGCTGCCGAAATAGGAGCGGTTGAACGGACTCTGAATTTCCACGCCGCCGACGGTACGCCGGGCTTCCACAAAGTAAGCGTAGTGTCCCGCGTCCGCCGCCTCGGAATCGCTGGCCAGATACACGCGAAACGGCCGCATGTTGGCGATTTCAAGCGTTTCAAACAGGGCCGCGACACGGTCCAGCGCTTCCTGCGGCGTCGTGTCGAGCTCGGAAATCCGCGCTTCCCCTGTGACGTCGCGCAGTCGATACAGCCCGACTGCGACGCGGCTGCTGTCGAAATAGGAAAGGCTGGCTTCGCTGCGCAGTATGGCCGTGGTTTCGCCGCCGGCTTCGGACGCCGCCGTGGGATAAGAAATGTTATTCCGGGCGTAAAACTCCTTCGTCCAGGGCTGCTCCGGCGCGTTTACCGCCTCGAATATCTCCTGCGTGCCGCCGTCCGAGACGGTCGTTTTCGAAAGCCGGGCGGAAGAAACCGGGTCGCCGAGATCGTCTCTTGCGGTCAGAAGGTCAATTTTGAGTTTGGCGATTTCCGCCTGATAGTCCGCGCGCCAGGCGTCGTCGCCCGTGCCATCCGGAGAATCGTTGTTATCCAGATCGTTTTGCATGGAGTCGATGCGGTCCTGAAGGGTCCGCTTCGTCCGGAACAGATTGCTATAGTCGTACATCGCGGTGCCGCCGCAAAAATAGTCGTATGCGCGCTCGACCATATCCTGCGAAAACTCGGCGGCCGAGACGCGGTAGATCGAAAGATGGTCCGTCGCCGGGACCGTAACGTCCGCCGAGATCCGGACCGTGAATCTTTCGCTTTGCGTCGGAAGGGCGGTTTCCTCCACCCGGTCCGGCACGCCGAGGCTCTCCTGCAGCGTTTGCTCCGCCGTGCTGACGGGCGGCTGCGCGGCGGTTGCGATCATCTGCTCGGTATCCTTGCTCACCAAAGGAGCGGCGGATTCGTTTGCCGCTCCGCAGGCGGAAAGCGCGCCGGCAAGCAGCGCGCAAACCGCGAGCGAAGCGATCGTTCTTTTCAGCATTCCATAACCCTCGCTTTCTGTTTTCCGCAGTTTCTGCTGCGGTTTCCTGGAAACAACGATAATGGAAAAACCGCATCGAGTCTTCATCAAGTCGTTAACGGAATGTAATTTGTCGCTTTCGTTCAGGAAGCGGGTTCGAGCGTAATAATCTGGCCGCGCGAACGCTCGACAACCGAAACGGCAATTTTCGGCACGGCGAAGACCGAGAACAGGATCAGCGCCGCAAGGACGAGGTACAGAAGATTCCACTTGGACCGGGTGAGTTTCGATCCAAAAAACTTTAAACCGGATAACTTTAATCCGGAAGGTTTTGATCCGGAAAGCTCCGATTCGGAAAATATGGACTTACGAAACATTTTGGAACACCACCTTTACCGTCGTTCCGGCGCCCGGCTCGCTGAGAAACTCCAGCCGCGCATGGTGCAGCCGCGCGATCTCCTCCGCGAGCGCAAGCCCCAGCCCGATTCCGCCGGCCTTTTTGGAACGGGAACGGTCGATCCGGTAAAACGGCTGCGTGATTTTATCCAGCTCTTCCTTCGGCATGCCGCAGCCATGGTCGCGGACAAAAAGGGTGTTTCCGCGCGCGGAAAGCTCGATTGTGTCGCCCGGACGGGAAGCTTTGCCCGCGTTGTCGATCAGGTTGAGAAGCAAACTCGCCATCAGGTCCGGCTCCATCGGCATCGTATCCATTTCGTTTTGTATGGAAAGCGTTACCCCGCGCCGGTGCAGCAGCTCGGCGGAGGAGGCGCGGACGGTCTCCAGCAAAAGGGCGACGCTTGCCGGCCGCAGTACCAGTTCGCCGTCCTGCTTTAGGACAATCAGCTGCATGAGCTTTTGCGAGAGGCGCTCGATGCGCAGACATTCGCTGTTGATGCCGAGAAGCGCGTCCTCGCGCTCTTCCTCGGTCATTTTTGTGGCTAGAAGCGTCTGCGCAATGCCGGATATGCCGGTGACCGGCGTCTTCATTTCGTGCGTCAGCGCGGACATGAACATCGTTCGCCGCTCCGCTTCCTGCTTCAGGGCGTCCACATGCGTTTCCACCGCGTCGGCCATGCGGTTGAAGTCCGCGGCGAGCTCGCCGATTTCGTCGTCCTGCGTGATCCGTATGCGCTTGTCGTAAACGCCGCCGGCGAGGTACGCCGTGTTCTTCTGCAGCGTCCGGATGGGGCGCAGAACGGCACGCAGCAGCAGGATGAGCAAGCCGCCCGCCAGCGCGATCACGCCAAAGTTGACGAGCGCGAACTGGTGCGCCATCGTTTCAACGCTCGTATAAACGGAGGTGATGTCGCTGATGACATAGAGCAGATAATCCGTGCTGTCGACCGTGACCCGGCTCCCGGCGAGCAGCAGGGAACGCCCGCCGATTTCGGCGACGACATACTGCTGCGTATCCGCCGTGATCGGCAGGTAATTGGTCGGGTCGATCGACGTGCCGTTATAGATGGTATCGTCGCCGGAAAGGAGAATGGTCGTCCCCTCCGCAAATTTCGCGATCAGGTACCGCGCCAGACTGCGCTTGGCAACGGCGGTATACTGGCTGTCCAGTTCGGAAGTCATCGCCGTGGACCAGGAGGCGGCGCGCACCTGCTGGTTGGTCAAGGTGTTTTGAACCGAGAGCGCAAGGTTGCTTTCCCCGCTGCGCACGAGCATGATCAGCGAACACGCCCCGGTCGCGAAGACGACCAGGATCAGCGCAAGAAGGGAGACTTTGAGCCAAAGCTTCATATATCGTACCCGTATTGTACCCGTTTTTCTTGCGGGCCTGCGTCGCGTCAGTCCTCCAGCCGGTAGCCGAGTTTGGAGACGGTTTTAATCTGCTCGTTCAGACCGAGCTTCTTGCGGATCTGCGCGATGTGGACGTCCACGGTGCGCGTTTCGCCCTGATAGTCCACGCCCCATACGCCGTGCAGCAGCCGCTCGCGGGAGAGCGCGATGTTTTTGTTTTTCGCAAGCATCACAAGAAGGTCGAATTCCATCGGCTTAAGCGGGATCTCCTCGCCGTTTTGCCGCACGGAGCGTTCCAGAAGATTGATCGTCAGCGGACCGACCTCAAGCACCTGCCGCAGTTTTCCCGCGCGCTCGAGAACCTTTTCGATCCGTACAAGCAGTTCGAGCACCTCGAACGGTTTCACAATGTAGTCGTCCGCGCCGTCCCGCAGCCCGCGAACCTTGCTCTCCACGTCGTTTCGCGCGGTCAGGAAGATCACCGGGATCTGCGCGTGCCTGAGGACGCCGAGCAGCGCGAATCCGTCGATTCCCGGCAGCATCACGTCCAGCAGGGCGAGATCGAAGTCCGTATCCCTTGCGATAGTCTTCGCGGCCTGCTCCCCGTCGAAACACGGCAAAACGGCGTAACCCGCCGCCGTCAGGTTTTTCACGATTACTTTATGGATGCTTTCGTCGTCCTCGACCACAAGAATTCTATTTCGCGCCATCGATCCATTCCTCCGATGGATCCATTCTATCATGGTATTTGTAAACGCGTCCGCATCAAGATGTAAACAAGATGTAATGTTATGCCGGCAAAGAGCGAACCGGCATGGAACGGTCGGGGGAAATCCGCAGGAAGCGCGTCGATTTACGGTATAATTGGACGGAGCGGCATAAAAGCCGGATCGTGCGCGCGGCTTGCAGAGAACCCGGCGCGAATCGGCGAAGCGCTCCCCGAATCGGTATTATTTTGGAAAAGAAGGAAGATTTCTTCGCCCTGCCGTGTCTTATAGTCAGAACCACAGCAAAAAGGAGGGCAAATGGAACACAACACGCAACAAGCGCCAAGGCCGGATATCCGCTCGGCGGATGGATTCGCCGCGGCGGTGAGATCGATGGAACGGCTTTTGTTCGCGGCGAGTTACTCCATACTGGGCAACAGCGACGCCTGCGCGGATGCGGTGCAGAACGCGCTCACGAAGGCTTGGGAGAACCGCGTGAATCTGCGCAACCCCGCGCAGTTCAAGAGCTGGGTGGTGCAGATCGTTCAGAACGAGAGCCGGAACTACCTGCGAAAACGGCCGAACCTTCCGCTGGATGAGAACATCCCGGCAACCGAGGCGGATGCGAATCACATTGATGTAAAGCGGGCGGTCAACGCCCTGCCGGAATCCGCGCGGCTTGTCGTGATGCTCTATTACTTTGAGCGGTATTCGGTAAAGGACATCTGCGCGCTGCTGAACCTGCCGGAGGGGACGGTGCATTCGCGCCTTTCCCGCGCACGCGAACAACTCAGAAAGGAGCTGCCGGACTATGAACGGTAACGAAAAAACACTGGATCAGTTTTTGCTTGAAAACCGGGTCTCGCCCCCGCCGGAATTCTCCGCGCGCATCGACGCGTTCTGCGGGCAGGTACAGCGGCGAACGGGAGCAAGGGGCGCAAGAAAGCGCAAGGCGCGCACCGTCGCGAGGCGGGCTGCGTTTCTCGCAGCGTGCTTTGTGATTCTGCTCGCGCTTTCGGTGCTGGCGATTCCTACGGCCAGGGCCGCGGTGAGCGACTGGATCAGCGGTTGGTTCAACGCGCAGGACTATCTGGGGCAGGAGAGCGAAAACCGTACGCCGGAACCCGCGATGGACGCCGTGATCACAAAAGTTGGCGACGACGAAAGAGAGATCGTGATTTCGGACGTCTACGACAGCGAGGAGGCCAGATCGCTGGCCGAAAACTTCGGTATTCGGCTGGACGAGGTGACCTATACGGGAGATACGATCTATATTACCGGCTGGTTTATGGGTACTTCCGGCAAGTTCCTGCTCGATCCCCGCACCGGCGGGGATACCGTGCACGAGAATAGCGAGTTCACCGAGGGCAGCATGGAGCTGACGCTGCCGGACGGCACGGTCTACTACGGCGCTTTGAATGCCTGCTATGACGAGCAGATGGAACAGATTGCGAGCGACAGCCTCGGCAAAGGACAGTTGGCGTATGACGAAAACGGCAATCTCGAGACCACCAACGCTGCTGCGGACGCACTCTGGTACGACTGGCTGGAGACGCATGAAGTACGCTTTACCTATACGGCGACGCCGGAGTCGGCCGTTCCCGCCGCCAAGCCGCTTTCCGGCCGGGTGGAAGCAGCGCTCTCGTTTCGGCAGTATTATCACGATGCAAAAAGTGATTCGGTCATTCCGCTGTTTCGGGCCGATCTGGGCACGGTGACGATCGATGCGGACGCATACGCCGCCGTGACCAGCGGAAAGGAAGGCGGTCCGTCGGTTGCGCTCTCCGGTACGCATCGGATGCTCGTGGAAGAATGGGAGCATACCCAAAACGCGGCATACATACATTCCTCCGTTCACGATCTGGACTTTTCGGGCGTAACCGTCGCGGTGGAGTCGGTGTTCTTTACGCCGGACGGGCTGGATGTTACCCTTCGAATGGATCTGCCGCAGAGCTGGACGCGGGCGGAACGCATCGCGGCGATACAGGGCGGCGAAACAGGCGGCATCGGGTTTGCCGTGTTTCTAGACGGAGAGGAAGTGCAGCATCCGTTCCTTTCGATCGGCACGAAATCGAATGCCGACACCGAAAACAAGGACGATCCATTCCTGACTTCGCAGATTACCTTCTCCAACTCCACCCTCTCGCGCAGCCAGTGGGGCGGAGTAAAGACCATCACCTTCCTGCCGTATTGCAATGTTCCGGCGGAGGCTTCCGTTGTGGAGGTTGGCAGCGAGCGAACGCTTGTCGCGCCGACGCGGCTCGATCCGGGTGTGGTGGTGACCATGCTGGTGAACGAGGAGAGCACGCAGTACGCCGGCTGGCAGGAGGAGCGCCTGAACGATGCCGCGTTGACCATTCAACTGGACGATTACCGGTAAACGGAACTTCGGCAGCAAGGGCGCGCCCGAAACGACGCGCCCTGAGACCGTCAAAAAACTCGTTTTTTGACGGGACAACCGCTCTTTTCCTTTCGGCCTTCTGCCTTACGGGCGGAAAAGAGCACAAGGAACCCGCCCTAACGGGCGCTCCGTTGCGCCGGATGAACCGGCACAGCCGGAAAAAACGGGTTAAGGGCTACGGCCCTTAACAATCCTAGAAACTTTTTTGACGGCCTGAGGGCGCGCCCGAAACGGCGCGCCCTTGTTTGTTTGTTCGTGGTTGGTTTATCGGTAGTCGTCGAGATTGATGGTCAGCGCGTATTCCGACATCACATCATATTGCGGGTCGGTTTGAAAAGCAGTGCCGTGTCCGTTTGGTTTGCTGCTGTCATATACGATTTCCGTATAGACTGCGTCATCCCGAAGAGAGATATCCTGCTGTGGTCCGTCATCAACGGTTACCTTCATATCCCACCAATAGGTCGTAGTTGGCAAGATTGTCAACGTTTTGATGCTCGCCCATTGGCTCGGGGAGAGCGAACTGCTAAACAGTTCAAAATCATATTCCAGCTTCTTGCCTGTCTTGTCTGCCGTTCCCATTGGCCCATACGCGTTAAACGGGCAACTGGTCCAACTTTCCGGAGCCTCACCATCCAGCAGGAAACGGAACGAGAGATCGCAGTAACAGCGTTCCGCCGCCGTCCAGCTTTCCGGCAGCACAACATGCAGCGTAATCTTTGTGTCGGTCGGAGTAAAGGTGATCTCCCTGAGGGAGTAGGAAGCGCCGGTGAAATCGAGCTCATGGGTATAGGTATACGTCTCGACGGTGTCCCCGGTTCGTTCTTCCTCCGGCTGCCATTCCAGAATGGTGACGGGGTGGGTGCCGCCGAGCTGCACGCTCGAAGCGTCTTTCGCCTGCGTGGTTTTCGTCCCGGCCTTGTAGGCGTCCGCGTCGAACGTGATCTCGCCAAAGCTCGCGTTGAGTACCTGCACGGGATCCTTTGATTCAACGTTGTCGTAACGCATAAGAATAGACAGTTCGCCGGTTACCTGCCCGGACAGCGGCTGCGCTTCCGGCCCGATATTTTGCAATTCTATCGAGAAGCGCACGTCGTGGTCGGCAAGGTATTTATCCCAGAATTCGTCCGCTGCCGGGTTTGTGGTAACAAGCTCTCCGTCCTGGAAAACGTCGTCTGCCGAGTTTTCGGAAAGCGACTGGCAGAACTCGTCCATCTCCGGCGTAAAGGTTGGAACCAGTTCCCCGCTGTATTGACTGCCATCCGGGGCTTCAAACGATACGATGTTCTCGCAGAAGAGATAGTAATATTCGCAGTCGGGGTTGCCGCCGAGCGAACCGTCGTTAGGTACCGCGCGGAAGGTGTCCCCGCCTGTATACGCCTCAACAAACGGGCGCGCCGTCGCGCCGGACATCGTGCCGGAGACATAAATCGAGCTGCCGTCGTAGGCAATCTCGTCCAGCGTCATGTCAAATGCTTTGGCATACGCCTCGTAGCCCGCTCCCACACTGGATAACGTTATTCCCGCGTTGTTTGCGCTGCTGGTAATCGCGACAATCGATGGCTCCTCCGTCCGCTCGCTCTTCTCCTGCCCGAAATATTCTCTCGCGCTGAACCAATCGTTGATCCATTCCTCCACCGCCGCCCTTGCGCTCGGAATCGCAAACACGGTTACGCTGAACAGAACCAGTAAACACGCCGCGGCGAACAACACCCGCCGCACGGCGTGGTGCGTCTTTTTTACCTTGCTCGCGCGCTTCACCCGCGCGTCGTCAATCATATACTGCATAACAGCCTCCTTGAACAATTCTCGTTCCGTCATTGCTCATCGGCTCCTTTCCACTGTGTCCGGATGCGTTCCCTTGTTCGGTAAAGCCTCGCCTTTACCGCGTCTTCGCTGATCTTGAGGGAAGAGGCGATCTGCCGCACCGACTGGTCGAAGCCGTAATAAAGCACGAACGTCTGGTAGGACAGCAGCGGTTCTTCCCGGACGATTCGCCAGACGTCGGCGGCGTCCATCCGATCCAGCAGCGCCGGCTCAAACGGAGCCTGCGAATCCGGAATCGTTTCGTCAAACGGTTCTTCGTGCTCGTTTTTTCGGCTCTGATTGCGATAACGCTTGGATAACTCGCCCTTGGCGATCGTCACCAGGTATCGAAACGGCTCCTGCGGACGGAGCAGAGCCGTCCGCTCGTAGAACCTTTGCCAGGACTCCTGATAGACGTCCTCCATATCGGCCGCGGAGCGAATCCGCACGACGAGAAAGCGCTTCAGCTTTGCCGCGCACTCGTCGTAGATCCTGTCAAAATAGGCGTTTCTGGATTCCATGCTGTCCCTCGTTTCCTCAACCGGTTTGCCTTATATGCGTATCATAACAGGCGTTTGGTGTCAAATCTTTGCAAAAAAAAGAAAGAACGCTTCCGAAAGGCAAATTCTTACAACTTATTTACATCGCTGCGTCGATCTGTTCACACAGTTTCCTGTAGAATACAGAGGAGGCGGTGAACAAAAGCCGCTTGCAATTCAAAAAGGGGGCGAACGCGTGAAACAAATCCTGGTGGTTGAGGACGACGAAGCGATCAATAAACTGATCTGTATGAACCTCTCCGTCGCGGGATACCGGCCTACGCCCGTTTACGACGGGACGGAAGCGCTCGCGCGAATGGAAAACGGCGAGGGGTTCGATCTTGCGCTTCTGGATATCATGCTGCCCGGCGCGGACGGGTTCCAGCTGCTGCCGCATATCCGCGCGCGCGGCGTCCCGGTCATCTTTCTGACCGCGAAAAACGATCTGGAGAGCAAGGTGCAGGGGCTGCGGGAAGGCGCGGAGGACTATATCGTCAAGCCGTTCGAAATTCTGGAACTGCTCGTGCGTATGGAAAAAGTGCTCGCCCGAAACGGCGCCGAGGAGCGCGTGATCCTCGTGGGAGACGTGGAGATCCATACCGACGAACACAGCGTCCTGCGCGGCGAAACGCCCGTTCCCCTGACGCCGATCCTGTTTGATCTTCTGCTGCTTTTTGCGAAAAACCGGAATATCGCCATGTCCCGCGAGAAAATCCTCGCGGACGTATGGGGCGATTCCTTCCTGGGGGAGAGCCGCACGGTGGACATCCACATTTCCCAGCTGCGCAAGAAGACCGGCCTGAATATCGTGTCCCTGCCGAAGATCGGTTACCGGCTGGAGGTGTAGCAAAAAATGAAGATCCGCCAGCGCCTCGCGCTGATTTCCATTCTGCTGATCGCCGTTTCGCTCGCGGTCTGCGGCACGCTGCTTCTTGGTGCCTCCGCGAAGAGCAGCATCGGCGCCGCCGAAGAGGGGGCGCTCACGGAGCTGAACCTGCTGAGGACGTCCTACCAGAGCGTACTGCAGGACGTTTCCGATCCGACGCTTTCCGAAACCGCCCAGCGCTCGCTTGCGCTCTATTTATTCCGGCAGTATATCTCCATCAATTCGCAGTTCATTCTGATTCGCAACGGGGAAACGCTGTATAACAACTCCGATTATGCCGTGGACCAGCTGCTCAACGGGGAAACCGAAAAAACGATCGATCGTGACGGGAAAAAGCTGTTTCTGGCGGCGGCGCAGGAGGACGAGTACCAGTCCGGCAGTTATCAGATTTTTCTTGTGCGCGACGTTTCAAGCGTGTATACGGAGATCCGTTCGCTGACGCTGAAATTCGTTCTCATCTGTACGGCGGCGTTTCTGCTCTCCGCCGCGGTGGTCATGTTCAGCACGTTTCGTGCGCTGCGGCCGCTGAAACTGCTGCAGCGAAGCGCCGCCGCGATAGCCGACGGGGTATACGACCGGCGCATCGAGGTGCGCGGCAAGGACGAGATTGCGGAGCTGGCCGCCAGCTTCAATAAGATGGCGGACGCGGTTTCGCGCCATATCGACGAAGTGACCGCTACCGCCGAGGAGCGCAAGCTCCTGCTCGGCGCGCTGACGCACGAGCTGAAAACGCCCATGACCAGCATTATCGGTTACTCGGAATCGCTGCAGAAAACGAAGCTTTCCTCCGCGCAGAAAACGGAGGCTGTTTCCTATATCAACCGGGAATGCGGGAGGCTGGAACGGCTCACGCAGAAGATGATGCGTCTGATCACGCTGACGGGCGGGGAAGAGATCGAGCGAGTGCCGATTTCCGCCGCTGCGCTGTTTTCCGCCGTGGAGCCGACCCTTCGGGACGCGGCATCGCGGCAGGGCGCGAATCTTACGTTTACCGACTCCGGCGCCTGCTACCGGGTGGACGCCGACCTGATGGCGAGCGTGCTGATCAACCTGGTGGACAACGCCTGCTCGGCGGGCGCAAAACACATTCGGATCACGGCAGCCTCCCGTTCCATCGCGGTCGCGGACGACGGGTGCGGCATCGCGCCGGAACTGGTGCGGCGGGTGACGCAGCCCTTCTTTCGCGCGGATAAGGCGCGCAGCCGCAGGCAGGGGCACGCGGGCCTCGGACTTGCGCTGGTCAGCCGGATTGTGGAGCTCCACAACGGCGTGCTTGCGATCGAGAGCGAGGTCGGCAGCGGGACGACAATGACCATCCGGTTTTCGGACTGAATCCTTACAACTCTTTTACAACTTGGCGCGGATTTGTTTACACGCCGTATTCTATGCTGAATGGAGCAAGGACGAAGGAGACGGAACAAAATGAGAAGAATCCTCGCGTTCGGGCTGGCGGCGGCGCTGGCGTTTACCGCAGCGGCCTGCCGGCCGGAACCGGCGTACGAAGCGGATGCGGCTGAGACGAGCCGGGAAAAGCTGCTGGAAACCGCGGCGCAAAGCGGGAACGACAATGCTTCCGGGTCGGCGCTGCGGGAGCGCCTTGGCGCGCCCGAGCATGTGACCCAGCGGTTTTCCAGCGGGAGCGGAATCCAGACGGTGGAGATCGACGCGGACGTTGTGATTCCGGACGCGGCGAAAATCCCCGTCGTCGAAGTGACCCGCGGCAAGCTGACGCAGGAAATGGCGGACCAGGTCGTGAACGCGCTCGTTCGTGGACAGTTGCTTGCCTACGACCAGCAAACGGAGCACTTCTACGGAAGCAATCGCGTGCAGAAGCACATTGCCGCGCTGGACGCTTTGATTGCGGGCGCCGGCGCGTCCAAAAGCGCCGAGTGGAAGGCAAATATGCAATCCGAGCGCGATTACTGGGCGGAGGTGCTGGCAAACTCCACGGAGGATTCCGCCCCCATCGGCAGCCGCCTGACGCATCCTTCCTGGTCGGACGGGGAAACCGGCAGCGGATATGTGATCCATGATTCCGATTCTCTTCAACTGGTCGGCATGGCGCAGTCGGAGGCGGGATGTGAAACACTGTCCATCCGAAAAGGCACGGACGAAAGCGTCGTTATCTGCTACGTGCGGGAGCCAAACGAATGCGTCAGCCCCGGCGCGCAGATCGGCGGCTATAAAAACGAAGAGGAATTGATTCTGGAGGAGAAGGTAAACCATGAAAACCCGTCCGGGGCGATCCGGCTGGCGGACGTAGCGAGCATCCCTCCGATTCAAACGACGCAGGAGGAAGCGCTCGCCATCGGAAACAGCCTGATGCAGACGCTTGGCGTTTCGAATGTTTCCTGCGTCTCGGCGGATCGATGCTGGGGCGGCAGTTTTGATGCGGACGCGAGCGGCGTTCGCGGCCTTCCGACCGCCGCCTACGGGGTGACCAACCCGTTCCGGTGCGTCTGGCGGCTTCGCTATACGCGCACGTTCAACGGCGTTTTTACAACCTTTGACCGGACCCAATGCACGCCCTACATCGATCCGGAGGACGACAAAGAGGTGCTCCCCTCCGCCGATTACGAAAGAATCGAAGTATATGTGGATGATACCGGCATTGTAGGCTTCCGCTGGGCGTCGCCGCAGGACGTTGGCAACGTGGCTCTGGAGGATGCGTCCGTGTTGTCGTTCGACGAGATGATGAAGGTGTTTACCGGCACATTCTGCGTGGCAAACCAGTGGACAAATCCATCTGCGGCGCTCGTTTTCCGAATCAACAAGATCTGCTTGGGCTATACGCGCGTTCGGGAAGAGGGCGTCTACGATACGGGACTTCTGGTTCCCGCCTGGGATTTTTACGGAGAAGTCGTCTACGATCCGGACGCAGAGACGCCGGAGTACCGTTCCATGTATGACGAGAGCATGTTCACCATCAATGCGATCGACGGTTCGCTGATCGACCGGCAGCAGGGGTATTGAGCGGGGCCGATCGCGAAAAAAAAGGATTTTTCCATTCTATACACGACGAGAGCATGTTCACCATCCATGCGATCGACGGTTCGCTGATCGACCGGCAGCAGGGGTATTGAGCGGGGCCGATCGCGAAAAAAGGATTATTCCGGGACGGAACCCTTACAACTCTTTTACAACTCTTTGGGGATTTCCTTACACAGGCCGCGCTATCGTATAGGAAAGCAAAGGAGGGGGAACCCAATGAAACGATTGTTTACGGTTTTGCTCGCGGCTCTGCTGCTGACGGCGGGCTGCGCGAATACGAAGGAAGAAACCGCCGCTGGGCGGAAGAATACTGACCAGATCGTGCGGATCGCCACCACCGGGATGGAACCCGCGGCGGCCGCGGATACGGAACCGGCGGAACAGACCCAAACGCCCGCCGCAAGCCCGCTTTATGAGAAGCTGGGCGCGCCGGCAAGATATCAAACGGAGCTGACGCCAAATACGGATAAGCTGGAGATCACCGTTGACGCGGACGTGATCCTGCCGAATGTGGAAGCCGTGCCGACGGTCCGCATCCAGGCGCGGGACTTTACGCAGGACGAGGTCACAAGGTTCTTTCATGTGTTTTGCGGCGATACGCCCATGTACCTTATCCGAACGCAATCCACCCGCGCGGATATCGGGGAGAAACTCGAAAAGTTCCGCGAGGAGGCGAAGACGGCCGAAGGGGCGCGGCTGGAAAAGGTGAAGCAGAATATCGCCTATTATGAAGCCGAATATGAGAAAGCGCCGGAAACCATCGTGGACGTGCCGACCGACGGCACGA
Source organism: Eubacteriales bacterium (assembly GCA_034933205.1). Lineage (GTDB taxonomy): Bacteria > Bacillota > Clostridia > Christensenellales > CAG-138 > UBA7703. The sequence goes on from JAYFNY010000001.1 coordinate 129,305, forward strand.
TGTTTGAACAGCAGTACGGCGATCCGGTCTATCTGGCCAAATACATGGGGGTCAGCGCGCGGGAATTCCCCGAAAGAAATTACGGCGGCAAAACGTTCGGCGTGCGCAACAACTACTACGATCGCAGCACCAAGTCCGGCTACGATTTTAATGTCGGCGCGGGGCTGGGATATACGCGGGATTCGAGATGGGGCAGCCTGTTCAGCGTCAACCCGCTCGAATATATCCGGGACGAAACCACGGTTCCCGCGGCGGCGGCCGGTGAACTGACCAGCACGCCGCTGGAAGCAAGGCAACTCGTTGAAACGTTCTGGAAGGAAAACGGGTTTTCCGATATGGGCATATCGGGCGTTTACCTGGCCTATAACGGGAACAAGGAAACGATGAAAATCGACGAGCACGATACCTACGGGCAGAAACACGCCTATGTCGTCGCGTGCGGCAAGAGCATAAACGGGGTCGTGCCCGTCAGCGACGACGCGATTTGGGACGGCCAGGTTTGGTTTCATGAAAGCTGCAACTTCATCGTCAGCGACGCCGGTATCGAAACGTTCAGCTGGCGCTCGCCCAATTCCTATACCGAGGTCGTCACCGCCGACACCGCGATGCTGCCGTTCGACAGAATCGACGAAATTTTCCGGAAAATGATTCTGGTGCAATACGAAAGCAACGCCGCAGGAAATATAACCGGGAAACTGTTCTCCTACCATGTGGACCGCGTTTCGCTGGATTTGCAGCGCGTGCTGGAACAGGGGTCGCAGGACACGGGGCTTCTGATCCCCGTGTGGGATTTCTACGGAACCTTCGAGTATTGGTATACGAACGGGGATCATTACGGCAGCGAGATCGAGCAGGGATTCCGAAAACCGCTGCTGTCGATCAACGCGATCGACGGCTCGATCATCGACCCGCGGGAAGGTTACTGAGGGGAGGCGAACGGTGATGCAGAAATGGAAGCAATTCATCAAGCGCTTTCTGGTTTGGATCGGCGCGGCGCTTTTTTTATCCGGCGCGCTGGCCTGCGGCCAAACGAAGAGCGACGCCTACGGTATGCCGACGGACGTGGAACGGCTCTTTACCACGGCTTCGCAGCTTGAGGCTGCCGCTCCCGCCGCGAACGATTCCGCTTTGCCGGACGGAAATTATACCTGGAGCACGGCGAGCGACGACGGGCATTTGCTCGTTACCGCAGACGCGCCGGTAACCGCGCCGGGATCGACCATGACCATGACGCATGTTTCCGGCGAAGGATTTACCCAGGCGCAGGTTACGGGGATCTTCCGATATCTGTTTACAGGGCGGACGGTTACGGAACTGGCCGGACAAAACTCGCAGACCAAGGCCGAAATTCAGGCGCAGCTCGACCGGATGAACCGGGACCTGGAGGACGGAACGTATGAAAATTATGGTTTCAGCAGGGAAGAATACGAAGAAGCGATAGCGCAATGCGAGCAGGCTTACCGGAACGCGCCGCAGACGGCGGGCGGCGAAGAGACCGAAACGGACGGCACGATGCGATTCGTGCAGGACGGCGAACAGGACGGATACCGGGAGCTCTCGGTCCGGACGGACTCGATGGATGCGCTCGTCGTGCGTTCCTATCCTTCCGGCAGCCGTGCACAGCTTCCAAGCAGCTGCCGTTACGACCGGTACGATTCGCCCGAGTACAGCATGCTGGACGCCGTTTCGCTCCAGCCGGGCGACGCGCTGCCGAGCGGCGCGCAGGCAAAGCTGACGCGTACCTACGACGAGGCAAAGGCGATGGGCGACGAGCTTTTCGCGTCCGCGGGCGTGGACGTTTCCCTGCTTGCGGCGTACGTCGTCGGCGACCGCCAGACGGGCAGTACGGACGGAATCGTTCGGGAGGCGGAACATTACGCCTACGAATTTCTGTATACGAGGAGCGTTCGCGGCGTTCCTGTTGCGACGGACGTCTGGTCGGACGACGATGGAACGAGCGGATTTCCCTTCCGGTATGAGCAGATCAGTGTAACCGTGGATGACGAAGGGATCGCGCGGTTTCTCTGGAACGAGCCGATCACGCTGCAGGACGATGCGACTAACTGCACGTCCCTGCTGACGTTTCCCCAGGCGCAGGAGATCTTCGAGAAAATGGTTCCCATCGTGTATGGTTCGCTGACAACGTCGGTCAACCCGAAGCTCGATTACGTAAAGATCGGGATCGGCATCAACCGGGTTCAGCTCTGTCTGCTGCGCGTGAAGGAACCGACCGCCGAGCAGAAAAGCGGCTTATTGGTTCCGGCGTGGGTTTTCTACGGGGACGTCGTCGAACAGGCGTTCTGGAAGGACGGTTCCCGCGACGCTCCGCTCTACCGGCAGGGAATGAACGGAAGCAGCGGTTGCGCGTATTCTTTGGGCCCCGCCATCGTGTTTGCCGTAAATGCGCTGGACGGCAGCGTCATCGACACAAGCAAGGGATATTAAGGTACCCGCGGCGAACCGGGGTGGACGCCGCGTTTCACGGCGCGAAACAGAAAAGCAAACAAAAATAAAGCAGCGCTTCACCGATGCGAATTGAATCGTCCGGTGAAGCGCTGTTTCCTGTTATGCGGTGGACAAAGGAGCCTTTCGGCGGGAGATTCTTCGCGAGCGGGCGAACATGGTTTCGCTGCCTTTGCGCGGCGTCACAGGGCGGTTTTCAAGGTTTCCTCCCGCGTTGCTTTTGCCTTCGTCTGTCCCGTCAGCGCGCCGCGGCAACGCGCTTGGCGGAAGCGGATCTCTTCCACACGAAACACGCGAAAACGACGATACAGGCGGTAATCACGTAGGTTGCGCCCAGCGCGATCCAGATACTGGAAGCGTAGCTCGCCGTTATGACCGCCGCCGCGTCGACGAGCGCGTGCAGCAGAATGGCGAGAGGGAAGTACCAAAGCTTCTTTCCGCGTTCCTTGACGGCAAACCAAACCAGAACCGAAAGGGAGATATGGAGCGCCACGGCCGAAATCCGTTCCACGATACTGACCAGATACATGGTGGACGGGATGGACGAAAGGGTTGTCAGAGTGGCGCGGATCGTTTGCAGCGTAGCCGGATCGGTAACGCCGGCGGTCAGCGCGTCGCCCCTTCCGCTGTTCAGCATAAAAGCGAAATAGAGATTCGTGACCATGCTGGTAACGAGCAGATAGAACACTTCGACTCCGCCGTGCCCGGCGCCGTACATCAGAGCGTTGCTGTCGTTGCCCAGTTTCTTTTTCAATATGGTTTGAAAAGCGACAAAACGGCCGGTTTCCTCAAAAAGGCCCGCCATCAGTCCGAAGAAGGCGCTGTAGAGCCAAACGCTGCTCTGCAGTACCGTTCCCGCGTCCGACAAAAGAATGTAGCGGTTGATCGTATGTTCGATCAACGACGCGAACAGGAGGAAGACCGCGCAGCCGACGAAGAACGGCAGAATGTCGGCCCGATACTTCTTTCGGAATACGAGAAAGAGCGCGGCTGGTATCGCGATCCCCGCAAGGGCGCTGATTGCGATGCAAACGATGGAAAATGTTGGGACGGTGGGATTCATATGGGTTTTCTCCTTTTATTATCATGAAATGGGGTCATGCGTGGAATGGGGTCATGCGTGGAATGGGGTTACGCAGGGTATGGATCTGCGCTTATCAAGCCGGTTCCGTTGAAATACACCAGATCGCCTTCGTCATAATGCCATATGGCTTTGAAAACGGTCGGCCGTTTCACGCCGTTTGTCTTCGCGTATTGTTCAAAGGCAACGGACCAGCCGACTTGCCGGCTCGTGCCGTCGGATGCGACGGCAGATCGGTCGCCGGTTTCAAACGACAGCAGCTCGCCGTTCGCGTCGAAGGTGAACACGCCGCTTACGGTTCGGCCGCAATCGGTCATCGTTGCTTTCGCGTGCAGATCGTCGACGGTTTCCCACTCGACGTATTCCTGCAAAGCGGCGGATGGAAAGAGCAGGATCTCCGAGAGGAACGTTGCCTGCCCCGACTGGTCCATGACGTTCCCCGTCTGGCAAAACAGCGTGAAAATCCGTGCGATTACGCCTTCCATGCGGCCGGTTCCGTCCAGATATGTATCGATCCCTTCAAAGGGAATGCCGAACATCGAGCTGTCGATGTAGGCGATCCGACCCGGCCGATCGACAAAGTCGTATTGCGTATAGTCGATTTTGATCGGCTTTTTCCCGCGAAACACGAAGTCGACATTCCGGTAGTCGATTCGGATACAGGACATCTTCGGTGTGCCGAGATAGCCGCAATACCGGAGGTACCGCTGAACCGGCGCGGGCAGCCCGGCAATGTCGTTTTCCGTAAACACGGCGTCCGACGGATCGGCTTGCGCGAGGGAATCCGCTGCGACTGCGGAAAACTCCCGTTCGGTCCTGGACCCGGGAATGCTGAAAAGGGCCAGGGCGGCGCCTGCCGCAAAGAGGAGAACCCCGATGAGAATGAGCATGGTCTTTCCGATTTTCCTTTTCATGTCCGTCGCCCTCCGGTGGCGATGTTCTGCGAGGATGCCGGCGGCGCTAGCCGATATCGCTCAGGTCGTTTTTTCCCGAGAGCACATCCTCCAGCAGGATGCGCAGCGCTTTTTCCGGTTCCTCGAAAACGGGACTGTGCGCGGATTGCCGGAACAGGTAGAACCCTTTGACGGGGGCGATCAGCCGCCGGAAATAGGACTCCGCCAGTTCGCGGGATACGGTGTAGTCAAAGGCGCCGCTGAAGAAGTAGACCGGCAGGCTTAATTCGGGGACGGTTTCCATCAGATCCGCGTCCTCCATCCTTCGCCGGAGATCCGTTTTGCCGCCCGACGCCGCTTTGCCGCGCCAAACGCCGATTTTTTCCGGCAATCGATACGAGCGGCTGAACATCACCGGCAGAAAAATGCCGGTGAAAACGGATTTCATGGCGTGCGTCGTTCCAACGCCGAGATCGTGCATCGCCCGATCCCGAAGGAGCGGGTCGGCCCGGTAAGTCGTGTAGTCTCTCATCTTTTTCAGCATGGCCCGGTCTTTGCGCGCTTCGTATTGCTCCGTCAGATACCGGTATGCCATCCGTTCGGATTCGTCTTGCCGCGCGACCTGCGCCATGCCGATATAGGCGTGAAAGAGTTCGGGAGCGCGCGCGGCGGCCTGGATGCCGAGGAAGGTGCCCCAGGAATGCGCCATCAGATAGATTTTTTTCTGCTGGAAACGCAGACACAGGTAGTTGGCTGCGGTGATCACGTCGGCAACCATCTGTTCCACGGTCAGGCCCTCGTATTCTTCGCCGGAAAGGCGGGAAAGACCGCTTCCGCGCTGTTCCCAGTAACAAACGGTGAATCGCTGCTCGAGTTGGGCCATGCACTTTTCCGCGAGAAAGAATTCCGGCATTCCCGGTCCGCCGTGTACGAACAGGATCACCGGATTCGATTTGTCGATTCCGCGAAGAAACATTCCCTGGCGCGCGCCGTTGATCTTTACCAGAAACTTTTCACAGATGCTCCCTGCGATTCGCTTTCCTTTTGCATCGCGAAATGGCTTCGGCCTGCCGGGGCTGAAGAAGAATACGATAGCGATCGGGACCAACAGCACTACGGCCAATCCCGTAAAAACAACGCTTATCAACGCGGTCGCCGCCTTTCCTTTGTTTTGGTGGGAAGGGGAGGGCGACCGCCGCTGCGCGCGATGCCCGCTATCCCCTCGTATTACGAATGAGGTCCTCAATTTTCAGTTCCCAATCCTGATCGTAGCGAACGTGTTTCATCGTTACGATGGAGGAAAGGCCGTGCACCAGCGCCCACATGGAGAGAATTGCGTCCTGCATGCCGCTTTCCGGGTATCCCATTTTTGTAAGCGCACGCCGCGCGATATCGCTAAAAAGGCGATACGGGGGGAAGTCTTCTTTCCCGGTTCCGTTCAGGGACAGATCGATCGTCATGCACGGCTGGGAGAAGAGGAACGGGAAATACTGCGGGTGATGCAGAAAAAACAGCACATAGGATTTTCCGATCTGGACAAGCTGCTCCGCATCGCCCAGACGCGCGGTTGTCCGAACGGTTTCTTCCAGCGTTTCCATGAACTGCGTCGTTACGTAGGACTGCATTTCCCGGAGCAGATCGTCCTTGTTCTGAAAGTGGCTGTAGGGCGCGGCGTGGCTTACTCCGCAGAGCGCTGCTACTTTGCGAAGCGAAAAGCTTTCCTCGCCTTCCTGATTGATCAGGCGGATACCGGCTTCCAGCAATTCGTTTTTCAGATTGCCATGGTGATAGGGCTTTTCCATTTGCTGTACCCCTTTCAATCTTGACACTGGAAAGATTATATTGCGCAATCTAGACAGTGTCAAGATACTTGAGAAAATATATTAAAACGGAGCGTTGTTCAAACGCTCCGCCGGGTTCGTTAAAAAACTCGTTTCCAGATGGGATAACCGCTCTTTGCCTTTCTTTTGTTATGAATCCCTTTCCGGCGCAATCATCGTCATCACGCCCGCGTCCATCTCGCACACCGTGTCGCAGAGCACCTCGATATCCTGAATGTTGTGGCTCGCGAGCAGAATCGTGCGCCCGTCCTTTGCCAACGATTGGAAGAGAGACCGCATCTGCGCAACGCCGTGTTTATCGAGCCCGTTCATCGGCTCGTCGAGGATCATCAGGTTCGGCTCCTCCATAATCGCCTGCGCAATGCCGAGACGCTGCCGCATACCGAGGGAGTATTTCCCGACGGGCTTCGTCGCCAGAGGGTCGAGTCCTACGCGCCGGATCGCGGCGGCCACCTGCTTTCGGCTGATTTTACGTTTCAGCCCGGCGAGGATTTCCAGATTCTTCAACCCGGAAAACTGCGGTAAGAACCCCGGCGACTCGATGATGATGCCGATGTCCTCCGGAAAGTCGACGTCTTTTCCGATCTGTTTGCCGTTCACGATCACGCGGCCCTGCGTTGGCTGCAGAAACCCGCAGATGCATTTGAATAGGGCCGTTTTGCCGGAGCCGTTGTTGCCGACGATACCGTGGATCTTTCCGCGTGCAAAATCGCGGGTAACCCCCTTCAGCACCGTGTCCTGCCCGAAGGTTTTCGTGAGATTTTCGACTTGTATGATGGGATCGTTCATTGTTCTCCTCCCAGGAAGTGGAAATTGTATCTGCGCAGCGCGCGCAGAGCCAGCACAAACAGCAGCACAATCGCAATTCCGAAGATCGCGTATGTTTGCCAGAGCCGCGGCAGCAGGTCATAGCCGAAGTTATGCATGTGGTAGGTTGCCTGATTCAGCGGCGAAAGCCACCCGACCGCGACGTTCGCCTTATAGAGCAGCTCGTCCGGCAGCTCGAAAATCTGTCTGAACAACTGTGGGTTGAGCAGGAAACCGAACAGGCTGAACGCGAACGCCGCCGCGATGCCGGCGGATTTGCCGCGCCGGATATTGACGTAAAGCATGAGAAACACCAACACGAGCGTGTAAAGCAGCATGAGCAGCAGGATTGTCGAGGCGCATTGATACGGGCGGCTCAGCTCGAGCGTTTTGACCAGCGCCGGCAGCGCGACCGCCTTGCCCGCGCCGGAATAGCCGAGGATCGCAGCCGTTTCCGACCACATGTTGCCGATGAAGCTGTTTGCCATGCAGAGGATCGAGGTCGCGGCGAAGAGGAAAAGGATGTACAATGCCGTAGCGAGAGCCACGTAGGCCGCCTGACCAACGAGCCACGTGCGCCGCTTCATGCGGATGAGGTAATACGGCACGCCCGCGCCGAGAAACGGCATGTCGGCGAACAGCAGAATGAGCAATAGTGAGATCAGCAGAACGGAGTTCGCGTCGCCAAATGTCCAGACGAACGGCTCGAATGCCTGCAGAATCGTGCCCATGTCGTAGGCAAACGACGCGGCCTTGTCCGAGAGAAGAAAGCACAAGATGAATGCCAGCGCAAACGTCAGCAGCACGCGCGCGTTGCCGCGCCACATACGAAAGTTATAGGCTATCACGGAGCGCACCTGCCGGAGCTCGTTCAACAGGGGGACGTTCTTTGCCGCGCGAAATAGCTTCTCCAGCGAAACGCTTTTCTGCCGGAACAGCGGCCGGGTTGATTTTCGGCCGTTGTCGTCCCGCAGATGTTTCCGCGCGATGAAGTAGAAACCCAGCATCGCGCCAACGAGCAGCAACGCCATGGCGATGCCCGCGCTCCACCCGCCAAACGGCCATGCGCCGTTCAGCGTAAGATAATTCTGTGGATTGAGCAGAAAGAAGTTTCGTGCATACCGCTCCTGCAGGATGATCAGTACATAGTAGAGGATGAACGGCGCGGCGTACGCCATGTAAGCGTTCATGGTCACGGTGGAGAGCAGCATACCGAGCATCGCCCAAAGCGCGCCCGCTAAGCCGAAGAGCAACAGCTTGCCGGCCAGCTCGCCCAGCTGCGATTGCGCCGCCGTTTCGCCGATCCTTTCCGTTGGCACAACGAGGAACGAAACGAGGACATACCCGGCGAGGATGCCGAGCGTGAGCGTCAGAAAGCCGGAGATCGCGCAGGCCAACTCCTTGCCGAGAATATAGCGCGATACGGTCGTCCTCGGCAGAATCTGCTTGAGGTAGCCGCTCTTTCCATCTTCCACAAACGCGCCGGAAAAGGGAATCGTCGCCAAAATCGGCGCGGCGAAGAGAATCGCGCTGCCAGAGAGCGCTTTGAGCGTGATGGCCTGATGCGCAAGCTGCGCCGAGGCCGGATTTTCCAGCATATAGATCGCCAGCACATCGGAGAACGCGCCGAACAGCACGCAAAGCATCGTGCCAAGAACGCTGAACACGAATGCTTTGGATAACGCTCGGCTGAGGTCGGAGTGGAGTTCGTGCAAGGGAATATTCTCCTTATTTGCAGAGTTTTTTCGCACAGATGCAAAATAGCCCAAATACCAGCGAACGGGTGATTAATATCCCGCTTCGGGATGGATGATCGTTCCGTCGATTGCATTGATGACAAGAATTGGGTTCGCTTCCACTTTCGTATCGCAGGTTTGGACAGAACCGTCGGAATAGCGCGACTCCTCGGTGCCAAAAAAGCACCAGACCGGGACCAGAAGACCGGAATCCGCCGAGCCTTGTTCCAGTATCCGCTGCATCCCCAAATATACGTCCGTGATTTCGATGGTCTGGTTCCGGATGTCCGGGCTGTCGTAAGCCGACTGCTTTTCATACCGAATTGCGCGGTTAAATATATCGACGACGTCCTCATACGGCAGCAGGGACGCTTTTTTCACCAAGGTTTTTTGCACTTCATAGGGGGATACCCAATCGATTCGATAAATTCCATTCTTATCCATTGTTATGTTCAACTGTTCGTATGCCCATGAACCGGTGTAATCATCGTTTGAAACGAGTGAAAGCACCGAAAAAAGAACAGTCCCTGTACCACGTACATCCCTGGAACACCTTACTCGATATGAGTATTCCGAAGGTGTATCAGGGTAAGAACCATCGCCTTCTCTTATGCTGTCCGCAACAAGCAGTACGTCAAAAACACTGTAAGGAAGCGAAAGCTGATCCAGTAAAGATTCCGCTCTGGTTTGTGCTTCTTGAGGCGTGTAACTCAACTGATTTACAGCCATTGCATCTATCGAGTTCATGCCTGTCACATCTTTCAGAATGTTCTCCCCCCTGTCGGGAGCCTTTATCCTGCGATTATCGCAATACATGAATTCCGCGCCTTTAACCGATGATGACGACCAATTATTTCGGACATATAGACATCGACCATTGTTCAATATAGGGCTGCTTTCACCGACATCGATCCCGCTATAGCGGTATTCAGCGCCTCCCGCCTGAACTTTCATCTCACGCAACACAGCTTTTACCGGTTCCGGGTCGGTTGTTTCCGGCGCTGAATCATATTTGTTTTCAAGATGGAATAACGATTCATCATATTCCTCGCGCATCCCCATCTGCTCGTATTGAGCCTCCTGCTGTTTCAGGGAAACGATCTCCTGCGCCACTTCGGCTTTGGACAGAACATAGTTTTGCTGGTCATATAACGTCGCGTCAGAAAGGAACGCATTTGCGATTTTGTCCACCATTTCCTGTGAAAAATCAATCGGTATCACTCTGCAGATTGGGAATGAAGTTCCTAATACATGGATACGCGCGTTTGCATGGACATGAACGCTTTTGTCCTCATTGCAAAAGTCGCAGGTAAACCGCGCGGGGAGTCTCCCAACATCCAGCCTGGACGAACCGGCGGCGATTTTTAACAGACTATCAAGGTTTTTTGGTATAACGGCATTCTCCTCGGGCGTTTTTTGACATCCGCCAAGGCTGCAAAAAACCAGGAGAGCAACTGTCAGAGAAATCGCTTTTCTACCCACTGTTTCCTCCGATTGATATTGATTTGCGCACAACGGGTTCCATTGTTCCTTGCTGGAAGGCGCTTTGCGGCCTTTGCGGCGGGACTTGCGGAGCCGGAATTCACGCGCCGTGCAGTTTCCCCGCACGAATGCCGGAAAATTCGCCCAAAGCTCAATAGCCCAGCCGCCGGTCGATGATGCTTCCGTCGATGGCGTTGATGGTAAAGAGACTTCCTACGCCGCCGCGTTCGTCAATCTTGGCGTCGTTGTTCGAATCCAGTACATACGAACTCGTATCCTGGGATGCGTAATGATCGATCAAGTACCCGAAGCAATCCCACACCGGAAGTAGGACGTAGCCGTCGGCGGAGTCCGCCGCCTTCACGCGCATCATGCCGAGAACGATTCGTTCCATCACAAACGTACGATGCTGAACGCCTTCCCACAAAGGAAAATCCGGTACGTAGTATCGCAAAGTGTCCCGCACAATATCCTGCACCTGCTCAAACGGAAGCAAGGCGGTATTCTCGTTTACGGTATTCCCCACGGCGGATGGATGAAGCCAATCGATAAAACGGACGTGATATCCTTCATCCAAATACACTTCGATCCATTCCGGTTCCCAAGAAACTCCATACTCGGATTGCTTCACGGCATTGATCGGTATGGCATAGGTTTCCGGAACTCCGCAATATGTCCTGGTAAACACGGCCGCCTCCCCGGTAGGGTCGCCCTGCACCTGCCGGATCCTATTGAAGTGAAATTCATCCGACAAGCCGATTCGCTGCATCAATGCCGTCGCAACTTCTTCAACCCGCGTATCGTCCAAGTCGTTATATGGGGAATATCTCTTGACCTGCGGTACAAAAGCGGCCTGGGCCACGTCATATGAGCCGCGGAAACCGGTCCGGAAAGCCGCCTCACGAGGATCGTTTTTCGGATCGCTCAAGGAGAGCTGATAGCTGGCACTTCCATCTTCGCTGTACACGATAACACTCCAAATATATTCTCCGCTTTGGTTGCGCATCTCTGCAAGGCTCAAAATAGGCGCGGACGGAGGCTTATCCGGCGCAGCATTGTACAGATCGGTCAGGGACTCTATCTCCCGCTGCAATTGTTTGACGTAAGCGGCTTTTTGCTCCTCAGAGAAGTCCGTGAGATTGGTGTCCACGTTTTTTATGCCGTTTTGCCGCATGTTGATCTCATCCTGATAGCTGGCTTTCGTCATAACTTTCGTATCTTCTATGCACATCGTGCCGTTGGGCACAATTTGCTGCACAATCGAATCCAGCACAGGATAATTGAAATAGGTGGGTTTCACTTCAATGACCGGATATTTTGAAACGTTCGGAACCTCGATGGTTGCATCGATACGATAAGTGGTATCGCCGTTTTCAATCGTTTCCGACCAGGCGGCCGGAGCATCGTATGCGGCGGTATCGGCCGGTTCGCTCTCACTTTGCCAATCCGCCTCTCCTTTATTGACCACGATATCCTCGGATGGCGTCGGCTGGCAGGCCGCAAGCGCAAAAGCGGCTGCGAGGAGTAAACCAACAAAGACGAACAGATGAAGGGCATGTTTTGGATTCATTGGTTTCCTTTCATATGCCGGGACAGGCGTTGCCTTGCCCTGAAAAGCGGCGTCAATTCGGGATGGAGCCATCCTGTGGGTGCCTTAGTATCCGAGCGCTCGGTTCAGAATGCTTCCGTCGATCGCGTTGATCGTGAGTATGCCGGCGGTTTGATTCATATCATCTGTGATAAGTTCGTTGTTCGCGTTCAGCAGGTATCCTCCGGCGTCTTCTGCCGAAGCATACCGGTCGATCGTATATCCAAACAAATCCCAAACAGGAACCACAAGGTATGAACTTTGCGTGTTCAATTCCCTGATACACATGAGCCCTAGTTGAACTTTGGTTACAACAACCGTTCTTTCATCAATTCCTGCCCAGCGCGTTTCCATGGGCGCGACAAACGAGAGATTCCTGCGGCAGATTTCCTGGATCTGTTCAAACGAAATCAGCGCAACGTTATCATTCCTGACGCCTACCTGTTCCGAAGGGGATTTCCAAATGACCTGCCTGATACCATCGTTCTCAACCTGCACACATACGTACTCCGCTCCCCAGGCTTTCGCATATTCCTCGGGATTCGCCGTATTGAGGGAAAAATCCGTATTGCAGTTTGCGTAAGTTATCGGAATCCCGTTGTACTGCTTTGTAAATAGGACGTCAACGCATCCTGCCATTTGATTCTTATAGATGCAATTGTACTGGTATTCCCCAAGACCGATTCGGGCAACCAAGGTTTCAGCCATACGTTTTGCGTCGTCGAAATTTCGGTTTGTATCTCCGCTGGTATCCCATGTTCCGATCTCGCTCGTGTCTGTGTTATAAGGGCCTAAAGTGGAACGGAACCAGCAGGTTGCAAGAGGGGTATCCCGGTCGGTATCGGGGGCGGCGTTAAAATGGAGACGCGCAAATGGAGAATCTGTTACAGGGTCTGTCGCAAGGATATCCGTAATCCAGTTCTGCCCGGTTGCATCTTCGATCCGCGTTAATTTCCTCTGTATATTACTATCCGGTGCGCCGGCATACTGCTCCTGCAGCTCCTGCATTTCCTCGTTTCGATCCTGAAGATACGCTTGGATCTCTTCGCTTGTCATATTCGGATAGTTCACTTGAACGGATTCCATCTGTTCTGAAATTACGTCCATTGCTTCTTGTATTTGGTTTTTCGTCATGTAAGAGGAATCAATCTCAAGATACAAATTGAAATTTTGCTGGAATATTTGAAAGAACGCGGAGAAGACGCGCATGTCAAAATCAGACGGCCGGATCTGCAAGACCGGGTATGCCGTTGCGTCCGGCAATACCACCGCGGCGTCAAACCGGTAGGTCGTATCGCCGTTGCTTATTTCTTCTTTCCAAATAGAAGGAGCTTCATATTGTGCAGTGGATGGATTTTTGTCAACAGCGTCTTGCAAAGCGCCTTCGCTTTTATTGATAATCAAATCGTCTTTGGGCGTCGGCTGGCAGGCCGCAAGCGCAAAAGCGGCTGCGAGGAGTAAACCAACAAAGACGAACAGATGAAGGGCATGTTTTGGATTCATTGGTTTCCTTTCATATGCCGGGACAGGCATTTCCTTGTCCTTGTAAGCAGTTTAATTTATGATGACGCCACCCGCTCGTTGTTTGCGGGGACCTTTCGCAATCAATGGTTTTCGGTTTGGGTTAGGAGAGGATACTGCCATTAGCAGCGTTGACGGACAGATGGCAGATGTCCTCTCTTCCATCGTAGAATTCTTCCGTGGTGCCATCCTCATATTTACAGAGTATTCCGCCATAGAAATCCCAAGCCGGGACAATCAAAAATGCTCCGGCCTCATCGCGCATGGGGGTTATTGTGTACTCGAGGACGATTCGATCCACATGAACTTCGGTTTGATACGAAATATTCTCGTTCCAGGCATATTTGTTTTTTAGCTGTTGTCTCGCGATTTCCATGATATTTTGGAAATCCATCATCTCTGTCTGTTCGGGCGATGCGGCAAGGATACCTTTATTGTTCCACTCGATTGCCGAGATTCCCTGATCGTCAAACTTTATTCTGAGCTCATCGCCGGGCCATGCTGCTGCAAGGTCCTGCTTCGTACCGGAAAAATCGAGTATCTGCGGTTTTGCAACGGCTGAACCATGCAAGCCCGGACGATAGATCGCGATATATCCCTGCGCGGTCTGATCCTCGGTCATGCCTGTCCGGACGTCGAACAATTCCAGGTTCGACAGATTCAGCTCCTGCTTATAGGCAAGCGCTTTTTCTTTCGCCATTTCCAGGGTCAGCGCTTGTCCGGCGGCATCTTTCCCGGAAAGAAACTTACTCGATAAAAAGATCTTGTCGTAATTAAGGTACAGCACGAGAAAATTCCGAAGACTTCCGTCCCGAAAATTGACAACGTCCAGACTGGATGCCTCGTGAAAACCCAGGTCTGCCGTGACATAGAGCGATTCGTTCTTCGACTCCGAATCGATCGCGAGCAATGCCGACGCAGGCTCTCCCGATAGCTGCTCGGGTGCCGTTGGATATTGCTCCTGCAATTGCTTTTGCGCATATTCCATGCCGGAAATATCGTCTTCCGTCAAGTCTTCGGGGTGTGACAGGTACTCCTTGATTTTTTCTATTTCAGTGGCTATCTGCTCCTTCGTTTTCTCCGCGGAAGCCTTGTACAGCCGCTTTTCCGGGAAGAATGTTGAAATCATAAAATCAACGTCGGATTGCGAGAAGACGTCGGGCAGGACTTTTTGGATGAAAGCGCCATCGGTAATTCGTGACAGGACATCGGCATCCAGATAGACACGGCCGTACTTTTCACTTGTCAGGAGTTCTTCGCGGATATGGGAAGGGATTTCCACGTCATTTTCGGCGGGACCTGCCGGCACACTGTGGTCCTGTTCGATGGTCACAATGGGCGGATTGCCGTCTGCGACAAATTGCGTGCCGGGCGTTTGCTTGCAGCCGGACAGCACGGCGAAAGACAGTGTCCAGGCAATGACCGCGATGGTTTGGCGTTTCATGTTTTGGCCTCCTAAGAAGTGGATCGCGGAGAATACTTTCTCTCCGAGTCAAAACTTGTATCTATCATACGAGTTTGACAGCCAAACATGGTGCGGAAAATGAAAACTTCTTGTGATTGTAGCGAAAAAGATCGTTTTACGGCAAAGGACACGTTAAGGATTACGGACACATTACGGAGACGGACACATTACGGATACGGACACATTACGGATATGGACACATTATGGATACGGACACATAATGGAGACGGACACATTACGGATACGGACACATTATGGAGACGGACACATTATGGATACGGACTCGGTGTCAGTAGCCTGCCGTTCTATCAAGGATGCTCCCGTCGATGGCGTTGATGGTCATTAGGGACTCGTACCCGCCGCTGCCCTGCGGCGTGGTTCCCGCGGGATCGTCGCTGCGGGCATAACTGCCAAAGTAGTCCCATACCGGTATGATCAACCCGGAGCCATCCGCATTTTGCTCTTTGATCCGCAGGTAGCCCAGCGTGATTCTGGAGATATTCACATGACAAACCGTTTTCTGATCGGCAGGATTGTAGTGGCTGAAAACGATCGGCATCATCCGCTCAAAAATACTCTGAATCTGCGAGTAGGGGAGAAGAGAGGCGCTGCCGGTGATCGTCCCGATCGACTGGAACGGGGCGTCCCACAGGACGCTGTTTAGCCCGTCGTCGTCCACGATCACGCGGACTTTCTCGTAGTACCAGGCTGTGTCATATTGATTTCTCTGGTTGTCCTGATTGTTGGATTCCCCGTCGGCGTAGGTGCACGGAATGCCGCCGATTGCGGGCGTAAAGATAAATTCATAGGCGCCTTTCAGCGTGTCGGTCGGGACGACCGACGTTATATCCCACAAACAGGTTTCTCGTTCCGCCGCGATGGTGTAATCGCTCAATCCGATCGAGGCGGCCGCTTCCGCTGCAATCGATCGCGCCGCGTCAATGTCCAAAGCGGGGGGGACGTATCGCGGGTCCTGCATGAGCGAATAGCTGTCCGTTGCCGAGCTGCGCAGGGCGTCTATGAAATTACGCTCGTAGACGTCCCGGTAGTATCGTGCGGAAGAAAGCCCTTTGGCGTCGCTTACGCTGACCTGCGAAACCAGCTCGCTGCTGCGCGCCGCGTAACAATTCGCTATCCCATGGTTATTGAACGAAAAATCCGGTTCGGCGGGCGTGAATTCTTCCGGCAGCGTGTCGATGCTTTGCATGAATTTGGAGATGGCGGCGTCGAACTCCTCCATCGAGTCAAACTGCATATCCGGGAACACGTTTGTCTTTCGCAGATCGAGATAGTCCTGATAACTGCGAAGCTGAAACGCCTTTGTAAAGACCGGATCCGGCCCGATTGAAGTTGCTCCCGTGCAAAAGGTATCGTAGAGCAGCCGGACGTCTTCGCATGTGAACTCTCTCGGGGTGATGCGTGCAACCGACATTGCCGACACGTCGGGAACCTCGATCGCCGCATCCACATGGATCAGCAGATTCCCCTGCCGATTCGTCAGTTCCGCCCGATAACTTTTAGGAGCGCCGGTGATCCTGCTGCTATTCTCATCAACAGCAGGATTGGAATCCGGCTGGGTCGCTTTTTCGATTAACAGCTCGGAATTCTTCCCGATCACGATCGGGCTTTCGGGCGTCTTCTGGCAAGCCGTACTGAACAAAACGCACAAAACAAGCCCAAATGCGGCGATTGATTTCTGAATCATTCGATTGAACCTCGCATATTCGATAAACAGTCCATTGATTTCTAAATCATTCGATTGCACCTCGCGTCTCCAATAAACAGCCCATTAAACAGCCCATTGATTTCTGAATCATTCGATTGAACCTCGCATGTTTAATAACCAGCCCATCGATCAATAATGCTCCCATCGATCGCGTTAATGGTAAGCAAGCTGATATATCCGCCGGTTCCCCGCGTAATTCCATAGCTGTCTACGGAGTAACCGAAAAAGTCCCATACGGGAATGATCAATCCCTGCGAGCCGACATCCTTTTCCGTAAGGCGCATGAGCCCCAGCGTAATGTGGTCGATGTAGTATTCGCAGGTCACACCCTCGTCGGAAGTATCGTACTCGTTATCAACGATGACGATCATCTTTTCGAAAATGGCCTGTATCTCGGAAAATGGCAGCAATGTCGCCGCGGCGACCTCCGTTCCCTCCACGGTTTGCGGTGAGTTGTATTCGAACATTGCAATTCCGTCATCGTCGACGAATATTCGGATTTTCTCGTACAGCCACGGGCTTGCAAACGTCTCGTTTTCATACAGTATTTTTCGATCGCCACCATCGTCGTCCGTATAAGTCACCGCAACACCGTTGATGGCTCTTGTAAACATAAACTCATAAACCCCATCCGGTTCAATATTTTCCATGGCATGCTTTCTCATGCCGGAGCAAACAAATTCATCGAATCCCATCGTTTGCAATGCGGCCTCGGCCAAGGCCAGCGCCTGCGTTTGCGTCGTATTCAGCGAAAGCGCCGCAACGCTTGTCGTATCGGGCGACTGAGCGGCCTGCGCCAGCAACAGGTCGAGGCAACTGTCATCCAGGTTTCGAAAATACTCCAGCCGGACAAGACCGGTTTCGTTGTAGATGTTGATTCGCGACAAACGGTTGTCTTCTCGAAGTGCGTAATAATGAACAAAACTGTTTTCATCTGCTGGGTCGTCAAAGCGATACTGCAATTCCTGATATTCCGGATCGGGCGGGGCGCTCCCGGCGCTTTGCATCGCAGATGCGAGCGCGTCATCGAATTCTATTTGCTCGGAGTATCGTTCGTTGAACCAAGTAGCGTTATTTTGGTTGGCGAGCAGATCTTTTACGATATTGTCGTAATATGCCTTTGGCAGCAAACTCAAATCATCGGAAATGGTCCGTGCTCCCGTAAACAGAGTTTCCGCGATCCTCTTTACCATATCATTGGAAAAGCGGGACATTTTTACCCTCGTAATCGGCAATTCATCCGCCTGCGGCAAGGAGATCGAGGCATCGGTATAAACATGGAGCTTCTCTTTTGCGCTCACAATCTCCTCTTTGAGGCTTTCAGGAGCCCCAAGATTCGTTACCATAGTATCCGGTTTATCATCGGCCGTAGATTTCCTGGATTGCACAGGGTCGCCGGAAGCATCGGTTGCAGCCTGCGCCTTTTTCAGCAGCTGATCCAGGTTTTTTCCGATCACGATCGGATCCGCTGGCGTTTTCTGACACCCGCCCATTGCGCCGAAGAGCAGCAGCGCGGCAAGAAAAATGGAAATCGAGCGTTTCATATTTATCACCTCGTCGTTCGCGATGCCTTCATGTTACAGGCTGCCGCCGGAAAAGTCGTTACCAAACGATTACGGTTTGATGATCATTTTGTTACCGCCGTATCGTTGTGAAACCGGATTTGGACGGTTGTGCCGACGCCAAGTTCGCTTTCAATTTGTAAACTGGCGTTGTGCGCGGCGACAATCTCCTTGACGAGCGCTAGCCCCAGCCCGCTGCCGCCATACTTTTTACTGCGGGATGGATCCACCATGTAGAAAGGTTCCGTAATTCGCGCCAGCTCGTCTGCGGGGATGCCACAGCCATGGTCGGATACCTCGATGGTGTCGCCGTATGCCGAAAGCCGCACCCTTTGCCCTTGCTGAGAGGCTTTGGACGCGTTGTCGATCAGGTTGACGATCACGGTCTGCATAAAATCCGCGTCCAGCTCGAAAGAATACGTTTCGCACGCGATATCGACCGGCGTACCGCGCTGCTCGAGGACCTGGGTCATACTCGCGAGCGCCCGCTCGAAGAGCGGCAGCAGCGCGGTCTCTTCGCGCTGGATCTGCGCTTTGAGGGTGATCAGCTTCAGCAGTTTCTGCGTGAGCCGCTCCAGCCACTGGCATTGCCGCAGGATATAAGCCGCGGACGTTTTGATCTCCGCTTCCTCCATATAGGCATTTTGCAGCGTATCCGCGTTGAGAATCATCGTGGTAAGCGGCGTTTTGAACTCATGGGTCACCGCGGCGATGAACATACGCTGCCGCGCGGCGACTTCGGTCAATTGTTCGACATGCCTTTCCACGGCAGACGCCATGGCGTTAAAGTCTCCGGCAAGCTCGCCGACTTCATCCTTTTCCTGAACGGCGGCGCGCTCCGCGTAGTTGCCGGCCGCAATTCGCTTGGCGGCTTTTCCAAGCGCTCCGAGCGGACGCATGGAACGCCGCACGAGCAATGCGATCAATACCACGCCTGTCGCAACGCCCGCGGCGCTGATGACGACGAAGCGCCCGATCATACCGGCAATATCGTTGTATACGGCGGAAATATCTTCCACCACAAAGACGCGATAATCGGTTTGCTTCACCGACGCATGGCTGCCAACGATCAGGATGTCGCGTCCATCCGCTTGGAAAGAAACCTGCTGCTGCTCGTCGGTTTCACCGAGAGACAGGTAATTCTCCGGCGAAATCGCAACTTCCGAATACAGAACGTTATCGCCGGCAAGTAAAACGGAGGACGAATCTGCAAAGCGGGAAAAGCAGTATCGGATGAGGGATTCACTTGTTGCAGCGGAATCCCTTTCGCTCGTATAGTAACTCGCCATATTGGAAAAAGAAGAAGCGAGGCTGCGCTGCTTGTCGCGCGCCTGCTCATAGGTCAGCTGAAGGATGCTGTTTTTTGACTGTACCAGAAGTAATGTACTGCAGACGGTCACGATCAGAATCAGTACGACGCTGCAAATCAGAGAGACTTTCTTCCACAGCTTCATTTTCTGCGTTCCTCCAGCCGGTAACCGGCTTTGGATATCGCGCGGATTTCATCCGTCAGGCCCAGACGCTTGCGGATGTTCGCCACGCGCACGTCCACCGTGCGGATGTCGCCGAAATAGTCATGCCCCCATATTTCGTCGAGCAGATATTCCCGCGAAACCGTCCGGTTCTTGTTTTTCAGGAGGATCGCAAGCACATCGAACTCCATGGGCGGCAGCGCGACGGCCTCCCCGGATTTCGTTACAGTTCGGTTGCCGGTGTCCACCGCAATATCGGCAAAGCGATAAATCCGGTTGAGGCGGCCGGTACGCTCCAGCACCTTTTCGATCCGGACAAGCAGGGTAACCACCTCAAAGGGCTTGACGATGTAATCTTCCGCACCATCCCGAAGCCCCTTGACCTCGGATTCGGAATCTGTTTTAGCCGTCATGTAGACGACGGGAATGTCGTACTGTTTCATGTGGCCGAGCAACGCAAAGCCGTCGATGCCGGGCAGCATGATATCCAACAACGCAAGATCAAACGAGTGGTCGTGTTCGAGGGACGCCGCGGCATCGCTGCCATCGTCAAAAGTCACAACCTCGTAGCCGACATAGCGAAGATTCAGCGCCACGATGTCGGAGATTCCTTTGTCGTCTTCCACAACTAAAATCCGATTTTCGGCCATTTTTCACCTCGGATGAGATTCGATCAACCCTATAGTACCAAATTGAACGGTAAAAGTTGTTACGGAAATATTATTATTCGGATCTAAACGCTGGTTCTATGCCGGCGGGAGTGTATCCATTATAAAACTACCCGGCTGCGCGCCATGCTTTTACGAACATCCGTAAGGAACGGCCTCCCAACAGGATGCCGGGGAATGCACAGATATCCCGCCAACCGAGTCCTACAAAAAAAACGCCGGCTCAATTCGAGCAGGCGTTTAACGAGATCATGAGCGAATATGGCATGTCGATGGATGTGCACAGCGTGGATTTTGAGGACGCAAACGGCAAGCCATTCATGGCCGTGCCTGTCCAGTGCGCGGACGGCGGCAGCATTCTCTGCACCTTTACAACGACCGCTGCGAAGCAAAGGTCGCTTCTGATGCATCTGAAGTTTGAGCAGCAACTGAACAATACTCCGGATGAGACGGTGTATATCGAGACGCTCTTGGAATTAGTGATGCGGGAGTTCTTCGCACCTATGTACGAAGAGCCGGACAAAGTTTTCACATCCCTTGAGAAGGCATCCGTTCTGTCGTATAACGAAGCGTTGCAAAGCTGCCAAACATTCATCGACAGCGACGAATCGGAGCTTGTGATCTATGTCGCCGCCGATGAGAACCACTGTTCAGACATCAAGATAACAAAGAATCGGCAGGATTCGCCGTCCATTACCATGTTCGTGAATCTCTGGGATGGTATAACGGGACCGGGTTTCTAGTCCGCGTCCAACTTTATGCGTTCAAATTTCGTGTCTTCTTGATGCCACCCGTGCCCGTCTCCGCCGTGTTCGATCGATATCATGAAAAATACGGTGTCATCTGTTATCGTGGTGCTGTGGTTCAGCGGATCGATGCTTTCAAGAAACTTTCCCAAATGAGGTGTATCGGAAGGCGAGATGTTTTGCGGCAACAGTTGCAGCATTCCCTGTTCTGTTGCTGCGGCGTAGAGCACATCGGCAAGAAAGGGAGGGGAGATAACTTTCTTGCGGGAAATGCAAATCCACGTTGCGTAACGCAATACAGGAAACGCATCGGCCGACCAAATACGCCGGCATTCATTCGCCCGAAACAGGCTCCGCCGCGATAATCCATTTGGAGTGTTGCAAATATTCGATTTGGTATTGACTCTTTTTTTCAAGCGGCGCATTCGGTAAGCTGGTCAATATTTGATACAACGTCCGATCCGAAACAATGTACTCGGAACCGCCCCAAATCTGGAACTTGCATTTCACTTCAATGGTTGCCGTCAGGACGGGCAGATTTTGCCGGATGTCTTCCTTTAGCGTTACGACCTCAAACAACGACAGCATGCAACTGAAAACAGCAAGAAAAAGAAACACGGAACTGACAATGAGTCTTTGAATCCGCGAAGCCATTCTTGTGAATGCATCCTTCTTGGGGAATCCTTCTTCCCATTTGGATTCCCCTTTTTTGCGAAATTGGTGTACGGCAAAGACAAAGAAAACGCCTGCTAAAATGGATATTCCGGCAAGAACGAAAAGCAGTTTCAATTCACCATCGGCTGCGTTTTGCCAATATTCCAGTCCCATGATCCTAGTACTCCTGTCATAATTCTTCGGGCATGCCACAGATGCTGGTTCCACCAGGATATTGCCAATCGTGCGGATGTATTCGACATCGAACTATGCGTTTTCTTTTCGTTCAAAAGATTCTTTTTTGTCCAGAGTTGAAAATGGCGATGTTTCAAGTATTGGGCTTTTCGGCAGGAGCGTGCCCCTGCGCCGTTCCCGGG
Source organism: Eubacteriales bacterium (assembly GCA_034933205.1). GTDB lineage: Bacteria > Bacillota > Clostridia > Christensenellales > CAG-138 > UBA7703. The sequence continues at coordinate 151,387 of JAYFNY010000001.1, forward strand.
GTCTCCTTCCCATTATAATGCGAATCCTTGCTATCGTCATTGCCGATTTCTCCGGCTTTCCCAGCAATTTCCCGCCCTGCCAGTCCAATTGTCGTAAAAAAGGTTTATACCGCGTGCGCTAGTAAACGCCATAATCGCTTAGCAGGAGCGTAAAATGGTTCATTGCTCCATTCGTAAATGTTGGCTCAAAAACGCACCGAGCAATCGCGCGAGAGCAACGAACCGTGTTGCTTCCCAAAAGGAAAAAGCCCGAAAACAGTACTGTTTCGGGGCTTTTTGGAAAAAACGGACGGTTTAGTTCCATACTGCTTTTGATGGATGGATTCGAACCCTTGCAATGTGGATGACACTCACAACCGGAGCGACAAATCGGGATTTATCGGTTTCGTGATTCCCATTCCTGTCTGGTTATTCCGTACACTTCGGTAGTATTGTTTTCTTTGTCACGGAATTCGTCAACCTTCTGCATTCCGACAGAACGTGCGGTAGATGAGGAGGCCGTATTCGCAGATTTCATATAGGAATACACAACCAAAAACGGAGTATTGGAAAATGTCCAATCGCGGACGGCAGCAGCCGCTTCCTTCGCATAGCCTTTTCGCTGATAGTCTTTCCGGATATGATATCCGATTTCGGGCTTGAACACTCCGTTGATATTCTGTATGGTCAACCCGCAGTCACCGATCATCTCACCGTCCGACTTCAATACTACTGCCCATAAGCCGAAGCCGAATATGCGGTATCGTTCGATGTTTTTTGTAATCCAATCCTTGACACGGGCCTCATCGAATGTATAAGGATAGTGGCACATAATATCGGAATCGGCAAGAACCGCATACAGCGTGTTGTAATCGTTATCACACATTTCACGCAAAATCAATCGTTCGGTTTCTATCATAACGCCGTGTAACCTCCGCAAATTCAAGTTTGCCGAACTGTCTATTGTATAAATAATTTTACTTTTAGTATGTCATTAAGCAGTATCGACATCAATAAAATGAAAAAAGATTGCCGGCAGAAATCGACAATCTTTCTGGCGTTCCCGGGGAGATTCGAACTCCCGGCCTTCCGCTTAGGAGTGAAACGTGTAGTTTCACAGTAGGCGCAAATAGTACAATGGGATATGGCAGAACGCAGATATTTGGGGACTTTTTAAGGTAGCAAGCCCCAAACAATCAAACAGAAACCACCTCAACACAGGCTCTAACGCTCGTCCCGATTTGCAGAAGCTTTGCACGGGCAGTTTGAAAAGGCGAGTGTACTTCCACTCAAAAAGGGCAATATCGCACCACCAATTCGCACATACAACAAGAGAAGCCCCAACATTTGGAGCTTCTCTTGTTTATCCTGCTTTTCAATCGTTTCTTGCCATATCTGACTGGAACCTCCGCTCCCCCTACGAGATGCTCCTTACATAGACTGAACACCATCGGGCTAAAATCGAAAAGGAGGTAAACCCTATAACTAAAGTAATCTCATGCGCCCACGAAAAAGGCGGCGTGGGAAAAACCACGACAGCCGTGAACTTGGGTATCGGTCTTGCAAGGCAGGGCAAGAAAGTCTTGCTGATTGACGCCGACCCGCAGGGCGACCTGTCAAAGTGTCTCGGCATTGAGAACCCCAACGCAGTGCAGAACACGTTGGCAACGGCAATGAACGGCATCATTATGGAGGAAGTTTTCTCGCCTACGGATATGGTGTTTCATCATATTATGAGATACTCGGCTACGGAATACCTGTGTATTAAAAAAGAGCTTCCATTTATTTGGCAGCTCTTACATAAATCATTACGAACGACTAGCATAAGATGGTTTTTCGGAATTTTGCTGTCAACTCAGTTCGATTTGGACAGGCTGTTTTCTTCAAAACATTTCGCACATGGAATTTGACTGTGCTTTCTGAAACATACAAATTCGCCGCAATCTCTGCATTGGAGCGACCCGCTACAATCAACTCAAACACTTCCGATTCTCTGTCTGTCATATGATATGCTTCTTCAAACTCATGGATACGATCCTCAATCGAAATATCCTGCACAGGCAAAGAGGCATAGACTTTGTTGTAATACCAAAAGAACACCACAAATGTCAGAAGTAAAAGAGCCGCAGAGAGCCAAATTAAGGTAGTAGCTGTATTGCACATACTTATGCCAATCAGCGCACCCAGCGCGTCGCCTATGCGCCCAAACATAAGGCCAAAGCCAGCTATGTAAAGCAGATTGTCTTTTTTACCGGCGAGATCGGAGAATGTCACCACCCGGTAAACCGAGAAGAAACCGAAGAAAATGTATCCGGCAATCCACATCACTGTGCCGGTATCAGGTGCTCCTCTGAGCGCAAAGGTAAGAAACGGAAATATAAGAGCGCACAGGCAGCAAATTGCACCGTGCTTTCGATTACGGTCATTTAGAAAACCCGCCGCAATCAAACCTACGGCATAGAAAGCCCTTGTTGTTTCCGCACTGATGACGCCGCCGCTTAAATCGCTGCTGGGAAAGTAAAACCCCAGCCCCTTGACTACGGACAAGAGGACGACGACCACAGCAGCCAGCGGTATGATAAGTTTGTCGAAATGCGGCGTTTGCGCAGCCTCCAAATCAGAGATGCCATCTGCCAGAGAGATTCTGTCGATTGCAATTATGCCGATCATCATTGCGGCATACGCGACGAACACATATGGTGAACCGAGAAAGCTCCCCTGCATAAATAGTGATAAAGCCCACGAACCCACGCTGCCGAAGGCGTAGGCAATACCAAATACAAGCCCCCTGTTTTGCTGTGGTACTACCTGCGTTAAGCGTGTCAGGTAATACCCGCCGATCATGCCGTGCAGCAGGTTCATAAGCATACCGAAAAGCAAAACAGTATAAGCATTTCCGGCAAAATAGGCGGCTGTTGCGGCGACGCCATCTGCAAGCACGATTATTAGAAAGCTGTTCCGATTCATTAACTTTGGCTTTTTCTTTATCGCAAGAGCAAAGAGCAGTATTCCCGCCACTTGAAAAAGATATCCCGCGACCTCACTCCAAAGGTCTACCGCAGTATTGTCAAAATGCAGCGGCAGCTTATATAGCCACCATGTCATATATTCAGAACCCGTCCACAAAAAACTGAGACCAATCAGCGCACAGATTGCAAACGAAGCTTTTTTCGTTTTGATTTCAAACACCCCCATTCCATAGTCCAAACCAGTTATTCATTAACAATCTCCAGAATGTCGGAAATGTCGCATTGGAGCGCTGAGCATATTCTGAGCAAAATATCGGTGGTGATGTTTTCGCATCTGCCGAGCTTTGCAAGGGAGGCATGGCTGACTCCCGCCATTTCGCACAGGTCTTTTTTCTTTATATCACGGTCTATCAGTAATTTCCATAGCTTTTTATAGCTGATTATCAATGCCGCTCACCTCGCAAACCGTTTCTATTATTACACCACATTTAGGATGCGTATTCAATAAACATTACGCAAAAACTGTATTTATTATGCGTTTGAATATACCTACCCCAAAAACTATCCCTCTTTTTTGCGATACTATCCCTTGTCTGACCTGTGCTAACTTACTCTGGCAGACTACTATATAAGTGGAGGTGATTACCTTGAGCGATAATGGACGGCTGTTTCCTTACGATAAAGCCATCGTACTTAACGCACTCTACGACGCACTTGACGGACTCTCATTCGTCATTGATAAGTCCAACAGTGTGCGTGGTACGCTGTTCGTTTCATCCAAGACCTTTCCTGAAATGCGCGGGCGGATTGCAGTTTCACCCGCCTTATCGGGGAAGCATACGCTGATCGAGGTATTCACAGACGATGGGGATGAAAAACAATCTGAATGGACAGACGCGCTAATGGACGAAATGCGCTCGCTTATCGAGCGCGCCGGAATGGAGGCGACAAGATGAACACAAAGAAACGGACGCGTTCGCTTTGTCTGCTGCTGTGCGCGGCGCTTATGCTGACCGCATGCGCCAAGGTGGAGTATGCGTCCTATGAGCTGACCCCAAACGAATATCTGATGGGTGAGGACGGACGTGAGGTATATTCCCCTGCGGGCGGCGGCGCACAGCTCACCGCCGAGGACATACAGCGCATGAACGGTGATAAAGCGCATCTCGTGTTCAACGACGCGGGCTACCTTACCTTTCTGAACGGGAAGTTTTCCGACCAGAAGATTGAAGATCATGAGGACGCCGTCGCCGCATTAAACGGCGTTGCAACGCTTCTGGGCCTTGGCGCGGGCAGCGAGTTCTTTGCCAAGTACGGCGGAAAGGACGATGACGGCTACACCTACTATACCTTCCAGCAGCGTTATGGCGACATGACCGTGCTCAACGGTACGCTCAAGGTCGTAGTCGACCCGGAGGGATATACTGCGGGGCTTTCCTGCTCCTTCACGCCCAACATGGGTATAGCCGAGGACATCGGACGCATCACACCAGAGCAAGCGGTTGATGTTATAAAATCCACTTACAGCGAATTGGAGCTGACCTACTATCCCGAATACACCGCCGAGGTCGCATTCACATATCAGACGGTGGTCTACAGCGCCTACGCTGTTTATACCAACAACCCCGATATGACAAAGAGTTTCGACATCGCGTATTATGAACACTTCGTCTCCTTTGACGGGGAGTACCTCTACTCGGTGCCCGTAGCCTCACCCACAACAAAAAATGCCGAGGTCTATCAGGCCGAAGCGTATTTTGAGGGGCTTGAGCCGGCAACCTATTCGGGCGACGTGCTGCTATATGACGGCAACGTTTGGCACATCGACGTTCCCATCGCCTTTAACCCCGTCGACGGGCTATATTATCTGTGCGACCTTGAACGCAGGATCATGGTGGCCGATTACTATGCGTTTGCGTTTCAGTCCCGGACGCTCAAGTTCATCACCTCGACGGACGGCAAGAGCTTCATGAACAACCACCTCATCACCTATGTCAACTACATAAGGGCGTACGATTTCTATAACGGGCTAGGCATTACATCGGTGGACGATTTCGGTACGCCGATATTGGTTTGCGTGGGCTACTGCGACGAAAACAAAGTCCCCGTCAATAACGCCTGCCACTTCGGTATCATCGACGGTTGGGCGTGCTTCGCCTCCAGCGACGCTTACACCTACAGCGAGGCGCTTGACGTCATCGCCCACGAATATACGCACGGCGTAACGCGCTATGCGTTAAGCGGAAGCTGCTATCAAAACGCAACAGGCGCCATCAACGAAGCCTACAGCGACATTATGGGCAATATCTGCGAGATGCTCTCAGGCGCCACCCGCGATACACAGTGGCTCTTGGCCGAAAACACCGGCGAGGTCTTACGCTCCATGAGCGCGCCAAACGATTATTACCAGCCCGTTTCCCTTTCCGATCCGTATTATATGCCTCCCACCGAAACCCCCACGATGGATAACGATCTTGGCGGCGTTCACATCAATTCAAGCCTGCTCAGCAGCGTTGCATACAAGATCTGCGCGGCGGGAATGTCCCTTGCGGACGCGTCTTCGCTGTGGGCGACCACGATAGAGCTTATCACGCCGCTGTCGGAATACGAGGAGGTTTACGCGGCGCTGTTGATGAGCCTTGAGATAAACGGCTTTGATGAAGGCTACCAACAGGTCGTCACCGATGCGTTCAATGACGCGGAATTGTTGGGTTAGGGGGTGAACGGCATGAAAAAGAAATGGATCGTATTGATCGCAGTTATTGCGATAGTCGTCACATTAGGCATGGCTTTTGTGGCGGTCAGTCTGCTGCCCGGATTGTTTACAAGTATCATGCCGCAGCGCAGTGCTTTTGCGGTGAATACATCGAACACGGAGAAGGGGCTTGATACGGCCGAGAATTTTCGCCTGTTCAGCGGAGACAATATTGACTTTGCATTCCAGTATCCTTCTTATCGCAGCACCGCATGGCGGTATGGGGATGGCGCGTACATCTACTGCGGCGAGGAGGACGAAGCGCCCTATGTGCTGATCAACCGCCTGGAGGGGCGCGGCATGACCCCGGAAAAGTATTTTAAGGATTGCAACAAGCTGATGCTCTCGAGCTTTTCAAACGTGCAATCCACACCCATAAACGAGGTCGAACTCGAAGATAAGACGCTGTATCTCGTGCGCTATATCTGCGACGGCAAGGTGATAGACAGGTATCTGGAGCTGTATGACGGCTTCTATATCGAGTACACCTCGATCTCCGATGAAAAAGGCAGCCTCGATACGGAGCTATACTATGCCATATCCACGCTCCGTGTGAGCGAGGGCGCATACATAGGCGCGTACAGCGATGATGTGACGTGGCATACCCACGATGCGCTTGGCATGGGTATCGACATACCCGATATGTTAGAACTCAAAGACCTGACCATAGGGTATTTCGCCTCCTGCGACGACGCGCTCTTGCTGGCGCTGTGGATAACCGAGGACGACGGCGGGCGCGCCATCTACAACCGTAAGGATTTTATCGACCGGGCGGCCGAGTCGCCGGAGTTTGTAGCTGGGCTCTTGGGCGCGGACAGCGCAAGCTTTACCGAAGGACAGGAAAACGATTTCGACGGGAAAAGCTTCTATTGCTATCCCATGCAAATGCTCTCCGGCGAGGATGCGTTTTCGGGCGAGCTGTGCCTTGCCAACGCAGGGGAAACAGGCTGTTGGCTTGTGTGCTATGCGGTGCGGGAGGACTGCCCGGCCTATACCGAAATCAAAGAACTGTTTGAGGGCTGCGCGGCAAGCATCGACTTTGAATAAGGAGAATCGTGATGAAAAAGATGTTTTGTAAATTATTGAGCATTTTACTCGTACTGTGCCTGTGCATAGGCCTGACTGCTTGCGGGGCGCAATCAGCCGCGGGCGGTCTTGGCACGCTCACTATGGATGACGGCAAAAGCGGCGGCATTGGTACGCTTGGAGAACCCGGTGGAGCAGATGAGCCAAGTGAACCCGGTGAACCGACTGTACCTGCCGAACCGGATGCTCCCGCGCCGCAAGAACCCGCTCCCAACGATGGTTACGCGGCCTTTTCCAGCACGAAGCAGGATTTTTCCTTCCTGTATGATGAAGGCTACACCGCAAAATGGAGCGACGAAAACGGCGCTACCGTCTATACAGAGCATGAGGATTCTATCCCATATATATTGGTTTTCTGTAATCATCGGGGGGATACCAACGGGTTTGATATATCCAACTTCTTCTATTTCAAGATCGAAGAAATGAAAACGCAGTACGGTTCGCGTTTGAAAAGCGTCAGCGAAGTGCTAACGCTTACCGTAGGCGATAAAAAAGTGCCCGGCGTGCTGTTTACCTACACGGTGGATACATACACCATCGAAATGTTCCTGTTGCTTGACGATACCGGGGATTCGCTTATGCAATACACCGCAAAATACGTGCAGGGCAAAGGCGAGCCCACCATGCAGGCGCTGGTCAGAGCAATGACTACGTTGAAGCTCGACGCCGATTATTACGCGAACGGAAGCGGTACGGGCACAGGTACGGGTACGGGCACGCAAACCCCGCAGCAGACGCCCGCGCCCGCTGCGCTCTCAACCGAAAGCTACGAGTGCAAGTATTTCACTCTCACCAAGCCCGTCGGCTGGGAGGTGTTTTATGAGGTGATAGACGCGGGCGGCGGCGCGAAGCGCCTCTATACCTTCGTTTACGACCCGACAAATCCCAACAATATGTTTTTCTTCGCGCAGGTGTTAGAGCAGTTTTATGTATCCGAAAGCTCAAAGCAGGCATGGCTGCCCTATATGCCTAGCTATTTCAGCAATGCGCCCGTAATCAGCGGCGACCCCACCGCCGAGGCGACGCTTGCGGTATGGGGGGATGTCTTCGCGGTGATGCGCGCGGAGGGCAGTGAGTCCTCCGCCTACTTCCGCAACTATGGACTTACCGAGGTGATAGAGTCGAAGGTGCTCAATAGCTCGCCTACCACCGGCACGACCTCCTATGTGCTCGGCATGGTCACGATTCCCAGCGCAAGGGAGCAGTCACTCATACTGTTCCAAAATACGCTCGTGCTGATGAATGCGCCCACAGGGCTTCCCGCAAGCGCCAAGTATTACAGCAGCCATAGCAACATGGGCGTTGTGCTGAGCGAAAGCGCGGCGGGCAGCCAGTTCAACACGGTACTCTCCTGCCTGCAAAGCTTTGATCCGTCCGCCTTTGCCAACCGAGACAGTTTTAAGAGCGGCACGACGGACGGCGGAATGGCCGTGCCCGAGACAGATATTTCGAGCCTGTTTTGAGCGATGAGAGAGGAGGAAGAATGATGAGACGAATTGCCGCCTTGTTAACGGCTGTTATTGCGATGCTTGCCATGACCGTTGGATGCTCGATAAAGAGCGACGAGCGGCATGATGGCATAAATACGGGCGGACAAAAGCCAATCGGAGCATCTTCAATTATGGATGTGCTGGGTGACGATATGCTGGCTATATACGAAAACCGTGATACGGCGCTCCCCGTAGCGATCATATATACATTTCAAGGCGAGGGTGGGCGCATAGATTCGCCCTTGTACGGTGAAGCCTCTGTAAACGAGGCGCTTGACGCCATAGCGCAGATAACAATAGTTGGGGAAACTGACATAACCGTTACGGATAACGATTCCTGCTACAGTTTCATCAATGCGGACGGTAGCGAGGCGGGAAGCGTTTCCTTCAATGGCGGAAACCTTGAGGCAGGGGGCAAGAAATACGAGGTCGATAACAAAAAGGCGCTTGCAGCCATCGACTTCCCCGCAGAAACCATGCGTGATACGCTTGCACTCGATGGCCCCGATCCGCTGCTTGCAGAGTTCTTGGAAAAATGCGAATCGGAGAAACCCGCCGCCATCAAGGTAGTGGTGGATGGCATTGTGCATGAGATAACGGACGCCGATACAATTAGTGAATGTATAAGCGTGCTGTATTCCATCGGCCTCACTTCCGCATGGGCAGGCGTTCAGGAGCCGGAAACTTTGCTTGTCGCCACCTTCGTTATGGAGGACGGCACGGAGTACAGTCTGACGTTCTATGACGGCTCCGTATACATCTATGAGTTCCCGCAGCCGCTTGGCGTGTGGTCGTACTTCGCGGATGGGGCGGAGTATTTCATTGAAGCGCTCGGCGTGACGGCAGAGTAATCGCCTATAAAACTTTGGAGGAAACAAACATGAAAACTACAATGATAAAGGCGGTTGCTGCAATACTGTGTATGGCGCTTTTGCTGTCTCTTTGCGCCTGCACAGGCGGCAATGTCCCCGCCGATCAGCCCGGTGAGCAGCCCGCCAGCCAGCCGGACGCTCCCCAAAGCGTCCACGCAGACGGAGAATACTGCACCGAGGACGACATACTCGCCGTGCGCGACGAGGCGAATAAGATAGAAGGCCTGCCGGAGGCGGCGATGTATCTTGTCTTTCATCAGAGCGAAATACCCGAAGCGGAACGGGAGTGTATAGAAAAAATCCTCGCGGGCAGCGATTTTGCCTCGCTTGACGGCAAGGAGCAGACCGACAGCATAGATATGCGCTATCCCGATGTCATCATGGGTGTGCTTTTTATTCACGGTACGGATATAGGCAGTATTATGGGAACGGACGAGCCTCTGCCTGCGGACGTACCCGCCACAACGGACGGGGACAACAGCGCGTATCTCGTGGACGCTTCAACCTATCCCAAGCCGGAGGACGGAGCGGACTTTCTGCCCTACTTTAAGACATTCAAGCCCGAGGTGCTGGATGAGGCGCTGGGCGTAAAGCTTACCTCGCCGCGAGAGATAATCGATACGACAACCTGTGTTTACGGCAGCGTCGCGCGCGCCGCGCTCATCACCAATACCTCTGATAAGACTGTGCAGCTCATCCCCGCGAATGACCTCACCGAAGCCGACTGGCAAAAGGTCGAGGGCTACGATCCGACTCTTATCGTAGCATGGAACAGGGAACCGGGCACGGAGATTATTCCGCTCGGTCACGCAAATGTGCTTGCGCCGGGCGAATCCACCGTAGTCAGATACACCTATATAGGCCGAGAGGGGCAGGATTTCACCTTCCAGTCCCGCTTCTCCATGTATGTAACCGACGGCAAGACCACCGAGCTTTTGGCGGCAACGGTACTAAACCACGTCATGCCCTCAAAGTATAACCCCGGAAGCTGCACCATAAGCGGCACGGTGTGCGACGAGCAAACGGGGCTGCCGCTGCAGGGCATTGGCGTGCAGTCCTCACGCAACGAGAACGATTTTGCCGTGACCGATAAAAACGGTCGCTTCACACTCACCGTTCCGGCGATACGATTCGATTCCACCGGCAACTGGGCGCGAGCTTCCATATTCGTCAACGAAATAGGCTTGGGCAGCAACCATGTAGGCACAAATCCGTCTTACGCGGAGGAATGTGCCATCGTGGAGCCGAAGGACGGCGGGAGCATGGAGCTTGCGCTTGCGCTCAAGAAAAAGCCCGCGCAGGTGAACTATACCGTTCAAACGGAGCATGATCTCGGAATACAGGCATACGGGTTTGACGCCGCCGCCGACATCATTGCGACCGCGCCCTTCCACACCACCTTCAGCGAGGAATACAAGTATGAAAACGGGTGTCTGCACGTTTTCGACAAAGCAGGAGCACTTCTGTTCGAGAAACCCCTCTACGGTGAAGTTCGCACCTGCGACGTATCAACGGACGGAAAACTGATCGCCACCATCGTCCACGGCAAGAATGAGGGCGAACCGGATACCGCCGTGGTTTGGGATATAACGGGCAAAGAGGTGTTCTCCTATCAGATCCCGTATGCGGATAACGACGCCTTGTATGTTAAGCCGGACGCTCCGGGCGCGGGGGTGTTCTCAAATCTTCACGATGCGGAGATATCGAATGACAACACGATGCTGGCTATTCAGACGGACGAAGGGTATGTGTGCGTGGTGCGCATGACAGACGGCGCGAACCTTTGCGGTTTTTATATGAAAAGCGGGAACAACCACAAGCTGCTTTTCAGCGCCGACGATAAAGTGATTTATACCGCATCGGAATGCGGCGACCTTAGAGCGACCGAGATTATAAGCGGCAATGTGCTGTGGGAAAAGTACATCGAAAGCATGATCATGGATTATATGTTGACGGACACTTCCGTTATTACATCCTCCAAGGCGACGGGCGTAAGCTATCTCATCTGCACCGAGCTTGCGACGGGAAAAACGCTCTGGACGCTGGACGTGGGTATGCGGTGCGCGAAGATGAGCCTCTCCCACGATCAAAAGACGCTGTTCTGGGGCACTGATACAACCACCACCAACGAGCGCGCTCTGCTCATCGACACGGCGACGGGAACTCCGCTGTGGGCTTGGATATCCGGCAAGCAGGCCGCCGCATTCTCGGCGGACGACCGCTATGTAATGACGCGCAGCGGCGGAAGCCTTACGCTTCGGACGATCACCGGCGAGCATCTCTACGGCGCGCTCATAGCTCCCGACGACAACTCGATGAGCTGGGGGCTCTACATGAGCGGCGACTGCAAGTATGTGGTCAGCTTCGCGGGCGGGCGCACGGATGAGCGGTTCTACGGCACGATGTACGCGCTTACGCTGGATGAAAATACGCCTTTGGAATAACGCCGGGGCGATAAATATAGATGACAGAATTATTTAGGAGGAATTGCACTATGAAAAAACAACTTTGAAGTTTCTTCTGCTACTACAATTCAAATAGGACAATATCGCACCACCAATTCGCACATACAACAAGAGAAGCCCCAACATTTGGAGCTTCTTTTGTTTATCCTGCTTTTCAATCGTTTTTTGCCATATCTGACTGAAACATCCGCTCCCCCTACAAGATGCTCCTTACATAGACTGAACACCATCGGTCTAAAATCGAAAAGGAGGTAACCCCTATGACTAAAGTAATCTCGTGCGCTCACGAAAAAGGCGGTGTGGGAAAAACCACGACAACCGTGAACTTGGGTATCGGTCTTGCAAGGCAGGGCAAGAAAGTCTTGCTGATTGACGCCGACCCGCAGGGCGACCTGTCAAAGTGTCTCGGCATTGAGAACCCAAACGCAGAGCAGAACACATTGGCAACGGCAATGAACGGCATCATTATTGAGGAAGATTTCTCGCCTACGGATATGGTGTTTCATCATAACGAGGGCGTTGACTTTGTTCCAGCAAATAGTCAGCTTGCTACGGTTGAGGTGTCGCTTGTCAATTCCATGTCCCGCGAACAGGTCATGCGCCAGTATGTATGCATGGTGAAAAAGCAGTACGACTATGTGATTATCGACTGCCGCCCCTCTCTCGGCTTGACCGTTATCAATGCGCTGACCGCTTCTGACAGCATCATCATTCCCGTGCAGGCGCATATCCTCGCAGCGGGTGATATGGCAACACTTTTCAAAACCGTGGGACGAGTGAAAAAGCAGCTTAATCCCAATCTGAAAATTGATGGCATTGTAATGACGATGGTAGATAACCGTACCAACCTCGGACGCAATACGGTTAAAGCTGTGCGCGACACCTATGGAAATCTTGTCCGCGTTTTCGACACGGAAATCCCATTTGCCGTCCGCGCTGCGGAAGTACCGGAGAAAGCTCAAAGCATCTACGCTTATGATCCGAATGGGAAGGTCGCGCAGGCATACGAGAGCTTGACAAAGGAGGTACTCGAACTTGGAGCAAAGCAGAAAACCAAAGATTACGACGCTCGATGAGCTTTTCGGTATCACTGAAAGCGGAGCGCCGAGCGGAGCGGAGTATGTTCAAGAAATCCCCATTTCCGAGATAAGCGACTTTCCCGACCACCCCTTTAAGGTCAGGCAGGACGAAGCCATGCTGAATATGACTGAGAGTATCCGTGAAAACGGCGTCCGTCAGCCTGCAATCGTTCGTCCTATGCCGCCGGACGGTGGGTATCAAATGCTGTCGGGACACAGGCGCAAAGCAGCTTGTATGGCAATCGGCAAAACCACCATTCCCGCCGTTGTGCGAGAAATGTCCGATGATGAAGCGGTTATATGCATGGTAGAAGCAAACCATCAGCGAGAAAACATCTTGCCGAGCGAGCGTGCTTTTTCCTATAAGATGCAGCTTGACGCGATGAAACGACAGGCGGGACGACCCAAGAATAATTCAGCGCAAGTTGCGCTGGATTTTCAAGGAAAGCAATCAAGGGATATTCTTGCCGAGGAAGTGGGCGTAAGCAAAGACCAAGTGCGACGGTTTATCCGGCTCACGGAGCTTGTGCCGCCGCTTCTTCAAATGGTAGACGATAAGAAAATCGCCTTTAATCCCGCCGTAGAGCTTTCCTATCTCCCGCAGGAGCTTCAAACCGAGCTTTTATGTGTTATTGAAGCCAACGAATGTACGCCATCGTTGTCGCAAGCGCAGCGCATGAAACAAGCGGCGCAGGACGGCAAGCTCGACAGAAACGGAATGGAGCTTGTAATGGCTGAAGAAAAGCCGCAGCAGAACAACATCACCATAAAGGGCGACAGGCTTAACAAATACTTCCCAAAGGAAGCTACTCCCCGAGAAAAAGAAGAAATGATTATTAAGGCGCTCGACTACTATTGCAAGGTGCAGGAGCGAAAGAGACGGGAGCGCCAATTAGAACGATAACGCCTTTACTTTTGAGCAGGGCGTTTTTTCTTTGCTCATACAAGGAGGTGGTCTTGTGCTGTTTACGAGAGGCAAAGACAGAGAATATGAGCGCATGATGCAGGAAAAGCCAGGTTTCGGACGCAGACGGCAAAAGGAAAAGAATATCCAGTTTGCTACTGCTGAAAACAAGGACTGCCCGTACTGCCTGTATTATGACGGGAAAAGGAAAAGGTGCAGCATGGATAGCTGTCCCGTATTCGATGAATAGCGTCTCACACCAAGGGCGCAGTCTGCCCTTTTCAGTTATTGAGCCAATCTCTCTGCTATTCGAGAGTAACTTACTATCCGAGAAACTTACTATCCGAGAAAACGAATATTCATTTCTCGGTTAGTAGCACTCCCATGTCGAAAGCGCCGTGAGGCGTTTTTTCATATAGACAAAAAACAAAAACGGAGGAAAGAACATGAAAGCAAAACGACTTATGGCGCTGCTGCTGTGTTTGCTGACCGTCATCGGCTTGATGCCCGGTGTGGCATCGGCGGCGGCAAGCACCGTCACCATCGAATCCCAGACCAACAGCGCATTTGACTACTTGCAGTATTACGCTGACGGTACATGGAAAGATCTGAACACGCCGAGGCATTGGATTGAATCCACAGGCGAAATCGTGTATTGCGTGGAACACGCGGCAACCAACCCGCACGGGCAGACCTACACCGCTACTTCCCCGAGCAACGTGTTTTCGAGCAGTACCTTGTCGGGTCTGAACAGCATCCTCATGTACGGCTATCCCAATAACACGCCGTCGGGATTCACCGCAGACGAAGCGCGACAGGCAACCGCGAACGCTATCCGCTTCTGGCTGTCCGAACAGGGCGAAGCGGAATCGTACAGCTTCACCAACAGAAGCGCAAATCCGACCTATATCCGTGCAAAAAGCGGATATGAACATGTCCTTGAATACGCCGACGAGCTTCTTGCAAAGGCAAGGGCGCGCCAGTCCTTGCCCCACGCTATCGGCTTTTCGCCCTCGACCGTGCAGCTTACGGCAAGCGGCAGCGGCTTTAGCGGGCAGACCTCGGTGCAGCTTACCAACATCAACAGCGGCTATACCTTGAACACCAACGGCTTGCCCTCCGGCGCGTCTGTCACGGGCTACACCGGCAGCCGCAGTGAAACGCTGACCATCACCGTCCCCGCATCGGCGGCAGGACAAAGCTTTTCCATCTCCGCACAGGGCAGCGATACGCGAAGCGTAGATAACATCACGGCGTATGTACCGTCGAGTGGCGGGCTGCAAAAGATATTCTTGTGCGCCACCACCGCGCAGGTCGTGGCAACGGCGTCCTTCAATGTCGGCGTTCCCGCCTTCGGCAAGGTGCAGCTCGTCAAGACAGGCACAAACGGCGCGGCGCTTGCAGGCGTGAAGTTCGGCGTGTATTCCGATTCGAGCTGCGCAAATAAGCTCACAGAACTGACTACCGGTGCAGACGGTACAATCACCTCCGAGAACCTTTCCGTTGGAACGGTGTATATCAAGGAACTTTCGACGGTAAGCCCGTATGTCATCACCGCAGAGGTAAAGAGCGCCGCCATCACCACTAATAACACCGCAAAGGTCACGTTTACAAACACGGCTGCAACAGGCAAGATTCGTGTGCAAAAGACCGGCGATGTGCTGACGAGCAGCCAGTCCACCGAAACCGAGTACGGAACGGTGAGCGTTCCCGCATATGCAGCACAGGGGCTTGCGGGCGTGGTATATGAGGTTAAGAACGCAGCAGGCACAGTTGTGGCGACGCTAACGACCAACGCATCGGGCGTCGCAGAAACGGGCGCATTGCCCTTTGCGACCTATACCGTGCAGGAAAAGAGCGCCCCGTCTGCTTATATCGTGGACGATACCGTTCATACCGTGACGATTGCCTATAAGGATCAGAACACTCCCGTCGTGACCGTCACTATTAACGCGGACAACGACTTGCAGACCGGCAAGGTCAAGATTCGCAAGATCACCGAGATGTTCAACTACGACAAAATCGACTTCTACAACGCGCTTGCTGAGGGTTATGTGTTCGGTCTTTATACCGCACAGACCATTGGCGATGTCCCCGCTGATGTGCTTGTCGAGGTGTTGACCACCGACGATCAGGGCATCGCGGAAACCTCAGTACAGCTCCCCTACGGCGATTATTATCTCAAAGAGCTTGCCGTTCCCGTGGAAACGGTTGAGATGCTTACGGACAGGCTTCCGCTCACTATCGACAGCGCACTCAACGTGCAGCACTACGACAGCCCCATCTACAATACCATGTTCAAAGCGAGGATCGGCGTATATAAGCTCGATGCGGCAAACAAGGAGCGCGTTCTTGCCGGTGCGGTTTTTGAGGTGCGCGATACAGCGGGTAAGCTGTTCGACACCATCACGACCAACAGCGACGGATACGCCGAAACTATCGACCTTCCTGTTGGCGAGTATAAAGTCAAGGAGGTTGTGCCGCCCGCAGGCTTCATTCTATCGGATGAGGTGAAAACAATAACTCTAACCAGCGAGGATAAGGGAACCGCCGTGTTTGAATTGACGAACAAGGCAAACGTAGCAAGAATCCGCAAGCTCGACAGCAAGACCGAACAGCCCCTCGCAAACGCAGCCGTCAAGGTGACGGATGCAGGCGGCAAGGTGTTCTACGAGGGAAAGACCGGCTCTGACGGCTATATCCACATGAAGGAACTGCCTGCAGGCAAGTACACATGGCAGGAAACCGCCGCGCCCGACACCTATTCCATCGACACCGGCACCTATTCCATTACCATTGATAACTACGGCAAGGTAACGGGCGATGTAGAGTTTGCAAACGAGCCCATTACGCTAGAAATCACCAAGATGAACACCTATACCAACGCGCCGTTTGCGGGCATTACGTTCACCTTGCATGACAGCGAGGGAAAGGCAATCAAAACCAAGCTGGCCGAGGGCGGCTACCGCATCCCTGTCGATGATGGTACGGAAACCTTTGTGACCGACGCCAATGGCAAGGCGGTATTCAAGTATCTCAAAGCGGGTAAGTACAAGCTCGTTGAAACCGTGCCTGTCGGTTATATCGCGGACGGAATGACCGAGATCGAACTGACGGACAAGCACAGCGAGACCGCGCCCTGCAAGGTCACGGTTAACAACTGCCCCACGGGTATCAAAGTGTTGAAAATCGATGCTTCCTCCGAAAAGCCCATCTCCGGTGCTGGCTTCCGCTTCAAGGTCAAGGACGGCTTGGGCTTTGAAACCCTTGCGTTCACGAAACAGGACGATGGCAAGTATATCTACGACGCCAAAGGCACGGTCATGGATTTGATGGTGGACAATAACGGCGAGGTCTATGTCCACGGTCTGCCGCTGGGCGACGTGTGGATCGAGGAATCCGTCGTGCCTACGGGCTACTTCCCTGTGTCTGCAAGGAAGATCGAGGTCACGTCCGAAATGTCGGCGGTAAAACCGCTTGAAATCAAAATTCCCAACAACAAGAGCGTTAAGCTCGGCATGGACACGGACTGGTGGGAGCTTCCCGCAATGATTTTGGGCGCTATCCTGCTGCTTGGCGGCGGCGCTTTCCTTGTTATCAAGCGCAGAAAGAAACTCAGAGGATCGGAGGAATAAGCAATGGAATTAAAGGCGATATTGGCAATCGTGCTGTGCCTCGTCATTGTCGGCGGCGCAGCATTTTTGTACTTCCGTCGTAAGAACAAGAAATAAGGACAAAACAGAGGGCGCTTGCCCTCTGATTACATAATACTGTGAAAGGAGCTTGACCATGAAAGAGAAAGAAATCAATGCAGGATATGAAATCATTGAACGCTTCCCCGTTGGCGAACAGGGCTTCGCATTAGGACACAGCGACACCGCACCCGCGCCCTATGTCACTTGGCAGTATCGGACTGCCGAACCCATGCACTTCTTTTGGGGGCATTACGCTGCGGCAAAGGAAACCGCGTATGAGGATTACACAAAGCGGATTGAAACCGAGGTGCAGGATATATCGGAGCGCACACACAAGCCGCCGCTGCTTCCTCCGTACTGCTACACGCTGATACCGTCGAGCGGCGACATGATTAAGGTAATGCGCGGACAAAAGGGCTATCAGTCCACCAATTTCAATGTCCCCGGCGATGCACGGAACAACAGGCAAAATGCTGACAGCATCAACAGGGAAATGGGCGTGACCCGCGCACAAGAGGAAGCCATGCTTGCTGGCTCCCTTTTCGGTTGGCACACGAAAGCCGCCGATCCTCGCAGCTATGACGAAAAAGGACAGCCGAAGCGCACGAAAAAGCGTGACGAGCCGGAGCGGTAAGCAATATGAGAAACGATGAAGAAATTCGCAAGGCGGGAACTTGGACGATCACGCAATCGCTGCATATCGGCGATAAAGAGGTCGTGTTTGGCGAAGATAAGGAAAACACCCAAACGCCGTATATGTGCGGCTTCTGCCAGACCAACGAGCTAATGCGCGGGTATTCCGACTGCATCGGCGGCGACGACTACCTTGAAATCATGCAGCTATATGCTGAACGCATCAATGAGCAGATAGAAGTTGTCAAAGAGGAAATCGCAGAAATCCCATATCCCACCGAGCCAATAACCGCCGGCCTTTGCTATCCGAATGACCTTTCAAAAAGCATCAACGGGAAGATCGTTGCGCTGAAAGCAGAGGTGCTGCGGAGCGAATACCAAATTGCAACGCATCAGATATTGCTCGTGAACGGAGGCTTTGGCGCTGCTGCAAACTCCCGTGGGAGTGCCGTTTTTGTGACGAACCTGTACAGCGGTGCGCAATACCGTGTGGAGCGCCGCGAAGTGCTTGGCGAAATTAAGCCCGGCCATCTTCCGCATTGGGCGCTTGAAAAGGCGGCTCAGATGAAGGAAAGAGAAAAGAGCAGGCTTCAGCCGGAAAGGTAGGTAATTGAGTGGCGACCAAACTTCAACTCATGTCAGAGCTTGCGGCGCAGACAACGAAGCAGCTTACACAATCCAAAGAGAACTGGACAAGCTTTCTCAACTCTGCCGCATGGCTCTACAAGTACCCGTTTCACGAACAGGTGCTTATCCACGCACAGCGCCCGGACGCTACCGCTTGCGCGCCCATTGAGCTTTGGAACAATATGTTCAAGCGTTGGGTAAACAAGGGCGCAAAGGGTATCGCGGTCATAGACGATAGCGGGCAAAAGCCTGCGTTGCGGTATGTGTTCGATGTCTCCGATACCAACGCGCGCCATAACATTCCCTTTCAATTGTGGAAGATGCGCGAAACACATGAACCGCAAATCCTTGAAGAGCTGCAAAACCATTTCGGGGAGATACCCAAATATGAAGGACTTCCATTCTCCGACCAGCTTTCGGGCGTCATCCATAACGCGGTCATCGACAACAGCGCCGATTACGCAGATGCGCTCCTGCATTCCCTTGCGGACAGCGCCCTTGGCGAATACGACGATTTCAATATCCGGGTTTGGTTTGAGCAAATCACGGAATTGAGCGTTCTTTACTGCATCCTCACCCGGCTTGGATATGATGCGCGCGAATACTTGGACGCTTCCGAATTTGTTCCCCTAATCGACTTCAATACCCCGGACACCATCGCGCAACTCGGCACAGCAACGGCGGATATTTCCGAAATGGTGCTGCGCCAGATTGAGCGCAGCGTCCGCGGCATCGAAAAACAGGAGCGCGGTACACTTGCAAACAAGCGAATTGTTTTGCAGAATGAAGATAGAAAAAGCGAAAGGAGTGCTGAACATGGAACTGAGTTACAGCCGGAACGGGGATTATCTGATTCCCGATATAGAGATGGATACGCAGCCGACCGAGCAGATCGGCAAATACGGGATGATGAGGAAATCGTTTCTGAGGGAGCATCGCAAGGGGACATACAACAGCCTACTGCTCCAGAACCGGCTATTGGCGCACCTGCTGGAGATCGACCAAACCGCGAGGATGCAGATCGAGCAAGCGGCAGCGCAGATGGCGAAAGCCGAGGGCGTGAACGAGGACTTGAAAGCGAAAGACCAAATGGCTTGGGTGCAGCAGATGAACAACATCAAGCACCGAGCCGAGGAGGCGGTGATAGCGGACCTGATCCACAACTAAACCCGTTCCCCACAGCGGACGATCAAATATCCTTTATCGGAAGGGCAGAAGCCGAAACAGCTTCTGCCTTTTCTCTTTCCCAAGCTGACCTCGACAATGAACTCACACGCGGCAGCGGATTTTCCGAGGGCAAGTTCCGAATCTTCAAGTTTTATCAGACCATTTATACGCAACAGGACGCTCTTTCCTTTCTTAAAAAGGAGTACGGCACAGGCGGGCATTCCCAAACCTTTTTGGATGGGCAGCGGGGTTTTGTCGATCACGATGGGAAAGGACTTTCATTCAGAAAATACGGCAGCGATACACCCACCGTCTTTTCATGGATAAAGGTACACCGCAGGCTATCCGAACTCATTGCCCTTGACCGTTACTTGTCTGAGAAAGAAAAAGCGTATCTGCCCGAATGGGAGCAGCAGCAGTCCGAACGCGAAGCGGCACGACAGGAAGAACAGGTTGTCCGCGAAGCGTTGCGGGAAGCCGCGGCAGCGATGGATGAAACGCGCAAGGATGCCGAGTATCACTTCTCACTTGGCGATGAGGTGCAGCTTGGCGCGCAGACCTACACCGTTCTTGGATATGACGATGCCACGGTCATGCTGTCCAACCCCAAATACCCGCTTTTATATGATGATATGCCGCGTGAGGTGTTTGAGCGCAGACTTCGGGAGAACAGCGCTAACGACCATCTTATCGTTACCTCTTTTGATGAAGAAAACATCGCAAGGATTGAACACGAATCCGAACAAGTCCCCGACGTTCTTGTTGGCACCGTCATTGACTGGCAGGGGCGCAAATATGAGGTTGAAAGCATAAGCTCATTTGGCGATGTATCCATGC
Organism: Eubacteriales bacterium; assembly: GCA_034933205.1. Lineage (GTDB taxonomy): Bacteria > Bacillota > Clostridia > Christensenellales > CAG-138 > UBA7703. The sequence goes on from JAYFNY010000001.1 coordinate 171,945, forward strand.
GGGACATTACCTTTCACAGCGAGGTCGGATTTCCCATCATCCGCGTGGAAAAGCTCCATGTTGTGCAGGAATGGTTGAAAGCACAGCCGCAGCAATCCGGGCCGCAGCCCGAACAGCCGCTTACGCCAACATGGGAGAAGTCTGCCGAGCCGAAGCTCAAAAGTATCGTCATCGACCTGACGCAGCCGCACAAACATGATTTTCGTATCACCAACAACGAGCTTGGTTACGGCGGTGCAAAGACCAAGTACCACATGAACGTGGACGCTATCCGCACCTTGCAGAACATCGAAGCGGACAGGCGGCTTGCCACTCCCGAAGAACAGGAAATCCTTTCAAAGTATGTCGGTTGGGGCGGCGTTGCGGATGCCTTTGACGAAAGCAAGGATAATTGGCGCGCAGAATACGCCGAACTCAAAGGCTTACTGTCCGAGGAAGAATACGAATCAGCAAGAGCCTCCACCCTGAACGCCCACTACACCTCGCCCACGGTTATCAAGGCAATGTACGAGTGTATTGCGAACATGGGGTTTCATACGGGCAATGTGTTGGAGCCTGCCTGCGGCATCGGTAATTTCTTCGGGCTTGTGCCGGAGGCTATGAGCAAGAGCAAACTATATGGCATTGAGCTTGATACCGTCACGGGCAGGATTGCGCGGCAGCTCTATCAGAGCGCCAACATCGCTGTACAGGGATATGAGGACTCCAATCTGCCCGATAGTTTCTTTGACCTCGCCATCGGCAACGTGCCTTTCGGGGACTATGGCGTATCAGATAAGCGGTACGACAAAAACCACTTTTTGATTCACGACTACTTTTTCGCCAAAACTTTGGATAAGGTGCGCCCGGGCGGTGTGATTGCTTTTGTCACTTCATCGGGAACGATGGACAAGAAGAACTCCGCCGTCAGAAAGTACATCGCGCAGCGGGCGGAGTTTATCGGCGCGGTACGCCTGCCCAACAATGCCTTTCTGCAAAATGCGGGTACGGGCGTCGTTGCGGACATTCTGTTTCTGCAAAAGCGAGACAGGGCTATCGACATTGAGCCGGGCTGGACACATCTTGGCAAGACCATAGAGGGCTTCTCCGTCAATCAATACTTCATCGACAACCCCGATATGGTGCTCGGACGGTTTGCGGAGGAAAGCACACAGTACGGCAGGCAGGAATGTACCGTAGCGCCTATTGCAGGCGCAGATCTTTCCGAGCAGCTTCGGGACGCAATGGCAAACATCCACGCGGAGATAACCGAATATGAGCGTGAGGACGATGAGCTTTCCGAAAGCACCGAGAGCATTCCCGCCGACCCCGATATACGGAACTTCTCTTTTACCATCGTGGACGGGCAGATATATTACCGCGAAAACAGCCGCATGAACAAGATGGAGGTTTCCGTCACGGCGGCAAACCGCATCAAGGGCATGATCGAGCTTCGGGACTGCACCCGCCGTTTGATTGAGTATCAGCTTGAGGGCTACCCCGACGAGGACATTGCGCGGGAACAGCGCAACCTAAACACGCTCTACGACAGCTACACCAATAAATATGGACTTCTCAACAGTCGCGGCAACAATATGGCGTTCTCGGACGATTCTGCATACTGCCTTCTTTGCTCACTTGAAGTCATTGACGAGAACGGCAATCTGGAGCGCAAGGCCGATATGTTCACGAAGCGCACCATACGGCAGCAGAGCGTTATCACCACCGTTGACACCGCTTCCGAGGCTCTTGCGGTTTCGCTATCCGAAAAAGCAAAAGTGGATATGCCGTATATGGCAGAGCTTACGGGCAAAACAGAGGAACAGCTTGCCGAGGAACTGATGGGTGTTATCTTCATGAACCCCTCCACAAAGCGATATGAACCCGCCGATGAATACCTTTCGGGCGATGTGCGTTGGAAGCTGCAACTGCTTCGTGAGATTGACGACCCGCAATACGCTTCCAACGTAGCGGCGCTTGAAAAGGTACAGCCCAAAGACCTGACTGCGAGCGAGATAGATGTGCGGCTCGGTGCAACATGGCTCCCGCCGGGGGATATTGAGAAGTTTGTGTATGAGCTTTTAAGCACAGCGGGCTATTACCGCAGCCGCATCAAGGTGCATTATTCATCCATCACGGCAACATGGAACATCGAGGGCAAGAACGCCGATTACAACAACGTGGCAGCGGGCGTCACCTACGGTACGAATCGCATCAACGCCTACAAGATCATCGAGGAGACCTTGAATCTCAAAGATGTTCGCATATTCGATACCAAACTCGATGAAGCCGGAAACGAAGTGCGCGTGCTAAACAAAAAAGAAACGATACTCGCGCAGCAAAAACAGCAGGCCATCAAGGACGCTTTCCGCGACTGGATATGGAAAGACCCCGAACGCCGCGACAGACTGGCATCTCACTACAACGTAAAGTTCAACAGCGTCCGTCCGCGGGAATATGACGGGCGCCATATCCGCTTTGTGGGCATGAACCCCGAAATCACGCTGCGTCCCCATCAGGTAAACGCCATCGCCCGTGTGTTGTACGGCGGCAATACCTTGTTGGCGCATGTCGTCGGCGCTGGCAAGACCTTTGAAATGGTAGCGTCGGCCATGGAATTGAAACGCTTGGGGCTATGTCAAAAGAGCCTGTTTGTCGTGCCGAACCACCTGACCGAACAATGGGCGGCGGAGTTTTTGCAGCTTTATCCCTCCGCCAACATCCTTGTTGCTACGAAGAAGGACTTTGAAACGAGAAATCGCAAGAAGTTTTGCAGCAGAATAGCCACCGGCGATTACGATGCAGTCATTATCGGGCATTCGCAATTCGAGAAGATACCCATGAGCATTGAGCGGCAGCGCGCGGTATTGCAGGAACAGCTTGACGAGATCGTGGACGGCATTGCGGACGCAAAGAGCGCCCACGCGGAGCGTTTCACGGTCAAGCAGCTTGAAAAGACCAAGAAAACCATCAAGCTGAAGCTCGATAAGCTCAACGACCAATCGCGCAAGGACGATGTTGTGACCTTTGAGGAGTTGGGCGTTGACCGCCTGTTTGTTGACGAAGCGCATTTTTATAAGAACCTCTTTTTGTTTACGAAGATGCGGAACGTGGCGGGACTGGCGCAGACCGAAGCGCAGAAATCCGCCGACCTCTTTATGAAGTGCCGCTATCTTGATGATCTTACAGATGGGCGCGGCATTGTATTCGCCACGGGAACGCCCATCTCGAACAGCATGACCGAGATGTACACCATGCAGAGGTATTTGCAGTATGGACTATTGAAGCGCAATGACCTGACGCATTTTGACGCATGGGCGAGTACATTCGGAGAAACCATCACATCCATCGAGCTTGCGCCGGAGGGTACGGGGTACAGAGCAAAAACGAGATTCGCAAGGTTCTACAATCTGCCGGAGCTTATATCCATGTTCAAACAGGCAGCGGACATTCAAACCGCGGATATGCTCAATCTTCCCGTGCCGACTGTTGATTACCACAACGTAGCCTTGAAACCATCGGAACATCAGAAAGAAATGGTCGCCTCCCTTGCCGAGCGCGCCGAGCGTGTCAGAAGCGGTATGGTCGAGCCTACCGTAGATAATATGTTGCGTATAACAAACGATGGCAGAAAGCTCGCCCTCGACCAACGGCTTATGAACGGGATGCTGGCTGACAATGACGATGGCAAGGTCACCGCCTGCATGGACAATATCTACCGAGTGTGGGAAGCGGGCGAAGCCAAGAAGCTCACGCAGCTTGTATTCTGCGACCTCTCAACGCCGCACAACGACGGGACTTTCAATGTGTACGATGACCTCAAAGCAAAGCTCATCGAGTGCGGCATACCCGCCGAGGAAATCGCCTTTATTCACGACGCAAAGACCGAGGCGCAGAAAGCGGCGCTCTTTACGAGCGTCCGGCGAGGGCTTGTCCGCGTACTTATCGGCTCAACGGCGAAAATGGGAGCCGGCACTAACGTGCAGCGAAAGCTCGCCGCAGAACATCACTTGGATATTCCGTGGCGACCCTCCGACATAGAGCAGCGCGAGGGGCGCATGATACGACAGGGCAACCAAAATGAAAAGGTCGATGTGTTCCGCTATGTCACCGAAAACACCTTTGACGCCTATATGTGGCAGACGATTGAATCCAAACAGAAGTTCATCAGCCAGATAATGACAAGCAAAAGCCCCGTGAGAAGCTGCGAGGACATTGACGAAACGGCGCTCTCTTACGCCGAGGTAAAAGCGCTTGCCACCGGCAATCCGCACATCAAGGAAAAGATGGACTTGGAGATCGACGTGTCACGGCTGAAGCTCGTCAAAGCGAACTACCAAAGTCAGAAATACGCTATGGAGGACAGGCTGTTAAAGCACTTCCCCCGCGAGGTGAAAACAACGGAGGAACGCTTGGCGGGCTTCAAGTCGGATATTGCTCTCTACGAGCAGCATAAGACCGAGGACTTCCCGGGCATGGAGCTTTGCGGCACGACCTACGCCGAGAAAAAGGACGCGGGCGCGGCTTTAATCGAAACGTGCAAGGCGCAGACCAATCCCGCGGCAAAGGAGGTCGGGAACTTCAGGGGATTTACACTCCTGCTTTCCTACGACACGTTCAGCAAAGTATTCAATCTGACGCTCAAAGGCGCGCTATCCCACACGATAGACCTGGGCAGCGACATTCACGGTAATATCCAGCGTATTGAAAACACCTTTGAAATGCTACCGACAAGGCTTGCAGTCTGCGAACAGGCGCTTGCCAATCTGCACACGCAGATCGAAAACGCAAAAGCGGAGGTCGAAAAGCCCTTTGCACAGGAGGAAGAACTTAAAACGAAGTCTGCCCGTCTTGCGGAGCTTGACGCGATGCTCAATATGGATAAGCGTGAGAACGACACGCTGGACGCCGAGCCAGAACAGGAGGACGAAAGAACAAGACGGCGCAATGAGCCGGAATATGAGAGGTAACGATGGAACACAGACGACAGGTATCAAAAGCAGAGATAGAACGGGCGCGAGAGCTTGATCTACTCACATATTTGCAGATGTATGAGCCGCACGAACTTGTGCGGCTTTCGTCTGCCACCTATTCACTTCGCAGCCATGACAGCTTGAAGATTTCAAACGGTAAGTGGTATCAATGGTCTACGGGCATCGGCGGCGTTTCTGCCCTTGACTATCTTGTAAAGGTACAGGGCATGGATTTTGTTTGTGCCGTTTTGAAGATGCTTGATTGTGGGCGCAGCGTCGAGCCGACAAAGACCTATTCCATTCAGCGCACGAAGCCTTCGGACTTCGTTCTGCCCGTGCCATATAAGAACAATGACCGTGTGCGCGCCTATCTTATGGGACGGGGACTCTCAGAAGACTTGCTCAATATGTGCTTTGAGATGGGCTTGGTCTACGAGGACACCCGCCACAACTGCGTATTCGTTGGCTTTGATAAGAACGATGTACCCCGTTACGCCATGCTGCGGAGCAGCAATCCCGCTTCTGCTTTCCTTTGCGAAGTAGAGGGCAGCGACAAAAGGTATTCCTTTTCTTTGCCCAGAAACAACCGCGAAACGCTTTATGTGTTTGAAAGCGCCATTGACTGCCTTTCTTTCGTGGAAATGCAGCGCATGAAGAAGCCGCGATGGAAGCCGGACAACTACCTTTCGCTTGCAGGCGTTTATCAACCGCGCAAGGAGCAGTCATCAGAACTGCCCGTTGCCTTGAATGAATATTTACAAAACAATCAGAGCATAAGGCACATCGCTTTGTGCCTGGACAACGACGAAATAGGCAGAAAAGCCGCTGCTGCAATATGCGCCGCGCTGCCTGAACAATACACGACAGAGATGCTCCCGCCGGAGGTCGGGAAGGACTACAATGAACAGCTCATGTTGCGAAAGCATATCAACACGCCAGTCAAAACAAGAAGCGCGAATAGCGCCATCAATCATTCGATGGAGGAAAAAGAAAGATGAGTAATAGAACCTTTGCGTATGTATGCGCGCCTGTAGACCAAGCAGCGGGCTTTGCGTCCGGCAAGCTGAAAGAATATAGCAAGGCCCTTTACGAGCTTGGCTACTTGCCGATCTGCCCCTGCATGATGTTCTCCCGTTTCCTGTCCGACAGCATTCTCGAACAGCGCGATGCACGGAAAGCAATGTCGCTTGAACTGCTGCGCCGCTGCCGTGTGCTCGTGCTTTGTTCCAACGAAGTGACCGAAGAAATGGAAGCTGAAATCATGCTTGCCAAGCGCCTCGGCATCGTGTCCACCACGCTCAGCGGCATCAAGAAAATCTCGCTTCAGACCGAGAACGGTGCGAATGAGGAGTGATTCATTTCTCGGAACGTGCTATCTGGACAATGCTCTGCATTGGACAAACGAGCATTGGATTTGGTTAACCAAATCCGCTCGTAAGGGTGTCCCCTTAAACCCCTTCAACTACAAAGGAGGTCGATTTATGCGAAAACGCAATATTCAAGTGATGCTGCATCTTGACAGTAAAGAGTATCAAGCTCTTATGAAAAAGGTCAAGCGAACAGGGTTATCAAGAGAAACGTACCTGCGACAACTGATTAACGGCTTTGTGCCGAAAGAGCTACCGCCGCCCGATTATCATTCCATGATGCGCGAATTGAACGCCGTCGGCAACAGCATCAATCAGATTGCTGCCCGTGCAAACGCCACGGGTTTTTTTCTTGCCGAGGACTACGCCCGCTATATGGACGAGTTCCGCAGGGTGACGCTGGAGATTCAAAAGGCGGTCACGCTTCCTGTTCCGCTGTGATATGGCAACGACCCGAATATGGAAAGTGGATAACAAGCTGCCCCGCGTCCTCGATTATGCCAAGAACCCCGACAAGACTGAAAACCCGAACTGGAGCAAAACCGATTATCAGACCATGCGCGATGTTATGGACTACGCGATGGACGATTTCAAGACCGAGCAGCAGTATTATGTGACTGCCTTGAACTGTAACACAAATTGCGCCCGTGAGCAGATGCAAATGACAAAAACGCAGTTTCAAAAGGTGGACGGTATACTTGCATGGCATGGCTATCAGAGCTTTGCCGAGGGTGAAGTGGACGCAAAGACCGCGCATGAGATAGGTGTTCAGCTTGCCAGCGAGCTATGGCCCGATTTTCAGGTCATCGTTGCCACGCACTTGAATACCCATTGTCTGCACAATCATTTTGTACTCAATTCCGTATCGTATCTGCACGGCGGGAAGTTTAACGGTTGCCGCGAGAGTTATGCGAGAATGCGGGCAACTTCTGACCGCCTGTGCAAAGAGCATAGCTTATCCATCATTACGGAGCATACGGCGTATTATCCCAAGCATTACGCCGAGTGGGACGCACGGAAGCAAGGGCTTCCCACATGGCGCGATGCTATTCGCCCCGATGTGGACGCCGCCATTATGGGGGCGGTCAACTACCAGATGTTCATAAAGAACATGAAGGAACGCGGTTATAAGGTCGAAAAGCGCGGCAGCATTTGGCGGGTACGACCAAACGGCAAAGAGCGGTTTGTCCGTCTGCGGTCATTGGGTGAGAGATATACCGAGGACGCGATCATCGAGCGCATCATCCGTCAGCGATGGCCGACGCGCCCGCCGAAGCCGGAGCAACAAAAGAGCGTTCTTCGCGTCCGCGTATATGGAGACTATCATTTATCAAAGGCAACGTGGAAAGGCTTGCGGGCGCTCTACTTCTTCTACCGCCGAAAGCTGCGGGAGGCTTGCCGGCAGCCGTCCAGTTATACCCCGTATGTACTGCGCGAGGATATTCGCCATATTGAAGCTATTGATAAGCAGACGCGGTTTTTGTTCAAGCATAAGATTGATACTGCGGAAGATCTCACCGCATATCAAAACCACGCCAAGCAACAAATCGCTAACCTATCCGGGCAGCGAAAAGAACTCAAAAATGAACTGCGACGTACCGACATACCCGATCCGCGTAAGGTTGAGATTAGAAACCGTTTATCAGAGATAACGGCAGAACTCAAACCGCTGCGGCAGGATGTGAAGTTGTGCGACGCTATCGCCGTGCGCTCTCTCGAAATCGCAGAGAAAAACGCACAGCTAAAACAAATCGAAGCAAAGGAGGTTGAAAAAAAACAAGAGAAAGTGCAGGGACGCGGCAAGACCTATATCAGATGATGTGGAGAGCCTTCGTATAATAGGCAGGACTTATATGGTGCGGAACACACAAGTACACCATACAAGTCTGACGGGCAAAGCAAGGTTGTTTTCCTTACACTTGTATGTTAGAATAAGATACAAGTTGGAGGTGCAGTATGGAGCAGGAGCAATATACCCCGCCGTTTTCCACGACGGATGCTATTGTCGAAAAAATATCGGAAATCAGTGAGCTTGTCGGACGCATTACCACATGGCAGGATATGAACGCAAACCCCAAGCTGCGGCGGGATAACAGGATTAAGACGATCCATTCTTCGCTTGCTATCGAGAACAATTCTCTTTCGCTTGACCAAGTAACAGCGGTCATTGATGGGAAACGCATACTCGGCGAACCGCGGGAAATACAAGAGGTAAAGAACGCCTTTGAAGCATACGAGCGTCTTTTGAGCTTTGATCCATATTCCGTGAAGGACTTGCTTACAGCGCATCGTACCCTGATGCATGAACTTGTCCGTGAAGCGGGAGCTTTCAGAAGCGGCGGCGTTGGCGTATATAAGGGCGAACAGCTTGTTCACATGGCTCCGCCTGCCAACATGATACAGGAGCTTATTAGCAATCTGCTTACTTGGGCAAAAACATCGAAGGTGCATCCGCTTGTGAAAAGCTGTGTTTTTCATTACGAGTTTGAGTTCATTCACCCCTTTGCCGATGGCAACGGTAGAATGGGACGTATGTGGAATACCCTGCTTTTGTATAAGTGGAAGCCCGTATTTGCTTGGCTACCTATAGAAACGCTGATTCGGGAAAGACAGGACTTCTACTATGCCGCGCTCAGTAAGGCGGACAAAGCAGCGGACGCCACGCCGTTTGTTGAATTTCTGTTGTCAGTCATATATGATACACTCCATGAAATCTCTCAAAATCAACAGGCTGAACAGACGGTAACGCCCTCCGTAAAATTGCTTATTGAAAAGCTCGATGGTGATACGCTTTCAGCACAACAACTTATGGAACGCCTTGGGCTGAAAAACCGGGCATCCTTTCGCAAGCTCTACCTTGTTCCGGCCTTGGAGCATGGCCTGATTGAAATGGAGTACCCTGACAAGCCCAACAGCAGCAAACAACGATACAAGAAAAAGAGATAAACAGCACTACGCATTATTTAGACGCTTCAAGACGGAGCGTCTTTTTTATGTCAAAAACAAAAGCAAAGGAGGCCGAAAAACAGCATGAGCCAACAGGGAGAAGCAGCCGAGCAGATCGTCAACATGGCGACAAACGTGACCGTTAAGGGCGTGGAGTGCGCGACGAACCTTGCAGGCAAGGGCGCATTGTCCCTTGCCACTTTCCTTATCGCGGCGCTAAAGGACGAAAAGCGCACAAGCGGCAAAGCCCGCATGAGATCGTTCAACGGCAAACCCACTAAGGTGTTTGCTATCAAAGCAAAGGACTTGAAGCTGTTTGCCGAGGAAGCCAAGAAGTACGGAATTCTGTATGCTGCGGTTATCAATAAGAAGCAGCCGGACGGCATTGTCGATGTAGTCGTAAATGCCAATGATGCTGCAAAGGTCAACAGGATCACCGAGCGTTTCGCGTTATCGGCGGTCGATGTTGAGAAAATCAGAGCCGATATTATAAAAGCCCGCGAGGACAAGGTGAAGCAGGACGCACAAAAGGAGCGCACCACGCCGCCTGCTGAAAAGGCGGCGCATACCGTGGACGAGAACACGCTCGATCATATGATGGGCAACCCCACTCCGCAGAAAACGGAACATAAGCAGCCGGTTGAGGTTTCGGAAAACCCTACGAGGGCGAGGACGGAGAAAGCAAGTCCGTCCGCGCCTTCTTCCGACACGCGAGAGAATACCGAGGAAGCTAAAGCCGAGCGTCCTTCCGTGCGTCAGAAGATTCAAGAACTGAAAGCGGAACGGGCTGAAAGGACCGCCGAGAAACAGCCGCAGCGTGAGAAAATGCGGCAGACGCAGCATCAGCAGCCCAACAGAACCAAGAGAAAAGGAAAAACGAAAGAGAGGTAACGAATATGGAAAACTATGATGCTTTGTTTGATAGGCAGCCCGAACATCCTGAACAGACCTTTGACCGCGAGGCTTGGGCGCAGCAGAAACGGGAGCAGCGGCAAGAGCTTTACGAGCTTATCGAGGAAATGTCCGATAAGACGCTTGCCGACCCTGCGGCGCTTTCGGACTATCTCAATATGCAGGCGAGGCTCGGCAAGACGAGCGTGGCAAACACGCTGCTTATCGTGGCGCAGAAGCCCGATGCGACATTCATTGCCAACTTTGACGATTGGCAGAAGCGGGAGCGCAGCGTGAAGCGTGGCGAAAAGGGTGTGCTCGTACTGGAAGCCAACGGCGAGTACGAGCGCACCGATGGTACGATGGGCGTTAACTTCGATGTAAAGCGGGTATTCGACATTTCGCAGACCTACGGGAAGCCCGTCCGTGAACGGCAGAACCCGCCCATCAAGGCGGCGCTCAAAGCCATCACGACCAATGCGCCTGTCCCCATCAAGCTGTCTGATGAAGTGAATCAGAGCGTTACTGCCATTTACAATGAAAAGGACAAGACCGTATATGTGGCAAAGGGCGTCGAGGGCAACGAACTGTTCTTTGCCCTGTCGCGTGAACTTGCCCGGGCGCACAGCGGCAAGGACACGTTTGTTTGTGACTGCGCCGCCAACATCGCCTGCCTGCGGTACGGCGTACCCGCCAAATACTGCGACAGGATTCCCGATGAGATCGCGTCCCTTGAAAGCCGTGAGAAGCGCAGCACCTTGAACATCGTCCGCGATGCCGCCTGTGAAATCACCGAGCGCGTTGACCGTAACCTTTTTGCGGAGCGTCAGAAGAACCGCAATCAGCCGGAGAGGTGACGAACATGGACGAGAAACGTGTGATCGAGGTTGACGAGTATCAGCATGGTCTTATCATCAACTCCCTGAACGACAAGCGCAATGAGCTTGTGGAACAGGGCAAGGACACCGAGTTTGTGGACGATACCTTGATTGAGGTTATGGAAGCGCCCACAAAACGCGAGAAGAAGAAACACCGTGACGAAAGGGATCGATAAGTATGTGGCAATGTATTGATAGCTTGGGTAAATCCGTTAAGGAAACGGAGAACACAGACGATGAGCAATCCGAATGAGGACAGAAAGACAAATATCATACTGATGGCGCTTGGCGTTATCCCCGTGGTGTGGGCGGCTGTAATGGTCGCCCCTTTTCTTTCCGATGGACTTGCCGGTATCATCGAGGGCGTCACCTCCGGCATGGCAGACCCGATGAAGCTATCGTGGTGTGCCGACTCGCCCAAAGCCATTCTTATCTTCCTCGTTATCTACGGCTTGGGCATCGGCGTGTACTTTTCTACGAAACACAATTATAGAAAAGGCGAAGAACACGGCTCGGCAAAATGGGGAACGGCAACACAGCTATCCAAGAAGTATGCTGATAAGAACAAATCGGACAATATCATCCTCACACAGAATACCCGCATCGGGTTAGACGGGCGACGGCATCGCCGCAATCTCAATGTGATGGTGGTGGGTGGAAGCGGCGCGGGCAAAACCCGATTTTACGCCAAACCCAACATCATGCAGACAAATACCTCTTTCGTTGTCCTTGATCCAAAGGGCGAGATACTGCGCGATACGGGCGAAATGCTAAAAAAGGAAGGATATGAAATCCGTGTGCTTGACCTTATCCATATGGAGCGAAGCCATGGATACAACCCTTTTGTCTATCTGCGAGACGACAAGGATGTGCTAAAGCTCGTGGCCAATCTTGTGCGAAACACCACCCCGAAAGGCGCACAGAGCAACGACCCGTTTTGGGAACGCTCGGAAACAGCATTGTTGGAGGCGCTTATCCTCTATCTTGTAAACGAAGCGCCGCCGGAGGAACAGAACTTCCCGATGGTTATGGAGATGGTGAACGCTGCCGAGGTCAAGGAGGAAGATGAGGGCTATACCTCTGTTCTCGATGAACTCTTTATGAGTCTTGAACAGCGCAACCCCGATAGCCTTGCCTTGAAGCAATACCATATTTTCAAAATGGCGGCAGGCAAAACGGCGAAATCCATCTTGATTTCTCTCGGCGTTCGCTTGGAGAAGTTCAACCTCCCGCAGATCGCCTCCGTAGTCAACCACGACGAATTGAATCTGCCCTTGTTGGGCGATAAGAAAACGGCGCTCTTTGCCGTCATTCCTGATAACGACAGCAGTCTTAACTATATTATCGGCATGATGTATACGCAGCTTTTTCAGGAGCTTTTCTACAAAGCCGACCATGAATACGGTGGGCAGCTGCCTGTTCATGTGCATTGCGTAATGGACGAGTTTGCGAACGTCGCCTTACCCGACGAGTTTGACAAGCTGCTTTCGACCATGCGAAGCCGCGAGGTTTCCGTGTCCATTATCATTCAGAATCTGGCACAGCTTAAAGCCCTGTTTGAGAAGCAATGGGAGTCCATCGTCGGAAACTGTGACGAGTTTCTCTACTTGGGCGGCAACGAACAATCGACGCACAAATATGTGTCGGAGCTACTTGGCAAGGCAACGATAGATACCAACACATACGGACAGTCCAAAGGCAGGAATGGCAACTACTCAACAAATTGGCAGATAAGCGGCCGAGAGCTATATACACCCGATGAGGTGCGCATGCTCGACAATCGCTATGCCCTGCTATTTGTGCGCGGGGAAAGAGCCGTGCAGGACGATAAGTACGACATACTGCGCCACCCCAATGTCAAGCTGACTGCGGACGGCGGTGCGAAACCGTATATCCACGGACAAGCGCCCAATGCGTTTGATTCTGATTTTATCTTATTGGACGGCGATATGGGCGATTATGCGCTGCTGTCTGAGAGCGATGTAGACGAACTAATCAAGAAAAGAGAAACGGAGGAAGAAAAGAAATGAAATTGTCCAAAATGAAGCTGCTGTTCATGGTATTTTGCGTCACCGTATTGGTGTTTTCGATTACGACCACAGCGTTTGCTACCGATGACCCCATTGAGGTCATCAACAACCTATCCGAGTTCGTGTTCGGACTGATCCGCGCTATCGGTATCATCCTGCTTGCGTTTGGTATCGTACAGGTCGGCTTGAGCTTAAAGAGCCATGATCCCTCGCAGCGTGCCAATGGCTTTCTGACCCTTGCAGGCGGCATCATCATCACCTTTGCCCGCGAGATTTTGAATCTCATCACCGGTTGAAGGAGGTGCAGATATGTTTACACCGATAACTGAACCCATGCACATTCACTCTCTGAGCGGGCAGCTAAAGGACGCGACCATACTCGAACAGGTCGGCAAAAACGAGTATATTGCCGAGTACAACGGCGTGAAATGCTCCGCGATCTATAACCCGTTTGTCGAGCGTTTTTACGTTGACGATAAGTTCGGAGTAATTAAAGACAAGACACCGCGGCAATATGAACCGTCCCGATAAACGCTATCAAGGGCAGGCCCGCAATGCGGCGGGCTTGCCCGCTGACAAGGAGGTGAGACGAATTGGGAACGGGTAACTGGATACTCGATAATATCTTAAACGCATTGAACATTTGGAACGCGAAGATAGCGGAGATTTGGGAAATCATCACTCAATCGCCGCAGAGCTTCAAAGGCGGCGGGATATGGGACGTTATCGTTAACATAAACGGCGCACTCAAAGCCGTAGGCTATGCGCTTTTGGTGCTGTTTTTCTTGGTAGGCGTGATAAAGACCTGCGGCTCGTTTGCAGAGATCAAGAAGCCGGAACATGCGCTGAAGCTGTTTGTCCGCTTTGCCATCGCAAAAGCTGTTGTCGGCGGCGGGCTTGAATTGATGATGGCATTGTTCCGCATCGTACAGGGCGTTATCAACACAATTATCAGCACAAACGGTTTTGGCAGCACGACGGTGCTTGTGATTCCACCGACTATTACGGAGGCCGTAAATGAACTGACCTTCCTGCAATCAATCCCCGTATGGGCGGTGAGCCTGATAACGAGCCTTGCGGTTTTCGTACTGTCGCTCGTTATGATAATGAGCGTGTACGGGAGGTTTTTCAAGCTCTATCTCTACACGGCAATCGCGCCTATACCGCTATCCACCTTTGCGGGAGAACCGTCCTCGCACATCGGCAAGAGCTTCTTGAAAAGTTATGCCGCCGTGTGTCTGGAGGGGGCGATCATTGTATTAGCCTGCATTATTTTCTCGGTGTTCACGGCAACGCCGCCTGCGCTTGCAGAGGGGGCTACCGCCGCTTCGCTTGTATGGTCTTATATGGGCGAGATGATCTTCAATCTGCTTGTGCTTGTGGGCGCAGTCAAAATGTCGGATAGAGTGGTGCGAGAGATGTTCGGGCTATAAGAACCGAGAATTATCCTATGAAAGCAATTCTTCAACAGAAATGTCGAGTGCTGTCGATAGGATTTTGATTTCGTAGTCCTGCACTAACCGCTGTTGCCCTTCAAGTCGTGAGAGACTTGTGGCGCTGATGTCCATTCCGAGAGTTTGCAGCTTGGCGAGAAAGTCTTTCTGCTTTATTTGCTTTGCCTTCCTTACGGCATATACCTTTTGACCAACTATATTTTTGTCACCAATAGTCTTTCTCGGCTTCATACTCCCATCACCTCTACTTCGCTAAGAAAATAGTATTGGATGACGAGATTGTTTTAATGCGTTTATCGGATTATAATTAAAATAGTTCGAGATTCGCATTAAAGGCTGGTGTATCATGTCGAAAGAGACTACTTGCTGCTTTACGGGACACAGACCGCAGAAGCTACCGTGGGGGTATGACGAAGAATGGGAAGATTGCATCCGTCTGAAAATCAAGATAGCGGTTGAAATTGAAGAAATGCGAAAGAAAGGCGTTACGACCTTTATCTCCGGCATGGTGCTTGGGGTGGATATGTGGGCGGCTGAAATCGTGCTTGATTTGAAGAAAGCGTACCCACAGGACACCATACTGCTTGTCGCAGCTATTCCTTTTGAGGGACAGGCGAACAAGTGGAGCAGCGATTATCGGGAGCGATACTTCAACATATTTGCGCAGGCGGACGATGAGATTACGTTCTATACCCACTACACGAAAAGCTGTATGCACGAGAGAAATCGCTACATGGTAGACAATTCCGCTCATATGATAGCCGTGTTCAACGGCGAAAAGGGCGGCACAGCGAACATGGTCAAATACGCCGAATCAAAAGGACTGGAGATCGTGACTATCAACCCCAACGACCTTTCGCGGGAGGAAAAGCCGCGATACCACGGGCTGAAGCTGCTGAAATAACAGAACAACAACACTACGAAGCATCCGAATGATCGGGTGCTTTTTTGATTGGAGGGAAAACGAATTGGAAGTCAAAATCAACCGTGAGATACGGGACTATCAGGAGAACATCTTCTTTGGGCTGAACTTGCGCCAGCTCACTTTTTCTATCCTCGCCATCGGCGTTGCCGTTGGCGTCTACTTTGGGCTGAACGGTATTTTAGGCACAGAAACCGTGTCGTGGATGTGCGTATTGGGCGCAGCGCCGTTTGCGGCGATGGGCTTTATCCGCTACAACGGCATGAGTGCCGAGCAGTTCATCGGAGCATATATCAAATCCGAGTGGCTCATGCCGAAACACCTATGCTTTCGGGGTGAGAATGTCTATTGCATGGCGCTTGCCGAAGCGATTGAAAACCGCAGACCCGATATGCAGGACAGGCGGTATAAACACTACCCGAGAAAGAAGAAAAAGAGAAACGGAGGCAGACGCGATGATTAAAGCACTTTCCCGCATCACAAAGCAGGATAAGGAGCGCATGAATATCCCGAAGTCTGTGCAACAGGTCATTCCCGTCAAGCGGATATGGCTTGACGGCATTTGGCTTGTCGGGAACAAGTACAGCAAATGCTGGCGCTTTACCGATATCAACTACGCAATCGCATCGAAGGACGATAAGACTTCGATGTTCCTTGACTATTCGGAGCTCTTGAATGCTCTCGACAGCAATGCGACCACGAAAATCACAATCTGCAACAAGCAGATGAACAAGCAGGCTTTTGAGGAATCCATCTTACTGCCGGTACAGGGCGATGTGTACGACGGCTATCGCAAGGAATACAACAATATGCTGCTCGACAAGGTGACGGATGTTTCCAACTCCATCGTGCAGGAGCGATATATCACCGTATCCGTCGCGGTCAAGGGCATTGACGAAGCCCGCAGCTATTTCAACCGCGTGGGCGCAGACCTTTCGACGCATCTCGCGCAGCTTTCTTCCTCTTGCGAGGAGCTTGACAGCGCAGAGCGTTTCAGGACCTTTCATGACTTCTTCCGCGTGGGCGAGGAAGTCAATTACGGCATGAATCTCAAACAGATGATGCGACAGGGACGCTCTTTCCGTGACTATATCTGCCCCGACACCTTTGAGTTCAGCAAGGACTGTTTCAAGATGGGCAAGAAGTACGGACGGGTGCTGTTCTTGAAAGACTACGCTTCGTACATCAAGGACAGCCTGGTAGCGGAGCTTTGCGAACTGAACCGCAATCTGTTCTTCTCGACGGATATTATACCGATCCCTACGGACGAAGCCGTGCGCGAGGTTGAGAACAAGCTCTTGGGCGTTGAGACGAACATCACGAATTGGCAACGGAAGCAGAACCAGAACAACAACTTTTCCGCAGTAGTCCCTTACGATCTCGAACAGCAAAGAAAAGAAGCCAAAGAGTTTCTTGATGACCTCACAACCCGCGATCAGCGCATGATGTTCGGGCTTGTCACCATCGTGCATACCGCCAACAATAAGAAACAGCTTGATCGAGACACCGAAACGCTTCAGTCCATTGCGAGAAAGCACCTGTGTCAGCTTGCCGTTCTGAAGTTTCAGCAGATGGACGGGCTGAATACGGCGCTTCCCTACGGTCTACGGAAAATCAATGCGCTTCGAACTCTGACAACCGAGAGCATGGCGGTACTCATGCCATTCCGCGCCCATGAAATCATGGATGTGGGCGGCACATACTGCGGTATGAACGCCATCTCGCACAACCTCATCATTGCCAACCGGAAGAACCTCATCAACGGAAACGGCTTCATCCTCGGTGTTTCCGGCTCGGGCAAATCGTTCTTTACCAAGCGGGAGATCGTATCTCTGTTCCTCGGAACGCAGGACGAAATCATCATTGCAGACCCGCAGAACGAATACACCCCGCTTGTCAACGCTTTGGGCGGCGCAGCCATCAACCTGTCACCGACCTCGCCCAACCACATCAATGCTATGGACTTGGCGCTCGGCTACGGCGACAGCGAGAATCCGCTCATCGCAAAGAGCGAGTTCGTGCTTTCCTTTATCGAGCAGATTATGGGCGGTACGGGGAAGCTCGAAGCGGTTGACAAGTCCATCATTGACCGCTGCCTAACAAACATCTATGCAGACTATCTCGCAAGCAACTACACCATTCAGCCGCCCACGCTCTCCGATTTGTATTCCGAACTGAAGAAGCAGAAAGAGAAGCAGGCAAAGGAACTGGCGCTTGCCATCGAGATGATCTCCCAGGGCAACCTCAATATGTTCGCCCATCAGACGAATGTAGATGTGCATAACAGGCTCATCGCCTACGGCATCCGCGACCTCGGCAAGCAGCTACGGACACCGGGTATGCTCGTAATGACGGACGCTATCCGTAACCGTGTGGCGAGAAACCGTGAGCGCGGCATCCGTACCCACGTTATCCTCGATGAGATGCACATCTTCTTTGCCAACGACCTATCGGCGCAGTTCTTCGCGGAATCGTGGAAGCAGTTTCGTAAGGACGGCGCTCTTGCCACGGGCATCACGCAGAATGTGGAGGACTGTCTTAAATCCCTGACTGCCCGTACCATGCTTGCAAACTCGGAATACCTTGTCATGCTCAACCAAGCGCCGACAGACCGCATCGAGCTTGCCAAGCTCCTGCACATCAGCGATAACCAACTCAGTTATATCACCAACGTCGGCTTCGGCAAGGGGCTTTTGAAGTGCGGCAACAGCATCGTGCCTTTCGTTGATAATTTTCCAAAAAGCACACGTCTATACCAGTTAATGTCAACGAAACCCGGGGAGATACAGGAAATCCTCGGATGATTCATCAAGGCAATCGCTTTGGCGGTTGCCTTTTACATATTGCAGAGGAAAGGAGAATCGAAATTGAAAGATGTAAAAACAAGATCGTCTGAAAAGACGCCGCGCATATTATCGAGTGCTGCAAGAGCACCAAAGGAGCTTGCAAAGAAGTCCATTATCGAGGCAAAAGGGAAAGCAAAAGAAGTGGCGCAGCGTCAGCAGCCGCAGGAAGAATCGCCGGAGCAGTACGCTGAAAACCGCATCGAGCAGGCAGCCGAAGAAATCGTTTATCGTGCAGGGGATGAAGTGTCCTATCAGGGCAGGCAGACCGTTCAACGAATTAAGGACGCCAAACGTCAAAAAGACAGATTTGAGCAGCAGAACAATACGACCTCTCATTCATCGCCAGAGGGCAACACCGCACAGCAAGGCGGCAATTCTGCATCAAGAAGCGGCGCTACCAATCAGAGAAACGCCTACCGAGCAGGGCGCGAGCGTTTCGTGCAGAACGCGCAGACTTCTCGCCAAACCGTCCGAAATGCACAGCAAGCCGCGAGATCGGCGGAACAGACCGCGAGGGCTACGGAACGCACGGCTGCAACTGCCAAGAAAACCATAAAGACTTCTGCGCGTACCACCGTCAAAACCTCGCAACAGGGCATTAAGGTGGCACAACATACCATCAAAACCACCGAAAAAGCAGCCGTAAAGACCGCCGAGGTATCGGCTAAACTTGTCGAGAAAGCGGCACAGGCAACCGCAAAAGCCGCGCAAGCGGCGATAAAAGCGGCACAGGCGGCAGCCAAAGCAGCAGCAGTAGCGGCGAAAACGGCGGCAAAAGCCATTGCAGCCATTATCAAGTGGATCGTAGCGGCGGTCAAAGCACTTATCGCAGCAATCGCAGCGGGCGGTTGGGTGGCAGTCCTTATCATCGTCGTTGTGGCGCTTGTCGCCGTCATTCTGTGCTTGTGTTTCGGCGTGTTTTCGTCCAATGAATCAGCAGACGGGACGCCTATGACGGACGCTATTGTGGCAATAGACGACGAGTTTACCGCCTCCATTCAAGCCGAGATAGACTACGCAAAATCGAGCAACACCGCCGATGTGGTGGAAATCCTGTTTACTGGCGATATGGAGGACGAAAACAGTTCCGTTTCAAATTGGGTAGATGTGTTGGGCGTCTACTCCGTTTATGCCACAACGGGCGAAAACGCCGCCGAGGTCATCACGGTCACGCCGGAGAACATAGAGAAGCTCCGCAAGATTTTCTACGACATGAACAGCTACTTCGTCCATTCCGAAACGGAAACCGTTGAGGAAGTGGAAATGGACGAATACGGGGCTATTGTCCTTGACGACAATGGTGAACCAATCATCAAGACTACTACGACGCTCTACATCTATGTGGATGTGACGAGCCTTGACTACCGCGACGGCGCAGACCTCTACGCTTTCGATGACAGTCAGATGGAAATGCTCAATGAAATCATGCTGCCCGACTATTACCCCTTGTTCGCGGAGCTATGCGGGCAGACGCTTGGCGATGGCGGTGAATATGGGCTTGGTCTTGACATTAACCCCGACCTATCCGAAAGCGAGGTTGGCGCGCAAATCGTACAGGCGGCAAAGAAGTATATAGGACGCAGCTATTCAAGTATGGACTGTTCCGGCTTGATACGCGCTGCATACCGCGATTGTGGCTTATCCTCAATGAACGGTCTTAACTCCGCTTCTATGGCGAAGAAATGTCAGGGCATGGGCGTTCTGTTCACCGACCCCTCGCAACTTCAATCGGGCGACATTATCTTCTTTGCCTGCAAGGACGCAAGCCGTGGCGTGGGCTACTGTACCGACCATAGGCGCTGCGGCAACGGCAGATGCAAACGCTGGATGCAAATCCACCACGTTGCCATCTATATCAACGGCGAGTTCTTGATCGACAGCACGGGCGGAAACAACAGCGTTCAGATACGCAAGCATTGGGGCAAATCAGGCTCCGAATGGGAATGGGTGTGCTTTGGCAGACCGACAAACTAAACCACGAAAGGAACAAATAGATGAAGAACTTTACTCCCTTGCAGATAACGGCTCTTGCCGTTCTGTCCGTAATTGTGGTAGCTCTCGCTATCGTTGCGTTTGCTACCGCAAATAACCTTACTACTGAACCCGTCAATATACCCGCGGCGCAGACCACGCCGGAAATCGTTGAAATCTGGCTCGCAGGCGATACGAACGCGCCCTCTCCCGTGCCGACACCCATGCTGACGGCAACGCCTACGCCTGCTCCCTCGGTCAGTCCTACGGCAACGACGAATCCCGCACCAACAAAGACCGGTGATAGCTTCTGTACTCTCACCATAGGCAACACAGATATTCCCGTCCGCTATGGCCTTGAAGAAGAAACGCTGAAGAAGTCCCCGGGCTTCCTCCCGGCCTCGGCTCTGCCGGGGACGGAGGGAACTTGCGCCATCTACGGGCATAGAAACCGCAATCACTTCAAAGTGTTGAAAGATGCAGCGGTTGGCGACAGTATCAAGGTCACGATGGCTGAAGGAGCGACCTACACCTATTCCATCACCAACATTACGATATATGAAAGCACCTCGGATTGGACGCTACCCGTGTCAAGCGGCAAAACGCTTGTGCTCGTGACCTGCTACCCATTTCAGTACAGCGGTCATGCACCTGGGAAGTGCGTGGTTAGCGCAACTCTACAAAAATAGTTCCGAATACTTACGCAGATGAAGGGTGATAAGGTCAGTTGTTTTATCTAAAAAGGCTGCTATGCGTGCCTGTTCCTCCTTTTGTGGATAACTAAAAACCATCGTCAAAAACTCATCATAGCTAATGCTTCTTCCGTCCCGGATTCCATAAGTAACTGTTTCCAAACGGCGAATAAACTCTTTCGATGAAAATATATATTTCCAATAATTATCATCGTGATTTTTAGGCTCTTGAAAGCCGAAAACCGTGTATGCAGGCGAGGTTATGCCCTCTATTGCTGAATGAGCAAACCCACCTTGAAAAGAACGAAGATGTATTACAAACTGCCCCGGAACAACTCTTTTATATCCTTCTTCGTTCTTTTTGTCGTGGAAAATATTGATGCCATTGTCATCTCTTTTTATCATTCCACGGTCTTGTGTTGCCGACAAGACTGGAAGTTCAGGATGCCCTTTATCTGCGGTTGAGGTAAACAGGTCTTTTGCCTTACGCAGTTCCCAAGCAGCAGGCAAACCGTTGGCGTATATTGAAACGGACACGAAAATGGAAGAATTGGATTTCGTAAACTCACGCAGATGAAGGGTGATAAGGTTGTCGATGTTGTCAAAAAAAGACGAAATCTTCGCTTGCTCATCCGTTGACGGAAAAGAAATCGAAACCTCTTTCAAATCTTCATTATAAAGATGAACAACGGATTTTCCCTGCGCTCGTTTCGCAAGGGCATTATGAGGAGTGCCATAAGAAAGCTCAATGGCTAAAAATGCAGACTGCAATTCTTCATGTGGAAACACGACATTCAAGCCACCACCAAGTAAAAAGCCTGATTTATCAACACTTGAAGCTATCGCAATGTCCTCTGATGTTTCTCCGGAGGATGGCAAAATAACTTCGCCACCTTTACTGAACACAGCACCTGGAATTACATCAGCAAAGGTATCAACTTCTCTGATTATCGGCTGATATTTTGTGTATAGCCGTCCATAGAGAATAATTGGCGTTCCTGATTCTCGTAAATCTGATTTTGTATATCCTTGTCCTTTGGAAAAATCGGCAAGTTCAGATAGCTTACGCAGTTCCCAAGAGTTGCGAAATGGTTGATACCTTGAACTATAAAGTGTCTCCTTCTAATTTCACACATTGTTTTGACATTTCAGACTTTTCATTGGAATACCGCACTTAGTATGTTACAATAGACTTGTTTCATGCACTTACTCTGCAAACAAGAGAAAGGATTGACGCACATGGCTGTAAGCTATAAAAAACTATGGCATATCTTATTGGATAGAGATATGAAAAAGAAGGACTTGCAGAAAGCCGCAAATTTAACAAGCTATGCGATGAATAGATTAAGCCGTGACGAAAATGTCACTACTGAAATACTTGGAAAGGTTTGTTTGGCGCTCGATTGCACAACAGACGATATTATGGAGTTTATACCCGATGAGCCATAAGTCCGTCTAATCGCACATCAAACCTGATACGATGAAATAGTTTACAGTCTTTTGAAGAAGGGAAACAAAATGAATAAGCAACAACTTGCAAACAAGATATGGGAATCTGCCAATAAAATGAGATCCAAGATAGAAGCTAACGAGTATAAGGATTATATACTCGGCTTCATCTTCTATAAATTTCTTTCCGATAAGGAAGTCAAGTACCTAAAGCAGAACGATTGGACAGATGAATACTTGCCGCAACTTACAGAAGATGATACCGAGACAGTACATTCGGTTCAACGCAATATCGGCTACTTCATTGCCTATGATAACCTGTTTTCAACGTGGCTTGATATGGGGAACGACTTCAATGTTGCTAATGTTCGTGATGCGTTATCTGCTTTTAATCGCCTTATAAGTGATACGCATAAGAAAGTCTTTGAAAAGATATTTGATACACTTCAAACAGGACTATCCAAATTGGGTGATAGCTCCGGCTCACAGACCAAAGCCATAAGTGACCTTATTCATCTCATCAAAGATATTCCGATGGACGGGAAGCAAGATTATGATGTTCTCGGCTTTATTTACGAGTATCTTATCAGTAACTTCGCAGCAAACGCAGGGAAAAAAGCCGGAGAGTTCTACACCCCGCACGAGGTATCTGTCCTTATGTCGGAAATCGTGTCAGACCATCTTCAGGACAGAGCAGAGATAAAGATATATGACCCTACAAGCGGCTCCGGCTCCCTGCTTATTAACATTGGTAAAAGCGTTGCAAAGTATATGGGGAGCGGGGATAAGATCAAGTATTATGCACAGGAGCTAAAGGAAAACACCTTTAACCTTACGCGCATGAATCTTGTAATGCGCGGTATTCTGCCGGATAATATTGTCGCTCGTAATGGTGATACTCTTGAGGAAGATTGGCCGTTTTTTGATGAAAACGACCCAATCAATACATACAATCCTTTGTATGTGGACGCAGTTGTCTCAAACCCACCATATTCACAGAATTGGAATCCTGCCGACAAAGAAGCGAATCCGCGTTTTAAGTCTTACGGACTTGCCCCCAAAGGAAAAGCCGATTATGCTTTTTTGCTGCATGATCTGTTCCACGTTAAGCCTGACGGCATAATGACCATCGTTCTACCCCACGGTGTTCTTTTCCGTGGCGGTGAGGAGGGTGTAATCCGAAAGAACTTGATCGAAAACAACAAGATTGACGCCATTATTGGATTACCGGCTAACATATTTTTCGGCACAGGCATACCTACCATAGTGATGGTACTCAAACAAAAAAGGGCAAATACGGATGTAATCATTATTGATGCTTCAAAAGGATTTGAAAAGGTCGGCAAGAATAACAAACTCCGCGCCTGTGATATAAAGAAGATCGTTGATGTGGTAACAGGACGATTAAGCGTAGATAAGTTTTCAAAGGTCGTTTCGCGTGATGAGATAAGAGCCAACGAGTATAATCTAAACATTCCTCGCTATGTTGATTCCTCGGAACGTCCCGAGTCTTGGGACATATATGCCTCGATGTTTGGTGGCATACCCGCGTCCGAAATCGCGGAATTTGATGCTTATTGGGCGACCTTCAGAGGGTTGAAAGAAGCTCTGTTTGATGGGATTGGAGAGGCATATGCGACCTTGAAAGCTGCCGACATAAAGAGTGTCGTCATGAAGCAGGATAGCGTCGTTGCGTTCTTTGAAAGCTATCAAACAGCTTTTGAGGGGTTTGATACTTATCTGAAAGATGAATTGATTGACAACATGGAGAGCGTCAACATCTCAAAAGAGGAGAGCGTGCTCAGCCAGAGTGTTTTTGAGCGTCTTGCGAGTATTCCTCTCGTTAATCCTTACGAAGCGTACCAACTTCTTGATGACAATTGGAGTAAAATAGCAATCGACCTTGAAATCATACAAACGGAGGGCTTTGCTGCAACAACACAGGTTGATCCCTACATGGTGCTAAAGAAGAAAGATGGCAAGGATCAGGAAATTCAGGACGGGTGGGTCGGACACATTCTGCCATTCGAGTTGGTTCAAATGCGCCTATTCCCCGACAAACTTGCAGAGCTTCAGGCGCATGAAAACCGCCTGTCCGAAATAGCAGGGCGATATGAAGAACTGCTCGATTCGCTTCCTGAAGATGAAAAGGATAAGGCATTTGTAAATGAATCAAAAGACGCCTTTGTACCTGCGGAGGTCAAAAAGGAAATGCGGGCGCAGACAGTTGAGCCGGAGGTTTTAAGTGCGCTGCGTGAGTTTGATTCACTCAACAACGAAGAAAAGGCGCTGAAAAAGAGGATAAAAGACGAAAGCAATAAGCTCCATTTACAAACAAAAGCATCAATCGAAAAACTTGAGCGCCAACAGGTGCTTGAACTTCTTGAAGAAAAGTGGATTGCTCCGCTTATTGGAGGAATGAAGAAACTGCCTGACAGCATCATAAGCGATTTTGTGACAGGGCTATATGCTCTCTCATCGAAATATGAGACTACATTCGCAGATGTCGAAACTCAAATACGAGAAACAGAAGCAACTCTTGTTTCCATGATTGACAACCTTGAAGGCAATGAGTTCGACATGGCGGGCTTACAAGCGTTCAAGAAACTGTTGGAGGACGAATAACATGGCAGAAAAGAGATTAAAACCAGCTATTCGTTTCAACGGATATGGTGACGCTTGGGAACTGCGTAAGCTGGGCGAGCTCGCAGAGTTTAACCCTAAATCTGAACTGCCAAACGTCTTTGAGTATGTGGATTTAGAGTCGGTAGTTGGAACTGAAATGATCGCACATAGAGAAGAATCCAAAGCGACTGCTCCATCAAGAGCACAGCGTCTTGCTAAAAAAGGTGACTTGTTTTACCAGACTGTAAGACCATATCAAAAAAACAACTATCTGTTTGAGAAGTCTGATAAATGCTATGTTTTCTCGACAGGCTATGCTCAAATGCGTCCAAATATCGACGGTTATTTTCTTATGAGTTTAGTGCAAACAGAACATTTTGTGAAGATGGTTTTGGATAGGTGTACGGGAACAAGCTATCCGGCAATTAACTCGAATGACCTTGCTGATATGGAGATTTGCGCACCTCTCGATTCCGCCGAACAGTGTATGATAAGTTCAGTATTCCGCAACCTCGACAACCTTATCACCCTTCATCAGCGTAAGTATGATAAGCTTGTGAATATCAAGAAATCCATGCTTGAGAAAATGTTCCCTCAAAATGGCAGCAACTCACCCGAAATTAGATTTGCAGGTTTTACTGACGCTTGGGAACTGCGTAAGGTTGGAGAATTGCTTGTAGAACGCAATGAACAAGCTCCAATGAGTGAGGAGTATCCGCTTATGGCGTTCATCGCCAACGAGGGTGTTGCCCCAAAAGGGGATAGATATGACCGCAGTTCTTTGGTTTCAGATACAGAAAATAAAGTGTACAAAAAGACCGATTTCGGAGATTTCATATACAGTTCTAATAATCTCGAAACTGGTTCGATTGGGCTAAATAAATTCGGAAAAGCCTCAATATCGCCTGTTTACAGCATTTTTCAACCGACAGGAATTGCTGATTCGGATTTTCTTGGTCGTAGATTAGTAAGAAAAGATTTTATAAATGCTATGGTCAAGTGGCGTCAAGGCGTTATCTATGGACAATGGCGCATTCACGAATCTGACTTTGTAAAAATCGAAATACCCGTTCCTACCGTTGAAGAACAGAGACAGATTGGCGCTTTTCTCGACTCTCTCGACAACCTTATCACCCTTCATCAGCGTGAGTTGGAAAAGCTCCAAAATATCAAGAAATCGTGCCTCGAAAAGATGTTTGTGTAAGGCAGAAAGGAAATCACATGACATTCAGCAAAGAAGCCGACTTTGAAAATGCTCTGATAAAAATGCTGACAGAATCATTTGGTTGGGAGCAACAGGTTTTGCAGTATAAAACGGAAAAGGAACTTTTGAAGAATTGGGCCGATATTCTCTTTGAGAACAATCGCAGCATTGATCGCCTTAATGACTATCCGTTGACAGATGGCGAGATGCAGCAGATTATTGAACAGGTCGAAACGCTGAAAACGCCGCTCAAATTGAACGGTTTTATCAATGGACGTAGCGTGTCAATAAAGCGTGACAATCCCGATGATACAGCACACTTTGGGAAAGAGGTCTCTCTCAAAATATACGACCGACAAGAAATAGCTGCTGGACAGAGCCGCTATCAGATTGCACAGCAGCCGAAGTTTACGGCAAATACAGGTATGCTTCCTGACCGTAGGGGCGACTTTATGTTGCTAATCAACGGAATGCCGGTAATTCATGTTGAACTGAAAAAAAGTGGAATACCTGTCTCGCAGGCTTACAATCAAATTGAAAAGTATGCTCACGAGGGCGTCTTTACTGGCTTATTTGCATTAGTTCAAGTGTTCGTTGCTATGAATCCCGAAGAAGCTGTCTACTTTGCGAATCCCGGCCCTGAAGGGCGGTACAACACAGACTTCTACTTCCATTGGGCGGACTTTAATAATGATCTGATAAACGACTGGAAAACTGTTGCATCAACTTTGCTTTCAATTCCTATGGCTCATCAGTTAATAGGGTTCTATACTGTGGCTGATGATACGGACGGGATTCTAAAAGTCATGCGGTCATATCAATACTATGCAGCCAATAAGATTTCCGATACCGTAGCGAAGCACAAATGGGAAAGAGGTAATCAGAAAGGTGGGTACATTTGGCATACAACAGGTAGTGGTAAAACTATGACCTCTTTCAAATCGGCGCAGCTTATCGCCAATTCAAAAGATGCCGATAAGGTTGTATTCCTTATTGATCGAATAGAACTTGGAACGCAAAGTGCAGGAGAATACAGGGGCTTCGCGGAGGAAACAGATTCGATTCAAGAAACCGAAGATACGGCAGTCTTGGTTTCAAAGTTGAAAAGCGGAGATACGGCAGACACGCTAATCGTAACGTCAATACAAAAGATGAGCAACATCAAGAATGACGAGGAAGGCAAACTCAAACAGGTCGATCTCGATCTGATATGCTCAAAACGTGTTGTGTTTATCGTGGACGAATGTCATCGCTCGTCATTTGGCGATATGATGCAGACCGTCAAACAGACATTCCCCAAAGCCTTGTTCTTCGGATTTAGCGGAACACCAATACAAGTCGAAAACGAAAAAAAGGGCAACACGACAGCAGATGTCTTTGGCAATGAGCTGCATCGTTATAGCATTGCAGATGGAATCCGCGATAGAAACGTGCTTGGTTTTGACCCTGATAAGGTTCTGACCTTCAAAGAGAAGGACGCCCGCGAAGCAGTTGCACTTGATAAGGCGAAAGCATCTTCCTTGGCAGAAGTCTTTGACGATGAAGCGAAAAAGAAAATCTTTTTCAAGTATATGACCGATGTGCCAATGGCAGGACACTTCGCTGCCGATGGCAAATATGTGAAGGGAATTGAGGATTTTCTTCTCGAAAATGGTCAATACCGCACCGACGAGCATCAAAAGATGGTGGTCCAAGACATCATTGATAATTGGATAATCATTAGCCACAACTATAAGTTTCACGGCATTTTTGCTACGTCCAGTATTTCCGAAGCCGTTGCGTACTATAAACGGTTCAAGGAAGCTGTGCCCGACCTCCATGTTACTGCTTTGTTCGATCCGAGCATTGATAATGAAGGAACTGGAATAGCAAAAGAGGACGCACTTGTCGAGCTCATTACAGACTACAACAATCGTTATGAGCAGACATTTACAATTCCTACCTACGGGAAAATGAAAAAAGATATTCAGTACCGGTTGGCTCACAAAAAACCATATGAACGCATCGAGCACTCACGTGAAGATCAGATAGATCTGTTGATTGTTGTAGATCAGATGCTTACGGGGTACGATTCAAAATGGATCAATGTCCTCTATCTTGATAAGCTCATGCGATATGAAAGCATTATTCAAGCCTTTTCCCGTACAAATCGCCTGTTCGGGCCGGATAAACCTTTTGGATCAATAAAGTATTACCGCGCTCCGTATTCTATGGAGCGCAATATTCAAGCCGCAGTTAAGATATACTCCGGCGACAGACCTCTCGGAATGTTTGCTGTTAAGCTCGACAAGAACTTGGACAATATGAACGCCGTCTATACGCAAATCAAGAATCTGTTTGAGCAGGCGGGGGTGAGCAATTTCGAGCGACTGCCCGACAATATGGCAGAAAAGAAGAGCTTTGCAAAGCTATTTAAGGCGTTCAATGAGTATTTGGAATCCGCAAAGGTGCAGGGTTTTACTTGGAATCAAAGCGAGTATTGTTTCAGAAACGAAGAAACTGGAGAGCAACGAACCGTTGTGATGCATGTAGACGAAAAGATGTACAAAATCTTGGCACTTCGATACAAGGAGCTTTTTGTCGAAGTGCCACCCGATCTAACTGCCGATGCTCCTTATGATCTTACGGGGTATTTAACTACAATAGATACCGATGCGATAGATGCGGATTATATGGATTCGCGTTTTGAAAAGTACAAGAAAGCAATAACTGGCGGAAATCCAAACGATGTTGAAAAGGCAAAAGCTGAACTTCACAAGACCTTTGCTACCTTGACGCAGGAGGAGCAAAAATTCGCTAATATTTTCTTGCACGACATACAGAGCGGTGATGTGGCAATCGAAGAAGGTAAATCACTCCGCGACTATATAAATGAGTATATGATAAAGGCGAAGGACGACCAAATACATCGGTTCTCTTTGCTATTTGGTCTTGACGAATCAGCATTGCGTCACATGATGGGATTGAAACTGAACAATTCAAACATAAATGAGTTTGGACGCTTTGACGAACTTATTAAAACTGTTGACAAGACAAAAGCCAAATCATTCTTTGAAAAGAAAGAGGGCATCACCTTAATACTACCAAAAGTTAATATCAGAACAGATAAAATCTTGCGTGAGTTTATACTGTCTGGCGGTTTTGAGGTAGAACTCACCTAACAACATGAGTTTTGCTGTCAGTCACGAATACTCAACGGGAAGATTGAACGTAGGCATGAATGTTTATACGACAAGTGTAAAAGAGTCAAGAGTTATTCTTGGCTCTTTTGCTTATGTCTGGGAACAGCGTAAGCTGGGCGAGCTGGCGCTGTCTTTCGAGTACGGGTTGAACGCTGCCGCGATGGAATACGACGGAGTAAACAAATATCTCCGTATCACTGACATTGACGACGAGACGCATGAGTTCAAAACTGACGCACTGACCACGCCGGACGTTGACTTAACGACCGCTGATAACTATCGGCTTAAAGAAGGCGATGTGTTATTTGCTCGGACGGGTGCAAGCGTCGGAAAAACCTACCGTTACAAGGGCTTGGACGGTCTCGTGTACTTTGCGGGCTTTCTGATTCGGGCAAGAATCAAGCCGGAATGCGACGCTGAATTTGTATTCCAAAACACTCTGACCGACAGCTACAACCGCTATATCACGATTACCTCACAGCGGTCTGGACAACCGGGAGTAAACGCGCAGGAGTACGCAGAGTTTGAGCTAACAGTTCCGGGATTAGCAGAACAGCGGAAAATCGGCTCGCTTTTCCATATCCTCGACAACCTTATCACCCTTCATCAGCGTAATCCTGTATTCTTATTCAATTTGTGCCTTTTTCGAGAAAAGATCGCCCTATTCAATCAAAGCGATGCTGCTGCACCTACTTGGGAACTGCGTAAGTTCTCGGATATCACACATCCGGCAGGCGAAAAGAACAGAGATAACCTCCCATTAGAGAGCTATTCAATTACAAATGAGCACGGATTTATTCCACAAGATGAGAAATTCGAGAATGGCGGAACAATGCGTGAAGCGGACAAGAGAATGTATTATATCGTTTCGCCAAATTCCTTTGCGTACAATCCGGCAAGAATCAATGTCGGCTCTATTGGGTATCAGAATACCTCGAAAACTGTGATAGTAAGCTCGCTTTACGAGGTTTTTAAGACTTCTGACGATGTTGATGATAGGCTTCTCTGGCATTGGTTTAAGTCACCTGATTTTCAAAAGCTTATTGAGCAATTACAAGAAGGCGGCGTTCGTCTTTACTTCTATTACGATAAACTCTGTATGGGTAAAGTGTTCTTACCAAGTCTTGAGGAGCAACATAAAATCGGAATATTTTTTGATAACCTCGACAACCTTATCACCCTTCATCAGCGTAATCCATTTTGCCTGATTATGGAGGTATTTAATATGCTAAACGAAATTAGACAAACAGACCTATTCTGTGAATACTATGCAAAATGGATTGCGGTGTATAAGAAGGGGGCGATTCGAAAAGTCACGATGGACAAATACATTATGACACACCAATGGCTGGTAAAACTTGTTCCACATTTGAAGATTGCTGATCTAAATCGTCTCACATATCAGCAGATTTTGAATGACTATGCCATGCACCATGAGCGCCAAACCACAATGGACTTTCATCATCAGCTAAAAGGCGCTGTATTGGATGCCGTTGACGAAGGCTTGATTGAAAGAGATCCTACTCGCAAGGCAATCATTAAGGGCAAGACGCCTAACATAAAGAAGATAAAGTATATCAATCAATTTGAGTTGCATACTCTTTTATCTTCATTGGAGCTGAAATCAGTTGTCAGTTGGGACTGGTTTATCTTGTTGGCAGCTAAGACGGGTATGCGTTTTTCCGAGGCTCTTGCAATAACACCGAAAGACTTTGACTTCGCTCATCAGACCTTATCAATCTCTAAGACATGGGATTACAAAGGTAATGGTGGGTTTTTGCCCACGAAGAATAAGTCATCGGTTAGAAAGATTCAAATAGACTGGCAGACCGTCATTCAATTCTCGGAATTGGTCAAGGGCTTTCCCGAAAAAGAGCCGATCTTCGTCACTCAGAAGGTTTACAACTCGACTGTGAACGATATATTGGCAAGATATTGTAAGCGAGCCAAAATCCCTGTTATTTCCGTACATGGGTTACGGCATACTCATGCTTCGCTTCTGCTATTTGCAGGTGTTTCTATTGCCAGCGTAGCAAGGCGATTAGGTCACGCAAGCATGACGACAACGCAAAAGACATATCTGCATATCATTCAAGAGCTTGAAAACAAAGATGTAGATTTAGTTATGCGCTCTCTGTCGGGATTGAGCTAAAAACAACGCAAAATGGCTTGCGTGAAATGAGTGATAAGGCGAAAGACCGCAAGCCGTTTATAGCTTGCGGTCCCTTTTCTCATGCCATTGTGCCTTATCATCGTCCGCACTCTACAAACCATCGACCAATGTTGTTTCCAGTTATCGACGCATTACGCTCAAAGAACAAGTATTTCTCCTGACCCTTTATTAGGAGCGTGTATCTTTCGCCTTGACCGCCTACCTTCATCGCCGCTGCTTGTTGAATGCGTTTAACCTTGTCGATCTCGTAATGTTGGCCGTCCTCCCACACAATTTCTTTGGGGAGCAGCAGACCATCTTCTCGAAACGTAGCCATTACTTCAACGTAGACTTTCCTGTGTTCCATCATGCCCTCC
This sequence comes from Eubacteriales bacterium, assembly GCA_034933205.1. GTDB lineage: Bacteria > Bacillota > Clostridia > Christensenellales > CAG-138 > UBA7703. The sequence goes on from JAYFNY010000001.1 coordinate 203,883, forward strand.
CAACAGCGGACAACTCCACAAACGGGAGGATAGTGCGGTTCTTTCCGTCATAAGGTAAGAACCACCCCTTATCAACTAAAGAGTGAACGTGCTTATGAACTGTCGATACCGAGTATAATCCGACCCCATCAGCTATTTCACGCATACTTGGAGAGAAGTGCATTTCTGCCCTATACTGTAAAACAAAATCGTATATCGCTTGCTCTCTCCTTGTCATATTCTCCATCTCTATGCACTCCTTTCTGCCAGGTAGCGATTAGTCAAGACTGATAGAACTGTTTATTTACATCCTACTAAATGCGGTGTCCAATAATACGGTCAACAGACGGGATAAACCACTTTTCCATAGATTCTTGTTTCGCTGCTTTTAGAAATCTTGATTGGATCGTAATCCGTATTGTGAGAAACAAGGAAAGCGCCGCTCTCGTTGAGCCGGAACTCTTTGACGTAAGCATCGCCATCGAGTAGGAATATCCCGACTTCACCGTTTTCAAGAGTTGGTTGCTGATGAACCCATATCTCCTGCCCGTCCATTAGCGTCGGTTCCATGCTGTTGCCGCAGACATGGAGGCCGAATGTTGCGCTATAAGGTACATCCTCCGGCACTTCAACCATCTCGTATGAATCGCTATCAAGAAACTGTCCTGTGCCTGCTGATGCTCCAATATCGTACAACGGTGCTGTGCGGCGATGGAAAGTGATAATCCGAGCCCTTGCAGGCGTAGGGGAATAAAGCCCGCTTGCAATAAGCAGAGCCTTGAACTCCTCCAACTTTTCGGAACCCTCTCTGTTTAATTCGTACACAAGATCGGAGAAATCGCGCCGCGTAAAGACCTTATGAACATCTTTAACACCGTAGACCTTGCACAGTCCAATAAACTGTTCAAGGTTCGGATTGTTATGCCCATTTTCCCAACGGCTGACTTGTGTTTTAGCAGCCTGAATACCAATCTCATTTAATTTTCTGACAATATCTTGCTGTTGATAGTTATGCTTGGTTCTTAATTCCCGAAGAACACTTCCGATTGATACGTCCATCGTCGTAACCACCTCCTGTGTCTCACATTCTACTATGTGCGATACGATAAATCAATAGAAAAATCTAAATAAGAACATTTGTTGCCTTATATAGAGTTTGAAAATAGAATTATAATATTCGCAGGACAAGGAGGTGAGGAAGATGCAACGTGCAGTACTGCACAGCGACCTTAACTGCTATTATGCCAGCGTCGAAATGATGCTTAACCCCAAGTTGCAAGGAAAAGCCGTCGCTGTTTGTGGTTCTACGGAGAACCGGCACGGCATCGTTCTCGCGAAATCCGAATTAGCAAAAATGGCAGGTGTCAAGACTGGCATGGTTAATTGGGAAGCAGAAAGGTGTTGCCCCAACCTGATTATGGTTCCCCCGCACTATGAACAGTATGTCAAGTTCTCGGCGCTTGTCAGGAGCATCTACGGTAGATACACAGACCTTATCGAGCCATTTGGAATGGACGAGTGTTGGCTGGATGTAACGGGCAGCACAGCTATGGGCAATCCACTCTCCATAGCAGAGGAAATCCGCAAGTCTACCAGAGAAGAACTTGGCTTGACTGTAAGCATTGGCGTTTCTTTCAACAAGATATTCGCCAAGCTCGGCAGCGAAATGAAGAAACCTGATGCTATCACTTGCATCACGCCGGAGAGCTATCAAACACAAGTATGGCCGCTGCCTGCGTCCGACTTGCTTGGCGTAGGCAGCGCAACAACGGAGAAGCTGCATCAGCGGGGCATCGACACCATTGGCGCGATTGCTCGATGCGATAAATCCCTGCTGAAGTCATGGCTTGGTATCAATGGGACGAAGTTGTGGGAGTTTGCAAATGGTCTTGACTATTCGCGTGTGCGCCCAAACGACTATGAGCCAATCGCAAAAAGCGTTGGTCATGGTATCACTTGCACGGATGATCTGTTGAGTGATTATGAAGTACTGCAAGTCCTGTATGAACTTGGTCAGGGTGTCTCGCTGCGTTTACGGGAGGCAGAATTGATAGCAACACGCATCCAACTATATGTGCGGGACTGCAATCTGTCTTATCGGGAGTACCAATGCAAACTGCCGTACCCGACACAGAGTTGGCGTGAGATGGTCGATTGTGCAATGGCGTTGTTCCGGCTGCGGTACACATGGCAATACCCAATCCGATCAGTAACAATAAGGGCGGTTGACCTTATCAATGCACGCATGCCGGAGCAGTTAGACCTTTTCGGAGATCACGAAAGGCGGAAACGCAATGATGACCTGGAAATCGCCGTGGAGGACATTCAACGTCGGTTTGGACGAGATTCTATCAAGCTCGCATCGTCCATGCACGGCTTGAAGATGCAAAAGGACAAGACACATGAGCAGTTGACAATGCCCTCTGCCATGTACGTTTAAGGAGGAAAAGATGAGCAATATTATAGATTTTGAACAGTATAAGCCTGTTCTGCTGACCCGAATAGCTGATGAAAATCCAATGATGCCGACATTTGAAGATTCAGATGGGCAGAAATACATTGCTATGCCCAGCATGAGGGGAATGAGCTTTATCCCGCTTTTCGAGGACGGAAAGCAGATTGTAGAGTATGAGAAAAAGTACGGAGGCATCAAACGCAAATTCGCTGTTTCGACGGCACAGGCGGTTGGTGCGATGGAATAGCGGAGGCGGTCATATTGGAAGCAAAAAAGAGAATTGTCCGCGGCTTCTTGAACACCAACGGCAGCGAGGTATTGCAGGGCAAGGGCTTTGTTTACATAAACTGTCCGAATTGCAACAAGCGGCTGATTCAAGCGAGAGCGTCCATTAAGACAAAGACGTTCACCGTTGATAGGCAGCACCCGGCGGATTCAGCCGAACTGACCATCAAGTGCGAAAGGTGCAAAAGCATCGTTGCCATAGAGAAATAGGCAATCGCACAAAAACAGAATATTAACTTAGTACAGAGCCAAAATCCGGCAACGGCGCACGATTGCGACGGTACGAGATACTACGAGCCTGACAAGTTAGCTTTTTAAGCTATTTGTCGGGTTCGTTTTGTTATGACCCGTTGGCATTGACATCCCTTTCAGCTTAAAAAGCGGAAAGGGATTTTATGTACATCAGCACATGGCAGACAGCCATAGCACAGTACCCGTGACCACCGATTTTTTGAGGAACCCAAGCACTAAATCAAAAAAATCGGAGGTTACAAAATGAGTTTTAACTATGGGTACGAATGGAAGAAGTTTTTAAAAGAACAGGAACTGCTCAAGAAGCAGTACGAAGCGGCAGGAATGACTGATGCAGCCATACAGGCGCTATATGAGAATGCCCTTGCATGGTTCAATTCGCGCAGAAAGGAAGCGCGATATGCAGTAACCACCATAAGCATGATGACGCAAGACCCTGATACAGGCGATTACCGCTATATGGGCATGGACGAATTACCCGCACAGGAGCCGCTTATCACTTCGGTTAATCGTTATGCGTGGATTGGTGAAATCGAAAATATTGAATTGAGCAAAGCTATTCTTGCTTTGAAGCCCGATTACATCGAAATTCTCACGTTGATGATGGAGGGCTATCAGCAAAACGAGATTGCCACCATTCTGCATAGCAGTTTTCAAGCAATTCAAAACAAAATTGCCCGCATCAGAAAAATCCTACAAGTTTTTTCTGCATGACGTGTAGTTTTGACCTTTCTCGAGGCCTATAAGGTGAGGGAGTTGTCAACGGGAGAGCAACAGAAGAGAAGCTCCAACTGAGGCGACCTCCTCAACACAACTGAATACGCAGGTCATAAACACGTTCCCAAACCCAAGAGCCGCGAGAGCAGCCGCGCCAAGACCCTTCGAAAGAGGACGAGCGACAAACGGCAGTTCCCAATATCGGGCAGCACCCGATATGGCCATGACTGGATTGGGGAGATAACACTCCCATCCAGCCATAGCTCGAGCGTGATAGAACCGTCGCAAGCATTGGGGGTGGCTCGGAGAGAACCTCGGAGGGGCTGAAATGCCCGAGACGCTGATGCGCTGTCAGCTTGTATATGACCTCCCTTGCCTCGGGGTGTTGAGAACAAATAGAGGCACATGATGGATCGGGCGGCTATGCCGCACTTTCACGGCATACGCCGCTCGGTCGTTACATCAAAATTAGGAGGTATTCTCAATGGAAAACGAAGTCTTACGCGGTGAAATCTATCTGGCGGACATGAGAAAAGGTGCTTACTCGGAGCAGACGGGCATTCGTCCTGTGCTGATTATCCAGAACGATGTAGGCAACGCCACAAGCCCCACGGTAATCATCGCGTCGATCACAAGCAAAATGGACAAGCCCACGCTGCCGACCCACGTTTCGGTTGACATGGCCTGCGGACTGCACATGGATTCCATCGTCCTTATGGAGCAGCTTCGTACTATCGACAAGCGCCGTCTCGGTAAGTACATCGGTATTCTCAGCGAGAAGCAGATGAAGGCAATCGACAAGGCGATCAACGCAAGTGTCGGCAACGACATTGTAAAACGCACGTTCTCTGAAAAGGACATTCAGGTGCTTTGCCCTGCCTGCGCTGCCAATCTGCGTGATTCCAGCGAGTACATCGTACTCCGCGCCAATCCTTTCCAAATCGGGCGGGAAGCCTGCTCTATCTGCAACAAGCCGGATGGAAGCCCCAACGGGTACGACTACTTCGTCAAGAAGAAACTGTAATCTGCCTGCGCCCCGCCTTTTGCGGCGGCGCAATTACATATTCCACACCTTTGCGAAACACGCAAGACCAAGCTACACTTTAGGTGTCAGCGGTCTTGCGTGGACAGCGAGGAACATCGAAAGGAGGATATGAATGGAGTCCGCCATGAACACGCAAGCAGCCATTGAGAAGCGCGCCTATACGGTCAAGGAGCTTTCCGTGATGCTCGGCATCAGCGAAAACGCCTGCTACGCCTTTGTCAAGGAAATGAAAGAAGAATTCCGATCTGTGCGAATTGGTTCTTCTATAAGAGTGTCGAAAAAGTCCTTTGATGATTGGTTGGACAGACAAGGAATGTAAACAAAACTTTCAAAGGAGATATGAATTATGGCTTCGATCATCAAAAGGAAATCTAAATACTCGGTAATCTATTCATACGACGACGAGCAGGGCGAAAAGCGGCAGAAATGGGAAACGTGGGGCACTCTCGCAGAAGCGAAAAAACGCAAGGCAGAAATAGAGTTTAAGCAATCCACGAACACCTTTGTCCGTCCGAGCATTAAGACGGTTTCCGACCTCATGTACGACTTCGTGGAACTGTACGGAGTGACTAAATGGGCGCTGTCAACCTTTGATGCGAAAAAGGGACTGATTGATAACTACATCAATCCGTACATCGGGGAAGTTAAGATTTCCGCTTTGACCCCTCGCATGGTGGACGAGTATTACCAAAAGCTGCTGAAAGTCAAATGCGTTTCCCGCAACAGCGGCAAAGAAACAGGCGAATGTGTGTCCGCAAGGAATGTCAAAGAGATTCACAAGATTCTGAACTGCGCCTATAATCAAGCGGTCAGATGGGAGTGCGCCGACCATAACCCAATCGCAAAGGCGACGCTGCCAAAGGTGGAAGCGAACACGCGGGACATTTGGACTGCGGACGACCTATTTCATGCCCTTGATGTGTGCCAAGATGAACGGCTGTCCCTTGCAATCAACCTTGCGTTTTCCTGTTCGCTCCGTTTGGGCGAATTGATGGCGTTGACATGGGATTGCGTAGTGATCGACGAGGAGAGCATAGCAAGCAACGATGCATCCATCTATGTCAACAAGGAGCTTCAGCGCGTTTCCAAGAACTCGCTTCAAAAGCTCAACGACAAGGACGTTATCAAGGTGTTTCCCGCCGTTCTGACAAGCAACAACACCGCGCTTGTTCTCAAAATGCCCAAGACGCGAACGAGCGTCCGCAAAATATGGCTTCCTACCACCGTAGCCCGTATGCTTGTAGAGTGGAAAAAACGGCAGGAGGAAAACAAGGAGTTTCTTGGCGAGGAATACACGGACTACGATTTGGTGCTATCGCTTGACAATGGCAGACCTTTGGAGGGACAGGTAATCTCGCGTTCTTTCAAGGAACTTATCCGCAAGAACAACCTCCCCGACGTTGTTTTCCATTCGTTGCGCCACACAAGCACAACTTACAAGCTGAAGCTCAACGGCGGCGACATGAAGGCAGTACAGGGCGATACAGGTCACGCGCAGTTAAAGATGGTGTCTGATGTATATTCGCACATTCTCGACGAGGACAGGCGCTTGAATGCCGACAAGTTTGAAAAGGTATTCTATCAGCATCAGAAGCCCGTTGAAAAAGAAACCGTGCAGCCGGAGATCGTTCAGCCTGCGGCAGTCACAAACGATGTGGCAAAGGTACTCGAATTGCTGAATAAATCGCCGGAGTTTACTACCCAACTTTTACAGCTTTTGGGCGGCGTGGTATCGCAAGGGACTGTATGCGCTGTGAAGGGCAATTAGCAAGAAATTTGCCCCGAAAATCGAGCGATTAGCAAGAAGGGCAAAAAAATTAGCAAAATCCCGCTTTTCCAAACCTCAGATTAGCAAGCGGGAGGTTACATAAGGAGTGGATTTAAGACCAATGGCGAGTGTATCGATTAGCAAAAAAACAAGCTCAACAAAAACTGCGGGGACGAAAAAAGCCCCATTTCTGGGGCTTTGTGGCGTTCCCGGGGCGACTCGAACGCCCGGCCTACCGCTTAGGAGGCGGTCGCTCTGTCCGACTGAGCTACGGGAACACGGACTTTGGGGAATGGCTCTTGGCGAGTGTACGTCCTCCGCCTTAGGAGGCGGACGCTCTATCCTGCTGAGCTACGGAAACATATGCGGTTTTATGGCGCCAAGCCGGCGCGTTTCCTGCATGCGGCAAGAGGAATTATACCGAAGCGGCCGTATGCTTGTCAACCAAGCCGGCGACAAAATCCGCGCAGCGCTGCGCGACGAGTTCCTTTTCCGGACCGTAAGTGCAGCCATGCGGCGAATGGTCGAATTCCGCGAGGTCCACGCTGGGCGCGTTGACTGCGCCGCTGCAGAAGATTTCGATGCTCGCGGGATCCACCTTGTCGTCCTGCGCGGCGGAGACGATCAGCGTCGGGCAGTCGATTTTTTTCAGGTTTCGTTTGAGCAAACGCGCAAGACGGCTCAGGTCGACCAGTTTTCTGGTGGAAAGGCCGCCGTACATCTGGCCATAGGGATTGTCGCCCCAGGCCGGTTTTCCGCCGCGGCTTTCGGGATATCCGACGACGGGCAGCACGGGGCTTAACGCGCGCGCAATGCGCAGGTAACGCTTCATACGAATCGGCGTGCAGATCAGCACGAGACCGTCGAGCGATTGCTCCTCGGCCAAAAGGCCGCAGAGGATGCCGCCGAGGGAGAGGCCGAGCGCATAGACCTGTTCGCAGCCTTCGTCCTTTAATCGCCGATAGGCTGCGCGGACGCCTTCGAGCCACTGTTTTCCGTTGGAAGCGTTCTGCGCGCGGACGGTTTCGCCGTGTCCGGGAATCCTGGGGGAGAGGACGGTGTAACCGCGCTCGATCAGCGCGTCCGCCACGACGCGGATGTTCGCGGGCGTACCGCCGATGCCGTGCAGCGTGATGCAGCCGACCGCGTTCCCTTTGTGAAACAGCGGCATAGAAAGGTCGCCGTCGAACGGCGGATGCTGGTCGAGTATGGTTTTATCCGGAAGATAGTCCTTCAGCGCTTCGAAGATGGACGGCATACGCAACCCTTTCCCGATGAACGGAAATCACGGAGTAAATTAGGAGAATCGCTTTTTCGTCCGATCGGAAACGTCTTTCCGAAGGACGAGCGTAATAAATTCAGAAAAAAGCTTTTTCGTCCGACCGGAAACGTCTTTCCGAAGGACGAACGTAATAAATTCAGAAAAAAGCTTCTTCGTCCGATCGGAAACGCCTTTCCGAAAAGCGAGCTTCCGAATCAATCTTACAAAAGCTTCTTCGTCTGGCGGTAAACATCCCCCGAGCCGACGGTGACGACAAGATCGCCCGCTTCGGCGTGCTCGTCGAGGTAGGCGCGGATTTCCTCAAACGTGGGGAGATACACGGCGTTTCGGCTTGTTTCGTTGATCGCGGCGACCATGTCCCGCGCGTGCACGATTCCGGTATCCTTCTCGCGGCCGGGGTAAATATCCGGCACGAGCACGCTGTCCGCATCCGTAAAGCAGGTGACGTTGTTGCAGAAGAGCGTTCTTGCGCGCGTATAGCTGTTGCATTGGAACACGCAGAACAGGCGCTTATGCGGAACGCGCTTCGCGGCGTCAAGCGTGGCGCGGATCTCGTTCGGGTGGTGTCCGTAATCGTGGAACACTTTCACGCCGTTGCGCTCGCCATAATATTCGAAGCGGCGGCGGGTATTGTGGAAGTCGTGGAGCGCGCCTGCAACAATGGAAAACGGAATGCCGAGCCGGTCGCAAACGGCGATGGTTCCGAGCGAATTGACTACGTTATGCAACCCTGGAACCGAAAGCTGCACGTGCCCGAGCGTTTCGCCGCGGCGCACAACATCGAATCCGGCGTTGCCGAGTCCGTCAAAATGGATGGCGTCCGCCGTGAAATCGCCGCCGGTCAGGCCGTACGAAACCACGGTATGTTTCGATTTTTCCGAGAGCGCCCGAACACGCCAGTCGTCGGCACAAGCCACGAATACGCCGTTTTCCGGCAGCAGCGCGAGGAACTTTTCGAACGCGGCTACGATCGCGTCGATATTCTTGTAATAGTCGAGATGGTCGTCGTCGATATTGTTGATCAGCGCGATCGTGGGTTTGAGCGTGAGAAAGCTTTCGACGTACTCGCATGCTTCGGTGACAAAGACGTCCCGTTTGCCAACATGCACGCCGCCCGCGAGAAATTCCACATAGCCGCCCACATGGACCGTCGCGTCGGTTTTCGCATGGTCGTTCACGAGCGCGAGCATGGAGGTGATGGTCGTTTTGCCGTGGCAGCCCGCGATGGCGACCACTTCGGGGAAGCGTTCGCTGATCTGCCCGAGCGCCACGCTGCGCTCCAGTTCGGGGATGCCTTTTTCGCGCGCGAGCACGCGCTCCGGATTATCCGGTTTGATCGCGGCGGAGTAAATGACGAGCTCTGCGTCGCTTAAGTATTCGCCCGTATGGCCGATGGAGTAACGGATGTGCTCCTGATCCAGCGCGTCCGTAAACTGGGTGCGCTCGCGGTCCGAGCCGGTCACTTCGTGCCCCTGGGACTTTAAGATCAGTGCGAGGCCGTTCATGCTGCAGCCGCCGATGCCGATCAGGTGGATTCGCTTTGCGTCGTCGATATGTGCCATCCTATGTTCTCTCCGTTTTTTGGAATCAAACTATTATACGCCTTTCTCATGCAATTTCGCAACTTACGGCAAAGCGAGCGAAAAGCGGCGGAACACGCGCGGCTTGACCGCGCCGCCGCGAAGGAATATCATCATCTTGTCGGGAAAACCGAAATCGGCAAAACGCGGAGAAAGAGGAGAAAATTCGAATGTTCTATTCGTTTTCGGAGACCCGGGAACCGGTCGGCCTGTCCGAACTGGACGAAACCCGCCTTACGGCGGGTGTGGCGTCGCCTTCGGAGTTTCGTGAAATCGTCGGACCGCAGTTCGAAGCCTTTTCCGCCGCGCTGGGGGAAGGGGACCGCCAGGAAGCGCGTTTCCGCTCGACGATCGACGTGTTCGAGGGACGGTTTTTCTGCGTCGTTTCGCTTCGGGACGTCGCGAACGTTTACGGTGCGCGCGACCGGTTCGGGCTGTTCATTCGGAAGAATCTGCTGCTGCTCGTGCCGGTCCGGGACGACGACGGCAGCATTCCGCTCGCGTTCGAAGAGGCCGCGCGCCGCGTGAGCCCGAGAAACGCGTCCCTGGAGCGCCTGATCTGTCTCTTCTTTGAGATCCTTCTTGCCGACGACGGCAGCGATCTGGAAGGGTACGACGACGAGATCGCGAAGATGGAGGCAAAGGTCGAAAGCGGCTCGACAGGTAAGAACTTTAACGGCGAAATCCTTTCGCTGAGGCGGCGGCTTCTGATTGTGCGGAACTACTACGAACAGCTGCTGGATATCTTCGATACGATGGCGGAGAACGAGGCGGATCTCTTCTCCCAGCGAAATCTGCATTATGTTCGCGCCATGCGGGACAAGATTGCGCGGCTTTCCGCCAATACGCAGCTGCTTCGCGAAAGCCTCGTACAGGTGCGGGAAGCGTACATGGCGGCGCTGGACTACAACGCGAACCGGATCATGAAGGTGTTTACGGTCGTTACGACCATCTTTCTGCCGCTGACGCTGATTGCCGGCTGGTATGGGATGAACTTCCGGTATATGCCGGAACTGTCCAGCCGGATGGGGTATCCCTCCGTCATCATCTTAAGCGCGCTGGTGGTCGTGCTGAGCCTGCTGTTCTTTAAAAGGAAGAATCTGCTCTAGCGCGCGAAGCAAGCGCCTGCGTACCATTTGCCCGCGCGGAAACGATGCGGGCGTTTTTTATACCGAACAATACTTTCTTCCTCGTACGAATAAAAAAGTTTGCTTCGGATCCTTTACAATTGCGCCTTTTTCGGCACTTTTTGGAAAACGGCTTGCTTTTTTAACCGGATTGATTCTATACTTTAAAATTGTGTAAGATTCTATCGCACAGTCCATCGGACGGTGCGGTTTGACGCGTTGAAGCAGCGAGATTTGCTGCGTTTTCTTTCCCCGACCGAATGAAAGCTGCCTGCAATGTCAATCATCCTAAAATGGCTCCGGACCGTCGTTTTCCAATGGATGTATTTGGGATACGACCGGGAAACCGTCCTGCGTTACCAAAGGGAAACCGACCAGGTCAACCTCAAGACGCTCCGGCGTATTTGCCTGCTCGCAGCAGGCCTGGTTTTTTCTGGAGGACTTATTTTCGGTTTCGCCGCATACGACCTGAACCGGGCGGTGCTTTGTTTTTCGAGCGCCGCGGTTTTGCTCGCGCTGTATTTTTATGTGCGGGAACGAATCGACGAAAGCCGGCCGGTAAAGGGCGTAAACGCGCTCATCTGCGTCGTCTCCGTGATCACCTACCTGATCGGGGTCTTTTCCGGAACGGTTCTCGGCCGGAACGAGCTTGGCGTGCTGGCGATCTGGCTGTTTCTGCTCGTCCAGATTTCGTTCGATCTGCCGCCGCTGCAAAACGCGCTGACCGTGCTGCCCTGCGCGGCGCTGTTTCTGATTGTAAGCCACGCGACGAAGCCGCTGGAGAAGTGGTATTACGATTTGGCGTACACGGCGCTTTCCGTATTCGTCGGCCTGTTCGTTTCGCGTCACCAAACCCATCTGGCGCTCGACAACATTATCGCGAAAAGCCGCCTGACCCAGGCGAACTACGATCTTTACCACACCTGCACGACGGACGAACTGACGGGGCTTGGCAACCGCAGGATGGTGTTCAATCTGTATGAGGAAATTCTGGCGGACTGCGCGAAAAAAGGACGCAGCGTCGCCTGCGTGGTGCTGGATATCGACGACTATAAACAGTTTAACGATACCTACGGACACCCGGCGGGGGACGAGCTGCTGCGAAGGATCGGCGCGACTTTGACGAACTACGGCGCCAACCGCGGCATCGACATCGGCCGGATCGGCGGCGAGGAGTTTCTGGCCGTTTGGGCGGAGGAGTCCGTTCCGCGCTGCGAACAGGTCGCCGAGGAGCTTCGCCTTGCCATCGAAAGGATGTCCGTCGAGCACAAAGGCGCCAGCGGGCGCGGAACCGTGACCATGAGCGTGGGGCTTTGCCTGCTCCCGCCGGTGAAGCAGAAAGGCGCGTACTACTACGCCGACAAGGCGCTTTACCGCGCAAAAGACGCCGGGAAAAACTGCTGCTGCCGCTACGATGCGGCGAGCGGCGAATACCGCGTGCTGGGCGCCGCGTATCCGGCGATGATTTCGTAACGAAACGACGTAGCCGCCGGAATTCTCCGGCGGCTTTTTTGCGCGCCGGATTCATCCCGGCGTTCGGTTCTCAGAGCCGGTCGGTCAGGGGTTCGACCGAATTTCGGATCCACTCGATCCGGTCCCCGCATCTCGGCTGGAACCGGGAAGCGATGGCAACGACCAGGCGCTTTTGCCCGTTGACGTAGATCACGTTTCCGCCGTCGCCGAGGGCGGCGAAACTCCGTTCGTCTGAATCGATCACCCACCAGAGGTAACCGTAGGAGAGCTCGTTCCAGCGGCTGTGGCAGGCCGCGCACGCGTCGATCCATTCGGCGGGGACGATCTGCCGCCCGCTCCAGGAGCCGCGCTCAAGACAGAGCCGGCCGATCTTCGCCATGTCCGCAGGCGTGAGAAACAGCCCCCAGCCGGCGGTGCTGATCCCTTTCGGGTCGGCGACCCATCCGCTTTCGTGGCGGTCCTTCATGATGGAGAGCTGCTCCTCCTTGCTGCCAAAGACAACGTCTTGCATCGCCGGGATGCCCAGCGGGGCAAAGAGGGCTTCGTTGGCAAATTCGCGCGCGGACTGTCCGCTTGCTTTGGTAAGGATGCCGGAGAGAATGTCCGGTCCGATGAGCGGCGTATACCGGAACGCGCCGATTTCGCCCTTGCCGCCCAGCAGGTCGAGCGAGCTTTTTACCCAGTCGTCGCTGGAAAAGTACTTCGTATACGGGGCGGATCGATACTTGAACGGAGCGGTCATGGTCAGCATGTCCCGTATCGTAACGCGCTGCGCCGTTTTTTCGCCTCTCTTTGGCGTATAGTCCGGAAAGAAGTCCAGCACGTGCCGGTCTATGCTTCCAATGAGTCCCCGCCCGAGGGCGATGCCGATCAGAAGCGAGAGGATGCTCTTCGTTACGGAAAAAACATGGAAAGCATGCTCCGCGCTGAATCCGCCGCGATAGTTTTCGTAAACGGGAACACCGTCTTTCTCCACGATGACGGCGGCGATGTTGCCGTGGTCGCGCGCGATCTCCCGTTCCAGTTGCTGCGTCGAGTTCAAATTCATCGAACGATTCCCCCTTTGCGAGATCCGAATGATCCATGTTTGTCAGGATAAATGCATTAAAAAATGTTTGCAAGGGGTATTATAAAAAAAACGCAGATCTATTTTCTTGCGGGAAAGAAGCGTGCGGCGCGCCGGGCGGGCGTTCCTTTCCGGAAGAAAAAAGCCTCTTTTCAGAGGCCTGATTGAAAAAAATACGCAGCTGCTGATTCGACTTAAGCTCTTTCCCGTAAGTTACATAAGGGGGTTCGTTTAGCAGAAGAACGGATTCGCCGCGTACATTCTTACTTATGTTCTTTATTGTACAACCGGATCCAGAGTGGCGGTAAACAACTTGGTCCCTTCCGCTGTTGTTTCAGCGGAATACAGAATTTCGTTTGCCGCGACAGACGCGTCGTTGGGAAACGTTTCTTCAAAGAGCGCCTCTGCGCCTTCGTAATCCTCGACCCAGCTGAAGTCGATAAACGGGATGATACCGCTGCACAGATGCGTGAATTCTTCGGTATAATTCGCAAAATCAAAACAGAATACAGATAGCTGAATAATGCCCTGTTCTGTTTTGTATAAGATGATTCCGGAATGGGAGTCGTTATTCTGATCCACAAACGCGTAGACTTCCATGGTAATGCCGGACGCCTCAATCTGTTTTGACGTTTCGTCCTCCGGCAGAGAAGCCGTCTTTCGGGTATAACCGTCCGCGGCGATCATCGGGTCGATGTATTCCCATAGCATCTCTTCCACAACCGGCAGGGAGGTGACGGTATCCGAAAGGAAAGCTCCTTCTGCTTCTTCCGATTCGGCGGCCGCGGCCGATTCCGGCGAACCCGATTCCGCGCCGCCCGCAGTTTCCGCCGTCGGCGCTTCGGCAGCGCCGGAGCAGCCGAAAACGAAAAGCGCGAGGAGAAACAGCCCAAAGGAGAGAATTTCTTTTTTCATGGTCTACTGCCTCCAAACGTTTATTTATAAGCACTTATAGTACCTATATTAACCGTAATTCGCAGAAAAGCAATGCCAATATCTTTTATAAAGACCGATAATAGACGTATCACGCCGATCTTCCATTGAAAATGCATTGTTTTTTACGAATACAGACCGTTTTGACGGTATGCCGGCTTTCAGAGAGGGGAAACGTCGGCTTTCTGCCATGCCTGGTTACTTGGAGCAGTCCTGCTCGTTTTTTGCGCTTAACAGCCCGGGCTGGCGCGGCCCACTAAAAAACAGTCCGCCGATTCGAAAGGTCGACGGACTGTAAACTTGCTTTTGAGTTCTTTGCAGGCAACTTCGCGCGAACGCGCGGGGACCGGCTGCAAACGAACCGTTAACCCAGCTTCTTGCGGGAGTCGCCCCAGAAGAAGAGCGCGACCGTTCCGGGGCCGGTATGCGCGCCGACCACGGTGCCGACGCTGTTGATCATGACCTTGCCGTTGAGTTTGGGGAAGGTTGTTTCCACCAGCGCGGCGACGGTTTCGGCGTCCTCGCGGCAGGCGGAATTCGACAGGAAGCACTTTTGATCGTAGTTCAGGCCGCCGTCCGCGTGAAGCTCCATCTGGTGCACAATTTCGCGCATGACGCGTTTTTTGCCGTTGATCTTGAAGCGCGGGGTCAAGTGGCCCAGCTCGTCCATATTCATCAGCGGGAAAATATTGAGCAGTGAACCGATCATGAACGCGGTCGGCGAGATACGGCCGCCGCGCTTGTAGTGCGTCAGATCGGTGGAGAAGAACCAGTGGTGCATGTTGAGCTTATGCGCTTCGATCCACGCGGCGGCGTCCTCCAAAGACATGCCGCTGTCGCGCAGATCCGCCAGCGTATCGATCATCAGACCGTAGCCGGAGGATGCGCCGAGCGAATCCACCACAAAGATCTTCCGTTCCGGATAGCGGGCGAGCAGTTCCTCGCGCGCGCTCACGGCCGCCGCATAGGAGCCGGACAGGCCGGAGGAGAACGAAACGTGCAGGATATCCTTGCCGTCCTTCAGAAACGGCTCGAAAAATCGAAGAAACTGGTCCGTGTTGACCATGGAGGTCGTGGGCATGGAACCGGCTTCGATATGCGCGTAAAACTCCTGAAACGACATACTTTGGCCGAGGTCGTCCGGATATTCCTTTCCGTCGATGTTGAAATGAAAACAGACATAAGGGATGCCGCGTCGATCCATGTAGTCCTTGGGCAGATCGACGGTGGAGCAGCAGGTGAGAAGATACGGTTGCATTGGGGGGTTCCTCCCGTTCAAATGATTCGGCTCAGGCGGGGAAGCGCTTGGCTTGCCGCCGGCCGTTTAAAACGCCATGATGACGCCCTTTTCGTTTGCGTAGAGCGAGCTTAGCCCGCGGGTCGGCAGGATCAGGATTTCGGCAAACTCGAACCGGCGTTCGATTTCGCTGCGAAGTTCCTCGGCGATGGAAGGATTGTTGCAGTGCGTGATGACGAGGCTCTGCCCGCGGGTCGACCTGCCGTCCGTCGAGATTGCGTCCGCGAGCTTTTTGACCGCCTGCTTCCAGCCCTGCACGTGCCCGACGAGGGAGATGTTCCCTTTTCCGTCCGCGCCCATGATGGGGCGAATGTGCAGCGTGGAAATGATCTTGCCCGTAATGCGGTTGAGCCGCCCGTTCTTGAGCAGGTTGTCGATGTTGTCGAGCACGAAGACCGTTCGCATTTCGCGGATGAACGCTTCGACGCGCGCGATGATTTCGCTTTTTTCGAGACCTTCCCGAATCAGGTTGCGCAGCTTGACCAGAATCAGCACTTCGCCGGCGGCGGCGCTGCGCGAGTCGAACACATGCACGTTCGCGCCCGTTTCTTCGGCCAGAGACTTACCCACCATGGCGCTGGAATAGGAGCCGGAGAGGCTGCCGGAAAGCGTGATGGCAAACGCGTCGCCCTGGCCGAACGCATCCGCGTAAAGCGCGGGCGCGGGCGCGGCGGAACCGACGCGCCCGGTGCAGGCGTGCATCGCTTCCATAAACGCGGGCAGATCGAGGTTTTCGTCGTCCGTATAGGATTCTTCCGCAAGGGTCAGCGTAAGCGGAATCAGTTGAACGTCCCATTCCTTGCGAAGGGATTCGGTAAGGTCGCAGCTGCTGTCCGCAACAAGCGTATATGCCATTCGTATTACTCCCAAATTTGGTGTTCGAATCTTTTTTTCTAAACGAAGGCCCCGCTATCTGTTGAGAAAAAGTCAAATCGACGGGGGTATTGTATCAATACTATCTCAAGTCTAGCTCAAGATATCTTCAACGAAACCTCAACAACGGAAATGCGGCGGGCGTCGCGGCGCCGCAGACGAAAAAACACCCCGTGTGGACGGGGCGGAATGGGGGACTGCGTTTTGATGCGCCCGGTTCAGGACGCGGAACCGACGACGGTCGCGGGAAGCAGCACCGTGATCTTCGTACCCTTGCCTTCCTCGCTTTCGAGGCGGATGCTGCCGCCGCAGAGAACGACGATGCGCTTGACCAGCGCGAGGCCGAGGCCGTTTCCCTTCATGGAATGCGAGCGTTCCCCCTGGTAAAATTTGTCGAACGCGTGTTTTTTTACGTCTTCCGCCATGCCGACGCCCGTGTCGCGGACGAATACGCAAACCATGCCGCTGTCCGCGCGGCAGCCGATGGAGAGCGTTCCGCCTTTGTTGGAAAACTTGATCGCGTTGTCGATTAAGTTGCTCCAGACTTGCGCGAGAAGGGCCTTGCTGCCCAAAAAAGGCGTCGCTTCGAGATTTAAGTCGATGGCGAGCTCCTTTTCCTCCCAGAGCGGTTCGTAGCCGAGCAGCACGCGGCGGATCTGCTCGTCCAGCATATAGTTCTCCTTCTGGAGTACGATTTCCTGATTTTCCAGCTGGGAAAGCGAGAGGATGCTCTGCGTGAGCCGCGTGAGCCGCCCGGTGTTTTCGAGGATACGCTCAATATACTGCGCCTGTTCCTGCTTGCTCAGACCTTCGTCCTGCAGCAGCGTGGTGTAGCCCTCGATGGCCGAAAGCGGCGTTTTGAACTCGTGGGAAACGTTGCTGACAAAATCGTTGCGAAGCGTCTCGGTGTTGGCGAGCTCCCGCACCATGATGTTGAAGCTCGTCGCGATTTCTTCGATCTCCTTGGCGATGCTTTTCTCCTCCAGACGCACGGAAAAATCGCCTTTTGCGACCTTTTTCGCCGCGTCGTTGATCTTTAGGATGGGGGAAAGCATCTTGGTGGACGCATAGGCGGCGATGCCCGTGCCGAGCAGGATGGTCAGGATGCCGATATAGGTGGAGGAGGTGAGCACGGTCGTGAGCGTACCGATGCGGAGTTTGAGCAGCACGAAGATGATGCCGTAGGTGAGCACCATGGAGGCCGTGATGATTCCCGCGATGATGATGGCAAAGATCTGCGCCGCGCTCAGACGCGCTTTGATCTGCGGAAACTTAGGCATGGCGCTTCACCGCCTTGTAGCCCAGCCCGCGAATCGTGACGATCTCAAACTGTGCGTTGTCCTTGAAACGCTCCCGCAGGCGGCTGATATGCACATCCAGCGTATGTGGGTCGCTCTCAGTGTCCATGCCCCAGATTTCGTCCATGATCTGCTGCTTGGTAAATACACGGTTGGGGTTGGAGAGAAGTTTGTAGAGAATATAGAACTCCTTCTGCGGCAGAATACTGCATTCCCCGTCGATGCGGACGGTCAGATCGTCATAGCGAAGCTCCGCGTTTTCGAAGCGGATTTTCTTTTCGTTGACGATCTGCGCGCGCTTGAGCAGCGCGTTGATGCGAAGGATCATTTCGTTGACGTTGACGGGCTTCACCATATAGTCGTCCGTGCCTGCGTGGAAACCGCTCTGCATATCCTCGAAGGTGTCCTTTGCGGTGATGATGAGCACAGGCATATTGAACCCGTTTGCGCGCAGGCTCCGAATCAGCTCGAACCCGTCCATATTCGGCATCATGACGTCCGAAACGACGAGGTCGATATAGTGTTTTTCAAGCACGTCCCAGGCTTCCACGCCGTCCTTGGCTTCGTAGTAGACAAAACCGTTTTTGGAAAGGGCGGTGCAGAAGAGTTCGCGCAGGGCCTTGTCGTCTTCCACAACAAGAATCTGAAACATAACGCTCCTCCGAAGAGTACCAAACTGGCGTGAACCGGAAAGCTCCGGCAGAATAAGTAAGACGTATCATATCATCGATCCGTCAAATTTTCCTCAAACGAATCGCGCTTGCTGCGTCCGTGGGGGAGGAAAGCCCTAAAGGTCCGGCGATTCATCCGCTTCCGGCTGTTCAAACGGCGTCTCGGAAAACAGATCGCTGTCGAGGATACCCGCGCCGTAGAGCACGAGCAGCCGCCCCTGCGAAACGGAAACCAGCGCAGGCGCGCCGGTGAAGGCGTTGCTTACACCCAGCGGGAAATCGTCCGTCAGGTGCGCGTCGGTCAGCGGATACTTCAGCCCGCGCTCGAAGACCCCGCGCGCCGAAGCGCCGTAGGCGAACACCGAAACGGTCCCGGAAAGCCCGGCGCGAAAGCGCAGCGTTTCGTTTTCGATCAGCGTGACGGTTTCGCCCTCACCGGCGAGGCAGGCCTTCGCGCCGTTTGCGCGGAGAAAGGCGAGCGTCTGGAGGTTGGCGAGGGTATGGTCGAGCCGCCCGCCGAGGCCGCCGAGCAGAACGAACGCCCGATAGCCGAGCGAAAGGCCGAGCCTTGCCGCGAGCATCGTGTCCGTATCGTCCTTTTCCGGCGGATGGCGCAACACACGCTCTCCCTCGGGCACATAGCCGAGCGAGTCGAAATCCCCGACCACGTAATCGGGCGCTACGCCGCCGAGGTTGCGATATCCCGCGTCCGCTGCGATCACAAGGTCGCCCGACCGCTTTTCCGGCGGGACGGCGAGCGGCAGGGCGCAGACAATGGTGCAGATCGGTTGTGTATTCATCTTATTTGTAGTTATACCATGTTTTTTCCGCGATGAAAAGCGGCAGAAAACGAGCAAAAAGCGTCTCCTCAAAGAAAATGGATTGCATGGGCGCGAATATGGTATAATAGCCTCTAATGAGCCGGCAACCGGACGCGTATCCGGCGAAAAAACGGCTAAGGGAAGGCCTATTTCGATTGCCAGGACTGTTTGAGCAAACCGAGTTCGATACCTATACGGCAATCGATGTGGAAACGCCGAACCGGTATTCCCGCTCGATCTGCTCCATTGGAATCGTGCATGCCGAACCCGGCCGGGAAGCGGTTTGCCGGCACTGGCTCGTCGATCCCGAGGACGATTTCGACGGCATCAATATCTCGATCCACGGCATCCGGCCGGAGGACGTGGAAGGGGAGCCGACGCTCGAAACGCTTTGGCCGGAGCTGGAAGGCTATTTTTCCGGCGGGCTGCTGCTGGCGCACAATGCGCTCTTCGATCTGCCGGTGATGCGCAGGGCGCTGGAGCGGCACGGGATCTACGCCGAAAACTGGCGGTATCTCTGCACGCTGGAAAAGGCGCGCCGGCATATCCCGAAATACGCGTTCGGCAACCACAAGCTCGACACCCTCTGCGAGGGGCTCGGCATTTCGCTGGAGAGCCACCACAACGCGCTCTGCGACGCGATGGCCTGCGCCAATCTCTACGAATATCTCCGTTCGCGCTACGGCTGCGAACGCTGCGAGATCAAGACCTACCCGTAAACGGGCGAAAGAAAAGGAGGAACCACGTTTCCATGGACGACCCTGGGCTACCTAGCATACAACTGGAAGACATCGACCCCGAAAAGTGTTACTTCAATCCCGGCTGCGCCATGAGCCTTTACCGGCCCGAGGCGGTCGAAGACATTCTCTACATCCTCAACCGAAGATTTTTGCCTACCAAGCTGCATACTACCTGCTGCCGGCACGATCCCAAACTGCCGAAGGGCTCCACCATCATCAACAACTGCGCCGGATGCGACCGGAGGTTCCGCTCGCTCTACGAGGGGATCCAGACCGTTTCCCTCTGGGAAGTGCTGGATAATATCCCCGCGCTGCCGCTGCCGACCTACGAAGGGCTTCGGCTCTCCGTGCACGATTCCTGTTCGTTTCGCAAGAAACCGCAGGTGCACGCCGCGGTGCGCAGTTTGCTGGATAAAATGAACATCGAGGTCGTGGAATCCGAGTTTTCGGGCACGAAATCGATCTGCTGCGGCGACAATTTTTATCCGCTGCTGTCTGTGGAGGAGGTCAACGCGTTCCAGAAGAAACGCGCCGCGCAGATGCCCTGCCAGGACGTCGCGGTCTACTGCGTTTCCTGTATAAAATCCATGCAGATCGGCGGAAAAACGCCGCACCACATGGTGGATCTCGTGCTGGGACTGCCGACCGAACCGGGCGAAACGCGGCTGGAAGTTTACCATAGGGAACTGGACGATTATATCGAGGAGCACTGACCCATGCTGACACTGACGCGCTGCGGCGGGAGCGATCCGGCGTTTGTGCGGTTAACGGAAGCGCTGGATCGCGATCTTGGCGCGCGATATGGCGAACGAATGGATTTCTTTGGCCAGTATAACCATTCCGCGGACGTAGCCTGCGCGCTGGTCGCGCGGCTGGACGGCGAACCCGCCGGATGCGGCTGCTTCAAGCCGCTGGCCGACGGCCGGGTGGAGATCAAGCGCGTGTTCGTTTTATCGGCGCTGCGCAAGAAAGGCGTTGCGCGGACGGTTCTTCGCGAACTGGAAAACTGGGCGCGGGAACTGGGATACCGCGAGGTCGTGCTGGAAACGGGCGTGCTCCAGCCGGAGGCGCTGCGCCTTTACGAAGCGGCGGGATACGCGCGCATTCCCAACTACGAGCCGTATATCGGCGTGGACGAGAGCGTCTGCTTTCAAAAAACACTCTGATTTCAGGAAAACTCCATCTGCTTTTCACGCGCTTCCGCGTTTGCCGGGAGCGCTTTTTTTTAATTGATAGTTAAGAAAATGACAGCGATCTCAGGAAAACTCCGTCTGCTTTTCACGCGCTTCCGCGTTTGCCGGGAGCATTTTTTTAATTAGGGGTTAAGAAAATGACAGCGATTTCAGGAAAACTCCATCTGCTTTTCATGCGCTTCCGCGTTTGCCGGGAGCATTTTTTTAATTGGCGGTTAAGAAAATGACAGCGTTCGTTAACTTTGCCTCCGTTGCGCCGGGACTTCTTGGGGGCTATGATACGGGTATCGCCGGCGAAAAACGGATTGAGGGAGTGACCGATACGAATATGGAAACAGACGGAATGGGCGCGCGGATCGCCGCCCTGCGAAAACAGCGCGGAATGACGCAGGAACGGCTCGGCGAGCTGGTGGGCGTTTCAACCCCCGCGGTCAGCAAGTGGGAGACCGGCACGAGTCTGCCGGATCTGCTGCTGCTTTCGCCGGTGGCGCGTGCGCTGGGAACGAACCCCGATACGCTGCTTGGCTATACCCGCCGGCTGGACGACCACGCGACGGCGGTGTTCGCAACGGAAGTCGCGACGCTTGCGCGCGAAGAAGGCGGCGAACGCGCGAACGAACGGATGCGCGAACTGCTCCGGCAGTATCCGGACGACCCCGCGCTGCAGTTCCAGTTTGCGGCCGTTCTCGCCGGGCTTCCGGCGGAGACTCCGGAGGAGCGGGAACAGAACCATATCTGGGGAAAGCAGCTGCTGGAAAAGGTGCTTGCCGGCGACGAGACGCGCCTGCACGATTCGGCCGCCTACCTGCTTGCCGGCACGTGCGTCGAGGACGGGGACTACGACCGCGCGGAAGCGCTGCTGGCGCGGTTTTCGCAATCCATACCGGACGTGCAGACGCTCCGGGCGACGCTTCTGGAAAAACGCGGCGAGGTGGCGGAGGCGAAAAAGCTTTTGCAGGTGAGCGTTCTCGTTGCGTATAACAAGATGCAGACGTGCATCGCCAAGCTTGCCGCGCAGCCGTACTGCGCAAACGACGCGGAGGCGCTTGCCCTCTGCGACCGGCACGAACGGCTCGCCGAGCTGGTCGGTTACCGGTATGCGCTGACGGATTCGCTCCGTTCGGAGATCTACCTGCGGGCGGGCGACGGTGAGCGGGCGCTTGCCGCTATGCTCCGGGTGGTGCAGATGCTGCAGGTTCCGCCGGCGCAGGAAAAGGATCTGCTCTCGAGCGAGCTGAAAAACGACCCCGGGCAGATGCAGAATATTCTGCGTGCTCTGGGCGGGCGCATCTACCGCTCGTTTCTGGCGGAGGAGGGGTTCCAGCCACTGCGGGAATCCCCGGTCTATCAGCAGATCGTCCGGCAGCTGAAGGAGTTTTCGGGCGACTGACCCCGGCGAAATACGATCCCGGCGAAATGCCGGCGACACAGCGGAATAAAAAAACGCGTTTCGTTGTTAAGCGAAGCGCGTTTTTTTATGGAATTGATTCATAAGCGGGTTACGATTTTGGCCGGATCGGTACGCGTCCTTCGAACCAATGGCGGTATTTCACGAGGTCCTCCGGCGGAAAGGGCCTTCCATGCGAGGGGTAGATCTTCTTGGGATTCACCGCGAGCATGCGGTCCCACGAGCGCCCGAATTCGGCCGGGTCTTCGATCCAGATGGTGTGCCGCGCGGGGGCGATGATGCTGTTCATCGCCGCGTCGCCGCAGAGAAGATCGCCCGTTTCCTCCAGCAGCAGGCCGAGGGAGTCCGCCGTGTGGCCGGGGAGCGACAGAACGCGGATGGGCAGCCCCATCGCTTCAAACGGCTGGTCGGTTTCGCTCCGGATCACAATGGCCGATTCGTCCGGTGTGAACGCGGGAAAGGAATGCGTTTTTTTGATCCGTGCAAAGAGCAGCGCCGCGCGGTTGGCGTATCCCGCGCCCTCCGGAACGGGATTTTCGCCGGAAGCGAGCACGGGCAGGCTTTTTTCGTGGCAGCAGAGCCGCGCGCCGCTTGCCGAGAGCAGTTCGCCAAGATACCCGGCGTGGTCGTCATGCGCATGGGTGAGGAACACAAACTTCAGCTCGCTCAGCGGCGCAAGCTTCGCAAAACGTCGGGCAAAGCGGTCAAATCCGCCCGCATAACCGGTATCGACTGCGACCCAGCCGAGCGGCGTTTGGAGCAGGTAATTGTGAAACAGGCTTTCGCCAATATCGTATCTGCGAATCTCCACGGTTTATCCCTCCCTGACGATGATACCAGCATAGCATATACGCGGCGCGGCGAACAGGTGCGCGCGTTATTTCGGAATTTCCGGCGGGTACGGCGCATGGATTTGCCGCGTTGCCGAAAAGTAAACCGTTCGTTACGAAATTGTGAAAACAAGGATTGGTATCTTGACAGACACGTCAAGTTCTCATATCCTTGAGAAAAAGAATTCTTATAAGTTTAAGAATGATCCGTTTCAGGCGAATAAACAAACGAATAAGAACCCATAAACCAATACCACACAAATTCCAATCGAAATTTCCAAACGAATTCGGAAACAAAGAACGGATTTAAAAAGAACGAATTTAAAAAGAGCGAATTGAAAAAGAGCGGATTTAAAAAGAGCGAATTTAAAAAGAACGAATTTAAAAAGAACGAATTTAAAACGGATTCGAAAACAGGTTCGAGAATAAAGAAAGCAATTCGGGACGGGAGGCAATCGTCATGGATACGCGGCTCAAGGACTCCGAGTGGATCATTCTGCAGGCGCTGTGGGAACAGGCGCCGCTGGATTTGCGGGGGATCATTGCGCAGGTGCAGAAGAATTACCCGGCGGTCGGCTGGGACTACAAAACCTACCACAGTTTTCTCCGGATCCTGCTCGAAAAGGGATATGTCACCGCAGAGCGGCAAAAGAAGAACAATCTTTACCGTCCCGCGATCACGCAGGACGAAGCGCTCTCCTGCGAAACGGAGAGCCTGATTTCGCGCAGAAGTTACTACGGCTCGGTTTCGACCCTTATGGTGCATATGGCCGAGCAGGGGAAACTGACCAAGCAGGAGAAACTGGAACTTCGCCGCCTGGCTGAAAAGCTCGCGGAGGAGGACGAAGCGCAATAACCGATTCCAGGCGGCGCTTTTGGAGGAGCCTTTCGGCAATTCCGGGGCGCGACCGACAATTCCGGGGGGGATTATGGAACAAACGATTCTGACGCGTCTCGTTGAAATCATCGTTTACAGCACGGCGATCTTTCTCGTCGTATGGCTCTTTCGCACCGCTTTTTCCAAGTGGCTTTCGCCGACGCTGAAATACGCGCTGTGGTTTCTCGTGCTCCTGCGCCTTTGCGTTCCCGTTACGCTGGAGAGCGGCGTGCATCTTTACACGCTGCCCGAGCGCGCGGCTTCCGCCGTCACCGCGGAGCCGGTTTCGACCGCGGCGCCCGTTCAGACGCAGCCGCACGCTGCGGCGCCCCTGCTCGACGGCGGGACGAACCGGCCGGCACAGGACGGAGGCGCGTCCTCGCCGGAAGCGGCGCGGAACATCCTTTCCTCGCTGAGCGGGCGGCAGTGGATCCTTCTCGCCTGGGCGGCCGGATTTTTCGTGATGCTCGGCGTTGGCGCCGGGCTGATGATTCAGCTCAACCTGCGGATCCGGAAACTCGGCTGCGAACCGGGCGAACGGACGCAGGCGCTTTATGAAACCGTTCGGCGGCGAATGAAGATAAGCGGGCGCGTTCCCATCGTGCTGATGCCGGATATCAACAGCCCCGCGCTTACCGTGGAACCGAGGCCGAAACTGCTGATGCCGGACAAACTGATCTACGAGGCGAACGCCGAAAGCATGGCGTTTGCGATGGCGCACGAGCTCATGCACTACAAACGCGGGGACTACCTCGTTTGCCAGCTGCTGTTGCTGCTTCGCGCGGTGTACTGGTTTCATCCCGTATCGTGGCTTCTGATGTACCTGATGCGGCTCGACATGGAGACCGCCTGCGACGCGATGGTGGTGAAGCGCTTCGACCGCGCGCAGAAGCTGAGTTATGTCAACCTGCTGCTTTCGCTGGGCGAGGAATCCTCGCAGGCGGCGCTGCATCCCGAAGGAGGAGAATAACATGAAGCGATTTACGACCGATCACATTCTGATGCTTGGCATGGCGCTTACGAGCGACCACCGCGTGATGGAGCGGCGCGTACGCGGCGTTTTTGCGCGGAAAAAGAGCGCGAAGGCAACGCTGCTGCTGGCGCTGGCGCTGGTACTGGCGCTCGCCGCGGGCGGATTCACGACCGCCTGCCAGCCGGGAAACGAAGCGGCAACCAGCTCAAACGCCGCGACGGTCTCCGGCGGGGACGCGCTGCCCGCTTCCGCAGGGGATGCGGCCGAGGGGGACGACGATGCGTTCACAAAGGCGGACGCCATGAAAAACCTGGCGTTTCTGCTGGATATGGCGCGGGAATTCCCTGCACCGCGCATGAACGGGAACGCATATACCGAGCGCGGCAGCTGGAGCGTGGCGGCGAACAAGCCGGCGGACGAACAGACGCAGGCGGCGGAAGCGTTTCTGAAGACCGCGAACGCGATTTTTGAAACAGATTATACGGCCGGAGACGTCAGCGTTACATATTATACGGACGAATCGGGATACCGCGGCGACGTCTGGCGCATCGATTCCACGGACGGAACGCTTTCCGGCGCGGTCACGGCGGATACGCTGGCCTTTCTTTCGGCGGATTGCCTGAACGAGCCGTCGGACCGCCAGCACGAATCCATTTCGCAAGTGACCACGAACGATGAGGGGGAGACGCGGCTGGGCGCCCTCGACGTAACCGATGCCGCCGAGCGGATCGCGAAGATCCTTGGCGGCACGGCGGGGGAGAAAAAGGACTTGGGCGGAAGAGGCCGGAGCGGCCGGACGGGCTGGACCATGGAGCAGATCGTCCTGTTCCCGCTCGGCGACGGGCGCTACTGTACGATGTGCGTATTCGGCGACGAGAACCTCACGCCGATCACGGTCTGCGTTCACCCGGATAACGACTGCGCTCTGGAAGGCGTGTTCTGGCGCGCCGATCTTGAAATGGCGAGGGACGTGGTTGCACTGAAAGATCCGCAGGACTTCCGTAAAGGCGAGCCGGGACCGGACGATATGCCCGTGGAGCAGGCCTACGCGTTCTACTACAAGCTGGTCAAAGCGGCCGGCCCGTCGTACGAAGGCCCGGATCGGAAAATGAAGGAGCCGAACGCGACGTTCTACCGAGATTATTCCGGCGCGCGGGAGAATTACTGGCACATTGAGGGGGAATTTGCGACGTTTGACCTCACCAGTAAAACAGGGCGCATGCTCAACCTTTCCAGCAACGGCGAGATCGGGTTCAACCTCGGCCTGCTGGAGATCGCTTACGAACAGATGGGCGGGCAGGAATACCTGGATGCGACGCGTACGTTCTTTGCCGCGCTCTACGGGGAGGAAAACATTACGTCCGTCGAATTGAACGCGGTGTACGACTACCATTACTGCACCGTTGATCCATACCTTTCGGACGGAACGAGCTACGAGATCATGTATGCGGACGGTTTGATACAGGAAGCGACGCTGCTTGTGCCCGCCGGCGAAGGGAGCCAGCGGTACGTCCCCAACTGGCTTGCGGACTGGACGTACGAGAACAAGGAAACCGGCGAAACGTTTGTTCAGGAGTGGTAATGAACGGGAGAAAACGCATGAAGCGACGCACCACCGATTCGCTTTTGACCCTCGGCATGGCGCTCACTGCGGACAAACGCGCCATGGAGCGGCGCGTGCGCGGCGTGTTCGAGCGGAAAACGAGCGCGCGGGCGGCGCGGCTCCTCTCGCTGGCGCTGACGCTCGCGCTTACGGCCGGCGGGTTCACGACCGCCTGCCAGCCGGGCGAACGCACGCAGGGCGCGGTGTTCAGCCCGATTCCGACGGAAGCGCCGCAGACGCAGGCGGCGGGCGGCAGCCCCCTCGGCGAAACGGAGGTTCTCGCGCACGAGGCCGAGATCACGCGCTCGCGCGTGCTGCGCATTCGCGACGCCGAGCTGGAGAACGGAGGCGCGTTTCCCGCGCCGCGGCTCGGCAACTACGATACGGACGAGCGGGGAAACTGGAGCGTGCGAAAGAGCGCGGGCGCGGAGGCGGCGAAGGCCGCGTTCCTCGCCGTTGTAAACCGTGTGTTCTACGCCAGCTATACGGCAGACGACCTGAACGCGACGTATTACCGGGACAATACCGGCGTTCGCGCGAACGTTTGGCGGCTGGACTCGATCGACGGCGCGCTCAGCGGCGCGCTGAACGCGGATACGCTGCGGTTCCTCAGCGCGCAATGCAAAACCATCCCGAAACAGAAACGGCACGAAAGCCTCCTTGCCGCCGGAAAAGAATACGACTCCGACGCGCAGAGAAGCCTTTTAAACGGCAGCGGCGCGGTTAAGCGGGTTGCCGATGCGCTGGGGGTTACCGTGAACGCCGCGGAGTACAGCTCCTACCAGACCTCCTATCACCTCACCTACGGATGGGGCGTTTGCGAGGACATTCAGTTTTCGCTGGACGACGGAACGTTCTGCACGGTGCTGCTTTTCGGGGACGAACGGCTGACGCCGTATGCGTTCGCGGTCTATCCGGACGAAAACTGCCTGATCGAACGCGTATACTGGCACGCCGACCTGCAGTGGGCGAAGAATACGGTCCGGCAAAAAGATCCCGTCGATTTTCGCGTCGGCGAGCCGCAGAAGGGCGACATGTCCCGCGAACGCGCGCTGGAAATCTACCGTTCGCTGGCGCTGGCGATGGGCTGCGGCGAAGCGGAGCCGGACGCGACGTTCTATGAAGACCGGTCCGGCGCGCGGGAGAATTACTGGCATCTAAGGAGCGACGGGATGCATTGCAATATCGCCTCGAAGACGGGACATCCCTTTCAAGTGGTCGTGCCCGGTGAGGACAGGCGGCAACTGGACCTTCCTGCCGTATCGTTCGAGGATTCCGTGATGCGGCAGTATGAAAAGCAGACACGGCTCATCCTGGAGGCGGCGCTTGGGCAAGGCGCGATCGCGAGCGTGGAGTTCGACTCCATTTCGGACGATACGAACGGCACGGTTCTTGCCCGCACGCCCGACGGCGCGACCTATGTGGTGTTTTATACGGACCGGGCGGTTTGCACGATCGACTACTACATCCCGCTGAACGAAGGGGAGAACGGCCTGTTTCGAAACTGGCGCGCGAACTATACGTACGTCGATCAAGCGACCAACGCTGCTTTTCTATCGCAGAACTAGGAGGGAGCGATGAAACGGTATACGACCACCGACCGTCTTGTGACGCTGGGCATGGCGCTCACCGCGGACAAACGTGCCATGGAACGGCGCGTGCGCGGCGTGTTCGCGCGAAAGAAGAGCGCGAAGGCAACGCTGGCGCTGGCGCTCGCGCTGACGCTGGCGCTCACGGCGGGCGGGTTCACGACCGCCTGCCAGCCGGGCGAAGGGAAGGCCGATGTACAAACGGACCGTTTCGCGGAGATTTCCGCCGACCTGCCGCAGCAGACCCGCGCACCGGAGCCGCAGTCAATCGTACCGGCGGAGAACGACCTGCGCGATATCCAGACCACGCTCGATTCCCTGCAGGAAACCCCGTTTGCGCCGCTTTCCGCACCCGTTAAATTTCAGGAGCCGAGGACGCAGATCGCCGAAAACGTTTATCTGAGCGTCGACGCGGACATCGGGATTCCGCAGACGGACGGGTACGGAATCCGGCGGGTCAAGAACGCGACGTTTACCGCGCAGGACTATCAGAAGCTCGTCGATTACTTTCTCAAGGGCGAAATCGTCAGCGAGTCGATGGCGACGGACGGGTTTACCCTGTCGGCAAAGCACGACGGCGCCGACCGCATCGTACGGGGCATGTGCCAGGCGCAGGTGTTCCTGATGAAACCGGCCGCGGGCGTTTTGATCCGGGAGGGGAATCTGCCCGGCGATTCCGAGCTGGAGGCGCAGTACGGCGCGGAGATTCGAAAGCCGATCCCGCTTCTGCGCGAGGATGCGCAGGCGGCCGCCGAGCAAACGCTCCGTGATCTCGGCATCTCGGGGCTGGCGCTCGATTCCGCCGAAAAGGCCTGTCTGTTTGACGAATGGAACGGGGAGGAATTCCCCGTGCTCTCGCGGGGCTGGGATTTCGTGTTCGTTCTGGACAACGCGGGTCTTTTGCTGCACGAATACAACGGCGGGAGCACGTCGGTTTACGATGTGCTCAACTACTGTTCCGTTTACGGCGGTTCGCTGAGCGTTTATGTGGACGAAACGGGCGTGGCGCTCTTTTATTGGGTCCGGTACTACGAAACGGGCGAAACGGTCTATCAAAACGTCGCCGTTCTGAGCGCGGAGGATGCGCTCGCGCTGGCGAAGGAACGGCTGGCGAGACTCTACCCCAGGCCGGTCAGCAAAGCGGACGGCGCGCGGATGGAGATTGAGCTATACTCCCTTCGGCTTTCGGCCAGTCTGATCACCGATTCCTGGAATGTGAAGCCGGACGGGTCTCCGGTCCCGGAAGGGCTGCTGGTTCCCTGCTGGGACGTTTCCTGCAAGATTTCGGACACGGGCGACGGATACGTGGAATATAAGACGTTTCCGTTCGTCGCCTTTGACGGCGGCGCGGTGGAACCGCTGGGCTGACGGCTGTAAGACCGTTAAAACTCATTTTTGACGGGACAACCGTTTCTTTGCTTTCGGCCTCCGGCCTCGTGAGTGGGGGGGCACAAGTAATTCGCCCCCAATGGGCGATCCGTTTCGCCGGATAAACGGGTGCTGCCGGAAAATCGGGGTAAGGGCTGCGGCCCGGAACAATCGAAGAGACTTTTTTGACCGGCTGGAGCGGGACGCGGATCGTCCCGCTTTTTTGGTCCTATTTCGTTAAATAATATATTGCCGAAAATATTATAATAAGATATTGACAATGATGTGCGACGCACAGTATAATCCATTCGAGGTGATACCCGATGCCAGAGTTTGAACCGATACAAAACCTGATTACCGAGCTGCGGCGCGGAAGCCTGACCCTCGCCGTGCTGGGAAGTTTGCGCCAGCCGCGGTATGGTTACGCGCTGCTGCAGACGCTGCAGGAACAGGGGCTTGAAATGGAAGCGAACACGCTCTATCCGCTGCTGCGGCGGCTGGAAAGCCAGCAGCTGCTCACGAGCGACTGGGATACGAGCGAGAGCAGGCCGCGAAAGTACTACACCGTCAGCCCCGAGGGAAGAGAGGCGTTCGAAGCGCTGATGCGGGAATGGGAGAGCATGCAAAAGAGCATGGAGGCAATCTGCGGAAAGGGAAACGACAATGGAAAATAATTGGATCGAGCGGTATGTCTACGACGTTGCGCGCCGGCTGCCTGAAAAGGACCGGGAGGAAGTTAAAAAGGAACTCCGCGCGAATATTTACGATATGCTGCCGGAGAACGCCGGCGACGAACAGGTGAAAAAGGTGCTATACGAGCTTGGCTCGCCCGCGTCGCTTGCGGAGAAGTACCGCCAGAAACCGCGTTACCTGATTTCCCCGGCGTATTACGACGAGTATGTGCGCGTGCTCAAATGGGTACTGCCGCTGGTTGGCGTCGTGGTGATGGTGATCGGCTTCGCCGTCGGCGCGTTCGACGCGGTCAAGGCGGGGTCGAGCAACTATGCGTTCGTTGCCAGCGGGATCATTTCCAAGGGGATCTCCATGGGCATTTCCGCCGCGTTCCAGGCGCTGGTCTGGACGACGGTCGGGTTCGCGATTGCCGAGCGCAGCGGCGAGAAAACGCAGAAGGCCGGCGAACACGGCTGGAGAGTGGAGGATCTTTCCGAGGTGCAGAAAAACGAAAAGGCGAACATCGCGCTTTCCGAGAGCATTGCGGAACTCATCGTCATTCTTGTGTTCTCGGTCCTGGGCCTGTTGTTCTGTACGGGCCGGCTGCCGTTTATGATGGCGTTTTCCAATGGGGACATCCAGTTTTACAACATCTTCAGCGACAGTTTCCTTGCGCTGTGCGTTCCGGTGATCCTCGTTTCGCTGGCGCTTGCGGTGGTGGAAGGGATCGCGAAGATCCGGGACCGCCGATGGAGCGTGTTTGTCTGCTCCGCGGTCGTGCTCAAGTCGCTCGTGGATATGGCGTTTTCGCTCTTTTTGATCAACCGCCCGAATCTGTTCGGCACGGAGTTTCACGATTTTCTTGCGGGCGCAGGCGTGCTGAACGTGCTGCCGGATGTGAACGGCGTCAGCGTGCTGATCGTGGCGCTTTCGGTGCTCATCGTCATCGGTACGGTGTCCGAGTGCGTTTCGGCCATTGCCAAAACAGTCAAGAGCGGAAGCAAATAACGCCAGAACAGGTTTACTCCGCAAAAAAAAGGCCGCGAGGCCTTTTTTGCTGCCGGTTTGAGTTTGAAACTCCGCGCGACAGACGGTTTGGAAAGCGATTCGGGTCAGGAAGCCGGCTTGGAAGAACTTTGTTTTTTGTTCCACGTTAGTTTAATTTCGATACTGCCTTCGCCGGATGCCTTCGCGAATCCCAGAATGGTGGATCCCGCTTCGCCGCCTGCCGTTATTCCGATCGTGAGTTCTATCGAATCCGGAGAGATCGCTTTCATCTGTTCCATAATGGCGCGGCTGTTTGTGGCGACGGAATCCATGAATTTTGGCAGCGAAGGCAATTTTGGCTCCGTAATCTCGCCCCGCTTCAGAGACGGAATGATCAGATCCCCTTCCGGCCTGTGAACCGGGTAAACGGAGCGCCTTCCGTCCGCGTCTGACATTTGGACCGGTACTCCAGCCGGAAGGCCGGTTCCTTCACCCTTTATGGCGTTCAGATTGTCCAACGCGAGTTTAAGTTCTTTACTCCCCATTTGGGACACAAGGTCGGCATTGGCGCGGCTTTCGTTCACCTCGACAAAAATCGGGCCGTCGTATCCTTCGATTTCCATAAACTTGCTCATGGCGTGATTCTCCTTTTCACTGCGCGGTACGGCTTGCCGGACAAGGCTGCGATTCGATTGCTTGCCTGGAAAACATCTCCTTTCCAATGAACAGAACCGAACTGTGAGTAATCCGCCGCGGCCGAACGCGGCAAGCAGAGAAAGTCTCGGCCGAAAGGCGCTTCTGCCCGCTGCTCCGGCCGGAAGAAAAGCGCGAAGAAATCGCTGAAAACGGGATGACCGGACGGCCGGGGAGAATCGGACGGAAAACCATTCCGGCGAATTCGGCCGAAGACAAGACACCATCATCGTACACCTGTAAAAAACAATGATCAAGCGTTTTACGAAAACAGCCGCGTTTTGCCCGGCAGGGAGCGCAGCGCCGTTTCCGTTGAGTTTTTTCACGGTTTATGATACAACGATAGCGATGTGTCCTTTCGGCTGCAGACGGCGCGGCATGCCCGCCCGGCACGGAAGGTACGCTTGGAACGGATTCAAAAAAGGCGGGGCAAAATCATTATGCGGCTATTGCTGATCGAGGACGACGGGGACCTTTCCCGCGCGCTGAAACAGCGGCTTATGCAGGAAGGCTACGACTGCGACGTCTGCGAAAGCGGCGGGGACGCGGCGTATTACCTGGAAAACGGCGCGTATCACGCCGTCGTGCTGGACCGGATGCTGCCGGAAAAGGACGGGCTGACCATCCTTCGCGAGATGCGCGCCGGGGGAAACGAAACGCCGGTGCTCATGCTCACCGCGCTGGATACCGTTGCCGACCGCACGGACGGGCTGGACGCGGGCGCGGACGATTACCTCGTGAAGCCGTTTGCGATGCCGGAGCTGCTTTCGCGCGTGCGCGCGCTGATTCGGCGGCCGCCGGCCCTGCGCGCGGAAACGCTGCGCTTTGAAGGGATGGAGCTTGACGTTCGGCAGTGCCGGTTAATCCGCGGAAAAACCGAGCAGACGCTCTCGCGCAAGGAGGCCGCCGTTCTCGAACTTTTCTTCGAGCAGCCGGAGCGCGTGCTTTCCCGCGCGGAGGTGCTCTCGCGCGGATGGGGCGGCGACGAGGCGGTGGAAGAGGGGAACGTGGACAACTACGTGTATTTTCTGCGCCGCAGGCTCAAGGCGGCGGGCGCGGACGCGCAGATCAAGGCGGTGCACGGCGTGGGCTACCAGCTGACGCGCGGGCAGCCGGATCGAAAATAGGAAGGGGGCCGGGCGATTGGACGAACGTCGGCTGCGCAGGCACCTGATTCGGATCTATGTGGTCACCATCGCGGCGATCCTTGCCGCGCTGCTGTTTCTGGCGCTCTTTTTCAGCGCGAGGGAGGTCGACCAGAAGAGCCGGGAAAACTTTCGGACGCTGGTGTCCTCCATCGGGGACGAACTGCAGAGCGGGAACATCGTCAGTCACAGCCGGTTGAGCCGCCTGGAACAGGAAAACGGTCTGCTGATTCGAGTGGGGGACAACGGAAAAACGCTGGCTTACCAGACGGACGACGAAACGAGGAACGCGCTTTTCAAACGTGCGGAGGACGCGGCACGGGACGCGGGATACGATATCGGCAGCCTGCCGCTTACGCAGGAGCGGCGCTGTTCGCCGGTCGGCGAGTTTACGCAGGACGGCGCGCGCTATCGGTACGAGGCGTGCATACTGCCGATGCAGCGGGGATACCGGACACTGACGGTGGTTTCGCGCCGGCAGGGGACGGGTGCGGCGCGGATGCTTTCGTTTTCCGGTGCGTATCTGCTCGGCGTGCTGCTGCTCGGCTGGGTCGGTGTGCATCTGATCGACCGCGCGCTCCAGCCCGCCGTGGAAAGCCGGAAACGGCAGACGCAGTTTATCGCGGCGGCTTCCCACGAACTGCGCTCGCCGCTGGCGGTGATCGGCGCGAATCTGGCGGTACTGCCGCAAAACGCGCGGGAGAGCGCGGCGGGCGTCGCCATTGCCAACGAATGCGGACGGATGACCCGGCTCGTGGGCGATTTGCTGCTGCTGGCCGCCGCCGACGCGGACGCCTGGACGGTTTCGCTGGAACCGCTTGACGCGGACGCGCTTTTGCTGGACGTTTATGAGGCGTATGCGCCGCTGTATCAGAAAAACGGCGTGTCTTTGCGCCTGAATCTGCCGGAGGAATGCCTGCCGAGAATCCGCTGCGACGCGGAGCGTCTGCGGCAGGTGCTCGGCATCCTGCTGGATAACGCGCTGGCTTACGGCGTTTCGCAGGAGCACCCCGCCGTCGAACTGGAGGCGGTGCGAACGGGGGCGCGGGTCTGCCTTCGCGTGAGCGACCACGGGCCGGGGCTGACCCAGGAGCAAAAGAAGCGCGTGTTCGAGCGGTTCTATCGCGCGGACGCTTCCCGCAGGGACAAGCAGCATTTTGGGCTCGGTCTCTCCGTTGCGGCGGAGCTGGCGAAGCGCGTTGGCGGTACGCTCGGGGTTGCCGATACGCCCGGGGGCGGATGCACGTTTTTTCTTACGCTTGAAGTTTGAAACAAATATAATCTAACGCGGCGCATGTCACCATGCGCCGCTTCTTTTTGCTGCATGCGGCAGGTTTTATCCTCCGGTTTCCGGTTCGGTTTCCGCTTAGAAGATTTTTCGATCTTTCGCTGGTAGGATAGGAACTGTAAACGATTTGCCTGCGGGCGCTTTCGGCGTGCGCGGAGACGACAGGAGGTTACATTGAGAATATGAAACGTCAAATCAAACGGGGAATCGCGCTGCTGATCTGCGCGCTGCTTGCGCTCGGCGCGTTCGGTTGCGGCACGACCCCTTCCGGCAGCGTGGACGCTGCAAAAACGGGCGCGAAGGGGCGCTATGTGGAGCGGGAAATCAAGCTGCCGATGCCGGAAGGGTTCAGCGAACAATACGTGATCGGCATTTGCTATACGGAGAATGGGCTGGAGGTCTTTACCAACACCTATTCCACCGTCGGCGAGGAAACCACCACGTGGCATTTCCGGCACACGATTTCGAGCGACGGAAGCGTTAAAACGACGGACGAAACGTGGCTCAACGACCTTGCGCCGCGCGGCGGCAACGAAATGCGCGTTCAGCGCGCGGACGACGGCGCGCTTTACCTCTCGCAGACGGGGTTCAGCGATACATACGATCTGGTGCCGGAAATTCTGGTCAGCCACGACGACGGTAAAACCGGCGAGAGCCTGACCGGAGACGGCATCGCGCTCCTGACCCAGGCGAACAGCTTCGGCGTTCTTGCCAACGGGGACATCGCGGCGACCGAGTATTTCAACGGGGGATACTACCTGCTCGATTCCAAGGGAAACCTGAAGGAAAAGCTGGAGGGCGAAGCGAAGGCGACCGGACCCGCGGTCGCCGCGCAGGGAACGAAGATCGCGCTGATTACCAAGGGCGCGCAGAGCGTGAAAGTGACCGATACGGCGGACGGCTCCAGCGTGGAGTATCCGTACGCGTTTGCGGAACAGACGTATCCACACCTTGCCTACGCGCCGGACGGGATGCTGTATCTCTGCGACGCGACGGGGATCTACCGGCATTCGCCGGACGGGACGCTCTGGGAGCGGATCGTGGACGGAAGCGCGACGACCATCGGGCTGCCTTCGTATATCCTCTCGTGTCTGTATGCCTGCGGCGGGGAGAACGGGGATATCTACGTGAACGGTCCGGACGACGACATTTTGCAGTATACGTACGATCCTGCGGCCGAGGCGGTTCCCTCCCAAAAGATCACCGTGTTTTCGCTGAAGGAAAACGAAACGGTGCAGCAGGCGGTGGTCGCGTTCAACCGTATGCGCAGCGACGTGGCGGTGGAGTACACCGTCGCCATGAAACAGGATGCCGGCGCGACGGCGCAGGATTATATCAAGGCGCTCAACACGGAACTGCTGGCCGGAAAAGGGCCGGACGTGCTGATTCTGGATGGGTTGCCTGTGGATTCCTATATCGAAAAGGGTGTTCTTGCGGACATCGGATCCGTTTTGGACGGCGCGGAGGAGATTTTACCGAACGTGAAGGCCGCGTCTCTCGCGGGCGATGGCAAGCTCTACGCGATCCCGACCGGTGTGCAGATCCCGCTCGCGTTTGCGCCGGGTGCTCCGGCGGGCGCGTTCGACTCGCTTTCGGCGCTTGCTTCGGCCTGTGAAGCGTCCGCCGACCTGCCGCTGCTGCCCAGCGCGGCCTTCAGCAACCAGACCCTGGCGGAGGTGCTGCTGCGCTACTACGGAAGCACGCTCCGGCAGGGGAACGCACAGGACATTCCGAATTTTCTGACGGACGCGGGGCGCATCGCCAAGGCGATTGGCGCGACGGACGAGCTTGGCGGCAGCTGGGACGCGGTCAAGGATTATTCGCAGGAGGACCTGCTCGGTTTCATGCGCCAGCAGAACGCCGGACCGCAGATCTGGGCGGACATGACGGGACACGCGAAGGGCGCGCTGCTGCTTCCGATCGGTTCCGTCTACGACGGCATGATCGAATTTACCGCGTGCGAAAAGCTGAATGCGACGCTGTACGGCGTGGGCGGACAGTACCAGCCCACGGGTCTGGTCGGGATCAATCGCGCGGGTACGCTGCAGGATGCCGCGGGGCAGTTCGTTCAGGTGATGCTTTCCTACGACGTTCAGAGCGCGAATCGATACGCGGAGGCGTTTCCGGTCAACGCAAAGGCGTTTTCGGAATTGATTGCCGCCGTGGACAACACGATTTCGCAGGCCATGCATCTCGACGGCGGGGACGCGCTGGAAGCGGAGTGGCCGAGCGATGCGATGCGCGCGAAACTGGGCGAAATCCTCACTTCCGCGAACACGCCGCTTGCGACGGACACCACGCTGAGCGACATGCTCGCGCCGGCCGTAGTCGCCTATCTCCAGGGGGACGACACACTGGAAACGGCCGCGGGCAAGATGGAAAGCGTCATTTCCACCTATCTTTCGGAATGATGCGCGGCGGATCGACGCAATTGCCGCGCCGGGAACGCGCGCATGGGCGGAATGAACAAGCGGCGGGGGATATCCCCCGCCGCGGGAGCATCGCGGGCAAAGGCGCGCGGGTCGGACGCGAATGGAAGACTGCGCTGCTCTTTCTCGCGCCAAGTCTGGCGGGCGTATGCGGTATGTTCCTGCTGCCGACGCTGGACGTGGTCCGGCGTTCGTTTCTTTCGGCGATGGGGAATACGTTCGTGGGGCTGGAGAATTACAAAACGGTACTTCAGAATGAATCGCTGCGGCTCGCGGCGGCGAATACCGTCCGGTTCATCCTGATCTGCATCCCGCTGCTGCTGCTGCTTTCGCTCGGCGCGGCGCTGCTGATCTACCGGCTGAGGCGGCTGCAGAACGTTTTTCGCACGACGTACCTTCTGCCGCTCGTTGTGCCGGTGACCAGCGTTGTAATGATCATTCAGACCGTGTTCCATAAGAACGGGCTGCTTTCCGCGCTTTGCGTGCTTTTCGGCGGGACGCGGACCGACTGGCTCAACAGCGAATACGCGTTTTTCGTAATGGTCGCCTGCTATGTCTGGAAATACTTCGGCTACAACGTGATCCTCTGGCTGGCCGGACTTGCCGCGATCCCGGAGTCCTACTACGAGGCGGCGCGCGTGGACGGGGCGAACGAAACGCAGTGTTTCTTTGCCATCACGCTGCCGCAGCTGAAGGAAACGCTCTTTATAACGCTCGTTCTGGCGCTGATCAATTCGTTTAAGGTATTCCGCGAGGCGTACCTCGTTGCGGGCCGGTACCCGAACAACAGCATCTATATGCTGCAGCACGTGCTCTCCAACTGGTTTTCCAATTTGGATATGCAGAAGATCAGCGCGGCGGCGGTGCTGCTCATGGCGATTATCCTCGCGGCGGTGTTTCTCACCCAGGCGGTGCTGGAGCATAAAAAGGAGGACGTATGAAGTGGAAGCGGCGCCATCCGCTGGCGGTGCTCGTGCTGTTTCTTGCGGCGCTTCTCGTTTGGGTCCCGCTCTGGATGCTCTTTACCGGGGCGGTCACGCCGACGGGCGAGATCCGCGAGCGGCTCTCCGGCGTGCTCGGCGCTTCCGAACAGCTGGCGCAGTGGCGGTTCTTTCCGCAGCGCGTCACGCTGAAACATGTCGTCGAGCTTCTGCTGGACACGCCGGAGTTTTTTCAGGTGTTCTGGAACTCCTGCATTCAGGTGCTCCCGGCCGTGGCGGGACAGGTGCTCTTTGGCGCGCCGGCCGCCTGGGCGCTTGCGCAGTTCTCGTTTCGCGGGCGCAAGGCGCTGTTTCGGCTCTACATCGTGCTGATGATCCTGCCGTTTCAGGTGACGGTGGCTTCGAGCTACCTCGTTCTGAGCGGGCTGAACCTCATCGACACGCCGTGGGCCATCATCCTGCCTTCCGCGTTCTCCGCGTTCGCCGTGTTCATCATGACAAAGTTTTTCGCCGGGATCCCGCGTGAAATGCTGGAAGCGGCGCGGATCGACGGCGCGGGCGAATGGGCGGTCTTTTTCCGGATCGGCCTGCCGCTCGGCCTTCCGGGCGTATTCTCCGCGGCGCTGCTCGGTTTTGTGGAGGGGTGGAACGCCGTGGAGCAGCCGGTCACGTTCCTGAAAACGGCCTCGCTGACGCCGCTTTCCGTGTTTCTGCCCGCGACGACGGTGGGAAACGCCGGGGTATCGTTCGTTTCGGCGGTGATCGCGCTGCTGCCGACGGTGCTGGCCTTCCTCTACGGGCAGCAGTACCTCGAACAGGGAATCGTCGCCTCCGGCATTAAGGAATAGAAAAAGACGGCGACCGGAAAAAACATCGGCAAGGGGTTCCGTAAAAAGGGGCAACTTGACGGGGGATAGCAATCGGAACAGGGGATAGCAATATGGAAGAAATCAATACGTCCCGCCGGGAGAGGAAACCGCTTGCGGGGAAAGTCGGGCGGATCATCGTTTGGTTCTTTGTGGCGATGCTTGCGCTGACCTACCTTTCCCGCGCGGCGAGCGACGCGCTTCGGGCAAAGGTATCGGTGGGCTACGTCAGCTCGGCCACGCTCGACCAAAGCGTGCGCGGAACGGGCACGTGGGTCTCCGGCAATACGCAGTTTTACGCCACCTATTACGCGCGGCGCATCACGAAGGTATACGTGCAGCCGGGACAAACCGTTCAGGAGGGGGACCCGCTGTTTGCCTACGACGTTTCCACCGTGACGGGGGGTAAGTCCGTTTCCGATCGGAAGGTGGCGGCGGCGCAGAAGGCGCTTGACCACGCGCAGGAAAAATGGGA
This sequence comes from Eubacteriales bacterium, assembly GCA_034933205.1. GTDB lineage: Bacteria > Bacillota > Clostridia > Christensenellales > CAG-138 > UBA7703. The sequence goes on from JAYFNY010000001.1 coordinate 242,882, forward strand.
AAGTGCGTCCGATGCGGATCGCGCCGACGCAAAAACCGTGGTGCAGAGCGCCGAACAGGCGCTGCAGTACGCGCGCTTTACCTACGCGCAGACATACGCGCTGCAAAACGGCGGGGTGGTTTACGCAACGTTCTCCGGCGTGGTGCTTTCCTGTGATCTTGCGGTCGGCCGCTCGACAACGGCCGGCGTCAGCGGGCTGGAAGTGGCGCTCGGCGCGCCGCAGTTTTCCATGCAGGTCAGCGCCAAGGAAGCCGAACGGATCTCGCTTGGCGATTCCGTCCAGCTCTACCGCGAAGGCAAGCAGGAGGGCGACCCGTTGAAAGTCGCCTCCATCGCCCCGCCGGATCAGGACGGCAAGATCGCCGTGCGCTGCGAGGACGCAAGCGGCATAGCCCGGCTCATCGGCGCCGAGCAGGACTGGAAGATCCGGAAACTTTCCGAGCAGTATGACTGCTGCGTTCCGCTGGAAGCGCTGCGGCAGGGCGGCGAGAACGACTATTACGTGCTGGTTCTTGTGCAGACGAGCACCATCCTCGGCACGCAGACCGAGGTGAAAAAGATCGCCGTGAACCTCATCGCGCGGGACGACAGCAGCGCCGCGGTGGACGGCGAGCTGGACGGGGACGACAAGCTCGTCACCACCAGCACAAGGGAGCTGGAGGACGGCGACCTGGTGGTGGAACATGGGCGGGACTAGACGAATCTTTCTGCGCGCGGCGCTGACGGGCGTGCTGGCAGTCGCCTGCTGGGGGTGCGCCCTTTTGACGGCTTCGGGTCTTGAAAGGGAGTACGGCGGCGTCAGCGTCCGGCTGGCGGAGCCGAGCGTCACCCGCCAGGCGCTGGACCGGGCGGCGGAGCAGAAGGGCGGGCAGGACGTGGTCTGCGCCGCGGCATGGACACGCGGCTCTGCTACGCAGACGGCAAGCTCCGCTCTGGGCGGGAGCACGAAACTGCGCGTCGTTGCGGTATACGGCGATATCCGCCGGGCAATTCCCGTCGCGGAGCTGACCGGCTCGTTTCCGACGGACGACGACACGAACGGCTGCCTGATCGATGCGAAATCCGCCTGGGAATTGTTCCACGCGAAGGACGCCGTCGGGGCGGAACTCACGCTGGGCGATAAGCGATACGTCGTCCGGGGAATCGTAAAAACCTTTGAGCAGACGTTGGTTGTGCGCAGCGAGGACGCAAACTACGAGAATTTGGAGTTTACCGCGCCCGATCCGGCAACCGCAAAGCAGGCGGCGGAGACGGCGCTGTATCGCCTCGGCGCTTCCGGCAATCCTATCATTCTGCAAAACAGCCAGACGGCAAGAGTTGCGCTCGGGCTGACCTGGCTGCCGCTGTGGGTCGGGTGCGCGCTGGCTGCGGCGGCTTTCCTGCGGCGCGCCTGGCGGGAGCGCCGGAACCTGCGTGCGGGCCTGAGCTTCGCCTGCGCCGGCGCCGCGCTCCTTGCGGTCTGCGTGGCGGGACTTTTGAAAACCGCGTACTGGCCGCAGTCGTTCCTGCCGACCAAATGGTCGGATTTCTCCTTCTGGGGCGAATGGATCGACGGCTGCAAGGAGCAGTGGCGGGCGGTTTCGCTGGCGACGCCGCTGCCGAAGGACATTCTGCTGCGAACCGCGCTGCGCCGCTGCGCGCTTTTTCTGCTGCTTTCCCTGCCGCTGGCGGGGTGGAGCGCCTCGGAGTTCCGGCGTTGGAACGACCGCCGCGCACCGGACGGAACAGCCGGCGCAAAAAAAGCGCCGGTAACCGAATACCGGGCATAAAAACGAAATGGAGCCGCCTTGATCCGGCGGCTTCCGCTTTTCAAAAGATCGTTTTTTGACAGAATGAACGGAGCCGCTTATTAAGCGGCTCCGCTTTCGATAGCGATTTCGTTGGGATGACCCGGCTTACTTGCCGAAGAGCGAGAGCAGAACGCCCGCTGCGACGGCGGAGCCGATTACGCCGGCCACGTTTGGCCCGATTGCGTGCATGAGCAGGAAGTTGGAAGGATTCGCCTTCTGTCCTTCGAGGTGGGACACGCGCGCCGCCATTGGTACGGCCGAAACGCCTGCGGAACCGATGAGCGGGTTGACCTTGCCCTTGGTCAGAACATACATCAGCTTGCCGAGCAGCAGACCGCCGACCGTGCTGAAGACGAAGGCGAAGAGGCCGAGGCCGATAATCTTTAGTGTTTCCGGCTGGAGGAACGTGCCCGCGGATGCGGTCGCGCCGACCGTGACGCCGAGGAAGATGGTGACGATGTTGATCAGCGCGTTCTGCGCGGTGTTCGAAAGGCGCTCGACCACGCCCGCTTCGCGGAAGAGGTTACCGAGCATGAGCATTCCGATCAGCGGCGCGACGGAGGGCAGCAGCAGGACGCAGAGGATCGTAACGATGATGGGGAAGCAGACGCGCTCGAGCTTGGTGACGGGGCGCAGCTGCGTCATAACGACCTCGCGTTCCTTTTTCGTGGTCAGAAGCCGCATGACCGGCGGCTGGATGATCGGGATCAATGCCATATAGGAATACGCCGCAATCGCGATGGCGGGGAGGAGATCCGGCGCCAGCCGCGTGGTCAGGAAGATGGCGGTCGGGCCGTCCGCGCCGCCGATAATGCCGATGGATGCTGCTTCGCTTGGCGTAAAGCCGAGCAGGTTCGAAAGGATAAACGCCATTGCGATGCCGAACTGCGCGCCCGCGCCGAGGAAAAGGCTGCTCGGCTGCGCGATCAACGGACCGAAGTCGGTCATGGCGCCGATGCCGAGGAAGATCAGCGAAGGATAGATGCCAAGCTTTACGCCCTGATACAGGTAATACAGCAGACCGCCGACCGAACTGTCCGTCGGGGGGTCCATCAGGCCGGAAATCGGCAGGTTCGCCAGCAGCATGCCAAACGCGATGGGCAGCAGAAGGAGCGGCTCGAATTTGCGTACGATGGCAAGATAGATCAGGATGCAGGAAATTACGAGCATAACGCCGTTTTGCCAGGTGAATGCGGCAAAACCGGACGTAGCAAGCAATGCGGATAATGCGTCGGAAAACATAAAACCTCCCTTGGAGCCGGAAAAAGCTCCCGTTTCTGCTTATTTTGCGCGCTTGTGTTTGAGGGAAAAGTTCACCGTGGCGAGCGTGAGCGAGAAGAGCTCGATGAACAGGTACAGCGCAAACAGCGCAACGAATACCACGGCCATCAGGAACAAGGCGACAAGCAGACTGTCGACAACGGACATTTGATTCGATCCTCCTTCTTTGCGGCGCGGTTCCGGCGCCGCTTGCATAAAAAAAGTGGCCGCTTCCATATGAAGCTTCCACCCTCAGCCTCAGAGCTTGAAAACAATATGGATCGGGGTTTGCGCCCCTGTGTGCCGCCATTCGGCGGGCAGGCCGCCATACGTTTAACCGGAGATTCGCCCTTATACAATTCAGGCGAATGATAGCGCGTTTCCGCGTTTTTGTCAACGGAAAAATCTTTTTGGGGTGCCAAACGGGCCGGAGGACCGGCGTACGGCGTCACTCGTGCGTCACAAAAAGTTCACAATCGTAAAAGATCCATAATTGTATATAATATTATGAAAAGAACAAAGAAATCGCTTGATTTTTACCGCAAGAGAACGGATCAATGAGAAGATCATATATCTTTTGATGAGAATTTTGGAATTTTCGCTTGCATTTTTCATGCGATTCGTTTATATTTCCAACAAGGTCAAGCAAGGGCGCTGTCTGTGAAAACGGGCGGCGCCTTCGCTTATTTTTTTATTGAGGGAGGAATTCATCATGACCGAGATTATGGACGCGGTAAACGGCGTGGTTTTTCCGGTGTGGTTTCTGATTGGCGCGGCTCTTGTGTTCTTTATGCAGGGCGGCTTCGCGATGGTCGAAACCGGTTTTACCCGCGCGAAAAACGCCGGCAACATCATCATGAAAAACCTGATGGACTTCTGCATCGGGACCGTTGTGTTCGTTCTGCTGGGGTTCAGCCTGATGATGTCCGAAAACTATCTCTTCGGGGTGATCGGGCTGCCGGACTTCCAGATCTTTACGAACTTTGCGGAGTTCAACTATTCCAGCTTCGTGTTCAACCTTGTGTTCTGCGCGACCGCGGCGACCATCGTCTCCGGCGCGATGGCGGAGCGCACGAAGTTTTCCGCCTACTGCATCTACAGCGCGATCATCAGCCTTGTGATCTACCCGGTGGAGGCCGGATGGGTCTGGAATCCGCAGGGCTGGCTTTTTAACCTCGGATACATCGACTTTGCCGGTTCCTCCGCCATCCATATGGTGGGCGGCATCACGGCGTTCATCGGCGCGGCGATCCTCGGCCCGCGCATCGGCAAGTATGGCAAGGACAGCAAGACCGGAAAGAAGACGGCGCGGGCGATCCCCGGCCACTCGATCACGCTCGGCGCGCTCGGCGTGTTCATCCTCTGGTTTGGATGGTACGGCTTTAACGGCGCCGCCGCGCTCAGTGTGGAGCAGCTCGGTTCAATCTTTCTGACGACGACCGTGGCCCCCGGCGTTGCTACCGTGGTGACCATGCTCTTTACCTGGATCAAGAACGGCAAGCCGGATGTTTCCATGTCCCTGAACGGCTCGCTGGCGGGGCTTGTCGCCATCACCGCCCCGTGCGCGAATGTGGACGCGCTTGGCGCGGGCGTCATCGGCGCGGTCGCGGGCGTCCTCGTTGTGCTCGCCGTAGAGTTCATCGATCTGAAGCTGCACGTGGACGACCCGGTCGGCGCGGTTGCCGTCCATGGCGTCAACGGCCTCTGGGGAACGCTCGCGGTCGGCCTCTTTGCGACCGATGCGGCGCCGGGGATGACGGCGAAGGGCCTCTTCTACGGCGGCGGATTCACCCAACTCGGGATCCAGGCGCTCGGCGTGGCCGCCATTGCGGCATGGACCGCCATAACGATGACCGGCGTGTTCTTCCTGATCAAGAAAACGAGTGGTCTGCGCGTCTCCGCCGAGGAAGAGATTCAGGGTCTCGATTTGCCGGAACACGGGCTGGTCAGCAGCTATGCGGACTTCATGATCACCGTGCCCGCCATCGACGTTGGCGCGGCGGCGACGGTGAAACCCGCCGTTATGGTGCCCGAACACGTGGCGATCCCCGTCGTGAACCAGACGCATCCCGGCGCGAAGCTCACCAAGGTCACCATCGTGACGAACCAGGGAAAATTTGCGGCGCTGCAGAAGGCGCTGGACGCGATCGGGATCACCGGGATCACGGTGACCAACGTGCTCGGCTACGGAATGCAGAAAGGGCATGCGCAGAAGTACCGCGGCGTGCCGGTGGAAACGAAGCTGCTGCCGAAGGTGCAGGTGGATATCGTGATTACGAAGGTGCCGGTCGATCGGCTCGTTCAGACCGTGAAGGAGGCGCTCTATACCGGAAGCTACGGCGACGGCAAGATCTTCCTTTATAATGTAGAAAACGTCATTAAAGTCCGCACGGGCGAGGAGGGTTACGACGCTCTGCAGGATGAAGAATAGTCGATTAAAAAACGCCATACGAAACCATGTGTTGCGCCTGTGCCGCGTCCTGCGGCCGGGCGCATTTTTGCATACAGCCGGAAACATTGATTATGAGTCGGCAGGCGGCGGAGCTGCAACTTTTTTTGATAGCGAAATAACGGTAAATTTTATAATAATAGCAACGAAATGCACCGGGAAGTCCACGGGCCGATCCGGGCCTTTGATTCGGGGAACGGCTATCGTCCGGGTCGTAACAGACAAAATACGATAGTTTATACGTGTTGTATAATCCGGTGCAATTGGTACAATAATCACGAGTTATTCTGTAATTCCGAATGACATTTTGAAAACTCCGCCCGGAGTGCAGCAAACGCCTGGCCGAAAAGCCATGCGGGATCGGTATACACATCAAGGAATCATCCGCCCGGTTCAGGGCGGCGGGGAGGTCGGTAAATATGAAAAAAACGGTACAGCGGATCGTCTTGCTTCTGCTTTCGCTTGTGGTGCTTGCCTCCGGCGGGCCGGCGCTGGCGGATTCCGGCGACGACCCGGGCCGGGTGCATTTTGTGCTGGTCATCGACTGCACCGGAAGCATGAACGAGGCGGACAGCGAGGGGATGAGCGTTGCCGCCGCAGAGCTTTTCGTCGATATGGTTCCAATGGACAACGCCACCGTTTCCGTGATCTGCTTTGGCAGACAGTGGCGCAATATCTACGATTTTAAGAACGGCGCGCTGGAGCAGATGAAACCGTTTCTGGATTCGGACGGCGAATACCACGAGCTGTTCCGCTCGGACAACCGCTATGTCGAGTCGCTCTGCGAGCTTCGCTCGCTCACGAGCGTGACCGAGCGCAGCGTGGTGAAGTCCGCCATTGAGGACGCGGAAGCGGTCGCCGGCGGCGATTCCATGACGGTGGCGAACACCGCGATGCTCGCCGCGATCGATCTGCTCAAGAGCGCGGGCGCGGAACCGAACAACGCCTGCATCGTGCTGATGTCCGACGGGCGCGTTCAGGTTGCCCGGCGGGAGGCGATGGACGCCGTGACGGCGATCAACCCGTATCCTTCCTATGTGCTGGAGCTGAATTACGACCAAAAGAACGCGGAAAACAGCATTGCGCGGGAGCAGCTTTCGGACGTCGCCGCCCAGTACGACGGGGACCGGGACAGCAACCGCTATATCGAAGTCAAGAGCGCGGGGGACATCATCCAGGCCGTGTCCTCGGTCATCGGCCGGTTTGTGGACCTGCAGTCGGTCAATCCGACCCGAATCGAGATGGAGGGCAGCGAGGCGGAGAAATATACGTTCTTCGTGCCCGAAATGGCCTCCGAAACCAACCTCGTCGTCACGGGGCAGGGATTTCACGCCATGGAGGTCACCTCGCCGGACGGCAGCACGGCACGGTATGAAAACACCAACACCGTCGATCCGGACAACACGTTCATCCGAAACGGCGATAAGTACGCCGTGCTGAAGATCAAGCGTCCCACCATTGGCGAATGGGGCGTAAAAATCTACGGCGATCCCGGCACGCAGATCTATATCCACGCCGTCTCCGCCAAGGAGCTGAGCCTGGTGCTCCGCGCGAGCGGATACGAACCGGAGTCCCGGGATACCTGGCTCAAGAACGACGTGATCCCGTTTACGGCCGCCTTTGAGTATGAAGGCGGCATCGTCCGCTCGGATGCGTTCTATGCCGATAACCCCGCGCAGCTCTGGATTAAAAACGACAACACCAACCGGCAGATCGGGCCGATCCTGAGCACGGCGACAGAAAACGGATACGCCTGGAACGTGCCGCTGCAGGAGGCGGGCGCGCTGGAAGTTTCGGTGACGCTGCCCTACGAGGGGTTCCGCGACGGGCAGAAGGAGAGCAACGTCTTATCCTATACCGTAACGAATCTGGCGCTGAAACTCGGCGATACGTCGGCGCTGTCCCTGCCCGCGAGCATGCGCGTTCATGAAACGACCAATCCGCCCCTCGACGTGTCGCAGGTGTTCATCAATCCGGACTGCGACGAGGTGAGCTATTCCATTGCCTGCAAGGATCAGGACGGGCTTTCCGGCGATATGGACGTCGACGTGGCCGAGCAGGGCGTGATCGAGCTGACCATGCCCTCGAAGGCGGGCGACTATACCGCGACGCTCAGCGCGAAGGATGTCAACATGCAGCAGCCGGTCAGCGTGGACTTCCAGGTTTCGGTGGTGAATACGCCGATTCAGGAGCTCAAGCGGCTGACGCTCGACCCCATCGTGATCCATCAGCCCGAGTGGCTCACCGGAAAGACCGGCGCGCTGAACTACGATCTGGATGAATACTATACCGACCCGGACGGCCTGCCGTTGACGTATTCGCTCCGGATCGGCAAGGACAACCCGGAGATTCAGGTGCAGCTTTTGGGGAGCCGGCTGGTTGCCGACGCGACGGAAACCGGCGGCGAGCGGGCGGTGCTGACCGTGACCGACAGCAGCGGGGACACGCGCGAAATCTCGCTGAATTTCCGCTGCGAGACCTGGCTTTCCGTGCTGCTGCAGCGGAACATGAAATGGTTCATCATCGGCGGGGCTGCGCTCGCAATCGCAATTTTCCTGGCAAGCATCCGCCGCGTCAAGGGCGGCTGGTACGTCAGCATCGACGCGCCGGGGTACGACCAGTGCACCGAACGGCTCCGCACGCTCCAGTCGCAGCACGGGCTTCGCAAGACCAAGTTCAGCGTCCGCAAACTGCTCACCTGCGTGGAAACCATGAACGAGGAAGATCAGAACGTGCCGGATCTGAGCAGCGTGCGCGCAAACCCCGTGATGCACGGAACGCTGATTTTTAACAGCGTGAAGATCACCGGGCTGGATTACGCGCATTCCCGCGCGGAGGCAAAGCTTCGGAACAAGCGCGACGATTACAAAGCCGTCCGCAAGCTGCGCAGGAATCAGAAGAGCGCCAGGCTTTATCCGGGCGACCGGCTGGAGCTGGTCTATCGCTCCGAAACGCAGGAGGACGGCGAACTGACCGTTCTGCTGGAAATGGAATAAACCGCGCCGGGCGCGGACCGATCAACGGACGAAAAGCAATATCTGCTGGAAAGCGAAGAAAGGGCCAAGAGTATGCGAATTGTAGAACTCATAAAGAAGGATTCCAAACTCCGGAGCGAGTGCTTCGGACAAGGCGTTGCGGACGCTTCGGACGGCAAGCTGTTTTCCCGTCCCACGCAGATGACGCCCGACCCGAACAAGCGCTCGCTCATCATCGGGCTGGGCGGCTCCGGCATCAAGACGGTCAACCAGATCAAGACCGTTCTCGCCGCGAAATGCGCGGACTATTCCAGCCGGGTCTCGTTTCTCGCGATCGATACGGACGCAAACGATATCCTGCGCTCCACGACGGCGCTTTCTCCGAACGAAACGCACGTAATCAGCAACGAGGGCGGCGATATCAACGCGTATTATAAAGGCACGCGCAGGAGTTCGTTCATCGACTCCTGGTGCACGAACCAGGTTCCGGCCATGCAGGATCTGACGCTCGACGGCGCGAACCAGAAGCGGCAGATCAGCAAGATGAAGATCTTCTATCCGAGCGATATTGCGTATCCCAACGATAAAAAACTGATGGAGACGATCCGAAACGCCGTCAACCGCGCGATCCATGGCTGGACGGCGGACGAAAAGCTCCAGGTGTTCATCATCCTCGGCGTATCCGGCGGAACGGGCAGCGGCGGCATTATCGATATCGCGCAGCTCGTGCGGAGGGTATCGCCCGAGGGCCGGACGGACGTGATCGGGATTTTCTACATGCCGGACGCCATGCCGATCGACGACAATTCCATCAAGGCCAACGGCTACGCCGCGCTCAAGGAACTGGACTACTACGTCTGCGCGCGTCAGCGCGACGACGAGGATAAGCTGTTCGTCAACCCGGTGAGCGACGGCGGCGTGGAGAAGATTGTCCGAAAAGGGAAGCCGCTTTACGACATGCCGATCCTGGTCAGCGGCTCGGCGGACGGAACCGGACTTGCGAAGGATAAATATCCGGAAACGCGGCGCACGGCGACGGAGTTCATCGTCAACCTGCTTGCCGAATCCGAGAGCAACAAGAGCAAGGCCGCCGGCGACAACCAGTTTTTGCTCAAGAGCTTCCTTTCCAATAAGGAAACCACGCGCACCACGACGTTTCTGCCGCATATGTACGACCCGGATACGAACCGCGAAATCGGCGAGATGTTCGGCGAGGACTGCTTCGACTACTGCGCCATCGGCGTGAGCACGGTTGCGATTCCGGAGCAGATCGTCATGTCCTACGCGGTGGAGGAGATCGTAAATTCCCTGCTCGGCAGTTCGAGCCGCTTCGTCGCGAACGACTTCAAGGGATTCGACCTTGCCCCGATGGGGAGCGTGCAGGGCGCCGGCGCGATCAGCCAGATTCTGATCACCGCCAAGACGGTCAGCGGCAAGCTGGAAGGCTTCTGCAAGCTCACGCGCCCGGACGGTATGGACGCGGACATCAACGATATCCGCGGCGGAAGCGCGGACGAACAGTTCCGCCGCGCGCTGCGTGTAAACGAAGTTCGGCGCAAGGCGATCACCGACGTGGATAAATGGCTTTCCGACGAGGTGGACGAGTTCATCAAACGCGCCAAACAGTATATGGTCGAGCACGGCCCGCAGTCGTTCGTCATGCTCTGCAAAGGCGTGGATTCCACCAAATCGAATTACGAAGGCCTGCTGGCGCGGCTGGAGAAAATCGAGGACCCGGAGGACCGGATAGCGAACGTCAAGTTGGCCGTGGCCGACATCGACAAAACGCAGACGAAGCTCAAGGGCTTCGGGGGCACGATTCGCAACGCGTTTGCCAAGCACGTGGAAACCTGGCACCGCCAGTTTATCGCCCTCGAATCCGCGCAGATCGAAGAGGCGGTCTCCGCGCATCTTTTCGGCTCCGACCACGCGTTCAATCTCTATTTCCGGGACCCGGTCAAGCGGTTCATCGAATCCTGCGAGGACTTCAGCGAGGCGCTGGACGAACTGCGGGACGTCTACACCGAGCTGGGCGACGGATTCGACACGGTGGAAAAATTCCGCGCGACCGCGCAGAAAAACGAGCCGATCAACGTGAACGTTCTCAGCGGAAAGGCCGAATACGACTGGGCGAAACAGCTCGTGGAGGACAATATCCGCACGGTCAACTTCCAGTCTTTGAAGGAAAGCCTGATCGAGAGCTTTGTTACGAACCGCCGCGCCTGGACGGACTACGATCCCAAACGTCCGCTCAGCTCGCCGCGGCGCCAGTTCGACGAACTGATCGCCGGCGCGTTCAAGCTGGAGAATATCACGCTGGCGCAGTATTTTACCCAGTGTGTTACGAACCCCGATATGGAGAGCGAAAAGATCATCAGCCAGCTCGTCGACCGCGCGCGGCCGCGTTACCATGAAAAAGGGATCGGGCTCGGCATGGAGGCGAAGGTCTACCTGCTGGTGCCCGCGCAGCTGTTCAGCGGGCGGCCGGAGCTCATGGAGAGCTTCGAACAGTCCTGCCACAAGCACGAGGTGGAGATGTATCTTTCCCATGTGCAGGACAAGATCATCTGCTACCGGTTCAAATGCGCGCTGCCCATCTACGCGCTCGCGCAGATCGACGCGTGGGAAACCGCCTACGAAACGGTCAACCCGGAGCAGGATAAACTGCTGCATACCAACACGGGCAACAGTCCGGAGTTTTCCAGGGAGAGCGGCGTTCCCTGGGCGGACCGTCCGCCGGTTGCCTACAAGCACGACGTGCGCCTGCCGCAGAGCAACGGTCTGGTGAGCCGCGAAGGGCGCTACTTCAAAGAAGTGATCGACCCGTTCTTCCGCGAGGCGCTGGAGATCGGCCTGATCCAGCCGGTGCAGACCGGGACCGCGCCCAACGAAATGTTTACGTACGAATGCTTCCTTCTCGATCAGGACGGGTTGGATTATTCGTTCGACGTAACCGAATATGCCGGGCTCGGCAGCGCGAGCGTCGACGGCAAGCTGCAAAAGGGCGCGATTGCGGAATATTTCGCCAAAAAGAACAACGTGAGCCGGGAAGACCTCACAAGAAAGATCCGCCTGCTCGATTCCGTCGGTTTTGAAAAGCCGATGCCGAAATTGATTGCCGAGGATCGCGCCAAGCGCGTCATCCGCAAGAACGTGCCGCTGTTCATCCATCTCAAACGCTCCATGGCGGTGATGCAAACGGTTTCCGAGGCGATCGACGAGGCGAACCACTCCACCCTGAGCGTGCAGATGGTTCCGGCGTTTGCCAAAGCGATTGCGTTCGACATTTTGCGCGAGGACGAGAAACATTTCTGGAAGATCCACCTGGGCGGAAAACCGGTTCAGCTCTGCCGGATGGTCGGCGCGAACTTCAGCGGCTGCGACGCGACGTATTTTGAAAAAGGGTTCCGGCTGAAACTGCTCTTCGACGCGTTTGTCGGGCAGCCTGCCGCCGTTTTGAAGGATGTTGTGGATGCGACGGACGAGATCTGGCAGCCGCTTCTGAATAACGACGCGCCCGTGCTGCAGGACTTTATCGATTTCCTGCAGTGGGCCAAGGACGAGGCGGACGCGCAGACGGAGGCGTATTTTGCCGACGGCCGCGCCATGGCGCGGCGGCAGTTCTTCCGGGAACTGCATCTGGAGGACGAGGCGGAAACGCTGACCGACCAGATCAAGGCGCTCTATACCGGCGTGCAGCGAATCTATAAAAATCTGCAGGAAATGAAATAGCGCCGGGGCGGCGCTTCGACTCGCAATCGCACGGCGCAGCAAAAGCGCTCTAAAGAGTGCGAAGCATGCGCCGGGCCGATGGCGGGCGGCGTTTTGCAGGCCCCCGGGCGCCGATCAAGCGACATAGGCGCCAAAGAAATCACCGGCCGAGGAGCGGGACGGCCCGCAGCCCCGGCGGAGAAAGGCGGACCACGTATGCCGGAAAAACTGGAACCCAACACCATGGATACCATGACGATCGTTCTTTCGGATCTGCCGGAGGAACTCGAAAGCGACCTCGCCCAGTATTATGCCGTTACGTTTGCCGCGGGCGAATACCTGTTTGTGAAGGCGGACGATCTGTTTTCGGAAGGGGCCGTCGCGGCGGCGGGCCGGCTGGTTACGATTGTCGACCAGAAACTGCAGCGCGGGGAACTGGCCAGGACCGTGCCGATGCGCGTGAATATTGCGCTGTACGAATGCCTGCGCGACACGGCGGAGGGGCGGATCGGGCTGCTGCGCGGGACCGTTACGCGGCTTGGCGAGCAGCTCGGCGTTCTGAACGCGTTCGTTTGCCTGCTCAAGCAGCAGATCAGCGGAGAGGAAAACGCGCGGGATATGGACCGCTGCATGGAGGCTTGCCGGGAAAGGGAGGCCACGCCGGAAAGCGCGCGCGAGAACCCGATTCCGCTTCTGTTCGTCAACCGCGGCATCGGCGTGACCATCGATCTTCCGCTCAAAGCGACCGTACGCTACCTGCATATCCTCAGCCACAGCAGCACGCTCAAATCGAAGATGAGCGCGCGGACGGAGCTTATGACGACCATCGCCATGATGGAGTACGACGACGAGGATTCCTCGACGCTCCAGCGACAGATCGGCGTGCTCCAGAGCGAGCTTTCGGCGGGATCGTCGGCCAAGGCGCAGCTGCAGGAGGTGCTGCAGGCGCAGGTCGAGGAGGCGACGCGGTGCTTCCCGGGCAAGGGCGGGTTCTCCTGCGCGCAGGTTCCCGTCCGCTCGGACGCGGTTGGAAACCTGTTTACCGTGCTCTTTGGCAGAAAACGGCTCGGCGCGGCGCTGAAGGACGTTTCCGCCACGCTGGCGAATACCTACGAGAAAAACGTGCACGAGCGCTGCTGCCTCGGCTGCCTGAACGAAGGGCAGACCGGCGCGAAGCTCGGGCGCGCGCTGGAAACGCTGCCGACCGCGTACCTCAGCCGGGGGATCGACAACGATCTCGACGAACTGGAGCGGAACACGCAGAAAACGTACGAGGCGTATTCGCCCCGGCTTTTGATCTGCCTCGGGGAGAAAAAACTCCGCGCGCAGATGGAGGAGCAGTACCAGAAGATGCTGCAGCGTTCGCGCGCCTATATCCGGCATGTCGTGATTCAGGAGATGCGAAACGCGGTCGCCGCGTACCGCGAGAGCGGAAGCATCGGCAAGCGGGAGAAGGAGATCAACGACCGGATCCTGCGGCTCAAGGCGAAGGCGCGCGCCGTGGGAAGCGCGCAGAGCGCTCTGGACTTTTTAAAAACGCAGATCGGATTTCTCGCGACGCAGGGCGGCGTGAAGTTCAGCAACTGCACCAGCAGCGATTCGATTTTGCTCATTTCGCGCGAGATGAACGAAAACTGGTATCAGTACGCGCCGCATCTGCAGGGTTCGCTGAATTTCGAGGTGGTGAACTACGGCTCGCTGGAGGAGCAGGAATTCCAGGCGCTGCAGATCACACGGTTCGATCTGGAGCGGTACCGGCAGAACCGCGGGCTGATGTTTCAGGTAGGGTGAGGGGGGTGCGTTATGGCGATCCGGGATTTTGTGGAATACGTGAAGGAAGGCCGCGCGCTGCGCGTGATCGATCCCGAGGGACAGGGCGGGGAACTGCTCTATCGCGTTGTCAACCTTTCTCTTGCGGACGACCCGCGCCAGCCGTATCAGCCGTTCGGCGGGGAGATCGTTGCGATGAAGGACTGCTGCGTCGTTGAGCTGACGGACGGCAGGGAGCGTTTGCTGGTCGGCCCCCAGAGGCCGGACGTCCGGATTGCTCCGCATTTTTCGGAAACGAAACCGGTTTTTTCGCTCAACCGGGACGCGCCGCCGATCCATCTTTCCCGGCTCTGGCTGCAGAACGAATCGAACGGAACCCGCTTTTTCCTGGGGTGCGGGCCGCTCGTGCCGCGGATCAGCTGGCGGTTCGACAGGGGAGAGGATCGTTTCCGCTTCTGCATGGACGAATACTGCAGGGCGTATTACGAAGGCGGGCTGCGCTCCTGAGAAAAACGCGCCGGTTCGCAAAGAAATTTGGATTGGATCCTCGCCCGGAAGGACCCGCGGGGAAGGGTTCGGTTCGCCTGCGGCAGGTTTGCCGCAACACACGATTAGCTTTAACGAAGGGACAGGACGCTCCATGCCGGTACATCCGTATCACTGCGTCAACTGCGGCGCATCGCTCACACCAGAGGATATCGTTTACGACGTTTCCGCCATCGCGTTTTTCGGCGCGCTGCAAGGCGACTACTCGCAGTTGCCCATCTACATGACGGCGGACGAGTTCGCGCAGCGCTTTACCTGGAACGGCGAAGGGGAAGGCACGTGCAACATGACGCTCATGGACTGGATCTCGCTTCTCTACGAGCAGTGCAAGGATCAGCTCGACCCGGGAACGCGGCGGGAGAATGCGGAAGCCGCTTACACGCGCTACCACGAGCTTCTGAAAAAGCAGAAGGAGGACGAGCAGTACTCGTACAGTTCGTACCAGATCGCCATCATTCCGGGATTGCAGGACAACCTCTCGCGGGTGCTGGCCGGCAACTGCGCAAACGAGGAAAAGTGCTGCTGCACGGTCCGGATGGACAGCCAGTACGGTTACACCATCGTCGATTACGCCGGAAGGGACAACAGCACGTCGTTTACCGACCAGCGCCGCTGCCGGGAGTGCCACTCCGCCCTGCTGGACCGCGCGTTTCAGTGCGAACAGACGCTGATCGGGTTCATCGGGTTCCAGAAGGTAGGGAAAACCTGCCTGATCGCCGCGCTGTGTAAATATCTGGATAACCACGCTTCCGGCAGCATGATCCTCCTGCGCCCGAGCGACGAGCGATCGTTCATCCGCGAGATTCAGCGCTACAACAACGGTTTTTCGCTGAAAAAGACCGCGACGGACGGGCTGCTGAAGATCAACCCGACGGTATTCATCCAGGGCGGAAGGCGCGCCGACCGGATGCTGACGTTCGTGGACATCGCGGGCGAGGCGTTCAACAACGAGGACGGACGGTTCGACCCCTCCATGATGGAAAACAACTTCCGCGCCATTGCGGACTGCTCGCTCTATATCTTCTGTACGTCGCTTTCCGCGCTCGTGACGGTGGAATTCGGGCGGATGGGAAAATCGCTGGATAACTTCATCAAACACCTTTCCCGGCACGCGGACCGGTCCCGGCCAAGTCCGATGATGCTCGCCGTGATGCAGGTCGACGAAACGACGAAATGCGTGATGAATGAGCGGGAAGCGCCGTATATCGACGAGGAATACCTCTATATCCGCGAGTACGACCAGATCTACAACATCCTGGAAAACGAACAGCTCAAAAAGGAGATTCCGAACAAATGCGATCAGGAGGCGATCACCGCTCAGCTGCGAAAGCTTTTGACGAACATTGGCTCCTCGCTTTACTATACGCCGATCACCTGCTCGGCCTACGGACGCCAGCCGGTGCAGCAGGTCACCGTCTACCGCGACAGCGACGCGATCCGGCGGGAGATCGGCCTGCTGATCCGCTGCCGGCGGCCGGTGCAGATTGTCGTGTGCGAAATCACGGACGACCGCAAGCCGGGCGACGCGACGCTGTTCGACCTCTATGTCGAGCGGTACGGCGCGGATTCGGACCTTGTCGAGATCATCAACCGCGAGCCGAGCGAGCAGGAAAAGCAGCTGTACCGGGACGCCGCTTCCAAGCGGGACGATAAGCTGCTCAACGAACTGCGGGAGGCGATGGAGTCGACGGACGGATCGGTCTACAACGCCTCCGCGCTGCGATTTACGCCTCAGCCGCGCAACATGCCGTACCTTTACGAATGGATCCTGCGGATGATCGGCGAACTGGAGATTCCGTCCCGGACGAAGGAGAACGCGGTTTTGCCGGGCATGCCCTGCCTGAAGCTGAGCAAGACGGAATATCACGAGGACGCGGACGAGGTGCGGGCCATCGCGCGGATGTTTGCCAACCCGCATAAATACGACCGGGAGTATTACCGGATCCTGAATAAACCGAAGCCGATCGCCGCGGTGAAAAAGTATTTGGTTCAGAAGGAGATCCGGCAGGAAATCGCAAGCGGCGGCCCGATCGGCGGCTAAAGGAGGCCGCTTATAAGGCAGGGGGACGATACAATGCGGACATATTGCAAAATCATCGGTACGCGCGAACGCGACTATTCCGGGAATGCCTTCGGTCAGGGGATCAGCCAGGAAATGACCGTGTATTCCGGCGGCGCGGGCGTACCGTTTACGGAGGACGTAATTCGCGCCTCCCGGGACGTGTTTCAGATGTACGGCGGCAAAACCTCCTACGGTTCCGGCGTGTTTTCCAGCGTGATGCGGTCCGTGGCCGGGCAGGCGTTCGTTTGCTACGGGATCTCGCAGAAGCAGGCGCTCGGGCGCGACGCGCAGTTCACGCAGCTTTTGATCACGCCGCGCGAGGAGTTGCTCGTTGGCGACGCGTTCCGGCAGGAGGTGCTCAACCACGGCCTGATCGGCGAGGAAGCGATCCACCGGGCGACGCGCCCCGAGCCGGAGGAAGTATTCCAGACGAACGATTACCCCCGATGCGAGGTCAAAACGCTGGAGAAGCACCGGCGTGACGTGCTGATGCGCGTTGCGTCCCTTCTCTGCACCGGCAGAAGGGTTCTTCTGGTGGAGCGGGACGAAGCGCACCGGCGGGACTTTTTCCGCCCCGTTCTGCGGGAGCTGTTCGAACTCATCCCCGCCGGGCACCGCTACCAGATCGGCGTGACGACAGGGCGCTGCGAGGACGATATCGAGCGGCTGGGTTCCGCGCAGCTGATCGTGACCGACCAGCCGTACGGGAGCACGCTCGACCGCCAGCAGCTGCGCCTGGATCTGGAGGAGCCGGTTTCGCTCACATCCGGCGAAGCGCGCTGGGCGGGGCTGACCAACGCGGAGCGCGACGAATTTTCGCAGTTTGTCGGCGGGTCCGACATTACGCTGCAAACCGAATACAGCCGGCTGATGGACTGCATGGACGACGATAAGTCGTTCTGGTGGGCCTCCGGCGAGCACAACCGGGAATTCTCGTCGCTGGAGGCGCTCTTCCGGCGGCACGACAGCACGCCGATCCTCGGCATGCCCCGCATCAATTCGCAATTTTGCCTGCGCATCTCCGAGCTTCTGGATCTGCCGGGCAGTTTTGAAGATTACTATTTCGAATTGAAACTGAACGAGGACATTCCCTATGAAACGCGGAACTGGTGCCTGAATTATCTGACGAAGGGCAAACTGCGGAAATTCGGGCTGAGCGATGAAGAATTTGGGCGAATCGAGGAGAATTATATGAATTTCGAGAATCTGCTGAACGATATGCACGTCATCAGCACAAAGTTCGACAATTTTGCGGGACGCCAGGGGGATCTTCTGGACGCGCTTCAGGCGCAGGTCGGCCGGCAGGGGCAGGAATTCGGGCGGCAAATGGAAGCGCTGCAGAGGAAGACCGAAGCGTCCGCAGCGCAGCTCGAAGCCTTCGCCGCGGCCCAGGAGGCGTCGATGGAACGCCAATTTGCCGGGCAGGAGGAGAAGATCACCTCGCTGCGGCAGTCGCAGGACGAGTTTTCCGCGGAGCAGGCGCGGCGGACCGAACAGCTGCTTTCGGAGAACGAGGAGCGGATAACGGCGGCGTTCGCCGCGCAGGACGCGCGCTTCGGGGAACTTCGGCAGGCGGGCGAGGGCACGGCGCAGGCGCTTGCGGATACCGCAGGGAAGCTCGCCGCGCAGGACGCGCGGTTCGAGGAACTCCGGCAGGCGGGCGAGGGTACGGCGCAGATTCTTGCGGCGACCGTGAAGAAGCTTACCGAACAGGACGCGCGTTTCGAGGAACTCCGGCAAGCGGGCGAGGGTACGGCGCAGATTCTTGCGGCGACCGCGCAGAAGCTCGCCGCGCAGGACGCGCGTTTCGAGGAGATCCGGCGTATGAGCGAAGGCACCGCGCAGGCGATGACGGCGACCGCGCAGAAACTCGCCGCGCAGGACGCACGTTTCGAGGAACTCCGGCAGGCGGCCGCGCAGGCGGCCGGCCAGAACGCGTCGCTTTCCGCGCGGCTCGACGGACGGCTTGGCGAGGTGCAGGCGGCGTTGTCCCAGACGAATCCGCAGAAACAGATCGCGGAAATGCAGAGCGGGCTGGACGATTTCAAGCGCGGCATGTCGAGCACGCTGCAGGAGGTGCTGCGCCGGGTGGATCAGCCCAAAGCGCAGCCGGACCCCGGCATCCGTGCGCTGGCGCAGCGGGTCGATCACGTTGGGGACGACGTGGAACAGCTGATAACGCGCATGGAGAAGACGAACGCAAGCGTCGTGAGTCTTCGGGAGCATGTGCGCAATCTTTCCGGCGGCGGTGTTACGCCCGGTTCCGGCGGCGGAAGCAATCTGCTGCAGTGGATCTCGATTGTCCTGAGCGCGCTGGTGCTGGCGGGATTTGCGGTTGGAGGCGTGCTGTTTGCCGGTTGGCAGCGCACGAACAGCGCCGAGATGGCGCGCCTTGCCGAACTGGCGGAGGCGACGCCGGTGGCTACCGCGACCGCTCAGCCGGAAGTTACCCCGACCGCCACCCCGACAGCGGAACCGCAACCGACGCCCATGGCCGCCGAGACCGTTCAGCCGGAGACGACGCAGGCCCCGTAAACGCGCCGGACCACCGAATCGGAAAACGAACAAAAGCCCTGTTCCATTTCGCTTGGATCAGGGCTTTGCTGAATTGATTCTCTCTGCATTTGCTTTACAGTTTCAAACTGCGCGGCTTTGTTTTATTTTGATCGTGCGGGTTCTGTCCGGGAACGATCCGGGAACGATCCGGGAACGATTACGGAACGCTCTGATTATCGAGCGTATTCTTTTATCTCGATCCTGCGGGCTCTGTTAATCCGTTACGACGTCGTACGGCCAGTCGAGGATGCCGCCAAAGTCGTATACGTTGGTATAGCCCATCGCGGCGAGCTTTTTCGCCGCCTGCGCGCTGCGGTTGCCGGAGCGGCAGTAGATCAGAATCTCCGCGTTGAGGTCCGGCAGGGAATCCGGCTTCGTATCCACAATCGTTTCGTTGGGCAGAAGGACCGCTCCCGCGATATGCCCCGCGTCGTATTCCTCCTGCGTGCGCACGTCGAGAACGAGAATTTCGTCCCCGCTGTCCATGCGCGCCTTGGCTTCTTCGGCGGTGATTTTGCGGTACTGCGCCGTGGCGGCGGTAACGGTCGCTTCCGGCGGAGCGCTCGCGATGGGCGCGGCTTGCGGCGCGGCGCAGCCGGAGAGCAGAAGCGCGGCGAATGCGAGGGATAAAATACGCAGAACGGGTTTCATCGTTCGGGACCTCCTGACGTGGTTTCGGTTGGTTTACTGGAGGGAGATCGCGCCCATGGGACAGTAGCGGACGCACTTTCCGCATTTGATGCATTTCTCCATGTCCGCGGATGGCGCCAGATACCCCTTCTGGGTCAGCGCGTTGACGGGGCAGACGCGTACGGAGGGACAGGGATGGTTCTGCGGACAGCGGTTCCGGTTCACGCGGATCACGGCGTCGGGTCCGGCGGGTTTCTGCGGTTCCGAGCCGAGGAGGGATTCAAAAAAATGACTGGCCAATGGACGTACCTCTTTTACGTTTGTTTTCTTTGGATTGGCTCAACAGTAGCCGATTTTCGGGGCCTGTTCCGTAACCTTGTCACAAAAAAAGCCCGGATCCGGGAAAGGACGGCGGCGCGTGCCGTTGCGCGGCAACGGAATGTGCGCTATGATCGGATCATAGGATGGATTGCCGCCGGTGCGGCCAGACGATGCGGAGGGTGTGTTCGATGCAGCGGCATACGGGTGAAATCAAAGATCCGTTTTCCCAGGAAACGTCCCTTCAGCGCGCGCTTTTGCCGAAAATGCTGCGCGCCAGTATCGCGTGCAGCGCGATCGGAGCCGTCGGTATGCTCCTTTTCCGGCACGGACTTCTGGCGGGCGTCTTTCTTACGGCGCTGTTCGTCATCCTTCTGAGCGCGTCGCTGGCCAAGCGGGGAAAGGTACAGCCCGAGACGGCGGCGCTCCTGCCGATGCTCGTCTTTTGCTTTCTGTATACGCCCGTCAACTGGTATACCTTCGGCGGGCTGCTCGGAAGCACGCCTTACCTTGCGATCATCTTTGCCGCGATGATCGTGCTCACCAATTACCAGCGCGGCGGGGTTGTTTTGCTCGGCGCGTATCTGGCGCTGCTGGCCGGCCTTACGATCGACTGGTTTCTCCGCTTTGGCAAAGAATATTCTTTGGAATTCGAACTGGGCACGCTGACGACCTTCCTTCTGGCGATGGTGCTGATCATCGTGTTTCTGGAAAAGGCGAAGCGGGAGAATTCCGAGATCAGCCGCTCGCTGCTGGATTCGTCCATCTGCGACGATCTGACCAAACTGTATAACCGCCGCGCCGTCGGGCTGATCTTCGACCTCGTCGAGAAGCGGTATCTCGCGCAGCGCGTGGATTATGCCGTCCTGATGATGGATATCGACCGGTTCAAATACGTAAACGACGTTTACGGGCATGCGGTTGGGGACGCGGCGCTGAAAGCCGTAGCCGCGTGCGTCTCCGGCGCGATCCGCGCCACGGACTACGCGGTCCGCTACGGCGGGGATGAGTTTCTGGTCGTTCTGCCGCTCGCCACGCCGGACGGCGTGAGCCTGATTCGGGAGCGGATCGAACGCTCGCTGCGGGAGGTCACGGCGTTTCCGTTTCCGGTAACGCTCAGCGTGGGCGGCGCGCGCCGCTCGGAATGCGAGCAAAGGGACGCGATGGTTTCGCTGGCGGACGCGCGGATGTACGAAGCGAAGCGCGCTTTGAAAGAAAAGGAGCACGTAGCGCAGGAAGGAACCGCCGACGGCGGCGGGTCGCCTTCCGCCTGATTTTGCGCGCGCGGCGCGAATACGCCGGTTTCGCCGAGGGGAGCAAACGCTCACCCCCGGTTTTTTTGACCGTCGGGATTTGCGGCGGCCGGTTTTCCGCGGGAAACCCGGTCATCGCGCGATTTTGGAATCTTGCCGCGTTTCCGACGGAACGATTGTGTTTCGAAAAGACATAACCTATACTAGATAAATACGATCAAGGATTCCAAGGATCAAAGCACGATTCGGTTTTGTCAGATCCAAATGAAAACGATCGGCAATTCCGGAAAACGCAGACGAACCGCGTTTCCGAAAAAGTTCTTTCGAACACAGGGGAAAGCAAGTGGACACCATCCTTCAGCTCGTTACGCTCATGATCATCTATGGCGCCATGATGTTTATCTGGACGTTTGCGTATCTCAACCGCAGCCGGGACCGGATCAACCAGGCTTTTCTGCTGTTTCTTTCGAATATCCTCGTCTGGATGCTGCTCAACAATATTTGCGAATACTGCGGCGGGACCACGTTCGGACTGGCTCTGAAAACCGTCTATTGGCTGAGCATGATGTATCTTTCCGTCACGTTCCTGTTTTTCATCTACCGGCTGCTCGCCCGCAAGCCCGACTGGGCGTTTTATGCGCTGCTCGGCGTCAATACGCTCGCGGTCGTCGCGCGGTATTGCTTTCCCATCGATTACTCCGACCCGACGTTCTGGCGCATGTCCGATCCTGTGGTCGCCCCGCTGATGTCCTTTGCGTTCAGCCTGCCCGCGCTCTATGCGCTCTGGCTCGTGCTGCGGCACCGCGCCGTAACGAAGGATCGCCGCCAGCGCGCGCAGCTGAGCTACATCCTCTATGGAATCGGGCTGGCGCTGGTCGTGAGCGTGCTCTCGGAATACGTGCTTCCGACGATTCTTCACGTAACGGAGAAACGGTATCTGATGTATTACGCCATCGCGATCTTCGTCGGGGCGGTGTTCGTTTCCATCATGCGCTACCGCATGCTCAGCCTGCGCTCGGACTATCTCTACCGGCAGCTGTTCCTCAACGCGAGCGACGGGGTGCTGATCGTCAATAAAAACGGACGCATCGCAAGCGCCAACCGGATTGCCCGGGAGATTTTAGGGGATGAAAAGCTGGACGCGGGGGATCGCGTGACCGACTATATCCCGGAGTACCGTTTCGACGAGGACTACCGGCGCTTCGAGGTGGAACCCGTGCTTGGCGGGCGGAAACGCTGTCTTTCCATGACGCAGCACAGCATCGACGAAAGCGGAATGGGCTCTACGAAACTACTGCAGCTGACCGACCAGACGCAGGCGCGCCTGGCGCTGGAGCGCGAAAAGGAGCAGCTGCTGGAGCAGACGAATTTCGACCAGCTGACGGGGCTGTTCAACAAGCGTTATTTACAGGAGAAATACGGCGCGCGGGCCGACGCCGGCCGAAAGGCGCTGCTGTTTCTCGACGTGGACGACTTCAAAGCCATCAACGACCGCCACGGGCACCTCGTTGGGGACGACGTTCTGCGCGCGATTGCGGCGTGTATGAAGAATACGGTTCGCAGCGAAAACCAGATCGTCCGATTCGGCGGGGACGAGTTCCTCGTTGTTCTCGACGACACGGACGCGGGCGACGCGTTCCTTGTTGCGGAGCGCGTGCGCGCGTGCGTATCCGCGCTGGATTTTTCGGGGGCGCACGGGGAAACGTTTCGCGTTACGCTGAGCATCGGCCTTATGGAAGGCGCCTGTCCGATGAACGAGCTGATCGATAAGGCGGACCGCGCCATGTACGACTCCAAGAACGGCGGAAAGAACCGGACCTCGGTTTACCGGCAGAGCGATCCTAAAAACGAAGACGCGTTCCATATGCGCCTCTTTTAGAAAAGGATTCCGGACCTCGGTTTACCGGAAGAGCAATCCTAAAAACGAAGACGCGTTCCATATGCGCCTCTTTTAAGAAGAATCCCGGGCGCGGAGAAATTCCAGGCCCGATGAAAAAGTCTATTGACATATAAATCATATATGTATTATAATCCATGCAATCTCAGAAAAGGCGGGTAACGGAACATGAATGGCCGGAGCTGGCGAAGGGAAGCACCGATCAAACGCGCGGAAATTGCCGCGCTGGGCCGGCTGAGCCGAATGTGCCCTGCTGTCGTTTCATAAGTAGAATCCGGCGGTTCCGTTTTTTCGGAATTTGCCGGCAAGAAAAAACAAACGATGCGAAAGGAAACGAACATGGCACAGAAATATAAATTCGAAACCCTGCAGATTCACGTTGGACAGGAACAGCCCGACCCCGCGACGGACGCGCGCGCGGTGCCGATCTACGCGACGACCTCCTATGTATTCAAGGATTCCGCGCAGGCGGCGGCGCGTTTTGCGCTCACCGAGGACGGCAATATCTATACGCGGCTGATGAACCCCACGAGCGATACGTTCGAAAAGCGGATCGCCGCGCTGGAAGGCGGCGTGGCCGCGCTGGCGACGGCCTCCGGCTCCGCGGCGGTCACGTACGCGGTGCTCAACATCGCCGCGGCGGGCGACCACATCGTATCCTCGAAAACGCTCTACGGCGGCACGTATAACCTGCTGGCCAATACGCTCAAGGATCTCGGCATCGAAACGACCTTTGTAGACGGCAGCGAGCCGGAGAATTTCCGCGCCGCGATTCGCCCCAATACGAAGGCACTCTATCTCGAATCCCTCGGCAATCCGAATTCGGACGTGCTCGACCTGGAAGCGATCGCGGCGATCGCGCATGAAAACGGCATCCCCGTGATCGTGGACAACACGTTCGCCACCCCGTATCTCTTCCGCCCCATCGAACACGGCGCGGACGTGGTGGTGCATTCGGCGACCAAGTTCATTGGCGGACACGGCACGGTGATCGGCGGCGTGATCGTGGACGGCGGCCGGTTCGACTGGAAACAGAACGACAAGTTCCCGGGGCTGAGCAAGCCGAACCCCTCCTACCATGGCATCGTGTTTGCGGACGCGGTTGGCGCGGCGGCGTATGTGATGAAGATCCGCACGACGATTCTGCGCGACACGGGCGCCTGCATTTCGCCGTTCAACTCCTTCCTGCTGCTGCAGGGCGTGGAGACGCTGTCCCTGCGCGTGGAGCGGCACGTGGAAAACGCGCTCAAGGTCGTGGACTACCTCAGCCGCCATCCAAAGGTGAAAAAGGTCAACCATCCTTCCCTCTCCACCGGGCGGGAGAAGGCGCTCTATGAGAGATACTACCCCAACGGCGGCGGGTCCATCTTTACGATCGAGCTCAACGGGACGCGCGCGCAGGCGCAGAAGTTCACGGAATCGCTGGAGCTTTTCTCGCTGCTGGCGAACGTTGCGGACGTCAAGTCGCTCGTGATCCATCCCGCGTCCACGACGCATTCGCAGATGTCCGAGGAGGAACTGGTAGACGCCGGCATCCAGCCCACGACGGTCCGGCTTTCGATCGGCACCGAGCACATCGACGACATTCTGGCCGACCTTGCGCAGGCGTTCGACCGGATCTGAACGGGGCGTGTCCCGTCCGGACAAGAGGTAAAAACAAAACACAACGGGGCGGTCTGATCGACCGTCCCGCTTTTTGAAAAGAAAGATTGATACCCACTCGGAAGCTTCCGGAAAACAATGCATCCCAATATTTTTCTTAAAATATTAAAAAGCTATCTCACCCACTCGGACGCTTCCGGGAAACAGTGCATCCCAATATTTTTCATAAAAATATTATAAATTATCTCACCCACTCGGAAGCTTCGGGAAAACAATGCATATGCGTCGGCGAAAGCGCGCGATAGCCTTCGCAGAGACCTTTCAGCCGCCGAAGTCCGAACCGGACGGAGCGCAGCTTGAAATACATGCAGATATCCGAAATCGTCTTTTCATCGAACTGGCTCTGGTGGCAGGCGAGCGCCTCCGCCCGCGCGGAAAACGTCTTTTTGACCGGTACGTACGCGTTCGGCTTGTCCGTGTAATAAAACGCCAGCGCCTTGACCGCGTGGCTCCCGACTGCGCCGACGCTCTGCATCACGCCTTCGAACGGTGCCATATTCATCGCCATTTTCGCGGCTAGACCGGTTTTGATATGATCGAGGTGACACTCGCTGATCACGTTCGGATCGGGCGCGAAGACCGCGTCCGGCTTGAGCCGCACGATTTCCTTCGCCACCGTGGAGGCCGCGTCCTCGAGGGAATACATCGCGCCGTCGTGAAACGGCAGGAACGTTACGTCGTCCACGCCGAGGGCCTTCGCCGAGGCGAGCGCTTCCCGCCTGCGGATTTCCACGAGTCCGTCGCCGAAGAGCTTCGGATCGATCGCGCCCATCCGCCCGTCGGTCAGAACGACGAACGAAACGTGCTTGCCCGCGTTCGTCAGCGCGCGGACGGTCGGCGAGCAGGCGACCTCGATGTCGTCCGGATGGGGGCCGAGAAAGAGATAACGCTCGAACGAAGCCAATTTTGGGATCGGGGCGACTTTTTTCAGGATCGTGCGGAACATGAAAATATCCTCCGTTATTTGCGCGTCAGCGAACGTTTACGCACAGTATATCACGTTTTTCTTCCGTTTGTTCCGCCGCGCGGCGTTGCCGCGGAAAAAAGGGTGTGTTATGATACCGGTGTTCGTATCCTGCGCTGAAAACCATTCTTTATAAAAACCGGAGGCGCCATGCCGATTCCAAACTGTCTTCACGAAACGTATGAAAAAGACCTGCTGCCGCCGGTAACGGACGTTCTTCTGCCGCCCGGTCTGGAGGGCGCGCGGGAAGGCGCGCTCGCCATGCTGGCGTTCGGCGGCGCGGCGGAGGCGGGCGTTGTCGCGCATGCCGCGTTCGTCCCTGCGCTGGGGCCGGAGGGCTACGAGATCGACTGCTCGGAGGCGGGAGTCGAAGTTCGCGCGGGCGGGGAATCCGCGGCCGTTTACGCCGCGGCGACGCTTCGCCAGCTTGCCGCCGAACACGGCGGACGGCTGCCCGCCTGCCGGATTGCCGACGCGCCCCGTTTCGGCTGGCGCGGGCTGACGCTGGACGTCTGCCGGCATTTTTTCCCGATCGGGACCATCTACCATCTGTTGGACCTGATGGCGTATTACAAATACAACCGCCTGCACCTGCACCTCTCGGACGATCAGGGGTTCCGGTTTGAAAGCGAGCGGTATCCGCTGCTCAACAGCGTGGGGTCCTACCGCGCAAGCACGCTGGAAAAGCGCGGCGGAAAAGTCGGGCAGAACGGCGTTCACCACGGCGGATACTACCGAAAACACGAACTCGTGAAGCTGGTGCGCTACGCGAAGGCGCGCGGGATCGAAATCGTGCCAGAACTCGACCTGCCCGGACACGCCGTGGCGATCCTTGCGGCGTATCCCGCGCTGGCCTGCCGCATGGAACCGCTCGAGGTGGCGACGTATTTCGGCGTGAGCGATTTTTCCAGGAAGCTCTTTTGCGCGGGCAGCGACGAGACGTTTGCGTTTCTTTGCTCGCTGCTGGACGAGCTGATGGAGGTGTTTCCATACGAATACGTCCATATCGGCGGGGATGAGGCGGTCAAGACCGAGTGGAAGCACTGCCCCCGCTGCCGGCGCGTGATGGTGGCGCAGGGGCTCGGGAGCGAGCGCGAGCTGCAGGGTTATTTGCTCAACCGCGTGCTGTCGTATTTAAAGGAACGCGGGCGGCGCGCGATCGTCTGGAACGACGGGCTCTGCAAAAATCTCGATCCCGGCGCGGTGGTGCAGTTCTGGACGCCGCTGTTTTTCGAGCGCGCGCGGACCGTGCGGCGGGTCAACGCGGGCGGCGAGGCGATCATGAGCCGGGTTTTCAACGTATATTACGACTATCCTTACGCGTTCACCCCGCTTTGGAAAACCTACCGCTACGAGCCGGTCCTTCGCGGGATCCGGCCGGAATCCGAGGAAAACGTGCTCGGCGTGGAGGCGGCGATCTGGACGGAATGGATCGACACGGAGGAGAAGCTCTTTTTCAACACGCTGCCGCGCCTCGCGGCCACGGCGGAAACCGGCTGGTCGGCGAAGGACGGCAAGCGATATTCCGATTTTCTGCGCAGGCTCGCGCCCCACTATGCGCTTTACGCGGCGCTGGGGCTGAACTATGCGCGCTTTGCCGAAAATCCGCTTTCGGCGTGGCAGCGGCTCGGGGGCGCACTGACGTTTCTGACGCGGGACACCCACGCGGAGCTGCTGCAAAACCAAACCGGCGGACCGAACGGACGCCGGAACCAGAAGGAAGGCAATTGATTTCAAAGGAGGCAAAAACCATGAATGAAACGATACAAAACCTGAAGACGCGCCGCTGCGTGCGCGCGTTCAAGCCCGATCCGGTGGACGAGGCGCTGCTTTGCGAGGTTCTGGAGGCGGGCACCTACGCGCCGACCGGCGGCGGAAGGCAGTCCCCGGTGATCGTCGCGGTGCGCGACCCGGAGACGATCCGCGAGCTTTCGCGCATGAACGCGGCGGTGGCCGGCATCTCCGGCGATCCGTATTACGGCGCGCCCGTGGTGCTCGTCGTGCTGGCGGACCGTACCCGGGGCACCTACCTGCTCGACGGCGCTTCCGTGCTGACCACGCTGCTCAACGCGGCGCACGCGGTTGGTCTTGGCTCCTGCTGGATCCACCGCGCGAAGGAAATGTTTGAATCCGGCGAAGGGAAATCCCTGCTTAGACAGTGGGGGATCGAGGGCGACTACGAGGGGATCGGCCAGGCCGTGATCGGCTGGGCGGCGGAAACCCCCGGCGAACCCGCGCCGCGGAAAGAGAACTACATCGTGCGCGTATAGCGCCGGCAGACGTATGCGCGGACGGATGAAAAAGATCCGGGAATACTTCGAAAATCACGGCGCGCGATGCGGCGAGGCGGAGGGCAAGGACATCCGCTTCGACCCGTCGTTTCGCGCGCTCTGCGAAGAGAACAGCTGCGGCTACTACGGCGCCTGCTGGACCTGCCCGCCGGACGCGGGAACGATCGACGCGCTCATGGAAAAGGCGCGCGGGTATGAGCGCGCGCTGGTGTTTCAAACCGTGTACCCCATCGAGGATGCGTTTGATATCGACAACATGCACGAAGCGGGCAGGCGGCACAACCGCCTTGCGCGAAAGGCGCGGCGCAAGGCCGAAAGAAGCGGGCTGGACTGCCTCGTGCTCGGCGCGGGCGCCTGCGGCGGCTGCCAGACCTGCGCAAAGCGGGAGGGGAAACCCTGCCGCCATCCCGACCGGGCGATCCTCTCGCTGGAAGCCTGTGGCATCGACGCGGCCTGGCTAGGCAAGCTCGCGGGGCTGCCGCCGTCGAACGGCGCGAACACGGTGTCGTTCCTCGGCGCGGTGCTCTGCCGGGACAAAACGGAATGAATATGCGACCTTTTCTACAGAACGCCGGAGAAGTACGGCGTTTTGTTTTACAGCGCAGGGAAAACATGATATATTATCGGAAACGTTTTGGGAACGGCAGGAAAAAGGGCATGAAGATACTCGTTTGCAACGTCGGCAGCACCTCGCTGAAGTACCGCCTGTTCGAGATGGACGGGGCCGGGGAGACGACGCTGGCCGAGGGAAAACAGGAGCGCGTCGGCACGCAGGCGGGCGTATGGACGCATCAAAACGCCGGGGAACCGGCGCAAAAGCAATCGCTGCCGATTCCAGGCTATACGGCGGGCATAAGGCTCATGCAGGGCGCGCTGCTGCAAAAAACGCTCGGTTCCATGACGGAGCTGGACTGCGTGGCGTTCAAGGTGGTGCACGCAAAGGGCGTGACCGGCGTGCAACTGCTCGACGACGCCGTGCTTGCCGCCATGGAAGCGTTCAACACCGTGGCTCCGAGCCACAATCCGCCTTATCTCGCGGCGATCCGCCAGTTTCGCGAGGCGCTGCCCAATACCCCGCTCGTTGGGTCGTTCGAAACGGGTTTCCACGCGAATATGCCGCCGGAAGCGTACCTGTATTCCATCCCCATCGAGGTTTCGCGCAAGTACGCCATCCGCCGCTACGGGTTCCACGGCGCGTCGCACGAGTACGTTTCCACGCGCACGGCCCAGCTCATGGGCAGGACGGACGTTAAGCTGATCTCCTGCCACCTCGGCGGCAGCGGGTCGCTCTGCGCCGTGGTCAACGGGCGCTCGGTGGATACGAACCTCGGGCTTTCGCTGCAGTGCGGCGTGATGCATAACAACCGCTGCGGGGACATCGACCCGTATATTCCGATCTATCTGATGAAGGACTGCGGCTATACGCTCGAACGGATCGAAACCATGCTCAACAAAGAGAGCGGAATGCTCGGCATGAGCGGCGTTTCCAACGACCTGCGGGACGTGGAGGCCGCGGCGCAGGCGGGAAACGAGGACGCGAAAAACGCCGTGGAGAGCTACTGCTACAATATTAAAAAGCAGATCGGCGCGTACGCAGCGGCGATGGGCGGCGTGGACGCGGTGTCGTTTGCGGGCGGAATCGGGGAAAACAGCGCGCTTGTGCGCCGAAAAGCGCTCGAAGGGCTGGAGTTTCTCGGCGTTTCGCTGGACGAGGTGAAGAACGAAACCGCAAAGCCGGACTGTGAACTGACCGGAGCGGGCGGGCATGCGCGAATTTTCGTCCTTGCGACGAACGAGGAGCTCGTGGTCGCCAGAAAAGCTCGGGACTACCTGCTCAATCACGCGCCGGAAACGCGCGGGGCATAGGGCGGCGCGGAAAACGATACCGAATACAGAAAAGAATCGATACCAGACGGAGCAAGGAACGGCACAGGAAACATGGAAATCGGCGAACCGAACCGGGCGGAGGCGCCCGAGGAATCCTTTTACAAGATCGATGCAAGGGGCAACGGCGTCTACCGCATCAGCGAACCCCTCGGCGTCGGCGAAAATCTGATCGTGGGACGCGAGCGCGCGCTGCTGATCGACACCGGGTACGGGCTGAGGGACATCCGCCCGGTGATCCGGCAGATCACCGACCTGCCGCTCGTGGTGATCAACAGCCACGTGCATACCGACCACACCGGCTGCAACAGCGCGTTTGAAACGGTCTATGTGCCGAAAGGCGAAATGCCGAAGCTCTTCGACGGGTCGCTCGAGCGCGAGCGGGAGCAGCTCTTCCGGAGCCTGCGCCAGAGCAGGCCGCACCTGAGGCAGTTCATGGTGGAAAAGGAGAACTGGCAGACGCCGGCGGGCGGAACGGATTATCTTCCGCTGCCGGAGGAAATCGACCTCGGCGGGCGCACGGTCGAGATGCGGATCATCGGCGGGCACACGCCGGAAAGCACGATCGCCGTGGACGCCGAAAGCCGGACCGCGTTCGTTGCGGACGGCGTAGGCACGCAGGTGTGGCTCTTTCTGCACCCGACGGGCACCGTGGCGGAATACTCCGCGAATCTGCGCCGGTTCTCCCGGCGAACGGATGTGGACCTGCTGCAGCTTTCGCACAAGACCGGCCCCATGCCGTTTTCGTTCGCGGCGTATTACGCGGATTTCGTGCTGCGCGCGCGGCTTAATAAGTCCGTCGTCTGGCCGAACAACCGCTTCGACGAGACGGTTTACCGCTACACCGAACCGGAATCCCCCTACGGCGCGGTCTCGCTGTTTTACTGCGTGTCGAACCTCGGCTGAAATACGGTTTGGACACGTAATAAGTGCATGAACAACGTTTCACAGTTTTTTCACGATCCTGTGAAAATGCCGTTTTTTCCAGATATCACGGGGATTTCTTTCTATTGGACGGAGAAAAAACGATGTATGGGACAGAGTGAATATTCATTTCGATTGCAAAGCGGGAACGATTGGGTTATACTGCGCTTATGAAACGCAGAAAACGCAGGTCGAAAGCGGATATCATCACGGGCGTGCTGTATGTTATCTTCGGTATGCTCGTGCTTGCCGTGCTCTACGGGCTCGGTTCGCTGGCCTATACGCTGCTCGGAACGACCGTCGGCACCAACTATTACGCCGCGCTTGCCGAGGATATGCGCGTGGACGACACGGTGAACTTCGCCGCGCTTACGGCGAAGAACAAGGAGATCGCGGGATGGGTCCGTCTGGACGACACCGCCATCGACCTTCCGCTCGTGCACACCACGGACAACTCGTTCTATCTGACCCATCGGTTCGACGAAAAGAAAAACAAGCTGGGCACGCCGTTTCTCGACGCCAATAACGCGGGGGACTTTTCCGACCGGCACACCGTGATCTACGGACACGCGGTGCGCAGCGGAGCCATGTTCGGTTCGCTGTGGGAATACGAAAACCCGAACTATTTTCAGCGGCACCCGAAGATTTCGCTCTACCTGCCGGATGGACGGCAGTATACGCTCGCGGTGTTCGCCTGTTCGCGCGTGCCGGGCTTACGCAGTTCCATTCCCGTTTCGTTTTCGGGCGACGACGCGTTTCTCGCCATGGTCGACAACCTGCGCACGCTCTCCGCGTTTTCAAGCTCCGTCCAGGTGGCGGGTACGGACCGGATCGTGAGCTTCTGCGTCGTGTCGCCGGACGGCGGGGACGAGCGGCTGCTCGTGAGCTGCAAGGTCGAGGAAAGCGCAGCGGACGCGACGATCGCGACCACAACGCAGGCGCCCGAATCGACGCAGGCGCCGGCGGAGACCGCGCCTTCCGAAGCGCCGGCCGTGGGCTGAGCCGCATGTTTGCCGAAAGGTTTTGCCGTCCGGGAAGGGACGGCGTTTTCATAGCCGGAAGCGGCGAAAACGGGCATGAAATCAGGCGAAAACGCGCGTAAAACGGATATTTCGGCGCAAACGCGCTGTTCTTTTTTTAGCAAATGTGGTATCCTGTACGCGTTGAACCGCGCATCCGGTTTTCGGGGCGCGAAGAGGAAGAAACAAGAACCGAACGACCGGAAATCGATATCGGAATCGACAGGATTTTATCGGAACGGCTTTGTTAAAACAGGAAGTTTCAGAACACTCAAAAATCGATATCGGAATCGGCAGGATTTTATCGGAACGGCTTTGTTAAGGAACAGGACTTTTCAGAAAGAGAGGGAGCAAAGATGATGAAGACGCAGCGCGCCATACTTGCGCTTTTCCTCAGCGCCGCAATGCTGCTCACGCTCGGCTGTGCCGCCCGCGCGACGCCGATGTACGCACCCGAACCCGAAAGCGCCTCCTACGACTCTGCCGCCTCGCAGTCTGTGGCGGAAGAAGCGGGATACGGTGTTTCCGACACGACCGACTCGACCGTTTCCCAGAGCGGGCAGCCCGGGGACTTTGACGTAAGAAAAATTGTTTACAACGCCGATATGACGATTACGGCGGACGATCCGGCGGTCGCGCTGGAAGCGCTCACCACGAAGGCGGAGTCGCTCGGCGGGTATCTCTCCGGTTCGTATGCGACGACGGACGATCTCGGCACGAATTATGCCACGGCGACGATCAAGGTGCCGGCGGATCAGCTCGATACGCTGGTGAACGCCGCCAACGCGCTCGGCAAGGTGGACGATTACCGGCTCAGTTCGGACGACATCTCGCTTTCCTATTACGACATGCAGGCGCGGCTGGACAACGCCAAGGCCGAGGAGCAGCAGCTCCTTGAGATCCTCGCCAAATGCGAAACGGTGGAGGATATCCTTGCCGTGCGCGAAAGCCTTGCGGGCGTGCGCGCGGACATCGAGGGTTATACCGCGCAGATGAACCTCTGGGACAACCTTGTCGCGTACGCGACGCTCAGCGTAACGATCGACCGCACGCCGCAGACTGCGGTGCAGGGCGAAAAGGAGCTGATCTCCATTTGGAGGGCTTCGGACGTATGGGGCCGCATGACGAGAGGCTTCCAGAACAGCGCGCGCTTTATGGTGAACGCGATCGGCGCGATCGGCATTTTCCTTGCCATCGCGGTGATTCCGGCGGGCGTGCTGTTCCTGGCCATCGGGCTGCCGATTATCGCGCATAAGAAAAAGAAGCACAAGAAGATCGCCGAAGAACAGGCGAAGTCCGCGCCCAACCCGGAACCGGACGAAACGACGAAACAGAACGAATAAAATCAATCGAACAACAGGGGGATGGAATCTGTGGTAACGATCAAAGAGGCAAAGACGAAGAAGGAACTCGTCGATTTCATGGAGTTTCCGCTGAAGCTCTACAAGGGGAATCCGTACTACGTGCCGGACATTCTGTCCAGCCAGGTAGCCGATATGCAGAAGGACAAGAATCCGGCGTTCGAGTTTTGCAACGCAAAGTGCTTTCTTGCCTGCCGCGACGGCGAGATCGTAGGGCGGATCGCGGCGATCCTGAACGAACGCGCGAACGCGAAGTTCGGGAAGAAGTACCTCAACTTCACGCATGTGGACTTCATTGACGACGAGGAAGTCGTAAACGCGCTCTTTGACGCGGTGGAAAGCTGGGCGAAGGAGCTTGGCTGCCAGGCGATGCACGGCCCGCTCGGGTTTTCCGATATGGACCGCGAGGGCATGCTGGTGGAAGGGTTCGACCAGAAGAGCCTGTTCTACACCTACTACAACCATCCGTATTATCTGACGCATATGTCCCGGCTCGGCTACGTCAAGCAGGTGGACTGGCTGGAGATGCGCCTGAACCTGCCGGACAAGCCGGACGAGTCGCTCTCCCGCGTGGCGGAATACATCAAGAAACGGAAAAAGCTCCATGTGGTCAACCTCGGCGACAAGCCGATCAAGCGCATCATGGAGGACATGTTCTCGCTTTACAACAACACCTATCAGGTGCTCTTCGGCATGGTGCCGATGACCGACGCGCAGATGCTGAAGTACACGGGCGAGTTCCGGCCTATGGTGGATAAGCGCACCACGTCGTTTGTCTACAACGAACAGGGCGAAATGGTCGCGTTCGGCATTTGCTGCCCCGCGCTCGACAACGCGATGCAGAAGATGAAGGGCCGTACCGTTCCCTTCGGCTGGGCGCGGCTGCTGCGCGCTCTCAAGGGGAAGAACGACACCGTGGACCTGCTGCTCATCGCCGTGCGTCCGGACCTGCAGAGGATGGGCGTGAACGCCATCGTACTGGACGACATGCTTCGCAAGGCGATCGACCACGGCGTGAAATACGCCGAAACAGGCCCGATGCTCGAGCTCAACGAGAACATCCTCTCCCAGTGGGAACGGTTCGACACCGTTCAGCACAAGCGCCGCCGCTGCTTCGTCAAGGAGCTGGAAGCGTAACCCGGAAGAGGGGAACCTGCGGTTTTTCTCGCGGGTCAGGCCGCTTCGTGCCGAACGTGGCAAAGGCAAAAAGCGTTGCTGTTTTCGGCAGCTGGTGATTAAGGCACAAAAGACATTGCCGTTTTCCACGAAAATGGTATAAAAACGAAGCTGTTTTCGGCAGCCGGTGATTAAGGCACAAAAGACATTGCCGTTTTGCGTGAAAATGGTACAATAAAGAAAATTCACAGCGGGAGGATGTATTTTATGCAACTGAGCAAACCAAGATGGTTCATCTGGCTGCTTGCGCTGATCCTTGCGGCTCTCGCCATCGTCAGCCGGTACACGAGCATCCCATATGTCGGCAGCTTTGTCCATGCGCACGACTTTTGGGTGATGACGGCCGCATACGGCCTGCTGTTTCTCGGCACGCTGCTCAAGGGGCTGTAAGCCTGGTCAATCGAACGAATCGAAATATGCCCGCCGGTTTTTCGGCGGGCATATTTTTCTTCGGGGGTTTTACTTCATGTCACTCAGACGTTTCACAAAATAGTTTTTCAATTGCGCGAGCGTTTCTTCCGCTCCGGCGGCGGAGGGCGCCATTCCCTGCGCGAGCGAACCCCTTCCGCCGCCCTTTCCGCCGGTTGCGGCGTTGACGGCCGGCATGAGCTCGCTTACGTCGAGCGGAAAAGCGGCGCCGGTTGCGAGCACATAGCCGAGCTTGCCGGGACCTGCGCCAAAGAGCAGCGCCAGCGTTTTTTCGGCGGCGGCGCTCTGCGCCAAATCCTTGAGACGGCCCGCGTCCATATTGGTAAAAAGCCCAGTCACGACGGAATACCGTCCCGCAGGGTCGGCGGCCGCCGAAAGCTCGGCCGCAAGGTAACCGTTGAGCGCGCGGCAAAGCTCGCGTTCGCTCTTTTTCAGCGTGCCGTAATCGTCCGAGAGTTTCTGCACGGCGGAAACCACGCTCTCCCGCGCGGTGGAGAAACGACGCGCAAGGGCGTCCATATCGTCGTAGACGGCGCGGTTACGCGCCAGCGCGCGTTCGCCGCAGAGAAAGGTGATCCTTGTGCCTCCCTTGTAAGCGGCTGCGTCCGCAACGAAAATGGAGCCGATCTCGCCGGTAAACGAGCAGTGCGGCGCGCAGCAGGTGCAGAGGTCCGCGTCCTGAATGGAGACGATGCGGATGGGCGCGGTCAGGCCTTCCGCGTGCTTGCGCAGGGGGAGGGAACGCACTTCCTCCTCGCTTTCGTAGAACGTGGCGCTGACGGGAAGGTTGCGCCAGACGTAGCTGTTGGCGAGCTGTTCGGCCGTTGCGATCTGTCCGCGGTCGAGCGGCTTGTCGAAATCGATAGTGGCGTAATCGAGCGCCAGGTGGAAGCCGACGTTCGCGGCGGCGAACAGGCGGTAAAACGAGAACGAGAGCAGGTGTTCGCCCGTGTGCTGCTGCATGAAATCGAACCGCCGCGTCCAGTCGATCCGGCACAGAACGCGCTGGCCGGGGAGAAGCGCGCGGTCGGTCGAGTGCAGGATCTCGCCGCGTTCCTCGCGCACATGGGAAACGTTCGCGTCCCCGATCGTGCCGGTGTCGGAAGGCTGTCCTCCGCCCTCGGGAAAGAACACGGTCCGGTCGAGAACCACGTCGAATCCGTGCTCCGACGGGACGCAGGAAACGACGAGGGCCTCCGTTTCGGTCAGGTGGCTGTCCTGGTCAAACAGGCGTTTTGTCATATAAAAACCTCCGATTCTGCCGCGCGAAACCGCCGGGCGGATATGCCGGCGGCCGCGATGGAATGCGACGCTAGATCAGCACGAATTGCTTGAGCAAAAAGATAAACAGGAACATCGTCAGCATCGAAAACACGCTCGTAACCGCGACCAGCGTGCCGGCAAGCTCGTCGTCCGCCTGCATGCCGACCGCCATCGTGTAGGTCACCATTGCGACCGGCGCGCCGAAGATGATCAGCGCCACGACGACATACTCGCCCCGGAAGCCGAGCAGCAAAAGCGAGCCTACGACCAGAATGGGAACCGCGAGCAGGCGCAGCAGGGAAACAACCGTAATGGCGAGGCGATTCTTTTTGACCGCGGAGAACGAGATCGTTCCGCCGAGGAGCACGAACGCCAGCGGGGAAGTGACGGAAGCCAGACCGTCGACCGGCTTTTGCAGCACCGCCGGCAGTTCGATCTGCAGAAGGTTGACCGCGAATCCCGCGATGCAGCCGAGGATGATGGGGTTGGTCAGGATGCGCAGCAGAACGCGCCATACGCGCACCTGCTCGCCGCGGAAACGCTCCATGGCGACGACGGAAAAAAGACTGAAAAGCGGCACGCAGAACGAAACGGCGATGGACATCAGCCCGAGGTGATCCTCGCCGAGCAGCGCAGAAGCGACCGCCAGGCCGAAGATCGCGTCGTTGGAGCGGAACACCCCGAGGATCAGCACACCCCTGCGGCGGTTATCCGCGCATACGCGCGGGACGATCAGCGACGCAAGCGTAAAAAGACAGACGATCGCGACGGCGAGATAGAGCAGATACGGCGTGTCGAACATGGCGCCAAGGTCGCTCGCGGCGATCGCGCGGTAGCACATCAGCGGCAGCGTGACGTAATAAATGATATTATTCGCGCGGCGCATGGTGGTTTCGTCCACGGCGCCGGTTTTCCGAAGAAGCGCGCCGATCGCCATATAGAGGATCAGCGGCGCGACGACGTTGAAGGAGAGCAACAGGTTTTGCATGGTAATATCCTTATCGGCCAATTTCGTTTTTCCGGCCGCCGGGACGGACGAATAACGCAAGCATTATATCATAAATCGCTCGCGTACCGGGCATCTTTCCAAAAACGGCGGGCGAAACCGGCAGAGCACGGGCGGCGCGCCGGAGGAATCGTGTGGGAGCAGACATGCTCCGGCGATCCGGCGAAATTCTTACGATGTAATACTGCAAAGCGTAAGCGGCGCGCCGGAAGGATCCTGCAAAAGAAATCACGTTTGACCGGAACAAATGAAGCTGAAATAAAGAGAAGCTGCAAAATTCAAGTTAAACATCAAAAAATCAAGCATGAACAGGCATAACTGACGAAATATATGAAGCTTTAATATAATGAAATTGCATAGCATAGAACGCGCCCCGGAAGAAACGCGCGAGAACAGGCGTGCTTGCAGAAATCCGATGAAGTCATTTCAGAAAAACAATGCAAAACACCTTACGGTTTCAAACGAACGCGGGATGCGAAAAAACGAAAGGAAAAACGTAAACGACAGGTAAAATCCGTGCGCCGGCGGGCAAATCGGGCAGATACCTGTTCCTTTTACCGGCAAATGATGGTATGATGGCATTGTAGCGTATGACGCGGGGGTTTCATAGATGAGCAAGTTTTCGGATGAAACGGCACTCTACTACTTCAATCGCGGCGTATCGACCGCGGCGTATTTGGAACTCGGCTGCCACGAGGCGGTCGGCGAGTATGGCGAAAAGGTCTACCGGTTTTCCGTCTGGGCGCCCAACGCGGAGTTCGTCAGCGTGGTTGGCGCGTTCAACGAATGGGACGCCGAGGCGGATCCCATGGAGCGCGTCGGCACCACCGGCGTATGGGAAGTGACGATCGGTATTGCGAACGAAGGCGACCTGTATAAGTACGCCATCGGGACCTATACCGGCGAGGTCGTCATGAAGGCGGACCCGTTCGCTTTCCGCTGCGAGGCGCACGGAACGGCTTCCGTCGTCGGCGACATGCCGTATTACGAATGGACGGACGGGCGGTATCTCGAAAGCTGCGGCAGCCTCTTCGATTCCTATGCAAGGCCGATGAACATCTACGAGGTGCACCTCGGCAGCTGGAAGGAAGGGCTCGGATACCGCGAACTCGCGGACGAGCTGATCGACTACGTCGTGGACATGGGGTATACGCATATCGAGGTCATGCCTCTGATGGCGTATCCGTACGATCCGAGCTGGGGTTATCAGGTGACGGGCTATTACGCCGCCACCGCGCGCTACGGCGAGCCGGAAGAGCTCATGTATCTCATCGACCGGGCGCACAGCATGGGAATCGGCGTGATAATGGACTGGGTTCCGGCGCACTTTACGAGGGATGCGCACGGACTGCGGCTCTTCGACGGAACGCCGCTGTTCGAGCACCCGGATCCCCGGCGCAGCGACATGCCCCAGTGGGGGACGCTGCTGTTTAACTTTGAACAGACGCAGGTGCAGTCGTTCCTGCTTTCCAGCGCGATCTACTGGCTCAAGGAGTACCACTTCGACGGCTTGCGTGTGGACGCGGTGAGCGCGATGCTCTACCTCGATTTCGGCAAGCAGGACGGCGAGTGGCTGCCCAACCGCTACGGCGGACACGATAATCTCGACGCGGTGGCGTTCTTTCGAAAGCTCAACACGGCCATCAACAACCTCGGCGGCGGCAAGATGCTCTTTGCCGAGGAAAGCTCCGCCTATCCTTACGTAACGCGTCCCGTCTCCGAGGACGGGCTCGGTTTCGCCTACAAATGGAACATGGGGTGGATGAACGACCTGCTTCGCTATATGGGCATGGACAGCATCTACCGCAAGTACCATCACGATAAGCTCACCTTTTCGCTCTGTTACGCGTTTTCGGAGCACTATATCCTGCCGTTTTCCCACGACGAGGTCGTCCACGGCAAGAAGAGCCTGCTTTCGAAGATGCCGGGCGATTACTGGCAGCAGTTTGCGCAGCTGCGGCTGCTGTTTTCCTATCAATACGCGCATCCCGGAAAAAAACTGATGTTCATGGGCAGCGAATTCGGCCAGTACATCGAGTGGAAATTCGACGACTCGCTGGACTGGTTCCTGCTGGATTACCCGAAGCACAGCGAGATGCAGCTCTTCGTGCGCGACCTGAACCATTTTTACCTGGATTCGCCCGCGCTTTTCGAAATCGACGACAGCTGGGAGGGGTTCTGCTGGTGCGGTGTGGACGACAACATCCATTCGATTTTGTCGTTCATGCGCTTTGACCGGGACGGCAACGCGCTGTTCTGGACGTTTAACTTTACCCCGATCCCGTGGCTGGATTATATGATCGGCGTGCCGATCTACGGGCAGTACGAGGAGCTGTTTTCCTCCGACGCGCCGTATTACGGCGGAACGGGCGACTACCCGAACGCGCCGACGATGTCCGTATTCGAACCCTACGGCGAGCATCCCTGCCGGATCCGTCTGCGCCTGCCGCCGTTTGGCGCCGTTTGCTACCAGGTGACCCCGAAACCCCTGCCGCCGCAGAGCGGACGGAAGGAGAAGGACGCATGAAGAAACAGATCGTAGCGATGCTTCTAGCCGGCGGCCAGGGCAGCCGCCTCGGCGTGCTCACGTCCGGTATGGCGAAACCCGCCGTCCCGTTTGGCGGAAAGTACCGCATCATCGACTTTCCGCTGAGCAACTGCGTGAATTCGGATATCGACACGGTGGGCGTGCTCACGCAGTACCGCCCGCTTGCGCTCAACAGCTACATCGGCGCCGGCCAGCACTGGGACCTCGACCGCGTCCATGGCGGCGTGTTCGTTCTGCCGCCGTACGTAACCGGCAAGGACGACCGCTGGTATACGGGCACGGCGAACGCGATCTATCAAAACAGCGAGTTCGTGGACCAGTACGACCCGGACTATGTGCTCATCCTTTCGGGCGACCATATCTACAAAATGGATTACGGCGCGATGCTGCGCTTCCACATGGAGAAGAACGCGGTTGCGACCATTGCGGTGCTCCCCGTGCCGCTGGAGGAAGCGCACCGGTTCGGCATTATGAATACGGACGAGGACGACCGCATCGTCTCGTTTGAGGAAAAACCGAAACAGCCCAAGTCCAACAAGGCCTCGATGGGCATCTACATCTTCAACTGGAAAGAGCTCAAGGCGAGCATGCGGGCGGACGACGTGAACCCGGATTCGAGCAACGACTTCGGCCACGATATCATCCCCGCCATGATCGCGCAGGGCGACGCGGTGTTTGCCTATCCGTTCCACGGATACTGGAAGGACGTCGGCACGATCCAGAGCCTCTGGGAGGCGAACATGGATATTCTTTCCACGCCGCCGAAACTCGTGCTCAACGATCCTCTCTGGAGGATCTACAGCCGAAACCCCATCATGCCGCCGCACTACGTGGGCGAGCACGCCGCCATTACGCAGAGCCTCGTGACCGAGGGCTGCCGCGTGGAGGGCAAGGTGCATCACAGCGTGCTCTTTTCCAACGTGCTGATCGAGGCGGGCGCGGAGATTTACGACTCCGTGATCTTCCCCGGCGCGGTGATCCGCAGCGGCGCGCGGGTCTATCAGGCCATTGTCGGCGAGAATTCCGAAATTGGCAAGGGCGCGATCATCGGCGGTCCGCTGCGCCTCGGCGACCAGGTGGATAACGCCCTGACCGGCAGCATCACGCTCGTCGGCAACGACGTGCCGATCGCCGCCGGCGTATACCTGCCGCAGGGAACGGTTGCAACCGAGAGCAATACCGGAGGGAACTGCTATGACAAGTAACGCGTTCGGCCTCATCTACACGGGCGAAACGAATCCGTATCTGCGCGATCTCGCGCTTTCGCGCTCGGTGGCGGCGGTTCCGTTCGGCGGACGCTATCGCTGCATCGACTTCGTGCTTTCGGATCTGGTCAACTCCGGCGTGACCAGCGTGGGCCTCATTGCGCAGAAGAATTACCACTCGCTCATGGACCATCTCGGCGCGGGCAAGGAATGGGACCTGCACAGAAAGCGCGAGGGGCTCTTCATCCTGCCGCCGTTCATGACGAAGGAGAATACGGGGCTTTACCGCGGCAGCGTGGACGCGATCCGCTCCTGCCTCGGCTACGTGCGCCGCAACCCGCAGCAGTATGTGATTCTGAGCGGCAGCCATACGATCCTCAACATGACGTTCAACGAGATGATTCAGCGCCACATGGAAACGCGCGCGAACATCACGATTCTCTACAACGAGGTGGAGCCGACCGCGACCGAGGAGCAGAACGACGATCTGCGCCTCATCCTCGACGCCAATGAACGCGTGGTCGAAATGGAGCTCAATCCCTTTACGCCGCGTTCGACGCACCGCAGCTGCGACGTGATGATCATGGACAAGCTCCTGCTGGAGTACCTTGTGGAGGAGGCGTATTCGCGCGGGGATTACGACCTTACGCGCGATATCCTGCTCAAAAAATGCTCCACGCTCAAGATCATGGGCTTCCGCTACGACGGGTACGTGGCACGGCTCGACTCGGTGAACGAGTTCTTCCGCCACAACCTCGCGCTGCTGCAGCCGGAGGTGCGGGACGACCTGTTCAATCCGCAGCACCCGATCTATACGAAGGTCAAGGACGAGGTCAGCGCCAAATACGGCGAGAACGCGATCGTGAAGAACTCCATGCTGGCGGACGGCTGCCAGATCGAGGGCACGATTGAAAACAGCATCGTGTTCCGCGGCGTAACGGTCAAAAAAGGCGCGCTCGTTACGAACAGCATCCTCATGCAGGGCGCGAGCATCGGCGAAAACTGCCGGCTCGACCATGTGATCCTCGATAAGGGCGTCGTCGTCCGGGACGGGCGTACCCTCACCGGTTACGACGGATTCCCCATCATCCTCAAAAAAGGCACGACAATCTGAATTCATCGCGCGGGCGGAGAACCCGCGCGTTTTTTCTGCGCGCGGGAATCGGCGCGGGCCGATACCGGCGATGCGGCGAATCGCGATAAGAAGATCCGGGAGGGCAAAGTAGAATGAAGGTATTGTTCTGTGCGAGCGAATGCGTACCATTTGTCAAGACCGGCGGTCTGGCGGACGTTGCGGGCGCGCTGCCCGCGGCGCTGGCCGGCGAGGACGTGGACATTCGCGTCATGCTGCCGAAATACGGCATGATCGACGACTACTGGAAGCGCCGGATGGAGCACGTTTGCGACTTTGAAGTGATGTTCGGCTGGGAAAAAACCTACTGCGGCGTGGAGCGCGTGGTGGACAACGGCGTAACCTATTACTTTATCGACAACGAATCGTATTTCTACGTCAACGAAATCTATGGCGACGGCATCAGCGAGGGGCTGCGGTTTGCGTTTTTCTGCCGCGCGATCCTTGAGGCGATGCCGCGCATCGGCTTTTTCCCGGATATTTTGCATCTCAACGACTGGCAGACGGGGCTTGCCGCGGCGCTGCTCAAGACGCAGTATGCCGCAAACGCGGACTACGCGCGCATCCGGACCGTGTTTTCGATCCATAACCTCAAGTACCAGGGGGTATTTTCCTGGCGGGAGATTTCCGGAAGACTTGGATTGGACGAGCGGTACTTCACC
Organism: Eubacteriales bacterium; assembly: GCA_034933205.1. GTDB lineage: Bacteria > Bacillota > Clostridia > Christensenellales > CAG-138 > UBA7703. The sequence goes on from JAYFNY010000001.1 coordinate 285,625, forward strand.
TTTGAATACCTTGAATTTTACGGCTGCATCAGCTTTATGAAGGGCGGTCTGGTGTTTGCCGACCGGATCTGCACCGTCAGCCCGACCTATGCCGAGGAGATCAAAACCCCGTTTTACGGCGAAAATCTGGACGGGCTTCTGCGGATGCGGGAGGATACGCTCGGCGGCATTCTCAACGGGCTGGATTATTCGATCTTCGACCCTTCGAACGACCGCTTCCTGACGCACCATTACGACGCGGACAGTCCGGAGGGCAAGCTTGCCTGCAAGCGCGACCTGCAGAAGGAATGCGCTCTGGAGGAGCGGGACGTGCCCGTGCTCGGCATGATCGCGCGGCTCTCCTCGCAAAAGGGGCTGGATCTCATTGAGCGCGTGCTGGGGGACATCATGCGAAACGACGTGCAGATGATCTTTCTCGGCAAGGGCGACCGCCGGTTCGTCGATCTGCTCAACTGGGCAAACTGGCGCTATCCCGGCCGCATCCACGCGCGGATCGAGCTGGACGAGGGCCTTGCGCACCGCATCTACGCAGGCGCGGACCTGTTCCTCATGCCGAGCCAGTTCGAACCCTGCGGGCTTTCGCAGATGATCGCGCTGCGCTACGGCTGCGTGCCCATCGTGCGCGAAACGGGCGGGCTGAAGGATACGATCGTGCCCTACAACCGGTATACCGACGAGGGGAACGGATTTTCGTTTGCCAACTACAACGCGCACGAACTGCTCTTTACGATCGAGCGCGCGGTACAATACTGGAACGAGGACAAGGACATGTGGCGGCGCCTGATGCTGCGCGGCATGGCGGAGCGCTTCGACTGGCAGAAGCCGGCGAAGGCTTACCGCGCGCTGTATGAAAAGATCCTGCCGCCGCCGCGGAAAACGCGTCCCGCAAAGGCGGAGGAGCGAAAGCCGGAACCGGAAGCCGCGTCCGCGGCCGAAAAAACGCCTGAAACGGCGGAACCCTCCGAAACGGCGGAAATCTGAAACGAGAAACAAAACGCGTCGCATACCATTTCAGGTGCGGCGCGTTTTTTTCGTGGGATTCCCGTCAGTTTTCCGGCGAATAGGTGTATTCGACCGGCTCGAGCGACGTGGCGGGGACGGCGTCGCCTTCGAGCAGCGCGCTCGCGGCGCTGTAGCAAAGCCCGCCCGCCTCGGCATAGTCCGCGCCGACGGCGCAGACGAGGATCGGGGAGAGCAGCGCCGCCGCGTTTGCGCTCGTGGAGGCAGAAAACACCTCCATGTCGTCCCGCCCGAGCGAGGCCAGCGCTTCCGATGCGGCAACGGCGAGTTCGCCTGTTTCGGCGAACACCCCGTCGATCATGCCGGGATAGAATTTCGAAAAAAGGTCGGTCAGACGTTCGTTTAGCGTGGGCTCCGGCGTGGGCGTCGGTTCGTTGTCGGCCGGCTCGGGCGTTTCCTCCTGCGGCCGGGACAGGAACAGCTCTGCTTTGGGAAACACGCGTCCGCTGGCCGCCTGCGCCTTCCAGAGCGCGTAAACCTCGCTTTGGGCGCTCGTAAACAGGCCGATCAGGCGAACGGGCGTTTCGTGAGGCGGGTAGGCGACGGCGAAATCGAGCGCAAGATCGGCCGCTTTCTCGCCGCGATAGGACAGCGCGGGAGTTTGCGGCGGAACGGCCTGACCTGCGGGCGCGAAGACGAAGAGGGGGAGGCTCGTTTCCGGCAGCGGGTCCGCCGCGCGATCGAGCAGCACGACGGCGGCGCAGGCGCCCTCCGGCTGGAACGAGGCGAGCGCTTCGGAGCCGCCGGGAACAAATTCCAGCGCATAGGAACCGGTTTCCGCCGCGCTGCGGAGCCCTCCGGCAAACGCGGCGGACGCGTCCGCGCCGAATACGGCGATGACCGGCGCGGGCGTGGGCGAAGGTTCAGGCGTGGGCGGCGTGGTCGGCGAAGGCACGGGGGACGGCGTGGCGGAAAACAGAAGCGGGGTTTCCCCGCAGCCGCAGAGAAAAAGGCAGCACGCCAAAATGGCGAGGATCAGCGCCCGGCGGCGGATCGAGTCTCCTTTTTTCATAACGTCTCCCGAATCCTGCGTTTTTACGGTTTTTCCGGCGAGCGCCGAACAGCGGCGCACCGCGAAAAAAACGTGTCTTTTCCAAAAGTATAGCACGCGGCGTACCTGTAGAAAAAGGAAAATCGACGAATTTTCGCGCAGGAAAAAGCGCCGCCGCGATTTTTTCGCAACGGCGCCATTTGGTAACGAATGTTTTTTGGCGGATTATTCTTTGGGTTCCGCCGTGGGCTTCGGGGTGGGCGTGAGAACCGCGCCGTAAAGCTGCTCCTGCAGGGCGGCGGCGGCCTTCTTGATGTTGAACTCGAGCTGGTCGGTCTTTTCGTTTGTCTTTTCGCTTACATAGTACTTATAGGTGCCTTCCTGCGGAACGGTGTACGGCGTAAACGAGATCTCGCTCGAGAGCAGCACTTTGGCAAGCGCCATCATCGTATCGGTCTTCATGTTCGTCGTGATGTAGGTCGAGGCGAAGCTGATGAGCGCGGCGACCGCCTGCTCGTTCATCTCGGACTTTACCTTTTTATAGACGAGCTGGATGATCTCCTGCTGGCGGCTGACACGGTCGTAATCGTCGCCTTCGCTGCTGTCCACGCCGGTGTGGCGGTTACGCGCGTAGATGAGGCACTGCGTTCCGTCGAGGTGGACCACGCCGGGGGCGGCCGTCACGGTCTTCGCGTTTTTAACGATGTCCGGCTCAAGCTCGTGGTCGCCCGTGATGCGGTCGTTGATGAAGTTGATTTCCGCCTGGTCGAGTTCCACGTCCAGACCGCCGATCTTGTCGATCAGCGCCGCAAAACCGTCGAAGCCGATGGCGATATACTCCTGGATGTCGAGGCCGAAGTTGCCGTTGAGCGTGTTGATCAGCTCGCCTGCGCCGCCGCCGCCGTAACCGCCGCGGTATGCGCCGTTGAGCTTGTTATAAAACGTGAAGCGTCCGCTCTCGCCGATGCGCTTGACGCGCGCGTCGCGCATGAACGAAACCAGCGTGATCGTCCCCTTCTCCTTATCCAGCGAGGCAAGGATCATGGAGTCCGAACGTCCTTCGGAGTTCTCCGATTCGTCGGCGTTGCGCGAGTCGGTGCCGATGAGCAGAATGTTGATCACGCCTTCCTCAAGCGCTTCTTCCTCATAAATCGGCATGGGCGTCGGCGAGGGGGTGGGTTCGTTGGAGATCACGGTGACCTCGGTGGGCTCTTCGCTCGTGATCGCGTCCAGGTCCTCGGTGGGCTTGGCGACGGTTTCCACCGCGTCCGCGCGCATGTTGCTCATCACATAGAGGCCGACGCCGACGATCGCAAGCACGATCACCAGCACCAGGACCAGTATGATTTTCATGACTTTCGACATAGGAGATAATCCCTTTCTATACGCTTCTAAAGATACGAGCCGGTATCGGGCTACAAAACGTTAACATGATACCATAAGCGCCCGCCGCGGGACAACGAAAAGGTAAAAACTCACAACTATTTTACAACTTAAACCGGCGTTTTCTGACGATTGGCGGGTGAAATCGGAGACGGTTTCCAACCGAAAACGGCGTTTTTTAAAAATCGGCGGGCAAAACAGCGGGCGTTTGAATCGCGCCGGAGCGGCGGCCGCCCGCTCTTCAGGAAAGCCCCAGCTCCTCGATCACGTGGCGGACGGCTTTTTCCACGCTGCCCTGCGCAAACGGAATCTCCAGTCCGGCCAGCGAGAGCAGTTCGAAATACCCCTTGCTCCCGCCCGCGCGGCAGAGGGCGAGGTAGCTCTGCCAGGCCGCGGCGCGGTCCTGCTTCATGCGCCCGTAGAACGCGAACGCGCAGACCTGCGCCAGCGCGTAGTCCACATAATAGAACGGGTAAAGGAAGATATGCTGCTTCTGCATCCAGAAACCGCCCTCCTCCAGGAAAGGCACGCCGTCGTAGTCCCGCCAGGGCAGGTAGATCTGCTCGATTTCGTGCCAGACCGTGCGGCGTTCCTTCGCGCTCATCTCCGGTTTTTCGTAGACGCGGTGCTGGAATTCGTCCACGCTTACGAGGTAGGGGATGGTGGCGAGCGCGCCGGAAAGATGCGCGAATTTCGCCTTCTGTTCGTTCGCCTCGCCGAAGAAATCCTTCAGATACGGATACGCGAAATGCTCCATGGTCATGGAGTGGATCTCGTTGACCTCGCTTGTGGAGCTCATGTATTCCATCATCGGCTGGCTGCGCATGGCGGTGTATCCGGCGAACGCGTGGCCCGCTTCGTGGGTGAGCACGTTGACGTCCGCCGCCGTGCCGTTGAAGTTGGAGAAGATAAACGGCGCCTTATAATCCGCAAGGTAGGTGCAGTAGCCGCCGATGTGCTTGCCCGGACGCGTCTCGAGATCGTAAAGCGCGTGTTCGGTCATAAAATCGAAGAACTCCCCGGTTTCGGGCGAGATTTCTCGGTACATGCGCTGCGCAATGGGCACGAGAACGCTCTCGCCGCCGATGGGGTCCGCGTTTCCATCCGGAAAGACGCAGGTTTCGTCGTAGTATTTGAGCTTCTCCACGCCGAGGCGCTTCGCCTGCTCGAGGCGCAGCTTCGCCACGGCGGGCACGATGGTCTCGCGCACCTGCGCGCGGAACTTCGCGACCTCTTCGGGGCCGTAGTCCGAGCGGTGCATATTGAGGTAGCCAAGCTCGGTGAAACTGGACAGCCCGAGCTTTTTCGCCATCCGCACGCGGATGCGGACGAGTTTGTCGTACTGGCGGTCCAGCGTCGGCGCGGCTTCCTCGTAAAGCTTCGCCCAGGCGAGGTACGCTTCCCGGCGCTCCTCGCGATCCGGACTCTCCATATGCTTGAGCAGGCCGTAGAAGTTGCATTCCTCGCCGCGGAAGGTCGTTTTGCAGGCGGCGGCGGTCTTTTTATAGTCGTTTTCCACACTGCCCTGGCGGATCAGGTCGAGGATGATCCACTTGCTCTGCGTCTTTTGCTCCATCTCGGCGAGCGCGAAAAGCTGCTTGCCGAATTCTTCCTCAAACTGCGCACGAAACGGCGTTTTGAGCATCGCGTCCAGAAACGCTTTGCTTACGGGCATCATGACGGCGACCGCGCGGTTGAAAAACTTCATTTCCCCGTCGTAAAATTTATCCGTCGTATCGAGCGTGTTTCGGATGCTCGCCACGACGTAATTCGTCTCCATGTGCTCCATTTCTTCCTTCGCGGCGAGATAGGCCGCCTTCGCCGCCTCGTAGTTCGCCGCCGATTTCAGCGCGGCGAGCCGCCGCTTCAGGCTGCGCCGCAGCGCCTGCATATCGGGCCGCCGATAGGCGATCTGTGAAAATTTTTCCATGGTCCGTTCCCCCGAATCGATCAAACTGAGCCCGGCGCGCGCCGGTTGCCCGCAAGGACGGCGCGCAAAACGCCGCTCAACCGTATTCTAATACGCGTTCATGGTAAAATGCAAGGCGCGAAGGGGCGCGCCTGCGCGACGGCTTCCGTTTTTTTCGGATTCGGCGGATGAGGAGAAAAGCCGCGCAAGATTGTCCGTCCCGGATCTTGAACATCCGGTTTGCATGATGTCCATTTGTTGGGTATAATACAACCATCACGCGACAGCGGCGCGTTTGTTTTGCTGTCGCCGGAATCGGGAGAACGCATCGTTTGTTTGGAGACGCGTTTAAAAAGATACTGCTGGCGCTGATGGCGCTGATGCTGCTTGGCGGCGTTGCGCTCGGCGTCCTTTTCGCGTTGCCCGCGCTGAGCGGGGAAACCGCCGCGCCGGAACCGACCCCGAGCGCGTACCCGGACGAAACGCCTTCGCCGGCCCCCAGCGCCGCGCCGGAGCCGACCGTCACGCCCGAAACGGAGCCTGCCACGGCGGCGGAATGGGCCGACCGTTTCCTCGCCACCATGAGCACGCAGGAGAAACTCGGCCAGATGGTCATGTTCGGCTTCACCGGTACGTCCGACGTATCCGGCACGTTCCGGGAAATCTGGAGCGCGCATAACGTGGGCAACGCCGTGCTCTACGGCTCGAACATCAAGAGCGACAACAGCGACGGCGGCTTCGGCCTCTGCGCGGACCTGACGGAAGCGATCGCCCGGCGTACGGGCGGCTCGATCCCGCCGCTGATCGCCATCGACGTGGAGGGCGGCAGCGTGGTTCGCTTTCGCTGGGATCCGCAGCCGGTGTCCGCGCGTTCGCTCGGACGGCGCCGGGACGCGGATTACGCCTTCGAACAGTTCCAGACGATCGGCGAGAAGCTGGTTTCCGTCGGGATCAACATGGACCTTGCGCCCGTGCTGGACGTTTCGCAGACCCCCATGGACACCTTCCTCGAAACGCGCATCATCTCCGAGGACGCGAGCATCGCCGCCGCGATCGGCAGCGCCGTTGTGGACGGGCTGCATGCGGGCGGCTGCCTTTCCGCGGCCAAGCACTTTCCCGGCCACGGCGGAACGGTGGAGGATTCCCACGCGGTGACGCCGGTTGTGGACAAGACGCTGGAGGAACTGCAAAACTACGACTTCGTTCCGTTTGAAAGCGCCATTTCGGGCGGCGTGGACGCGATGATGATCGCCCACGTGCAGTATCCCGCGCTGGACGAAACGGACATCGCTTCCATGTCGGAGCCCATCATAACGGGGCTTTTGCGAAACAAGATGGGGTTTACGGGCCTCGTCATCAGCGACGACTTCCGCATGGAGGGGCTCACGACGCGGTATGATATCGGCGACGCGGCGGTGCGGTTCATCCTCGCGGGGGGCGACATCGTGATGTGCGGCGCGCAGAGCGACAAACAGCAGGCCATCGTGGAGGCGCTTGCCGCCGCCGCGGCGGACGGGCGGCTCACGCAGGAGCGCATCGACGAGAGCGTGCGGCGCATCCTGATTCAGAAGATATCGCTCGGCACCTGGGACGTTTCCGCGGTCTATTCGGAGCGCACGCAGGGTGCGCAGGAAAACTAGACGTTTTCCTTTATAATTAGTTTTCGTAATCAGACGTTTGTCTTTTATAAAAGTAAATTCTTCCGCCGTGCGGAGTGCGGCAAAAAATAAAAGTCCTTCCGCCGGGCGGAATCCGACGAAAATCCTTGCCTCCGGCGGCGGCGCGTCCGGCCGGAATCGCAACCTTGATTCTTGATTATTAAACCGCTGAAAGATAGAATAATGCCATGGAAGATTTTACACCGAAACCCGGCGGCGCGAAGGACCGCGCCTGGCTGGCACTGCTGATTTCCGTTGTGGCCGGTCTTGCCACCGTTTTTATCCCGGCGGGGCTTTTGCTGCTCCCGGCGCTCTTTGCGTATGCCGGGGCGAAGACGAACCGCGCGTGGGCCGCGCTGCCCGCTGTTTTCTACGCCGCGCTGGCCTTCACCGTTTACGGCTGGGAGGCGGCGCTGGGGCTGACCTTTTCGGTTGCGGCCGCCACGGCCGTGTTCTGCTACACGCAGACGCACGACGTGAGCAACACCTACACCGCGCTGACGCTCTCGGGGCTGTTCCTTGTGGGGCTGTACTGCGCGGTCTGTCTGCCGGGCGTTCTTTCCGGCGCGGGCGCGTTTGCCGAGGCACAGGCCGCCATCGACTCCGTTTTGTCGGTCTACCGCGAGGCGGCGCAGCAGCTCCCCGGTGTGAGCGCGGAATCCCTCGCCCAGATCGGCGAATACATCGACGCGTTCTCCGAGGCGGTTCCTTCCAACGTCGTCGCGGCGCTCTGCGCCAGTGCGGGCGTGCTTGGACTTGCCAACGTGCTCTTCTATCGCCTGTTCTGCCGCAAGTGCAAAACGATCCGGCTCGCGCCGATGCGGGAATTCCGCTACTGGACGATGCCGCGCAGCATGGTGCTGGGTCTGTTTGCAATCCTGATCGGCTCCTATGCGATGGACTGGGCGGGCTGGACGTTTGCGGACGGCATGATCAACACGGTCAACATTCTGGTCGGCATGCCGCTGCTGCTGCAGGGACTTTGCGTCGTCGACTTCCTGATCGCGCGTTCGCAGAGGAACGTTACGGTCAACCGCGTGGTGACCTATGTGCTCCTCGGCGTTCTGTTCGGCATTGCGCAGATGCCGCTGGTCATGATCGGGTGCTTCGAACTGATTTTCCGCTTCCGCGACCGGATCCGGAACGTGCCGCCGAAGAGCGCGCTTTAACCGTCCCGATCCGGGCGGAAACCCATTTTTGATCCCTTTCCATCGACTATTGAGGAGGAGGAACGGCGAATGAAACGATCCAGGACCTGTCTTGTCCCGCTGGCGGTCCTCCTTGCGCTGCTTTGCGCGGGAATCGCGTTTTCCAACCTGTTCGCCGCGCGGCGTCTGACCGTGGCGGCCGTTGCGCTCGGCGCGAGCGCCGTGATGCTGCTGATCTGCCGGTTGGTCGAGCTGCGCTGGGCGGCGCAGCAGAAGAGCCGCAACGACGCGGTGTTTTCGGAAAACGCCGAGATTGCGAGCCGTCTCGTGGACCAGCTCTCGATCCCCTGCGCGCTGGTGGAGCGCAGCGGCGCGATCGTCTGGCGCAACGAGAGCATGAAAAAGATCTATAACGAGTCGGACGTTTGCCGCGTGATGCCAAGTTTCGACTTTACGACGCCGCTCGTGGCGGTCGCCGTGGAGTACGCGGGCAGCACCTATCAGGTGATGAGCGTTCCCGTGCGGCGCGCGGCGGACGAGCGGGATCTGCTCTTCCAGTACTGGCTGGACCGCACCGAGGCGGCGCATTACCAGCGTCTCTTCGAGGAGCAGATGCCCTATGTCGCGCTGATCTACATCGATAACTACGAGGAGCTCTCCGCGGACGTGCAGTTTCACCGCGCGAGCGTGTTTTCCGAGGTGGAGCGCCTGATTTCGGACATGGTCAAGGGCATGGACGGCATCTACCGCCGCTATGAAAACGGGCGTTATTTCGTGGTGTTCGAAGCGCAGCACCTGGCCGGGATCGAAAAGGACCGCTTTTCGCTGCTGGAGCAGGCGCACGCGATCGACACCGGAACGAGCATGACCGTTTCGCTCTCCATTGCGGTCGGTGCCTCCGACCGGGTTGCGCAGGCGGACGAAAGCGCGCGCCAGGCGATGGAGCTCGCGCTCGGGCGCGGGGGCGACCAGGCCGTCATCAAAAAAGGCGGCGGATACGTGTTTTACGGCGGACGGCGACAGCCGGAAGCCATGCAGTCCCGCGTGAAGATGCGGCTTTTCAGCAAGGCGCTGCGGCAGCTCTTCGAGAACACGGGGGACGTTTTCATCGCCGGGCACAGCCGGCCGGATATGGACTGCATCGGCGCGGCGCTCGGCGTTGCGACCTGCGCAAAGCAGGTCGGTTCGCGCGCGTATATCGTGATCGACGAGCAGAACGTGATGATCGAGCACGCGCTGGAGCTGATCCGCCAGAACGGCGCGTACGGCGGGATGCTGATCACGCCGGAACACGCGGAGAAGATCATGCGCCCGAGCAGCGTGCTCGTGGTGGTGGATACGCAGCGCGTAAGTTCGCTGGTTGCGCCCAAGCTTCTGGAGATGGCGAGCCGCGTGGTGGTGATCGACCATCACCGCCGCGGCGCGGACCATATCGACAACCCCACGCTGCATTTTCTCGAGGCGCGCGCTTCCTCGACGAGCGAGCTTGTGACCGAGATGCTGCAGTATTTCGACGCGAACCTCCGCCCGCCCGCGTTCGTCTGCGGCACGCTGCTGGCGGGCATCACGATCGACACCAAGCACTTTGCGTTCAACGTGGGTTCGCGCACGTTCGACGCGGCGGGCTATCTAAGGCGCAACGGCGCGGATATCGCCATGGTCAAGCAGATGTTTCAGGACGACATGGAGAGCTTCGGCGACGTGGCGAACACCGTGCGCAGCGCGGACGTTCTGCCCGGCGGCGTCGCGATTGCGGCGGTCGGCGAGGACGTGAAGAACGCGCCGCTCATCGCGGCCAAGGCGGCGGACGAGCTGATCGGCATCCGCGGGATCGAGGCGGCGTTCGTGCTCGGGCGCGAGGACGGCGGCGTCAACGTCAGCGGGCGTTCGCTCGGGAAGGTGAACGTTCAGCTGATCTGCGAAAAGCTCGGCGGCGGCGGGCAGCTGACCATGGCGGGCGCGCAGATGAAGGAAATGGAACTGGACGAGGCGGAAGCGCACGTTCGCAATTTTGTGGAACAATATTTGCAGGAGGTAGAAAAACAGGATGAAAGTACTTCTCGAACAGGACGTTAAGGGAACCGGTAAAAAAGGCGAAATCGCAGAGGTTTCGGACGGATACGCGCGTAATTACCTCCTGCCGCGCAAACTGGCTACGCCGGCGGACGCGCAGGCGGTGAACGCGGCGAGCATCCAGAAGGGCGCCGCCGCGCACCGGAAGTTTCAGGCGGGCGTCGCCGCGCGCGACATGGCCAAACAGCTCGAGGGCGTGGTCGTGACCGTCAAGGCGAAGGTCGGCGAAAACGGGCACCTCTTCGGTGCGATCACCGGCAAGGAGATCGCCGCGGCGCTGCTGGAACAGCGGCAGGTCGAGGTGGACAAAAAGAAGATCGCGCTGGCCGATCCCATCCGCGCGCTCGGCGAATACACCGTTCGCGTGAGTTTGTATGAAAACACGTTTGCCAACGTGAAGGTAATCGTCGAAAAGTGCTGAACGCGCTTTTTTGGAGCGCGGGACGGGCGCCTTGCTTGCCCGCGCGCATGGAGAACGGGTCGGTTCCGGTTTGCGCCGGAGCGGCCTTACCTGCTGCCGCCCGCCGCGCGGGCGCGCGTTCGCGTTAGGAGAATCCAATGGAGCAGTTCGAACCCTATCCGACTTCGGGGTCGGTCACGACGCTGCCGCACGCAAGCGACGCGGAGCGTTCCGTGCTCGGCAGCATGCTCATCGACGCCGGCGCGCTGGAGCTGAGTTTGGAGCAGCTGCGCGACGAGGACTTTTACGTGCCCGCAAACGCCGCGATCTTCACGTCGATGCGCGAGATCCGCGCCTGCGGGAACGCGGTGGACCTCGTGACGCTCTCCACCGAACTGGAGCGGCACGGCAAGCTGGAGCTTGCCGGCGGGCTGACGTATCTTGCGGATCTGGTCACGTTCGTGCCCACGGCGGCGAACGTACAGCACTATATCGACCTTGTGGAAACCAAGAGCACCCAGCGGGCGCTCATCCGCGCGGGCGGCGAGATCATCCGCGACGGCATGGACGACGAAAAAGAGCTGGACGATACGCTCAATTTGGCTGAACGCCGCATCTACGACATCTCCATGCGAAAGTCCCAGGGCACGCTCGTGCCGATGGAGCAAATCGTGCCGCAGGCGTATAACCTCATCGGCGAACTGGCGCAGCGGCACGGCAAGATCACCGGCGTGCCGAGCGGTTTTCTCGATTTGGACCGCATGACGAACGGCTTTCAGAAGAGCGACCTCATCATCGTCGCGAGCCGTCCCGCCATGGGCAAATCGAGCTTTGCCATGAATATCGCCCAGTACGCGGCGGTGCACGCGGAGAAGACGGTCGTCGTTTTCAGCCTGGAAATGAGCAGCGAACAGCTCGTGATGCGCATGCTCTGCACCGAGGCCAGCGTGGACTCCCAGCGCATCAAGGAAGGCCTGATCGGCAACAACGAAATGGGACAGCTCATGGAGGTGATGGACCCCATGAGCCGCGCGAAGATCTATATCGACGATTCCAGCGGCGCGAGCGTACCGGTCATCCGCAGCAAGTGCCGCCGGCTCAACGCGCGCGTGGGGCTGGATCTGGTGGTCATCGACTACCTGCAGCTCATGCAGGCGAGCGGCGGGCGCAAGAGCGACAACCGCATGCAGGAAATTTCCGACATGACGCGGCAGCTCAAGCTGCTCGCGCGCGAGCTGAGCGTGCCGATTCTTCTGCTCTGCCAGCTCAACCGCGGCCCCGACACGAGAACCGACCACAGGCCCGTGATTTCGGACCTGCGCGAGAGCGGCTCCATCGAGCAGGACGCGGATATGGTGATTCTGCTCTATCGCCCCGCGGCGTATCTGGACACGCAGGAATACGAGATGGGCGACAACACGAGCCAGATCATCGTAGCCAAGCACCGCCACGGCGCGACGGGGATCGTCAAGCTGCTCTGGCAGGGCGAGTTCACGCGCTTCCGCTCGATTGCGCACGAAAACTGAGCGGCGCGGATCTTCCGGGCCGAAATTCCGAATGGAGAGGACGTCAGACATGAAGAATCCGGATCTGTTTTCCGACTTTTCCGCGACGCTCGCGGAACCGCTGTTTCAGGAAACCGACTATCCCTGGGAAGTGCTCCCGAAGATCAAGGAATTCGTCCGTTCGCTCGGGCAAAGCCTGAACCCGGAGGAATACGACCACCCGAACGACGAGGTTTGGATCCACAAGAGCGCGATCCTTTACCCGAATATCTATATCGCCGGGCCGACGGTCATCGGCGCGGAGACGGAGGTTCGTCCCGGCGCGTTCCTTCGCGGCAGCGTGCTCGTGGGCCGGGGCTGCGTGGTCGGCAACAGCACGGAACTCAAGAACTGCATCCTTTTTGACCATGTGCAGGTGCCGCACTACAACTACGTGGGCGACAGCGTGCTGGGGCACTACGCGCATATGGGCGCGGGGGCGATCTGCTCCAACGTCAAGAGCGACAAAACGCCCGTGACCGTCCGCGGCAACGGGTTCTCGTTTGAAACGGGGCTGAAGAAGTTTGGCGCGATCCTCGGCGACCATGTGGAGGTCGGCTGCAACAGCGTGCTCAATCCGGGAACGGTGCTCGAGCCGTACGCCTCCGTTTACCCGCTTTCCCGCGTGCGCGGCGTCGTGCCCGCGGGACATATCTTCAAAGCGCAGAACGACATCGTCAAACGCACCTGATACCGCTTCGGCCGACTGCGTCCGGGGACGAAACCGCTCCCGAAAGCAGGCGGTCGCTTTTGGCATACCCGCCAGAATTAGGGCGCGGACGGGGCAATTTCGGCGCGGTTTTTCCGATGGCGCTGAAATTGTGAAAAGCTCGAAACATTCCGTACAATCCGCTTTTCTGCCGATTGGAATCGGCTATACTATGCTTATGGTCAGTTTTCGACATCATTCGAGATACCTTTCGTTCCGCCGGCCGCAGGGCGCGGTTGCGTGCGGTACGAAAGTACATATGGAGGCCGAGATCGGCGGGGACGCGTCCCCGCACGTGCAGCTGCGGCTGTACAGCCAGTTCGGCGTGGAGTCGTTTTTCGACCTCGCCGTGTCGAACGGGCGCGCCGCAGGCGACATCCCCATGCCGACGGTGCCGTGCCTGATCTGGTACTATTTCATCATCCGCACGTCGGACGGGCACAAGTATTTTTACGGCGCGGACAGCGGCGAAGGCAAGCTGGAGCCGAACGAGCCGCGCGCCTACCAGATCACCGTGTACGACGGCGCGTTCACAACGCCGCAGAGCTGGCGCGAGGGAATGATCTACCAGATCTTTCCGGACCGGTTCCGCCGCAGCAGCTGGGAGGATTTTCGCGCAAGGGCGCAGTACCACATGGAGAAGGGGCGCTTCCTGCGCATCCATGACCGCTGGGACGAGGACGTTTGCTATACGCCCGCGCCGGGGGCGGACGAATACGAGCCGAACGACTTTTTCGGCGGGGATATCAACGGAATCCGCGAAAAGCTCGGCTATCTTGCCGGACTCGGCGTGACGGCGATCTACCTCAACCCGGTGTTCGAATCCGCGAGCAACCACCGTTACGATACGGCGGACTACCATAAAATCGACCCGATCTTCGGCAACGAAGAGGAATTTGCGGCGCTCTGTTCGGAGGCCCGCGCGCGCGGCATCCGCATTGTGCTCGACGGCGTGTTTTCGCATACGGGCGCGGACAGCCGCTATTTCGACAAGTTTTCGCGCTATGGCGACGTTGGCGCGTATGAAGAGGAAAACTCGCCCTACCGGCCCTGGTACACGTTCCACGGCGACCACGACCATTACGAATGCTGGTGGGGATTTCCGAGCCTGCCGAACGTGAACGAACTGGAGCCGAGCTATACCGCGTTCATCGCAGGGGAGCAGGGCGTTCTGGCGCACTGGGCCGGCGCGGGCGCGAAGGACTGGCGGCTGGACGTTGCGGACGAACTGCCGGACGAATTCATCCGCATCCTGCGGCGAAAGCTCAAGCAGCTCGACCCGGAGGCCGTACTGATCGGCGAGGTGTGGGACGACTGCTCCAATAAATACGGGCCGGAGGGACGGCGCGGCTATGTCAACGGCGACGAGCTGGACAGCGCCATGGACTATCCCTTCACCGAGGCGGTCGTTGCGTTTTTGACCAACCATGCGGACGCCTACGCGCTCGACCACGCGCTGCAGACGCTGCGGGAGCACTATCCGCGGCCGTTTTACGAAGCCTGCATGAACCAGATTTCGACGCACGATATCATCCGCGCGGCAACGGCGCTCTCCGGCGCGCCGGACCGCAACGCCGTTTCCCGCAAGCTGCAGGCGGCCTACCGGCCGGGAGACAAGGATCAGCAGAAGGGCTTTCGGCGCCTGATCCTCGCCGCCGCGCTGCAGATGTCGCTGCCGGGCGTTCCCAGCGTTTACTACGGGGACGAGGCGGGCATGACCGGCATGAGCGATCCCTTCAACCGCGCGACGTACCCCTGGGGATTGGAAAACCGGCGGGTGTTTACGGCCTATGAGGCGCTGATGCACGCAAGGAGGGACAGCCTCGCGCTCAAGCGCGGGCTTTGCCGGATGGGCGCGCTCTCGCCGGAGGTTTACGCGATTTTGCGCTGGCTGCCGGAAAGCGGGGACTGCGCGGCGATGTTCGTGAACCGCGGCGAGCGGGAGCAGGCGGTTTCGCTCCGGCCGGACGACCTTTCGCAGGGGCCGGACGGGGAAACGAGGGCGGCGCTGAACCGTCCCATGACCGACGTGCTGACGGGCGAGTCCATCGCGCCGGAAAACGGCGAACTGCGCGTGACGCTGCCGCCGCTGACCGCGCGGCTCTACATCGGCTGAGGACAGCCGCCGTTTTAGCAGGAAACGTTTCAAAAAACGCTCATGATACAAAAAGCAAACACCAGATAAGGCGAGGGATACCCATGTTTCAGAATAAACCGAGATATCTAGACGAACTGAACCGCACGATGCTGATCACCGCGCTGGTGCTCACGATCATCGACCTGTTCTTTTTCCAGTTCGGCACATGGCCGCGATACGTGCTCTCCGCCGTGTCCGCCGCGCTGCTGATCCTGCTCGTGCTGCGCATGACGAGCCGGAACCAGAACGCGCGCTACCAGGAGAACATGAAGTTCCTCTCGGTCGTCACCGCGGTTCGCAACTGGTTTCGCAGAACGTTCCAGCGTTCGGGCGCGGGATACGCGCCGCGCGCGAAAAAAGTGCGCAACGCGAAGAAAGCCCCGACCTGGAACGAAATGAAGCAGTATAAATACCTCATCTGCCCGCAATGCACGCAGCGCCTGCGCGTGCCGCGCGGCAAGGGGCGCATCCGCGTGACCTGCACGCACTGCGGAAACGTATTCGAAGCCAAGAGCTGAGCAGCGGTTCGATCCGACGCCGCCCGACGCCGCGGAAACGGCCCGGCTGCCGCAAATCGAAAAACGCGCAAAAACGCGAAGAAAGTATTTGCTTTTTTCCAAAATGTGATATACTACTAATTAACTAGTGTTTCGGCCGAAAGGCTTTTCGAATGGCGAAAGCGTTCGCTTCCCGTTCCGGACACACGACCGGGCAACCGGTTTGATCCTGAAGAAATGGAGGAAACTACGATGCAGGCAACGAAGGACATGCTCATCCAGCAGGTCATCGAGCTGGACGAAGGCACGGCGGATATTCTCATGGGCGCCGGCATGCATTGCCTCGGCTGCGCAATGGCGCACGGCGAGTCGATTGAAGACGCTTGCGCGGTGCACGGGATCAATCCCGACTCGCTCATCAAACAGCTCAACAAATACCTCGCCGACAAGTAACAGGGCGGGGCGTGAGTAGAAAAAGCGAATCAGCCGCCCGCCGGGCGGCTTTTTTGCGCGGCAAAACCGGGAAGAATGCCACATTCTTTCACATCCGCGTGTCAAATTAGCGTGGAAACAAGCCCGATAACATGATACAATACAGGGCGAGTGCAGAAAGGACGCGGTGATGTTCGGATATATCCGCCCGCTGGAATGCGAACTGAAAGTGCGTGAGCAGGCGGAGTACCGCGGGTATTACTGCGGGCTTTGCAAAACCATCGGCGCGCGCTACGGTCCGCTCGAGCGGCTGACGCTGAGCTACGACTGCGCGTTTCTTGCGGCGCTGCTTTCGGCGATCTCCGGCGGGGGCGGGTTCACGCGCGGCAACTGCGGCCCGCGCTGCTACCGCGGCAAACGGCCCATCGCAAACCGCTCGGACGCGCTGGACTACGCGGCGGACGTCAACGTCCTGCTTGCGTGGTATCAGGCGGCGGACGATGTTGCGGACGAGAAGAGCGCCAAGGCGCTCGCCGCGCGCGCGGCGCTCCGGCGAGCGTATCGAAAGGCGGCGAAGCTCCATCCCGCGCTGGACGACGCGATCCGGCGGAACATGGAGCGGCTCAAAGCCTACGAGGCGGAGCGGATCGCCTCGACCGACGAGCCGAGCGACGCATTCGGCAAAACGCTTTCCGCCGTGATTCTGAACGCGCCGACGCTGCCCGAACGCGAACGGGCGGCCGCCGACTGGATGTTTTATAACCTCGGCAAATGGGTCTACCTCATGGACGCCTGGGACGACCGCGAAAAGGACGAAAAAAGCGGCTCGTACAACCCGTTTCTGCTGACGAACATGGACGCGCAGCGCGCGGAATTTTACCTGAACATCACCCGCGCCGAGGCCGAAAAAGGATTTGACCTCATCGGCTTTTCAAAGCCGGACGGGCTGATCGAAAATATCATACGCCTGGGATTAGGGAACGCGCAGACGCGCGTGCTGACCGGGCTGGGCGGCTGCAAAACGGCGAACGCCGCGCCGCATTCGGAAAAAGGAGACGGAGAATGAACCCCTACAAAGTTCTGGGCGTGAGTGAAAATGCCTCGCAGGAGGAGATCCGCGCCGCATATCTGGAGCTGGTCAAGAAGTACCACCCGGATAAATACACGGATAATCCCCTCAAGGAACTGGCCGGCGAAAAGCTCAAGGAGATCAACCAGGCCTACGAAATGCTCACGAAGAAGCAATCGGCGACTTCCGGCAGTTACGGCTCCTCCTCCGGCAGCTACGGCTCTTCCTATGGCTCTTCCTCCGGCAGCACGGGATACCGCCCCGGCGGCACGACGTACAGCGGCCCCTTTGCGGCGGAATTTTCCCGCGCGCGCACTTTTATCAACCAAAACAACCTCAACGCCGCGCGGACGATCCTGGACGGGATCAACGTGCATAACGCCGAGTGGAACTATCTTTACGGTGTGATCTATCTGCGCCAGGGCTGGTATGAAAAGGCGCACGCCTGCATCGGCCGCGCCTACGAAGCCGAACCGGAGAATCCCGAATACCGCAACGCCTATGTTTCGCTCAACAACTCCGGCCGCGTCTATTCCAACGGCGGCAGCGGCGGAATCGACACGTCGCCCTGCTGCGACGTCTGCTCCGCGCTGATGTGCCTCAACTGCTGCTGCGGCGGGGACTGCTGCTGAACAAAACGAATACCTTTCTTTCCCGGCGCCCGAAAAGGGGCGTCTTTTTTTGTTGGGAGCGGGTCTGCCCTCGAGAGGGGCGTTCGGACCCGCGCCGGAATTTGACAAGAAGAAGACACAGTTTCGATACAGGGGTGAACCATTCATTGGATACAATACAATTGAATTGGATCGCAAACCGATTCGGAAAGTGGTGGAACCATCTTGGAACATCGGCAGGTCACGGCGCGCAAACGGGGCAAAAGCGGAAGGACGGCGCAGGACGCGGTTCGCCGGGCCGCCGTGCTGACGGCGCTGCTTCTGCTCTCGTCGGTTCCGGCCGGCTGCGCCGCGGGCGCGGGGGATACCGGCGCGCTGGTGATCAGCGAGGTGATGTCCTCCAACGACTATACGCTGACCGAT
Source organism: Eubacteriales bacterium (assembly GCA_034933205.1). Lineage (GTDB taxonomy): Bacteria > Bacillota > Clostridia > Christensenellales > CAG-138 > UBA7703. Next base: position 303,629 of record JAYFNY010000001.1, read on the forward strand.
GAAACCTACGGCACGCCGGACTGGATCGAGCTGTATAACGGCACCGGCGAGGAGATCGACCTCGAAGGCTACAGCCTGACCAACAACGCAAAGAAGCTCCGCAAGTTCGTCTTTCCCGCCACGGTGATCCGCGCGGGGGAATATCTTGTGGTCTACGCCTGCGACGCGGAGGACGACGCAAAAAGCGGCGCGCTCGCGACCGGGTTCAGTATTTCGAAGGAGGGCGAGTCCCTCATCCTTGCGGACGCATACGCCGGGCTGGTGCAGCAGCTGCAGGTGCCGGAGCTGGTCGGCGACGTTTCGTACGCCAGGGACGCTTCCGGCGGGTACGGCTACACCGCGTCCCCAACGCCGGGCGCGGCCAACGACGACGAAACGATCGAGCGCTCGCTGAGCGACCTGCTGGGCGCGGGCAGCGACGCTCTGCGGCTCAACGAGGTGCTGCCCAGCCCCTCGAAAGGGGTTGCCTGGGCGGAGCTGTATAACGGTTCGGATTCGGCCATTTCGCTGAACGACTACTACCTCAGCGACAGCGCCGCCGAGCCGCTGCTCTTCCGCCTGCCTTCTTACACGCTCGAACCGGGCGCGTACGCGCTGGTCTATTTCACGGGCGGGGAAGCGCTTTCGGGCGGGGACGCGGCAAACGCCGTGGCCGCCGGTTTCTCGATCGGCGCGGACGACGACTGCCTGATCCTCTCCGACGCGGCGGGCAGCCGCATCGGCGCGCTGCGCTGGGACGCGGGCGTGCCGGAGGACGTTTCCGTCGTGTACGGGGCGGAGGAAGAAAGCTATGCGGCGGCGACCCCGCTTGCCGGGAACACGGGCGAAGCGTGGCGGGTGGAGGAACCGACCGCCATGGACGAAAGCGATCCCGTGGTGATCAGCGAGATCCTGCCGGAAAACGACGGGCTGTTCCCGGACGCGGAGGGCGATTGCACGGAGTGGGTGGAGCTGGTGAACCGCTCCGACCAGGCGGTGTCCCTGCGGGGATACTATCTCAGCGACGATCCCGACGCGCCGTTTCGCGCCGCTCTGCCGGACCGGGAACTCGGCGCGGGGGAATACCTCGTGGTCTACCTCTCCAAAAAAACGTGCGACGGGGACGAGGTGCACGTGGACTTCGGCCTCTCCGTCGGCGAGAGCATTGTTCTGACGAATCTCGACGGCATGCGGCAGGAGACGATCCCCTACGAAGGCGGCTGTCCCGGGAACGCGAGCTTCGGATGGAACGACGCGGGCGAGACCGTTTATTACGGCGTGCCCACGCCGGGCAGCCAAAACGCCAAATCGTATCCCTGCGCCGATGTGGTGGGCTGGTTCGATTCCGGGGGCGTATTCATCAGCGAGGTGAGCGCCGCGGCGGAGGACGGCGACTGGGTCGAACTCGGCAACGGGTCGGACGCGGACGTTTCGCTGGATGGCTGGGCGCTTTCGGACGATTCCGCCGAACCGGAAAAGCTTTCGCTTTCGGGCGTGACCATCCCGGCGGGCGGATACGCGGTGGTGCGAACTTCGTCCGGCGGGGAAAGCGGAGCGGGCGGGTTCGGGATCTCCGCGTCCGGCGAATGCCTGGTGCTGACGAATGCGTCCGGCGGGATCTGCGATCTGTTTGAAACGGGCTTTCAGCGAGGCGGCGTGACCAGCGGAAGAATCGCATCCGACGAGACGGTCGGACGCGTTTTTTTTGCGGAAGCGACGCCCGGAGCCGCCAACGCGGAAAACGCGGCGAGCGGATATACCGCGTCCCCGTTTTTTTCGGTTACGTCCCTCTACCATACGGAGGCGTTCTTCGTGACGATCCGCTGCGCGGCGTCCGGCGCGAGCATTTACTATACGACCGACGGCAGCATGCCGACCGAACAGTCCGCGCGCTATACCGGCCCGATCACGGTTTCCAAAAGCACCGCCCTTAGCGCGGTCGCCGTTTCGGACGGGCTGCTCGCTTCCAACGAGACGGCGGCGACCTACCTGTTCACTGAGGAGCACACGGTGCCCGTCGTCTGCGTCTGCATCGATCCCGCCGAACTGGAGGAGATCGAGGACACCACCGACCGGGACTATAAATCGGAATTTCGCGCGGATTTTGCGTTTTACGACGAGGAAGGCAGCCTCTCGGCAAGCTTTTACGCGGGACTGCGCGCCAAAGGACGCTCGATGCTCAAGTATACGCAGAAGTCCTTTTCGGTGAGCCTGCGCGAGCGCTACGGGCAGAGCTGCGTTTCCTACCCGTTCTTCGAGGACAGCGACATTCTCACCTATTCGGCGTTTTCCCTGCGAAGCGGCGGGCAGGACCGAGGGCGCTCCCGCCTGCGGGACTCGTACTTTTCGCGGCTGGCCGAGGGGCTGTACATCGAAAACTTCAAAACGCGCGTCGTGGCGCTCTATCTCAACGGAATGTACTACGGCGTGTTCGACCTCAACGAGGAGCAGGACGAAAGCTACCTCGCCTCCCATTACGGCGCGGACAGCGAGAAGGTGGATATCGTCAGCCGAAACGACGAGGTCAAGCAAGGCTCGGCGGAGGATTTCCTGCGCGTGCGCGAATTTGCGCGTACGCAGGACCTCTCGGACGACGCCGTGTTCGCGCAGTTTGCCCAGTGGGTGGACGTGGACTATCTGACCGATTATCTGGCGTTTCGAAGCTATATTGCGGATTCGGATCTGATCAATCAGGCGTACTGGCGTACGCAGGATTACGCCGTCAAGTGGAGGCCGATCCTGTTCGACCTCGACTACGGCCTCTACGGCAACGATTATCAGCAGGAGTACAGGAAGGATATCCTTGCGCGCTACTTCTACGAAAACGGCGTTTCCAGCGCGGACGGAACGAAAACGAACATGGACCTCTATGTCGGGCTGAAAAAAAACGCCGCCTGGCGCAAGAAGTTCGTGGAGCGGTATATCGAACTGATGAGCACGACGCTCTCGCCGGAAAACATGCTCGCCCTGCTGGACGAGATGGACGACACGTACCTGGCCGAGATGCCGCGCCAGATCGCGGCCATCGCGTTTCCGGCGTCGATCGAGTATACGAAGCAGTGGCTCGAGCAGCTGCGCACCGGCATCCGCGAGCGCCCCGCCTACGCGGTGAAGTACCTCAAGGAGAACTTCCCGGACGAGGCGGATTACGTGGACGAACTCGTGGCGCGGTACGGCCTCGTGCTCAACGAAATTGAAACCGCGGATTAAGACCGCCCGCGCTTCAGCGCTGGGTGGATTCGATGCGGATGTCGCAGGCGGATTCCACGTCCAGCGCCTGAAAATATGCGTTTTCCAGCGGAATCCAGCGGCGAAGGAACACGGAAAGCTGTTCCTCGCCGTTGCGGCGGCGGATGCGCTCGATCTGCAGCGCAGGATCGATGCGGCAGAAGATCTTCAGGTCGTAGCACGGAAAAAGCAGCGGATGCAGGCTGTAAGCGCCCTCCACGATCACGACGCGCTTCGGCGGAACCGGCACCGGCCCGAGCAGACGGTCCTCGTGGCAGTCGTAGCGGTTTACGAACGCCGTTTCGCCGCGCGAGGCGGGCAGGAGCACATCGGAAAGGAAGCGCTCCGCATCCACGTTGCCGCCGGGCTGCGCCAGCCGCTGCGGCGTGCGCAGTTCGGGCGTAAGGAAATAGTCGTCCAGATGGAACACGTTGGCGTCCAGCAGCGCGCCGAGCCGCGCGGCGGTCGTTGTTTTTCCGGCGCAGCAGTTGCCGTCGATCGCGAGGAGCGCGCGCCCCTGCGAGGCCAGCAGTTCGTTTACGCGCGCGGCGACCGCTTCATCCGCCTGGTCGACGGCGAAAACGGGCGCGGGACCGTTTGTTTTTTTCACGATGGAACCTTTCCGGGCCGAATCGATTGCGAGAAACGCGCGCGGCCCGTTTCCGAGATTATACCAGAACCGCGCGGCAAAAGATATGCCGCGGCGGAACGCGGGCACAAGAAAAAAGCCGGCGCACCGGCCGGCCGGAAAGACGATGAAGCCGGAAATCAAACGGCGGGAAGTCCGTTGCGAAGCCGCAGCCAGCGGACCGCGCCTTCGACGGGCGGCAGCGCGTTGACCTGAAGGCGAAAGATCTTTCCCTTGCGGCGGATCAGCTCGTATTCGATCATGCGACGGTAGGAACCGGGCGCGACCGCGGTCATGATGGAGCCGGAGAGCGAAACGGGGATGACCGGCTGCAGCGGGAGCGCGTCCGTCACGGCGACGATGCAGTCCGCCGCGTGCGCCGCCGCCTGGGCCGCGTACTGAAGCGAAAGCTCGTCCCCCGCGTCGAATGCGGTGAAGAACAGGCCGATGAGCTGCTTTGCCGCGTCTTCGTTCTGAATGGCCGCGGCGGAGGCGAGAAACTCCGCTTCCGAGCGGATGTTGAACAGCGTGAAGTAGCCGTCCTTCAAAACGGTGTATTTTTTGTGGTAGAAGAGGTGCTGGTAGATGGAGCGGTAAACGAACGCCACGATATCGAACCCGCCGCCGACGTCCCCGCAGAGCACGCCGATGCCTCCGAACTGCGCGCGGCTGCCGTCCTGCGCAATGCCCGTGCAGGTGATTCCGGAACCGGCGGAGTAGCAGATGCCGACGCCGTTTTCCGAACCCGCCATCACGCCGAGATAGCCGTCGTTGCACACGAGGCAATTTTTGAATCCGAGCGATTGCAGGCTCTGGGTCAGCGCGGCGGCTTCGGATTCGTAATCCGCTCCGGCGAGGCCGAGCACCGCGTCCGCAATGTCCTCCGGCTCGTATCCGCCGGCCAGCAGCAGCGCGCTCGTGCAGTCGAAAAGGATCTGCGCCGCTTCGTCGAATCCGCCGGGCAGCGTTTCGTGGTTCGTGGCTCCGCCCCGGTAGGAGGCGATGACCGCGCCGGTTTCGTTCAGAAGACGGTATTCGGTTTTGGAGTTCCCCCCGTCAACGGCCAGATAACATCGTTTCTCTTGCATAATCTGTCTAGGCGCTCCTTGATCCTGCAAAGTTGTGTGGGGCATGTTGCAAGTGCCGGGCCGTCCGGCCCGCGTGGGCACGGTTCCATTCGCTGCTTAAAAAAGCGAAACAATCGCGCGTCAGTGCGCGGGGAAAAAGCAGGGAAGGAGCGAGCGGTTCTGCTCGATCATTTCGTTCAGGCAGGGTGCGGCCTTGTCCAGATCGGCCGTGATGGGGTTGCAGGAGAGCGCGCGAAGCGCCGTTTTGCGATCGCCCGAGAGCGCGGCGGAAACGGTGAGCGTTTCGTAAGCCTTTACGCTCTGAAGCAGGCTGATCAGCGGTTCGGAGGGGCGAACGGTCAGCGGAACGCGCGTGATGCGGTCCTTTTCCACGTAACAGCAGGTCTCCACCACGCTTTCGTCCGGCAGGAAATCCAGAACGCCTTCGTTGGGAACGTCCACCACGTGGTAGCCCGGCGCCGCGCCGCAGAGCGAGGCGATCAGCGCGACGGCCGCCTCCGAATACAGGTGCCCCCCGCGCTCGGCCAGCATGGCCGGGATCTCCGAATTGTTCTCGTTGGCATAATAGGAGAGCAGCCGGGCTTCGATCTCGCGGCAGGCTTCGCCGCGCGTGCACTCGGCGTTCTTCAGCTCGCTGAGCTTGCGCTCGCGGTAGAAGAAGTATTGCAGGTAGTCGTTCGGCAGCGCGCCGAGGACTTCGATGATGGGACGGTAGTTCGCGACCCACGGTTCCTTTTCCGCCGCGGCGGAAAGCATCGCCGGGCTTAGCAGCCGGGGCAGCATGTCCTCGTTTTCCACATGGACGGCGGTGATTGCGCCGCAGTGGTTGAGCGAAACGGTCTCCAGCCGCACTTGCTCCATGGGTAGGCCGAGCAGCTTTGCGATGCGTTCCTGCGCGCCGATGGGAAGGTTGCAAAGTCCGACCGATTTGACGGGCGTATGGTTCCTTAGGTATTCGGTCACGATGCCGGAAGGGTTCGTGAAGTTCACGAGCCAGGCGTCCGGCGCGTTTTTCTCGATGGCGGCGACGATCTGCTCCATCTGCGGGATGGTGCGCAGCGCGTTGACGAACCCGCCGATGCCGGTCGTTTCCTGGCCGATCATGCCGTATTCGAGCGGGATCTTCTCGTCCCGGATGCGCGCTTCGAGCCTGCCCGCGCGAATCTGGGTGACGATATAGTCCGTGCCGTCCAGCGCGCGGTCGAGCTGAACCGTCTGCGTTACGCGCGGCGTCAGCCCGTTTCGGTTGAGGACGCGTTCGCAGAAGTCGCCCACGACGCGCAGCCGCGTCTCGTCGATATCCGTCAGCCGAAGTTCGTCCAGCGTCAGAAGTTCGCGCCGGCGGATCAGCCCCTGCATCAATTCGGGGCAGTAGCTGCTCCCCGCGCCGACGATGGTAAGACGAATGCCCATAAAAGCCTCCTTGAACCGCCAAAAACGGGATTTGGAACAAACATTCCGAAAATGGAATTGAATTAACCGTACAGAAAATGACGAACTTAACATCAGCACCGGATAAGTATGAAATAAGTACCAAACAAACCGGCGCGCCGCGCACGAAGACGGCGGGGAAGACGAAAAGGTTTCTTAGGAGAAACCGGCCTTCGGGATCCGCATACGGTGCACCGGGAAAACCGGCGGGTGAAAGATGGTTGGAAAGGGAAAGCGAAAATCATCCGCTCTGGGCAGTAGTATACCATACTTTTTTCGTGGAAAACCATAGAAACGGCATAAAAATGCGGGTTTACGCGCGAAAAACCGGCGAAACGTTTTCTTGACCGGCTCCGACGCCAAAAAGCGGGAAACGTTTCCGACGAAACGAGGGGATGGGATAAAGACAATACTTGTATAGACGATTGGACGGGTTTTCGAATATGTTCACAATTGAACGAACATGAGTTGTTGGAAACGAACCTTTTTCCCGCGCGGAAACGACGGCGATAACTGTGTTACGATGCGCGGTAATTGTTGAAAAATGTCGGAAAATTAAGTCGGTTCAGTTTCAAAAGAAAGGACTGGAGTTCAAAAAACAACAGTTAACACCAAATTATTGTAGGAAATGTCGCAAAAACTTCGAATTCTGGTGGATTCTGGCTCTTTTCTTCTGTCCACAAGTGTAGTAGAATAAATTGTACAAATTGATTGCGTAAAGCGCAATAAAAATGGTTTTCGGCGATTTGTGAAATTATTTCAACGCCGGATCCGGGGTGCCGCTTAAAACTGTGAACTGAGTAGGCACTGTTGACATCAGTTGGAGGAGAGAGACAAAAATGGACATTGGCGCAAGTATCAAGAGACTTCGGAAGTCTCATGGCGAAACGCAGCAGCAACTCGGCGAGGCGGTCGGCGTCGTGCAGCAATCCGTAGCTGCATGGGAATCCAACCGCTGCATGCCGGACATTGCGTCGCTGGTTGCGATCGCCACCCACTATGGAACGTCGACGGACAGCATCCTCGGCCTGACCGAGGAACCGAGCTATCTGTTCGACACGGAGGGAATGCAGTCCTACCGCAACGACGTTGCGCTGGCGGACCGCCTGCCTTCGGACATCCGCGAAGGCGTTCTCGCGCTGATTCGGCTCGAGCGCGTCAAGTACGGCCGCTGAACCTGTCTCCCGGCGGCGCTGACCCGATCCGCGCCGCCGGGCGGCTCCGGTCCGATCCGGAATTTCGTTTGAAAACCAGAATTCAAGATTCAGACTTGAAATTATAATTAAGAATATAATCAACACGCCCTTTGCCGGGCGTTCAGTCTGTCAAAAAAGTTTCTAGGATTGTTAAGGGCCGTAGCCCTTAACCCATTTTTTCCGGCTGTGCCGGTTCATCCGGCGCAACGGATCGCCCGTTAGGGCGGTTTCCTTGTGCTCTTTTCCGTCCGTAAGGCAGAAGGCCGAAAGGAAAAGAGCGGGTGTCCCGTCAAAAAACGAGTTTTTTGACGGTCTTCACGCCCTTTGCCGGGCGTTTTTTTGTTGCCGGGGCGGCGCCGCTTTGCATACGGGGTTTCTTTATGCAAAGGGGTTGCGCTTCCCCCGCTGATCATATATAATACCCGTGTCTGGGCATTACAATTCTCAAGTGCAATCGCAATCATGAGGTGAAATATGGATTATAAAGCCATAGCGGATCAGGTCGGGCCGCGCGTCGGCGCGACGCAGGAGTGGATTTTTCATGTCCTGCGCGAAGGCATCATCAGCGCGAAACTGCCGGGCGGCACACAGCTCAAGCAGGACGAGATTTCCGCGGCTCTGAACGTGAGCCATATTCCCGTGCGCGAAGCGCTGCGCCGTCTTGAGGCGCAGGGGCTGGTGCGCATTCACCCGAATCGCGGGGCATCCGTCACGGAGCTGACCCGCAGCGAACTTCTGGATATGATGGAGGTGCGCGCGACGCTTTCGGTGATGATGTTCCGCAACAGCGCGCCCCAGCTGACGAAGGCGGACTTTAACGCGCTGGAGGAGATCGTCGCCCAGCAGCGGGAGACCCCGGTGGAGGATATCGTCCGTTCCGAGGAGCTCAACTACAAGTTTCACGATGTGCTGACCTCCCACGCGGCGAATTCCATGGCGTATTTTCTGCTCGAACTCGTGCACGCCAATATCGACCGCTATCTCCGCGCGAGCTTCTATGGCACGAAGGAAACGCGCGAAGTTTCGATCAACGAGCACGAGGCGATCATTCAGAGCTGCCGCGAGGGGGATTTTGAGACCGCGGGCGGCATGCTGCGCGACCATATCCTGAACGCGAAACAGTTCATTCCAAACTCGATGAAATAACGCCGGTTCCGACGCCCCGAAGGAGAACGACGGGAGCGGGCAATTCGTTTGCGCAAAAAAAGGTTCTTCGGTTTCGAGGAACCTTTCTGTTTCGAAGGACACTGCATAGCCGGGAACGGATGCGCTTACGTTGCCACCCGAAGGAGGAAGCTCGTTTGAAAATTACGGTGATCCACGGTCAGGGGCACAAGGGCGTGACCTATTCGCTCACGCGCGCGCTGCTCGATCGGCTGACAAAAGCCCGCGAATGCGAGATGCGGGAATTCTTTCTCCCCAAGAACGGGCCATCGTTCTGCGTCGGCTGCAAAAGCTGCTTTCTTGAGGGCGAAGAGAACTGCCCCGCCGCGGGACAGGTGCGCCCGATCGCCGAGGCGATGGACTGGGCGGATGTGATCGTGCTCGACAGCCCGGATTACGTGCTGGAGATGAGCGGCTCCATGAAGAACCTGCTGGACCACCTCGCCTACCGCTGGGTGACGCACCGGCCGTCCGGCGCCATGTACCGCAAGGTCGGCGTCTGCCTCTGCTCCTCCGCGGGCGCGCCCGCCGGCGGGGTCGTCCGGTCGATGGCGCGTCAGCTCAAGTGGATGGGCTGTTCCGCGGTTTACGGCGTTCCCTTCGTCAGCAACGCGCTGGGCGCGGAAGGCATGTCGGAAAAGAAACGCGCCGAGCGGGACCGCAGGACGGCGCGCGCCGCGAAACGCGTCCTCCGGTGGCTGGAACACCCGCACGCGAGCCTGCGCGCAAAGCTCTTTTTCCGGATCATCCGAAAGATGCAGTCCAGCCCGGGCGCGGCGTGGAACCCGAAGGACCGGGACTGGTGGGTCGAACAGGGCTGGACGAAGGACGTCCGTCCCTGGAAGGACGCCGCGGTGAAGTCCTGACGGGCAGGATCCGACTGAAAAAACATGACGTTTGCTCCCCTGAAAATTCGGGGGAGCTTTTTTGTGTTTCGGGAACAAAAAAGCGCGTTTTTCACTCTTGACAAACACAAGTAAAGTGCTAGTATATAAGCAAACGTTTATATAAAGGAGCGCTTATGAACGATTCGATCGGGTTGCCGGTCTGCGGGGAAAACCATGTGGACCGGCAGCATGAGGAGGAGATCCGCACGCGCCTGCCGAGCGAGGATCAGGCGGTGGACGCCGCGGCGATCTTCGCGCAGCTTGCGGATACCACGCGCGTGCGCCTGCTCTCCATGCTGGCGGCGAGCGACATGTGCGTCTGCGAAATGGCGGATCTGCTGGGCATGAGCCAGCCCGCGGTTTCGCACCATCTGCGCGTGCTGCGCCAGTTTGACGCGGTGCGGTTCCGCAAATGGGGACAGCGGACCATGTATTATATCAGCGACAACGAAACCGGCGAACTGGTTCGCCGCTTATTATCTGTGGTTGGATGCGGAAAGGAACAGACGGATGAACAGCGATAATTTCGGACCGAGCGGAAAATGTCAATATTGCGGGCTGGACGCGGAGCACTGCGTCTGCGGGCGGAAACCCGAATCGGCGGGACGCCGGGCAAAACGCGCGGAAGCGGACTCCTGCGCCGAGGGGAGCGTCTGCGCGCTTGCGCATTCGATGGAGGAGCACGGCTCCGGTTCCTGCGAGCATTGCGACCACGACCACGAGCACGGCGAAGGCGGGTTCGAGATTCGGGAATTCCTGACGATCGCGCTGGCGATCGTGCTGTTTGCGGCGGGTCTCTTCGTTTCCGGCTGGGTGCAGACCGCGCTTCGGATCGCCGCGTACCTGCTCGCCGGTTACGAGGTGCTGATCCGCGCGGTGACGGGGTTCGTCAAGGGGCGTTTCTTCGACGAGAACGTGCTCATGAGCGTCGCCACCATCGGCGCCATCGCGCTGGGCGACTTTGCGGAGGCCGCCGCCGTCATGATCTTCTACGGCATCGGCGAAGGGCTGCAGGAAGCGGCGGTGCGCAGCAGCCGCCGGCGCATTGCGGACGCGGTGGAGCTGCATCCCGACAAAGCGCGCCGCGTGGAAAACGGCAAGGCGGAGACGGTGCGCCCCGAGGAGGTCGCGGTCGGCGAAACCATCCTGGTGAAGGTGGGCGAACGCATCCCGCTCGACGGCGAGGTGGCCGGGGGCGAGAGCCTGCTGGACGTTTCCATGCTCACCGGCGAACCGAGGCCCGCACACGTGAAAACGGGGGACGAGGTGCAGGCCGGCGCGCTGAACACCAGCGGCCCGCTGACCATCCGCGTGACCAAGCCCGCCGGGGAATCCTCCACGAGCCGACTGCTGCGCGCGGTGGAGGACGCCACGAAAAACAAGCCCGCCATCGAGCGGTTCATTACGAAATTTTCCCGCGTGTATACGCCTTCGGTGATCGCCGCCGCCGCGCTTCTGGCGGTTCTTCCGCCGCTCTTCGGCCTCGGCTCGTGGAGCGAGTGGATCGGCAGGGCGCTGATCTTCCTTGTGATTTCGTGCCCTTGCGCGCTGGTGCTCAGCATTCCGCTGACGTTTTTCGCGGGGCTGGCGATCACCTCGAAGAACGGCGTTCTGTTCAAGGGCGCGGACGCGCTGGAGCGGCTGCCCCGCGTGAAGGCCGTCGTGCTGGATAAGACCGGCACGCTGACCGAAGGCGAGTTTGAGGTGCAGCGCGTGGAGAGCGCCGGACTGCCGGAGGCGGAACTGCTCGCGCTGGCTTCCGCCGCCGAACAGAGCAGCCTGCATCCCATTGCCGCAGCCGTTGTGCGGGCGGATTCGCGCGGGCTGACCGCGTCCGGCACGCGGGAGATCGCGGGCAAGGGCGTGATCGCCATGGTCGGCGGAAAGAGCGTCGCCGTCGGCAACCGCGCGCTGATGGAGGAACTGGGCGTTTCGGTTCCGTCCGACGCGAGCGTGCTGGTGTCGGTGGACGGCGCTTATGCGGGCGCGATCTACGTTGGCGACCGCGTGCGCGAAAGCGCGAAGGCCGCGATTGCGGAACTCAACGCGAAGGTGGGCTACACCGCGATCCTCACGGGAGACGGCGCGGCGGCGGCCGGCGCGGTGGGCGGCGAGCTGGGCGTGACGGAGGTTTTCGCCTCGCTCCAGCCCGCGGAGAAGCTCGACGTGATGCGCAGCGTTCGTACGCGCGTCGGCAGCACCCTGTATGTCGGGGACGGAATCAACGACGCGCCGGTGCTCGCGGGGGCGGACGTCGGCATCGCAGTCGGACTCGGCGGCACGGATATGGCGGCGGAGGCGGCGGACGCGCTGCTTCTGACCCACGATCTGACGCGCCTGCCGTTTGCCATCCACGCGGCGAAGCGCACCGTGCGAAAGGCGCGCAGCAACATCGCCATTGCGCTCGGCATCAAGACGGCGGCGCTCGTGCTCGGCGCACTCGGCATCGCGGGCATGTGGGTCGCCATCCTGGCGGACGTGGGCGCGGCGCTGATCTGCGTGCTCAACACGCTCACGCTCTTTCGGCTGTCGAAGACGGAGCGCCCGTAACGCTTCCTATTATATAAGAAAAGATCGGTCTATATAAGAGAAGATCGGCCGGGCTCCGCCGGAAAGAATTGTTAAGAGCTGCTGCCCTTCACAATCCCGGAGACTTTTTTGACAGGTTGCGGCGCGTTCCGGTTTCTCGGGGCGCGCCGTTTCCGTTTCGTCCCGAACCGCTTGCGCAAAGCAAAAATCCATGCTATGCTTTTCCGGCGGAAAAGAGCGAAAACAGCCGATATCGTTCAAAAAACGATGAAATTTCGCTTAGATGGTTCCGGCGGCCCCGCGCCGGCGGAGAACGAATCATTTCCAAACAAAAAGAATCGTGAAAATTCCGAAAATTCTTCTTGCAATCGTCGTTTCGCTCGTGTAAAATAAGTCTGTTCGCGCCGCAAAGGCTATGTTTTTGTGCGCGAAGGGATGAACGGGAGGTTGCCGGTTCTTGCCATCCGGGTAATTTCCGCTCAGACCCAACGTCCGATCACGGGCGAGGGTGAGTTTTCAGGGGGCTCCGTGCAGTCCCGAACGGGTTTTTGAGCACAGCCAAGCGGCTGCGCCTGCCTTATGAAGAAGGAAACACACGGCCCTGTGTACCGCCCCATTATGAAGGAGGATATCAATAATATGGCAAACAGAATTCGCATTAAGCTCAAGGCGTATGAAAGCTCTCTGATCGATCAGAGCGCCGAGAAGATCGTGGAAACCGCCAAGAGAACCGGCGCGCAGATCAGTGGCCCGATCCCCCTGCCCACGGAAACGGAGATCGTTACCATTCTGCGTGCAACCCATAAGTACAAGGATTCCCGCGAACAATTCGAGATGCGCACCCACAAGCGACTGATTGACATTCTCCAGCCGTCTTCCAAAACCGTTGACGCGCTGATGAAGCTCGACCTGCCGGCCGGTGTCGACATTGAGATCAAACTGTAACCATCGGAGGTAGACCATGAAGAAAGCCATTTTGGGCAAAAAGATCGGTATGACGCAGATGTTCCGTACTGACGGTACCATGATCCCTGTGACAGTCATTCAAGCCGGTCCCTGCCCCGTTATCCAGAAGAAGACCGTCGGGACCGACGGGTATGAAGCCGTCCAGGTCGGCTTTGGCGAGATCCGCGAGAAGCTTGCCAACAAGCCGAAGACGGGTCATTTTGCCAAAGCGGGCGTGAAACCCCTCCGTTATATGAGAGAGTTTAAGCTCGACGACGCGGCCAGCTACGAAGTAGGTCAGGTCATCAAGGCGGACCTCTTCGCCGAGGGCGACAAGATCGACGTGCGCGGCACCAGCAAGGGCAAGGGATTCCAGGGCGTCATCAAGCGCTGGAACCAGAACCGCGGCAAGATGACGCACGGTTCCCACTATCACCGCGGCGTAGGCTCCATGAGCGCAAACTCCAGCCCTTCCCGCGTGTTCAAAACCAAGAACCTTCCGGGCCACATGGGGCACGAAACCGTCACCATCCAGAACCTGGAAGTCGTGCGTGTGGACGCCGAGCGCAACCTGCTGCTCGTCAAGGGCGCGGTACCCGGCCCGAAGGGCGGCCTCGTTTCCGTAACGAGCACCGTGAAGTAAGGAGGAGCAAGAGAATGCCTAAAGTAGCAATTGTCGATATCACCGGCAAACAGGTCGGCGAATACGAGCTCTCCGAAAGCACTTTTGGACAGCCTGTCAATCAATATGTTCTCCACGAGGTCGTCAAGGCGCATCTGGCCAACTGCCGTCAGGGCACGCAGAGCGCGCTGACCCGCGCGGAAGTCTCCGGCGGCGGCATCAAACCCTGGCGCCAGAAGGGCACCGGCCGCGCCCGTCAGGGATCCACCCGTTCGCCCCAGTGGCGTCACGGCGGCGTGGTGTTCGCACCCAAGCCCCGCGATTACACGATCCGCGTCAACAAGAAGGTCAAGCGGCTCGCGCTGAAGTCCGCCCTTTCCGGCAAGGTGCTCGATAACGAGCTGATCCTGTTCAACGAGATCAACCTCAAGGCCGCCAAGACGAAGGAAATGGTCAAGGCGCTGGAAGCGGTCAAGGCGGCGAAAGCCCTGATCGTCCTGCCGGAACCGAACGAAACCGTCGAGCGCGCCGCGCGCAACATCCCGGGCGTGAAGACCACGCTGGTCGGCACCCTGAGCGCGTACGAGATTCTCAAGTACAAGACGCTGATCCTCACCGAAGCGTCGGCGAAGAAGATCGAGGAGGTGTACGCGTAATGAAGAGCGCCTATGACATCATCAAAAAGCCGGTTCTGACCGAAAAGTCGTACGATCAGTTCCCCGGCAGGACCTATACGTTCGAAGTGGACAAGACCGCCAACAAGATCGAGATCAAGAAGGCCGTCGAAGAAGCGTTCGGCGTCGAGGTCGAGAGCGTGCATACGATCAACAGCGACGGCAAGATGCGCCGCCAGGGCAACAGCCAGGGCCGCACCCCGTCCAGCAAAAAGGCCTATGTGAAGCTGAAGAAGGATTCCAAGGGTATCGAGTTCTTCGACAGCATCTCGCAGTAAGGAGGACGAACCATGGGTATCCGCAAGATTAACCCGACGACGCCGGGCCAGCGCTTTATGACGGTTTCCTCGTTCGAGGAGATCACGAAGAAGACCCCGGAACGCTCGCTCGTCGAAGATAAGAGAAAGAACGCCGGCCGCAACAACAGCGGCAAGATCACCGTCCGTCACCAGGGCGGCGGCGCGCGCCAGAAGTACCGCATCATCGACTTCAAGCGCAACAAGGACAACGTCCCCGCGAAGGTCTTCTCCATCGAGTACGACCCGAACCGTTCGGCGAACATCGCGCTTTTGCACTATGCCGACGGCGAGAAGCGCTACATCATCGCCCCGCTGGGCCTGACGGTCGGCGAAACGATCGTTTCCGGCGAGACGGCCGACATCAAGGTCGGCAACGCGCTCCCGGTCGCCAACATCCCGGTCGGCACCATGATCCACTGCATCGAGCTCAAGCCCGGCAAGGGCGCGCAGCTGGTCCGCTCCGCGGGCAACGCCGCGCAGCTCATGGCAAAGGAAGGCGCCTACGCGCAGGTTCGTCTGCCCAGCGGCGAAGTCCGCCTGATCCCGATGAACGCCAAAGCGACCATCGGCCAGGTCGGCAACATCGACCACGCGAACATCCAGATCGGCAAGGCCGGCCGCACGCGCCACATGGGCATCCGCCCGACGGTCCGCGGCAGCGTCATGAACCCCTGCGACCACCCGCACGGCGGCGGCGAGGGCAAGAGCCCGATCGGCAAGCCCGGCCCGGTTACCCCCTGGGGCAAACCCGCGCTCGGCTACAAGACGCGTAAGCATAAGAACCCGACCAACAAGTACATCGTGCGCCGCGGCAACGGCAGCAGCCTGTAACGGGTAGAGGAAGGAGATAAACAATGAGCAGATCGGTTAAAAAAGGCCCGTTTGTCAGCGAACGCCTCATGGGGCGGATTCTGGCGATGAACGCGAGCGGAAAAAAGACCGTCGTCAAGACCTGGTCTCGCGCCTCTACCATTTTCCCGGAGATGGTGGGACACACCATCGCGGTGCATGACGGCAAGAAGCACGTTCCGGTATACATTACCGAAGAGATGGTCGGCCATAAGCTGGGCGAGTTCGCGCCCACGCGTACGTTCAGAGGACACAGGGGTTCCGAGAAGTCCTCGGCCGCGAAATAAGGAGGAACGAAGCAAATGGCAACCAGAATGAGAGAAAAGTCGGCCAAACGCGCGGCCAACGCCGATAAGCGCCCGCACGCGACCGCAAAATATATCCGAATCTCTTCGCGCAAGGTCAAGACCGTGATCGACCTGATCCGCGGTAAGAGCGTCAAGGAAGCCGAAGCCATTCT
This sequence comes from Eubacteriales bacterium, assembly GCA_034933205.1. GTDB lineage: Bacteria > Bacillota > Clostridia > Christensenellales > CAG-138 > UBA7703. Next base: position 319,608 of record JAYFNY010000001.1, read on the forward strand.
CACCTACACGCCGAAAGCGGCGACCGAGCCCGTGGCTAAGCTCCTCAAGAGCGCGATCGCGAATGCGGAAAACAACCAGGACATGAGCCGCGAAGAGCTCTACGTCGCCGAGATCTATGCCAACCAGGGACCGACCCTGAAGCGGTTCCGGCCAAGGGCGCACGGCCGCGCGAGTGCCATCCATAAGCGCACGAGCCACATCACGGTCGTTCTGGATCAGGCGAAGTAAGGGAGGAGTAAGAAAGATGGGTCAAAAAGTAAATCCGAACGGCTTCCGCGTCGGCGTGATCAAAGATTGGAACACCCGTTGGTATGCCTCCAAGAAGGACTTTGCCGATTTCCTCGTCGAGGACCGCAAGATCCGCGACTTCGTGAAGCAGAAGTATTATCAGGCCAGCATTTCGCGCATCGAAATCGACCGCGCCGCCGGCAAGATCACGGTGAGCATCTTCACCGCGCGTCCCGGCCTTCTCATCGGCAAGGGCGGCACGGGCATCGAAGTGATCAAGGAAGATATCAAGAAAGCCACCGGCAAGGACGTGAACGTCAACATCATGGAAATCCGTGATCCGGACGCCGACGCCCAGCTGGTTGCGGAAAATATCGCAAGTCAGCTCGAAAAGCGCATCAGCTTCCGCCGCGCCATGAAGCAGTCCATGGGCCGCGCGATGCAGAAGAACAGCGTCAAGGGCATTAAGCTCATGGTCTCCGGCCGTCTCGGCGGCGCGGAAATCGCGAGGAGCGAAGGATACCACGACGGTTCCATCCCGCTGCAGACCATGCGTGCGGACATCCAGTACGGCTTTGCGGAAGCGAAGACCACCTACGGCCGCATCGGCTGCAAGGTCTGGATCTACAAAGGCGAGCTGCTCGGCAAGCGCAAGGCTTCCGACAAACGCGAGGAAGGGGGCAAATAACCATGTTGATGCCGAAAAGAGTAAAACGCCGCAGGGTTTTCCGCGGCCGCATGAAGGGCAAAGCGACCCGCGGCAACACGATTACCTACGGTGAATACGGTTTGGTGGCTATGGATCCCTGCTGGGTGACCAGCCAACAGATCGAGGCGGCCCGTGTCGCGATGACGCGTTATATCAAGCGCGGCGGCCAGGTCTGGATCAAGATTTTCCCGGACAAACCCGTTACCGAAAAGCCGGCCGAAACCCGCATGGGCAGCGGCAAAGGTTCCCCGGAATACTGGGTTGCCGTGGTCAAGCCGGGTCGGGTCCTGTTTGAGATCGCTGGCGTGGAAGAGGAAGAAGCACACGAGGCGCTCCGTCTCGCAATGCACAAGCTCCCCCTCAAGTGCAAGGTGATCAAGAAGGAGATCGAAAAGGGTGGTGAAACCGATGAAGGCAAATAAGTTTCGCGATATGACCAACGACGCGCTTACGGCTCAGGAAAAAGAGCTGAAAAGCGAGCTGTTCAACCTCCGCTTTCAGTCGGCTACAGGCGGTCTTTCCAACCCGAACCGCATCAGCGAATGCAAGAAGGACATTGCCAGAGTAAAGACAATCCTGCGCGAGCGCGAGCTCGCAAAGGCCGCCGAGTAACGGGAAGGAGGACAGAGCAGATGGAAGAACAGAGAGGCTATAGAAAGACCCGTATCGGCGTGGTCGTCAGCGATAAAATGGACAAAACCGCCGTCGTCGCCATCAAGACCAAGGTTCGCCACCCGTTGTATGGCAAGATGGTCAACCGCACGAGGAAGTTCAAGGTTCACGACGAAGAGAACCAGTGCGGAATCGGCGATACCGTAAAGATTATGGAAACGCGCCCCATCAGCAAAGACAAGCGGTGGCGCCTCGTTGAAATCGTCGAAAAGGCGAAGTAACGATTGGAGGAACTGGGATTATGATTCAACCGCAAACCAGGTTAAAGGTCGCGGACAACAGCGGCGCGAAGGAAATCATGTGCATTCGCGTGCTGGGCGGTTCCTACCGTAAGTCCGCCAATATCGGCGATGTGATCGTAGCCAGCGTCAAGTCCGCTTCGCCGGGCGGCGCTGTGAAGAAAAAGGACGTCGTCCGCGCGGTCGTCGTGCGCACGGTGTCCGGCGTGCAGCGTCCGGACGGAAGCTATATCCGTTTCGACGATAACGCCGCCGTCATCATCAACGATCAGAAACAGCCCCGCGGCACCCGTATCTTCGGGCCCGTGGCGCGTGAACTCCGTGAGAAGGACTATATGAAGATCGTGTCCCTCGCACCGGAAGTACTGTAAAGGAGGAGAATGACATGAACAGCTTGAACGTCAAAAAAGGCGACATCGTCGTTGTCATCTCCGGCAAGGACAAGGGCAAGAAGGGCAAGATCCTCGTTGCGCGTCCCGATGAGGAGCGCGTGGTCGTTCAGAACGCCGCGATGGTCACCCGCCACGTCAAGCCCCGCAAGCAGGGTCAGCCCGGCGGCCGCATCGAACAGGAAAGCCCGATCCACGCTTCCAACGTGATGCTCGTCTGCCCCAAGTGCGACAAGCCGACCCGCATCGCCCACAAGATCAAGGAAGTCGAGATCTCCGGCGAAAAGAAGCAAAAAAGCGTCCGCGTTTGCAAAAAGTGCGGCAAAGTGATTGATTAAGGCGGAAGGAGGAACTGACAAGTGGCAACGAAAAAGGACATTGAAACCGTTGTGGAAACCGCGCAGGCAGCAGCCGAAACGGTAGCCGAAGAAGTAAAGAAAGCCGCGAAGAAGGCAGCTCCGAAGGCCGCCGAAGCCGCTGAAAAAGCGGAAAAGGCCGTGAAGAAGACCGTCAAGGAGACCGCGGAAGCGGCCGCCGAGACCGCCGAAAAAGCGGAAAAGGCCGTGAAGAAAGCCGTCAAGGAGACCGCGGATGCGGCCGCCGAGACCGCCGGGAAAGCGGAAAAGGCCGTGAAGAAGACCGCCAAAGCCGCCGAAGCGGCCGCGGAAACGGTAAACGAAGCGGCTGCGGACGCCGTGGCGAAAGCCGCGGGCGCCGTAAAGGAAGCCGCCGCCAAGGTCGAGAAAAAGGCCGAAGGCGCGAAGGCCGCCGCCAAGAAGGGCAAACCCGCCCAGGGCGAAATGAAGAAACTGCAGGGCACGCCCCGCATGAAGAAGCGTTATCTCGACGAGATCGCGCCCTCCCTGCGCGAAAAGTTCTCCTATGAGAACGTGATGCAGATTCCTCGCCTCGAAAAGGTGATCATCAATATGGGTCTCGGTTCCGACAAGGAAAACCCCAAGGGGATTGAAGCCGCGATCAAGGAACTCAGCACCATTGCAGGCCAGAAGGCGGTCGTCACCCGCGCCAAGAAGAGCGTCGCGAACTTCAAGGTCCGCGAAGGCATGAGCGTCGGCGCGAAGGTCACCCTCCGCGGGGACCGGATGTACTACTTCGTCGACAAGCTTTTCAACATCGTGCTGCCGCGCGTGCGCGACTTCCACGGCGTTTCCGACAAAGCGTTCGACGGGCGCGGCAACTATGCGCTCGGCCTCAAGGAAATGCTGATCTTCCCGGAGATCAACTACGACGACGTCGACAAGGTGCGCGGCATGAACATCGTGTTCGTCACGAGCGCCGGAACCGACGAAGAGTGCAAAGAGCTGCTTACCCAGCTCGGCATGCCGTTTGTACAGGGCTGATAGGGAGGATAGCGATATGGCAAAGTTAAGCATGAAGTTAAAGCAGGCGCGCGAGCCGAAGTTCAGCACCCGTGGCTACACCCGTTGCCGCATCTGCGGCAGGCCCCACTCGGTTCTGCGCAAGTATGGCGTCTGCCGCATTTGCTTCCGCGAACTGGCGTATAAGGGCGAAATCCCCGGCGTACGCAAGGCAAGCTGGTAAAGGAGGAAACGAACATGACAGATACCATTGCCGATATGCTCACCCGTATCCGCAACGCTTTGATTGCAAAGCATGATTCCGTCGATATCCCCGCCTCCACGATGAAGAAGGCCATCGCGCAGATCCTCGTGGAAGAGGGTTACGTCAAGAGCTACGAAGTCCTTGCGGACGGCGAGAAGAAGACGATCCGGATTCAGCTCAAGTACGGCCCCAACAAGCAGCGCGTCATCGTCGGCATCAAGCGCATCTCCCGTCCGGGTCTGCGTTTCTACGCCCGCAAGGACGAAATGCCCAAGGTGCTCGGCGGTCTGGGGATCGCGATTGTTTCCACCTCGCGCGGCGTTATGACCGACCGCGAAGCGCGCAAACAGGGCGTCGGCGGCGAAGTGCTGGCCTACGTTTGGTAACGAATCAGGAGCGGATGCCTCGTTTTGACCCGAAAGCCGGAACAGGCCGGAGGAAAAACGGACGTCCGCGCCCGCATGAAATACGCTAAAGGAGAAATCAACATGTCTCGTATCGGAAAACTTCCGGTCAGCATCCCTGCCGGAGTGACAATCACGGTCGAAGACGGCAATGTCGTCACCGTGAAAGGTCCGAAGGGCACGCTCACCGAGAAACTCTCTTCGGAAATGAAGATTGAACAGGACGCCGGTGTTCTCACCGTCAAGCGTCCCGGCGACGACAAGCGCCTCCGCTCGCTGCACGGACTGACCCGCACGCTCATCAACAACATGGTGACGGGCACGACCAACGGCTTTGAAAAGAAGCTCGAGATCGTCGGCGTCGGTTACAAAGCGCAGCTGCAGGGCACGGGGCTGGTCATCAACGTTGGATACTCCCATCCCGTCAACTTCCCGGCGCCGAACGGCATCAGTTTCGATGTGCCCGCGCCGACGAAGATCACGGTCAAGGGAACCGATAAGCAGAAGGTCGGCCAGGTGGCCGCCGATATCCGCGCGGTGCGTCCGCCCGAACCCTACAAGGGCAAAGGCATTCGCTATGAGAACGAGGTCGTTCGCCGCAAGGAAGGCAAGACCGGTAAGTAAAGCAGGAAGGAGTGACGAAAGATGTTTAAAAAGATCGATAAAAATGCGATCCGCGCAGCGCGTCATTACCGCCAGCGCAGGGACATCGTGGGTACGACGGAGCGTCCGCGTTTGAACGTTTACCGCAGCACCACGAATATTTACGCGCAGGTGATCGACGACACCGTTGGAAACACCTTGGTCGCAGCTTCCACGCTGGACGCCGAAATCAAGGGCAAGCTCGAGGGCAAGAGCAAGGTTGAGCAGGCCGCGTTGGTCGGTGAACTCGTCGGCGCGCGCGCCAAGGCCAAGGGGGTTTCCAAGGTCGTGTTCGACCGCGGCGGTTACCTCTACACCGGCCGCGTCGCTGCCCTCGCGGACGGCGCCCGCAAATCCGGGCTGGACTTCTAAGGAGGAACGAACATGCAAAACAACAGGAGATTCGATAAAGAGCCTTCCGAATTCAAAGAGCGCCTCGTGTCGATCAACCGCGTTGCGAAGGTCGTTAAGGGCGGTAAGAACTTCCGGTTCACCGCGCTGATGGTCGTTGGCAACGAAAAGGGCAAGGTCGGCGTAGGCCTCGGCAAAGCCGCTGAAATTCCGGAAGCCGTGCGCAAAGGCGTCGAAGACGCGAAGCGCCATATGGTCGAGGTCCCGATCGTCGGAACGTCGATCCCCCACGCCGTGGAAGGCCGGTTCAGCAAGGGCCACGTGCGCATGCTCCCCGCCGAAGAAGGTACTGGCGTAATCGCGGGCGGTCCCGCGCGTGCGGTGCTCGAAATGGCCGGCATTCGCGACATCCGTACGAAGTCCTACGGTTCCAACAATCCCAGCAATTGCGTAAAGGCTACGATCGCGGGTCTCGCCCAGCTCCGTACCGCGGAGCAGATCGCCAAAGCCCGCGGCAAGAGCGTAGAAGAAATCTTGGGCTAAGGAGGACGCTGCAATGGCAAAAGCAAAAGTGGCGGAGGCCAAAAAACTCAAGATCACGCTCGTGAAAAGCCCGATCGGCTGCCTGAAGGATCAGCAGGCTACGGTCGTCGCGCTGGGCCTTCATAAGCTCAACAGCACCGCTATCCAGCCGGATAACGCCTGCACCCGCGGCAAGATCTTTAAAGTGAAACACCTCGTAACGGTGGAAGAAGTTTAAGGCAGGAGGACGTGCATCATCATGAAACTGCATGAATTATCGCCCGCCCCAGGATCGGTCAAAGCCCCGAAGCGCGTTGGTCGCGGTACCGGCAGCGGTATGGGCAAGACTTCCACAATGGGACACAAGGGCCAAAAGGCGCGCAGCGGAAGCAAAAAGAACGGTTTTGAAGGCGGCCAGATGCCGCTGCCACGCCGTCTGCCGAAGCGGGGCTTTACCAATATCTTTGCAAAAGAATACACCATCATCAACGTTTCCGACCTGAACGGGCTGGAGAACGGTACCGTAGTGACGGCTGAGATGCTCAAGAAAACGGGCCTCATCAGCAAGATTGAAAAAGACGGCCTCAAGGTTTTGGGCGGCGGTGAGCTGACGAAGAAACTGGACGTTAAAGCGGCAAAGTTCTCTCAAACGGCTCAATCCGCAATTAAGGCTGCGGGCGGAAGTGTTGAGGTGATCGGCTGATGTTCCAGACATTCATCAACGCATTCAAGATCAAGGAGATCCGGAAAAAACTGCTGATCACGCTGGTGCTGATCGTGGTGTACCGGCTCGGCAGCTTCATCCCGATTCCGGGCGTGAACACCGCCCTGCTCGCGGATGCCGTCAAGCAGTATGATATTCTGGGATTTCTCGACCTCTTGACGGGCAGTTCGTTCAGCCAGTTCACGATCTTCGCGATGGGCATTTCGCCCTACATCAACGCGTCGATCATTCTGCAGCTGCTCACCATCGCGATTCCTTCGCTCGAACGCATGAGCAAGGAAGAGGACGGGCGCGTTAAGATCGAAAAGATCACCCGTTACACCGGTATTGCGCTGGCCATGGTTCAGTCCATCGGCATTTTCATCGGCCTTGGCACGCAGTACCTCGTGGACACGAGTTTCTGGACGTATGCCACCATCGGCATCTGCTCGACCGCGGGCACCGCGTTTCTGATGTGGCTCGGCGAGCGCATCACCGAGGACGGCGTAGGCAACGGCGTTTCGATGCTGATCTTCGCCTCCATCGTTTCCCGCGTGCCGAGAACGTTCATCAGCGTCGGACAGCAGCTGTTCGTCGGCGTGCTCCCCTGGTGGGAACTGATTCTGATGATCGTCTCCGTCGTCGGATTGATCACGCTGGTAACGCACGTGGATCAGGCGCAGCGCCGCATCCCCGTCCAGTACGCCAAGCGCGTGGTCGGACGCAAGATGTATGGCGGCCAGAGCACGTACCTGCCGATCAAAGCGAACTCCAACGGCGTTCTGCCGCTGATCTTCGCGCTGACCTTCCTCCAGTTCCCGGGCATGATCGCCCAGTTCTGGCCGAAGAGCTCGTTCTATACGTTCTATAAAGCGTATCTCGGAACGTCGAGCGCGATTTACTACATCATCTACGCGCTGCTGATCGTGGGATTCGGATTCTTCTATTCGAGCATCACGTTCAACCCGGTCGAGATGTCGAAGAACCTGCAGCAGAACGGCGGCTTCATAACGGGCATCCGCCCCGGCAAGCCGACGAGCGACTACCTCGCCAAGATCTCCGGACGCCTCACGCTGTTCGGTTCGCTCTTCCTCGCGGTGGTTGCGATCGTTCCGCAGCTGATCCTTCGCACCATGGCCGAGTCCAGCGCATTCGGCGCGACGAGCGTGCTGATCATGGTCAGCGTTGCGCTCGAAACGACGACCCAGCTCGAAAGCCACATGTTGATGCGCCACTACAAGGGCTTCCTCAACTAACGGGCGGGCTGGAACAGGGCGCGTGATTTCAACCGTTTGCGGAAACAAGGCGTGCCGGCGTTCGTCCGGCGCGCCGGTTCCGCGGTTTACGGGATTACGCGCACGGAGAGAACTTTTCGTTTGAAACAAGCAAAGCGATCTTCGTTCACCATATTGTGAAACGATTTGGAAACGAATACCCGGAAGGAGTCGCTATGAAACTGATCTTTTTAGGCCCGCCAGGCGCGGGCAAGGGCACCCAGGCGGTTCAAATCGCCGCGCGATACGGCATTGCGCATATCTCCACGGGGGACATGCTGCGCGCCGAGATGCGCGAGGGGACCGAGCTGGGCAAGGCCGCCAAGAGCCTGATCGACCGCGGCGAGCTCGTGCCGGACGACGTGATCCTCGGCATGGTGAAGAACCGCATTCTGCGGGACGACTGCAAAAACGGATTCCTGTTCGACGGGTTTCCGCGCACGCTCGCCCAGGCGCAGGCGCTGGACAAAATCAGCGATGTGGACGCGGTCATCAATATCGACGTGCCGTCCGAGCGCTTGATCAGCCGCATCAGCGGCAGGCGCATGTGCCCGGACTGCGGCGCGGCCTACCACGTATCCACCTATGCGGGGGAAACCTGCAAGTGCGGCGGAAAACTCTACCAGCGCGACGACGACAAAGAGGAAACGGTTCGCAACCGCCTCGTCGTCTACGAACGCTCGACGAAACCCCTGATCGACTACTATGCCGAAAAAGGTCTGCTCGCCACGGTGAACGGCGACGCGGAGATGGGCGCGGTCACTGCCGGGATCCTCTCGGTTTTGTCGAAATGAGCATTACGATCAAATCGGCGGCGGATCTGGAAAAGATGGACGTCGCGGGGCGCATCGTCGAGGATACGCTGAACCTTCTGGCAAAGAGCGCCGAAATCGGCATGACGACGGCGGAGCTGGACGAAATCGCGGCTGCGTTCATCAAAAGCCGCGGGGCGGAAGCCTCGTTCCTGAACTACAACGGGTATCCCAAGAGCATCTGCACCTCGGTCAACGAGCAGGTGGTGCACGGGATTCCGGGCAAGTACCGTCTCAAGGACGGGGACATCCTCTCGCTGGACGTCGGAGCCTGCATCAACGGGTTCCATGGCGACGCGGCGCGCACGGTCCTCATCGGGAACGTGCCGGAGGAGACGCAAACGCTCGTGCGCGTGACGAAGGAGTGCTTCTTCGAGGCGCTGAAGTTCGCCCGGGCGGGGTTCCGGCTCTCGGACGTCGCGAAGGCGGTGCAGCAGCACGCGGAAAGCAACGGCTACGGCGTGGTGCGCGAGCTGGTCGGCCACGGCATCGGCAGGCATATGCACGAGGACCCCGAGGTGCCGAACTACTGGGACACCACGCGTTTCGGCAGGGGCTTGCGGCTCGAAGCCGGCATGACCATCGCCATCGAGCCGATGATCAACCTCGGCACGGCGCGGGTCTTTCAGCTGGAAGACGGCTGGACGGTCGTCACCGCGGACGAAAAGCCTTCCGCGCACTATGAGAACACCGTGGCGATCACAGAAGGGGAGCCAAGGCTCCTGACGCTGCACGAGGAGGCCTGACGCATGAACGAACCCTGCATCGGCGCCATATGCACTTCGCGCGCAGGGCACGACAAAGGGCGCGCGTTCGTGATCGTAGGCGTGTACGACGAGAACCATGTGCTGCTCAGCGACGGCGAAACGCGGAAGCTGGAGCGGCCGAAGAAGAAAAAGCTGATGCATCTGCATATCGAACCGCAGCGCGCGGAAGAAATTGCGCGGCGGATCGGCGGGGGCGAGGACCTGCAGGACGCGCAGGTGAAGAAAGCGCTCTATCAGCTCGGCTACAACGTGGATGTAAGCAAATAGGAGGGATAGCTTGTCTAAACAGGACGTTATTGAAGTAGAAGGTGTCGTTTCGGATTCCTTCCCGAACGCGATGTTCGAGGTGAAACTCCAGAACGGTCACAAGATACTTGCAACGATATCGGGGAAACTTCGGATGAACTTCATCCGGATCCTGCCGGGTGACAAGGTCACCGTGGAGCTGTCCCCGTATGATTTGTCCCGCGGGCGCATTACCTGGCGCGGCAAGAGCTAACAGACGGAACAAAACCGGAACGGAATCCGTTTACCGAACATGATTTTTTAACAGGAATCGAAAGGAGAACCACCATGAAAGTAAGACCGAGTGTGAAACCCATTTGCGAGAAGTGCAAGATCATCAAGCGCAAAGGCCGCGTCATGGTTATCTGCGAAAACCCGAAGCATAAGCAGAAGCAAGGCTGAGAGCGAAAACAAAACCGCTGGAGCGGCTGCGCGGCCGGGCATCCCCGGTTCGCGTTTCCGGCGGATGGAATATAGATCAATCACTATTTACGATTTTTTACGGAGGTAAAGGAACGATATGGCACGTATTTCTGGCGTAGACCTTCCCAGGGACAAACGGGTGGAAATCGGTTTGACCTACATCTTTGGGATCGGCCGCAAGACCGCTACGGAAATATTGGCCGCAACCGGCGTCGATCCCGACGTGCGCGTGCGCGACCTGTCCGAAAGCGACGTTTCCAAGCTGAGAGACTACATCGACCACAATCTCAAGGTGGAAGGCGATCTTCGCCGTGAAACCTCAATGAACATCAAGCGGCTGATCGAGATCGGCTGCTACCGCGGCGTGCGCCATCGCAAAGGGCTGCCCGTACGCGGACAAAGCACCAAACAGAACGCCCGCACGCGCAAGGGTCCCAAACGCACGCAGGGCGGCAAGAAGAAATAAGGAGGAGAAGCGAACATGGCAGCAGCAAAGCAAGTGAAAAAAACCGCCACCACGCGGAAACGTCGCGAACGCAAGAACATTGAGCGCGGTGCGGCGCACATTCGTTCCTCCTTCAACAACACCCTTGTGACCATCACCGACCTGCAGGGCAACGCCCTGAGCTGGTCGAGCGCAGGTTCTCTGGGATTCCGCGGCTCCAAGAAGAGCACGCCGTTTGCAGCGCAGATGGCGGCGGAAACCGCAGCCCGCGGCGCGATGGAGCATGGGCTCAAGACCGTTGAAGTGTACATTAAGGGACCGGGTTCCGGCCGCGAATCGGCCATCCGCGCCCTTCAGACCGCCGGTCTCGACGTCAACATGATCAAGGACGTGACGCCCATCCCGCATAACGGGTGCCGCCCGCCGAAGCGCAGAAGGGTTTAAGGAGGGAATTGTAACAATGGCTAGATATACAGGTTCCGTCTGCAGACAGTGCCGCCGGGAAGGCGCAAAGCTTTTCCTCAAGGGCGACCGTTGCTTCAGCGAAAAGTGCGCGGTCAACAAGCGCCACACCCCGCCGGGCATGCATGGTCAGGGCAGGAAAAAACAGAGCGAGTACGGCATTCAGCTTCGTGAAAAGCAGAAGGTCCGCAGGGCCTACGGCGTGCTCGAATCCCAGTTTGCGAAATATTACGACATGGCGAGCAACATGCGCGGCATCACCGGCGAAAACATGCTTTCGCTGCTCGAACGCCGCCTGGACAACGTTTGCTATCGTCTGAACTTTGGCGATTCCCGTCCGATGGCGCGCCAGTTTGTGACCCACGGCCACATCCGCGTCAACGGCAAGAAGGTGGATATCGCTTCCTACCTCGTGAAGGAAGGCGACGTGATCTCCATCCGCGAATCGAGCGGGGACGTCGAATTCTTCAAGACCCTCAAGGAGCAGGGCGCGTCCCGCACCGTGCCGAAATGGCTCGAACTGGACGCCGAAAAGCTCACCGGTAAGGTCGTCGCTCTCCCGACGCGCGACGATGTCGACTTGACGATTGAAGAGCATCTCATCGTTGAGTACTACTCCAGGTAAGCCATGCAAACTTGGCGGACCGCAACATACAAACCGAAGGAGGGTATGCAATGTTAGAGATCGAAAAGCCCAAACTCGAATGTGTTGAACTGACGGAAGACTACGGCAAGTTCGTCGTGGAGCCGTTGGAGCGCGGGTTCGGCACCACGCTTGGCAATTCCATGCGCCGCGTGCTGCTCTCGAGCCTGCCCGGTGTGGCGGTTACGAGCGTACGCATTGACGGAGTGCTTCATGAGTTTTCGATTATCGAGGGCGTGAAGGAAGACGTGACCGAGATCGTGCTCAACCTCAAGGAGCTGTGCTGCAAGCTTTACAGCGACAGCCCCAAGAAGCTGATCATCGACGCGGCGGGCGAGGGCGAAATCAAGGCGAAGGATATCCTCCCGGATTCCGACGTTGTGATCATCAACCCGGATCTGCACATCGCAACGCTGGACAAAAACGCGAAGCTCCATATGGAGATCATGATCGAGCACGGACGCGGCTATGTGACGGTGGAACGCAACAAGCGCCACGACATGCCGATCGGCGAGATCGCGGTGGACTCCATTTTCACCCCGATTTCGAAGGTGAACTTCACCGTCGAGAATACGCGTGTCGGCCAGATCACGGACTTCGACAAGCTCACGCTGGAAATCTGGACGAACGGCAGCATCAAGCCGGACGAAGCGGCGAGCCTCGCCGCCAAGATTCTCACGGAGCATCTGGCGCTCTTCATCAACCTGACCGATCACGTGGTCGGCGTGGAAATCCTCGTGGAAAAGGAAGAGAGCAAGAAGGAACGTATTCTGGAGATGAATATCGAGGATCTCGACCTCTCCGTACGCTCCTACAACTGCCTCAAACGCGCGGGCATCAACACGGTGGAAGAGCTGGTTCAGCGCGACGAGGAAGAGATGATGAAGGTACGAAACCTCGGCCGCAAGTCGCTCGAGGAAGTTCAGGCAAAACTGAGTGCGCTGGGTCTGACTCTTCGCGCACATGATGAATAAGGAGGAAGCACAATGGCGAACCGCAAACTGGGTAAGCCCTCTGATCAGCGAGTCGCTCTTTTAAGGAATCAGACCACGGCGCTTCTCTGGAACGGCAAGGTCGTCACGACCGAAGCGCGCGCCAAGGAAGTCCGCTCGATTGCCGAAAAGATCATCACGCTGGCCGTGAAGGAATACGATAACAGCGAAAAAGTGGAAAAGGAAACGCGCAACGAGAAAGCGCAGATCGTCAAGCGCGAAGTCGTGAACGACAAGCCGAGCAAGCTGGCCGCGCGCCGCGCGATCATGTCGTACCTCTACGACTTGCCGGAAGCAAAGGCCCAAAAGGAGAGCAAGAGCGAATACACCGAGCGCACGAAGGAACGCGCGCATCCGGTGGTCGAGAAGCTTTTCAGGGACATTGCGCCGAAGTACGCAAAGCGGATCGAAGGCGGCAAGAAGGGCGGATATACCCGCATGTTCAAGCTTGGCCCCCGCCGCGGAGACGCCGCCGAAATGGTGGTTCTCGAGCTGGTCGACTAAAGAGTATACGCAAAGAAAACCCCGCGAGCAATCGCGGGGTTTTGCACGTCTTTCCGCTGAAGAGCGGGTTTCGGCAAACGTGGATTTTGTAACATTTTTTGGAACAGAACACGCTTCCTTCATTTCCGTATGCCGCTGTGATATAATGATTTCCACATGAGAAAACAAGGTTTGATGCAAAAAGCATTCGATAAACGACTCCTCACGGGGCTGATCGCGGCGGCAATGCTGCCGCTGCTGTTTGCGTGCTCTTCGTCCACTGCGGCGGAGAAAGGCGGGCAGCTCGTGGTCAGCGAGGTCGTCTCCAGCAACAAGCGTTCGCTCGTGGACGAGTCGCTCGGCACCCCGGACTGGATCGAGCTTTACAACGCGGGAACCGAGGCGCTGGATCTCTCCGGCTACGGCGTTTCGGACAACATGCGCGATCTGCATAAGTACGTGTTTCCGGAGGGGTCGTCCCTCGGCCCCGGCGAGTACCTGATTCTTTACGCAACCACAGCGGACGACTCTTCCGCCGCATCCGCCGCAAAATGCACCAACTTCGGCCTGAGCAAGAGCGGGGACTATCTCTTCATTACGGACGCATATTACGGCATCGTGGTGCAGATGGAGATTCCGCCGCTGTATACCGACGTTTCGTATGTCCGCGCGGACGACGGCACCTACGGCTTTTGCGCCGTGCCCTCGCCCGGAGCGGCGAACACCGGCGAAGTCTATATGACGCTGGACGGCGTTTTCGCCGCGCAGAACCTCGACGCGCTGCAAATCAGCGAGGTCATGCCGACCGATACCGGCGATCATGACCGTTGGGTCGAGCTTTACAACAGCGGAACGAGCGCCGTCAGCCTGGAAAACTTCTGCCTGTCGGACGACGAGGGCGACCCGCTCAAGTGGCAGATCCCCTCCGGAACGGTCGCGCCGGGCGGTTATGTCTGCATCTTTCTAACGGGACAGGGCGGCGACGCGGCGGACGGCATCCACTCGACCTTCCGGCTCAGCAACGAGGATTCGGTGCTGCTCCTTTCCGATCTGCAGGGTACGTCGATCGACCGCATCGGCTGGCAGGCGGGCGTGCCGAAGGGCGTTTCCATCGTCAAGGACGCGTCCGGCGCGGCGGTCTACACCGCGTTTCCCACGTTCGAGGCCGCCAACAGCGACAAAACGTTCACGAGCCTTTCGATGACCGTGATGGACAAAACCGATCCCATCCATCTCAACGAGGCGCTCAAGGTCAACACCCTTTCCCTCGTCGACGGGGACGGCGACCGCGAGGAATGGGTGGAGCTCAAGAATTTTTCCTCGCAGCCGGTTTCGCTTCTCGGGTACTTCCTCTCGGACGACGAGAACGACCTGTATCAATTCGCTCTGCCGGACGTGACGCTGGAACCCGGCGCGTGCCGGGTGGTCTTCCTCTCCGGCAAGAACCGGACGGAGGGCGAGATCCACGCGAACTTCGGCCTTTCGGACGACGAGAACGATCTCTTCCTGACCTGCCTCGACGGCATGCGGACCGAGACGCTTTCGCTTGCGGGCCTGACGCGGGAGAATCTCTCCGTAGGGCTGGACGACGACTGGAACATACGGTATTTCGCGTCGCCGACGCCGGGATACGACAATGCGCATGGATTTGAAACAGCCGACCAGATCGGCTGTTTCGACAATACGGGCGTTTTTATCAGCGAGGTGTCCGCCGTGCAGGCGGTCAAAAGCACCGATAACGACTGGATCGAGCTTTGCAACGGCTCCGGTTCGGTCGTCGATTTAACGGGCTGGACGCTCAGCGACAGCCTCGATACGCCAAACAAGTTCACGTTTGCCGGCCAGACCATCGAGGCGGGCGGCTATCTCGTGGTGGAATGCACCAGCCACGTGTCCCGCCAGGGTGCGGGCATCGCGCCGTTTTCGCTTTCCCTCGGCGGGGAAACGCTCGTTCTGCACGATTCGAAAGGGCTGCTGGTGGACGCGTTCGACACGGGCGCGCTGGAGCCGGGCGTCACGAGCGGCCGGATCGAGAGCGACACGAGCCTTGCGCGCGTGTTCTTTTCCGACGCGACGCGCGGAAAGGCAAACGAGGCCGAATTTACGGCGGGCGTGGCTTCGCAGCCGTCGTTTTCCGAGATCGGCTTATATCATACCGACCCGTTTACGGTGACGATCACCTGCGACGATCCCAACGCGCAGATCTACTACACGACGGACGGCGACGAGCCGACCACGGGTTCCAACCTCTATACCGGCCCCGTGGAGATCGCCAAAAACACGCCGCTGCGCGCGGTTTCCTATGTTTCCGGCAAGCGGCTGAGCGACATCACCACCGCGACGTACCTCTTCGGCGACCCGCACACCGTCCCCGTGGTCTGCGTGACGGGCGACCCCGTGCGCATCAGCCAGGTGATGAGCGTGAACGATAAGGACGAGAAGGTGGAGCGCCTCGCGTATATCTCCTACTACGAGCCGGACGGTTCGCTCGGCATCTCGTTCCCCGCGGGCATCAAGCCCAAGGGCGCGGGCACGGTTGTCTACGCGCAGAAGTCCTTGAGCATCAATCTTCGTTCCGGCTACGGCCAGAGCAGCGTAACGTACCCCTTCTGGCCGGATTACGAGTTTAAAACGTTCTCCGCGCTCGTCGTGCGCAACGGCGGGCAGGATTGGAGCAACGCGCGCATGCGCGACTCGTTCACGAGCGCGCTGGTCGAAGGGATGTATCTGGATAACTCCGCGACGCGCCCCGTCGTGGTGTACATCAACGGAAAATACAACGGTTTATACGATCTCGACGAGGACCAGAACGGCGAGTTTCTGGAAACGCACTACGGCGTGGACGGCGACACGGTGGAATTCATCCGCCGCAACAGCACCGTCATCAAGGGCGACAACGACGATATCAAGCGCGTCCGCGCGTTCGCCGAGAGCAAGGACCTCAGCGACGACGCCGTGTTCGAGCAGTTCAGCCAGTGGGTGGACGTGAACTTCTTTACGGACTATTTCATCGCGCAGACGTATATCTGCAACTCCGACATGTTCAACCAGAAATACTGGAGAACCACGGATTACGCCGTCAAGTGGCGGCCGGTCTTCTACGATCTCGATTTCGCGTTCAAGACCGCCGAGCGGGACATGATCGGCCAGTATTTCAACGCCAAGGGCGTGCCTTCGGCGGATCAGTCGCTGACGTACTTCGAAATCTACATCGGCCTGAAGAAGAACAAGGCCTGGCGCGACTACTGCGTGGAGCGCTACGTGGAAGTGGTCATGAAATACTTCAACGCCGAGCGCGCCACCGCGCTGCTGGATCAGATGGCGGACGCGCTGCGCCCCGAGATGCCGCGCCAGATTGCGCGCTGGGGCAAGCCGTACTCCATGAGCGAGTGGGAGGATCAGGTGAAGCAGCTGCGTTATTTCGTGGAGAACCGCCCAAAGTACGCGCTGGAGAACATGCGCAAATACTTCGGCGTTTCGCAGGACGAGCTTGACGCGCTGATCGCGAAATATTCCTCATAAAGAATTCGAAAAAGGGTACGATCCGAATCTTACAGCCCATCCTTTTTGGACGGGCTTTTTTCTGCTTCCGGATTCGCGCCAGATTGCGCAAAACGGATCAAAGACGGATGCTCCTTCCGGCTCAAAAAAGAATTTGACACAATGGAATCGAGATATGAACGAACCATGAAACAATGGGGCAAGGGGATGGCGTTCATTTACACGCTCGTTCGTTCGTGTTAGAATAACTTGAAAGAACGGGGCACGGTGGTCATATGAGAATTCTCGGAATCGACCCGGGCTACGCAATCCTCGGTTACGGCGTTGTGGATGCGAGCGGGACCAAACTGACGGCGGTCGATTTCGGCGTGATCGAAACGACGCCGGACGAGCGCATGCCCGCGCGGCTGACGCGGCTCTACGACGGGACACGCACGCTCATCGAGCGCTTCCATCCGGAGCACGCCGTGTTCGAGGAACTGTTTTTTTACCGCAACACCACCACGGCGCTCGGCGTCGGCGCGGGACGCGGGGTCGCGATCCTCGCGGCCGAGCAGGCGGGCATTCCGCTCTACGAATACACGCCCATGCAGATCAAGCTCGCGGTAACGGGCAACGGCCACGCGGATAAGCGCGCCGTCCAGCAGATGGTCAAGATGCTGCTTTCGCTCTCCCGCCCGCCCAAACCGGACGACGCGGCGGACGCGCTTGCCGCCGCCATCTGCCACGGCTGCACCATTGGCCCCGCGGCGGAGGAATACCGCATCCGCTAAAATCGAACGTTCGGAGGAACCGGCTTTGTACGCATACATCAGCGGCGTTGTGGACGATGTCCTGACAGACCGCGCCATTTTGGAGGCGGGCGGCGTCGGGTACGAGCTGTTCTGCAGTGCGATGACGCTCCGGCGTCTGCGGCCGGGGCAGAAGGAGCGGCTCTATACGCACCTGCATCTTGCCGAGGGCGTAATGGCGCTCTACGGATTCTACGAGCCGGACGAGAAGGATATGTTCCGGCGGCTGCTTTCGGTAACGCGCGTCGGCCCGAAGCTGGCGCTATCCGTGCTCTCCGTGCTGACCCCGGGCGATGTGGCCGCCGCGGTCGTGACCGGCAACGCCGCCGCGTTCGACCGCGTATCCGGCATGGGTCGCAAGACCGCGCAGCGCGTGCTGCTGGAGCTCAAGGAACGCGTCGGCGCGAGCGACATGCTCGCCGGGGAGGCGAATCTCGACGCGCCGGATCTGCGCGCGGAGGCCATTGCGGCGCTGGTTTCGCTGGGGTACGACGGGCTTGCCGCGGGGAAGGCTGTTGCCGCCGTGGAGCAGGCGGAAACCGTGGAAGCGCTCATCACCGCCGCGCTTCGAAAGCTCGCGAAATAAGATTTTTTCTTCGAAACCAGAAACAGAAACCAGAATCGGCGGATTCCAACTTGATAATAAAACGAAGATCGAACCCCGGCGGGGAGCTTCCCGCTTTTGATACGCGATATAAGGATACAAAATGGACGAACGCCTGATCAGCTCCTCCATGCGGGAGGACGAAGCGAAAACCGAATACTCCCTCCGCCCGCGCATGCTTGGCGAATACATCGGCCAGTACGCGGTGAAGGACCATATGCGGATCTATATCGACGCGGCGCTCAAGCGCGGCGAACCGCTGGACCATTCGCTGTTCTACGGGCCGCCGGGACTTGGCAAAACCACGCTCGCGGGCATCGTCGCCAACGAAATGGGCGTTTCCCTGCGCGTCACCAGCGGGCCGGCGATCACCCACGCGGGCGACCTCGCGGCGCTTTTAACGAACCTTGCGCCGGGGGACGTTCTGTTTATCGACGAGATCCACCGCCTCAACGCCACCGTGGAGGAAGTGCTTTACCCCGCCATGGAGGACTTCGCGCTGGATATCATCATCGGCAAGGGGCCTTCCGCGCGGAGCATCCGGCTCGATTTGCCGAAGTTCACGCTCATCGGCGCGACGACGCGCATGGGGCTTCTGACCTCGCCGCTGCGCGACCGCTTCGGCATTAAGGAACAGCTCGCCATGTACGACGCGGAGTCGCTTCGGGAGATCATTGTCCGCAGCGCGCGCATCCTCGGCATCGAGATTACCGACGAGGGCGCGGTGGAGATCGGCTCCCGCGCGCGGGGAACGCCCCGCGTTGCGAACCGGCTGCTCAGGCGCGTGCGGGACTACGCCGAAGTGCGCATGGAAGGCAGCATCGACCTTGCGGCCGCGAAGGAAGGCCTCGAAATGCTCGGCGTGGACGAGCTGGGGCTGGACGAAATCGACCGCCGGATGCTGGACGTGATGATCACGAAGTTCGGCGGAAGGCCGGTCGGCCTGGATACCATCGCCGCCGCGACCGGCGAGGACGCGACCACGATTGAGGACGTTTACGAACCGTACCTGCTCAGGCTCGGGTTCATCGCGCGGACGCCGCGCGGGCGCGTGGTCATGCCCGCGGGATACGCGCACCTGGGATACCCGGTCAGCGAGCCGGACGTGCAACAGTTACGACTGGAGGTGGACGAATGAACCGCAAGGAAATGCGGATGCTGCTGGAGGAACGCTTTGAGCGCATCACCCTTCTGGAAACGCGGATCGATACCATGGAACAGCTGGTGGAAGGATATCGCGAGCGGGAGCAGAGCATCATCGACACGCTCCGCGCCGCGAAGGAAAACGCCGCCCGCATGGTGGGAGAGGCGCGCGCGCAGGCGGAGGAGATCCGCAGCAAGGCGATAAAGGAATCGCAGGCGATGCGCGAGGAGGCGAAAGCGGCGGCGGATACGTTCGCCGTGCAGGCGCAGGCGCAGGCGGTCGAACTGCGTGCTTCGGCGAAGGCCGAGAGTGACCGCGTGCTGCGCGACGCGGAGATCGCCAAGCGTGAATACGAGGAGCTGGTTGCCTCGTTCAACGCCATGCTGGCGCAGAACGCGAGCGAGCTGGAGCAATCCGCGGCGCGTTTTGCCGAATTTGTGAAGGAACGCAAGATCGATCCCCCCGAAATCCGTCTCGACGGCGGGGCGTTCTATAAGTCGGTCGGCGAAATGGGCGGTTCCGACCTGCCCGATCCGGGGGACGACCCCGCGTCGCTGATGAAAAACATCTACCGTCTGCAGAACCGGCCGCTGCCCGGGGCGGAGGAATCCGCGCCGGAAGCGGGGAAGCCCGCGCCGGCCGCACCCGAAGCGCCCGAAGCGGCGCACCCGCCGTTTTCCGAGCGGGCCTGGGCGGATGAGAAACGCGAGAGCCGCAGCGAACCGCAGGCGGAGTTTGCGCCCGCGTTCGAAAACGGGTTTACGCCAAGCAGCTTCGAGCTTCAGCCCGATGGGTGCGCCGTGCCCGTTCCGGAAGAAGCGGAGCGCGCGTTCGACGAGTATTTTCCCGCGCAGCCGCAGGATAAGCGCGCGCAGGACGACGCGAAAGCCGCGCCGGAGCCGTATTCCGAAGCGGCGTGGGCGCACGACGCGATGCCGAGCGGCCATGAGCCGCAGGCGGAGGGAACGGCCGCGTTCGACGAGTATTTTTCGCAGGCCGCGCAGCCGAAGACCGCGCAGCCGCAGGATAAGCGCGCGCAGGATGACGCGAAACCCGAACCGGAACCGTATTCGAAAGCGGCGTGGGCGCACGACGCGTTCACCGGCGCGAGCGAACCGCAGGCGGAAGGCGCGGCGGCGTTCGACGCAATGTTTGGCGGCGACGCGGCGGAAAGCGGCGAAAAAGCGAAGCCCGCCGTCTCCTACGAGGGAGTCGGGCTGGACGAAACGCCGCAGCCGGAACCGTATTCGAAAGCGGCGTGGGCGCACGACGCGTTCACCGGCGCAAGCGAACCGCAGGCGGAAGGCGCGGCGGCGTTCGACGCGATGTTCGGCGGCGACGCGGCGGAAAGCGGCGAAAAAGCGAAGCCGTCGGCGTTCGACGAAGCGGCCGACCGGTTTGTTTCGGACGACGAGCCGCGCGAGTGGGAACCGGAGCGCGAGCCGGAAATGGGCGACGTACCGACCGTTTCGCAGTTCGTGCCGGAAAACGGCGAGCACGAGGGCGTGACCCTCGATCAACTTTTGGAAGAAATCATCAAAGCGGGCGAGTAGCGCAGTTGCGCGCGCCCGACTCTTTTTATGGAGGAACCGTATGGACTGGAAAAACGTTGACAAGCGGCAGCTGATCATCGTGCTTGGCTGCATCGTCGGGACCTTTCTGCTTTCGCTGATCCGCGTGCCGGCGCTGCAGAACAGCACGACCTCCGCGCTCGGGGACATCAACGCCTACGCGTCGCTCGAAGACGCTGGCATCTTCGCCTCCGTCATGGCGCTTGGCGTGCCGTGGGGCGTGATCGCGCCGGTGCTGGGCATCGTACTCGGCGATATCGTGATGGGCAGCAAGTACTTCATCATCGGCAACCTGCTTATCAAGAGCGTCATGGGCCTGTTCATCGCCGCGTTCGCCTCCAAGTGCGACGACTGGAAGAAGAGCTTCGTCATCGCGGGAATCGCGGAACTCATCATGCTGGTATTGTTCTTTATTTATGACCTTCTCATTATCCGCGAATTCAACGTGGTTGGCACGACGCTTCTCATGCAGCTCATTCAGGCGATCGTATGCACTTTTCTCGGCGCGGCGGTGCTGCGCTTCATGCCGGTGATGCAGCCGGACCGGATGCTGGAAATCCACCGCCCGATCGACGAGTAGGAGGGAAACCCATGTTTCTGACCGTGCTCGGGCGCTACGGCCCGTATCCGAGGCCGGGCGGCGCATGCTCCGGCTATCTGATCGAAAACGGTCCCACGCGCGTGCTTGTGGACTGCGGGGCGGGCGTGCTCTCGCGGCTGATGGAGCACCTGCGGCCGGAGCATCTGGATGCGGTGGTGCTTTCGCACCTGCATTTCGACCATTGTTCGGATCTGTTCGTGATGCGTTACGCGCTGGATCAGCAGAACGTGGAAGCGGGGCGCGAAAAGCGCAGCGTGCCGCTCTACGCGCCGAATGAACCGCTGGAAACGCTGCAGGCGCTCACGAAGGGCGCGCTTTTCGAGCCGCATATCGTGAAGGGCGGGGACGAGGCGCAGATCGGTACGCTCCGGTTTGCGTTTACGCCGATGGCGCACCCCGTGCCGACCAACGGCATGCGGATTTCGGACGACGGCGGCGCTTCGCTCTTCTTCACCGGCGACACGAAACCCTTCGACAAAATGGAACAGCGCGCGCTCGGCGCGGACGCGCTGCTGGCGGACGCGTGCTTCGTGGACGGGTCGCAGACCGGCCCACACCTGAACGTGAAACAGGCTTGCGCGATGGCGCGAAACGCCGGTGTCCGGACGCTGTATCTGACGCATCTGTGGGGCAAAACGGACACCGAGGCCGCGGTAAAAAAAGAGATTGACTTCCCCAACGCTTTTGTGGTAAAAGAACGGGGACGATATTGTATTTAACCCGCAAAACTGTGCGCCGCGCGGGCGATTCCCGAACGGTTTATGATTTCGGGCGGGGACGATACTGTATCGAAACCGCGAAACCGTTTCTGCGGCCGCGCCGCCGCCGCGCGTTTTTACGCGCCGCGCGTGCTTTCCCTTTCATTTTCGTTTTCAAGAAGGGCAAAGCGCGCTATAATACAGTTGGTAATAAGAAGAAAACAGGAATAATACAGTACGGAGGAACACCACTATGGCAAAAATGACGATTCAGGACGTAGATGTTACCGGCAAACGCGTGCTCGTTCGCGTGGACTTCAACGTTCCGCTGACCGAGGATGGAAAGGTTGCGGACGACAAGCGCATCGTCGCCGCGCTGCCGACCATTCAATATTTACTCGACCATAAGGCGAAGGTCATCCTCTGCTCGCATCTGGGACGCCCGAAGGGAAAGTTTGACCCGCAGTTTTCGCTGGCGCCCGTCGGCGAACGCCTCAGCGAGCTTCTGCCCAACACCCGCATCTGGATGGCGGACGACGTGATCGGCGATTCCGCGAGGAGCGCCGTTGCGGATATGAAGGAGGGCGAGATCGTCCTTCTGGAGAACGTCCGCTTTCATGCCGAAGAGGAAAAGAACGATCCGGAATTTGCCAAGCAGCTCGCGAGCCTCGCGGAGCTTTACGTTTCGGACGCGTTTGGCACCGTGCACCGCGCGCATGCCTCCACGGCCGGCGTCGCGGCCTATCTGCCCGCCGTCGCCGGTTTCCTGATCGGCAAGGAACTCGGCATCATGGGCAAGGCACTGGAGACCCCGGAGCGTCCGTTTGTGGCGATCCTCGGCGGCGCGAAGGTGGCGGACAAGATCGGCGTCATCACGAACCTGCTCAATAAGTGCGACTCCCTCATCATCGGCGGCGGCATGGCCTACACCTTCTTCAAGGCGATGGGCTACGAAATCGGCACCTCGCTGCTGGATGCGGACAGCATCGATTTGGCCAAGGAAATCATGGCCAAGGCCAAGGCCAAGGGCGTGAACTTCCTGCTGCCGGTGGACAACGTGGTCGCGACCGAATACAAGGCGGACGCCGAGCACAAGACCGTGGATTCGGATAAGATGCCGGAAGGCTGGATGGGCCTCGACATCGGACCGAAGACGATCGAGATCTACCGCAAGGTGATCGTGGAAGCGAAAACCGTAATCTGGAACGGACCGATGGGCGTATTCGAAATGCCCGCGTTCGCCGAAGGGACCCGCGCCGTTGCGGCGGCCTGCGCCGACTGCAAGGGAACGACCATCATCGGCGGCGGCGACTCCGCATCCGCGGTCAAGAAGCTCGGCTTTGCCAGCAAGATGACCCATATTTCCACGGGCGGCGGCGCATCCCTCGAATTCCTCGAAGGCAAGGTGCTTCCCGGCGTGGCCGTGCTCAACGACAAATAAGGTTTCCCCACGCGCCAGGGCGCGCTTCGGCGCGCTTTGGCGGTTTTTCCGTGCCGCCCGATTAGCGGCAAACCAGTGTTCAGGAAAGGAATCGTAAAAAATGAGAAGACCTATTATTGCAGGCAACTGGAAGATGAATATGACCCCCGCCGAGGCGGAGCGGCTCGTCGTCGAGCTGATTCCGCTCGTGAAGGACGCCAAGTGCGACGTGGTCGTCTGCCCGCCGTACGTGGACCTCGCCACCGTCGGCAAGCTGCTCGTCGGCACCAATATCAAGCTCGGCGCGCAGAGCATCCACTGGGCGCCCAAGGGCGCGTTCACCGGCGAAATCAGCGCGGATATGCTGCTCGCCATGGGCGTGAGCTACGCCATCGTCGGCCACAGCGAACGCCGCCAGTATTTCGGCGAGACCGACGAAACGGTCAACAAGCGCGCCAAGGCCGCGCTGGAAGCGAACATTACGCCCATCATCTGCGTTGGCGAAACGCTCGAACAGCGCGAGAGCGGCGTTACCGATACCATCGTGAGCAAGCAGACCGTGGCCGCGTTCGCGGGATTCTCCGCCGAGGATGCGGTGCGCTGCGTGATCGCCTACGAGCCCATCTGGGCCATCGGCACGGGCAAGACCGCCACGAGCGAGGACGCGAACACCACGATCAAGGTCATCCGCGACGCGATCGCCGGCGTATACGGCGCAAAGGTCGCGCAGGAAGTCCGCATCCAGTACGGCGGAAGCATGAACGCCAAGAACGCCGGCGAACTTATGGCCATGCCGGAGATCGACGGCGGGCTCATCGGCGGCGCGAGCCTCAAGAGCGAAGACTTCTCGAAGGTGGTCCATTTCGAATGACGAAACCCATCACCGCACTGATCATACTGGACGGCTTCGGCTGCTCCAAAGAAAAGGATTTCAACGCCATCAAGGCCGACGGCGCGGTCAACATCTCGCGCCTGTGGAACGAGTATCCGCACGTGCAGATCGCCGCGAGCGGCATGGACGTGGGCCTGCCGGACGGACAGATGGGCAACAGCGAGGTCGGGCACCTGAACATCGGCGCGGGGCGCATCGTGTATCAGGAACTCACCCGCATCACCAAAGCCATTGCGGACGGCGACTTCTTTCAAAACCAGGCGTTCCTCGGCGCGATCGAGAACTGCAAGCGCAACGAAAGCGCGCTGCACCTGATGGGGCTGCTCTCCGACGGCGGCGTGCACTCGCACAATACGCACCTCTACGCGCTGGTCAAAATGGCAAAGGACGCGGGGCTGAAGAAGGTCTTCGTGCATTGCTTCATGGACGGGCGCGACGTGCCGCCGAGCAGCGGCAAGGGCTACGTGGAGGCGCTGGACGCCGAACTGCAGAAAATCGGCGTGGGCAAGATCGCGACCGTGATGGGCCGCTACTACGCCATGGACCGCGACAACCGCTTCGAGCGCGTGGAGAAAGCCTATGCCGCGCTGGTGTACGGCGAGGGCGAAACCGCGCCGACGGGCGAAGCCGCCATGCAGCAAAGCTACGACAAGGGCGAGACGGACGAGTTCGTTCTGCCCACCGTGGTACTGGAAAATGGCAAACCCACGGGCAAAATCGCGGCGAACGACAGCGTGATCTTTTTCAACTTCCGTCCCGATCGCGCGCGCGAAATCACGCGTACGCTCGTGTTTGACGACTTCGACGCGTTCCCGCGCAAAAACGGGTTCTTCCCGCTCTACTACGTCTGCATGACGCAGTACGACAAGACGTTCGGCGAGCGCGTCCATGTGGCGTACCATCCGGAATCGCTGGACAACACCTTCGGCGCGTATCTTGCTGAAAAAGGGCTGACCCAGCTGCGCATCGCCGAAACGGAGAAATACGCGCACGTAACGTTCTTCTTCAACGGCGGCGTGGAAGCGCCGAATCCCGGCGAGGACCGCGCGCTGATCCCCTCGCCGAAGGTCGCGACCTACGACCTCCAGCCGGAGATGAGCGCCTACGAGGTCGCCGCCGAGGCCGTGAAGCGCATTGAAAGCGGCAAATACGACGTGATGATCCTCAACTTTGCCAACCCGGATATGGTCGGCCATACGGGCGTGATGGCGGCGGCGACCGCCGCCGTGCACGCGGTGGACGAATGCGCCGCAAAGGTGGTAAACGCCATCCTCAAAACGGGCGGACGCTGCATCATCACCGCCGACCACGGCAACTGCGAGAAGATGTGGGACGAGTGCGAAAACGCGCCGTTCACCGCGCACACGACGAACCCCGTGCCCTGCATCCTTGTGGACAACGCGCGAAAGAACGTCACCCTCCGCGAAGGCGGGCGGCTGAGCGACCTCGCGCCGACGCTGCTTCAACTGCTCGACCTGCCGGTGCCGAAGGAAATGACCGGAAAATCGCTGATCGTCGGCTGATTTTTGCGGGCGCGGCGCTTGCATTCGCGTACGCCCCGTGTTATAATCACAAAGCTATGGGTGAGTTTTGCCCCGCGCGCGTTTCCCCGGAAACCGCCGGGCGCAGGCCCGCCTGAACGATGAAATACTTTCGATCCGGCGGCGCGCTCGTGTGCCGGGACGGTCGAACTTTGGAGGATTTATCAAATGGACGTCGTGGCGACTATCATTCGTTTCGCCCTCATGTTGATCTCGATTCTACTCGTTGTAGTAGTGCTCCTGCAGAAGACGAAAAGCTCCGGCCTCGGCGCTTCGTTCGGCGGCGAAACCCAGTCCTTCACCACGAAGGGCAAAGCCGCGAGCCGCGAGGCAAAGCTCCAGAAACTCACGATCATCCTCGCCGTCATTGTTGGCGTGCTTGCGCTGGTGCTGACGATCTTCACCAAGTAGGATCGGCTGAAAAATGCGTGCGGCGTATCGTTAGGATGCGCCGCTTTTTTGATCGAAAGCGGCGGTCGGGATTATCCCGTTCGACGGCGGCCTTCCGGCCGCAGCGAAAAGTTTTCTCCCTGAAACGTGCGATACCGGTTAATTACGGCGGAAGAGCGCTTGACAAAAGGCGCGGTTGCCGGTATCCTGTTCAGGAAACGCGATTATATATTATTTTCCGCCGGAAAGGATTGGGCGAACCATATGCCCGTCAAACGCGGCGTCAAGCCGATCGCGCAGAACAAAAAAGCGCGCCACGATTACTTTATAGAGGACGTGCTGGAGTGCGGCATCGAGCTTTGCGGAACCGAGGTGAAGTCGCTTCGAAAGGGCGCCTGCAACCTCAAGGACAGCTATGCGCAGGTGAAGAACGACGAACTTTTCGTCATCGGCATGCACATCAGCCCCTACGAGCAGGGCAACATCTATAACCGCGACCCGTTCCGCACGCGCAAGCTCCTCGCGCACAAGAGCGAGATCCGCCGCCTCGGTGCGGCGCAGCAGCGCGACGGCATGAGCCTCGTTCCGCTCTCGCTCTACCTCAAGGACGGGCGCGTCAAGGTCGAACTGGCGGTTGCCAAGGGCAAGAAACTATACGACAAACGCCACTCGATCGCCGAGCGCGACGCGGGGCGCGAAATGGATCGACGAATCAAGGAGGACAGGGCATGAGAAGCTTGCCGTTCACGAAGGACCAGCTGGAAGCGATCGTGGCAAAGTACCCGACGCCGTTTCATATTTACGACGAGGCGGGCATCCGCGCCAACGTGAAACGCCTGCAGGAGGCGTTTTTCTGGAACGAGGGCTTCCGCGAGTACTTCGCCGTGAAGGCGCTTCCCAACCCCATGATCCTCAAGCTGCTCTTCGAGGCCGGCTGCGGCATGGACTGTTCGTCGCTGACCGAGCTGATGCTCTCCCGCGCGGTGGGCATCACGGGGCACGACATCATGTTTTCCTCCAACGACACGCCTGCCGGCGAGTTCCGGCTCGCGAGCGAGATGGGCGTTCTGATCAATCTCGACGACATTACGCATATCGATTTTCTCGCCGAGAACGGCGGGATCCCGAAGACGGTCTGCCTGCGGTTCAACCCGGGCGGGGAATTCCTTCTGGGCAACACCATTATGGGCAACCCCGGCGAGGCGAAGTACGGCATGACGCGCGAGCAGCTTTCCGAGGGCGTGAAGAAGCTCATGACGATGGGGGCGGAGGAATTCGGCCTGCACGCCTTCCTCGTGAGCAACACCACGGACGACGACTATTACCCCGCGCTCGCGAAGAAGCTCTTCAAGACCGCCGTGGAACTGCACGAGGAGACCGGCGCGAAGTTCACGTTCGTCAACCTTTCCGGCGGCATCGGCATTCCGTACCGGCCTTACGAAAAGGAGACGGATATCCACTATATCGGCGATGAAGTGCGCCACGAATACGAGCGCATCGTCGCGCCAAGCGGGCTGAAGCTGCGCATTTTCACCGAACTTGGCCGGTATATCACGGGGCCGTACGGCTGTCTCGTGACCCGCGCGATCCATAAGAAGGAAACGCACAAGAAATATATCGGTGTGGACGCCTGCGCCTGCAACCTCATGCGCCCCGCGATGTACGGCGCGTACCATCACATCACCGTAATGGGCAAGGAAAACGCACCGCTGACGAATGTGTACGACGTGGTCGGTTCGCTCTGCGAAAACAACGACAAGTTCGCCGTGGACCGTCCGCTGCCGAAGACCGAACCGGGCGACCTGCTGGTGATCCACGATACCGGCGCGCACGGGTTCTCCATGGGTTACAACTACAACGGCAAACTGCGCAGCGCGGAACTGCTGCTCAAGCCCGACGGGAGCGTTCAGCTCATTCGCCGCGCGGAGACGCCGGAGGACTATTTCAGCACGCTGGATCTGCTGAATCTGCCGCTGATGGGCTGACATCGAAACAACGGCGTGAACAAGGGGAAACAAATCCCCGGCGCGCTTGACGCGTCGGTCTCGTGCCGCTACAATAGAATTACGCGGAGGGATCCTTCGCGCATATGGGGGCGAATACCGGTTTCGACGGGGATCGCCAAGGTTGGATAAGCGAGCCGAAGCCCCGGGCTTCGTTAAAAACGGGAACAGTTTAAAGTAACTGACAATAATACTTTAGCTGTCGCTGCCTAAGCAGTGACCGTTCGCCTGAGAAAACTTACCGTCTCAGATACGGGCGTCATTTAGGGTAGGGAACGAACCCGCTTAAGCTTTGCGGCGGGCCGGATTGATGAAGCTACTAAAGCCGATATCCTGCCGGAGGGAGATCGGGAGAGGGAATGTAAAATCACCGGATACGCTCGTAGAAAGTCTGGTTGAGGGGTTTTCGGACGGGAGTTCGACTCTCCCCGCCTCCACCATTGGTGCGCTAAATACGCGGAAGGTAATGTACTTGTCTCCGCGGTCGCGTATCACAATTTCATCGACTAAGTCGGCGATGACGCGTTTCTGCTCATCCCGGCTTAGTTTTTTTATGTTCTGCGCTTTTTCGAGGAATGCGGCGACTTCCTCGCGCGTTGGAAGCGGAAGATCCTCGGCGGCCGTCAGCGTTTTGTTGAGCCGCGCTTCCTCTTCATGCCAAAACTGCGGGCGGAAGCTCGCCTGCTGACAGAGGGCGGCGCTGCCGCACATTGCCGAGCGAGGTTGCGAGTAGTATTCGGGAAAGAGAAACTGAAGAACCTGCTGAGCCGGGAATTTCTGCTCGCGTTGTTCGGCGCGGTTTCGGGCCTTGCGATCGCGTGTGGCGTGGATGCGAACTTTGTGCAGGTGTTCGCCGGCGCGGCGCTGGAAAGAGGATCGATGATTTATAGGGGAAGATCAGGGAAAGCAATTCAACGGAATAAACAAGTAGAAAAATGCATTATTCTGCTATGCTTCCGCCATATGCGGAGGCATTTTTTCATTTTGGCTCGTATTCATCCGTTTGATGAGTCAACACTTCAACAGATTTCTTTCGCTTTCCTACGCATTGCGGAACACTTGTGAAATCTGTATAATTAGGACGATAGTTTACAAATCTTCTCTTCGTTAAAACTGGGGGACAATATGGCCGAACAAAACTCCGCCAACATCGGGTTTGAAAAACAGATTTGGGATGCCGCGTGCGTGCTGCGCGGAAATCTCGACGCATCGGAATATAAGCAGGTCGTACTCGGCCTGATTTTTTTGAAGTACATATCGGATCGTTTTGACGCGCGCTATCGCGAGCTCAAGGACGAGGGGGAGGGTTTCGAAGAGGACATCGACGAATATACTGCGCAGAACATCTTCTTCGTCCCGGCAGACGCGCGCTGGGAGATCATCGCGCGGGCGGCACATACCGAGGAAGTCGGTACGACGATTGACAACGCCATGCGCTCCATAGAAAAGGCGAACCGCAGGCTCAAGGATATTCTGCCGAAGAACTTCGCGCGTCCGGAGCTGGACAAGCGGCGGCTCGGCGACGTGGTCGATCTCTTCACCAACATTCGCATGATGGATCACGGCGAGGAGAAGGATATTCTCGGCCGTGCTTATGAGTATTGCCTCTCCAATTTTGCTGCACTGGAAGGAAAACGTGCGGGAGAATTCTTTACGCCATCCTGCGTGGTGCGAACGTTGGTTGAGATTCTGGAGCCCTTCAACGGGCGCGTGTATGACCCCTGCTGCGGCAGCGGCGGCATGTTCGTGCAGAGTGCAAAGTTCATTGAAAACCACAGCGGTAACATCAATAACATCGCCGTGTACGGGCAGGACAGCAACCCGACAACCTGGAAAATGTGTACCATGAATCTTGCCATCCGCGGCATCGACGCCGATCTCGGAAAGTATAACGCAGATTCGTTTACCGACGATTGCCATCCGCTGCTCAAGGCGGATTTTGTGATGGCGAATCCCCCGTTTAACCTGAACAACTGGGGCGCGGACAAGCTCGGCGGCGATAAGCGCTGGGTCTATGGCATGCCGCCCGCGGGAAACGCGAACTATGCCTGGCTCCAACACATGATTTATCATCTCGCGCCGAATGGCAAGATGGGCTGTGTGCTGGCGAACGGTTCGTTGAGCTCGCAGAGCGGCGGCGAGGGTGAAATCCGCAAGAATCTCATCGAGGCCGATCTGGTGGAGTGCATCGTCGCCATGCCGCCACAGCTGTTTTATACCACGCAGATTCCCGTGTCGCTGTGGTTTATGAGCCGGAACAAGAAGCAAAAGGGTAAGACGCTGTTCATCGACGCGCGCAAGCTCGGCACGATGGTGACGCGCAAGCTGCGTGAGCTGACGGATACGGATATTGCGAAAATTGCCGACGCGCACCGCGCATTTGTCGCGGGGACGCTGGAGAATGTCAAGGGCTTCTGCGCCGTGGCGACGACGGAGGAGATTCAAAAGCAGGATTATATCCTTACGCCCGGGCGGTATGTGGGTATTGAGGATGTGGAGGATGACGGGGAACCGTTCGACGAGAAGATGCGGCGGCTGACGGAGGAATTGAACGGGTTGTTTGAGGAATCGCATCGGTTGGAGGGGGAGATCAGGGAACGGTTGGGGGCGATTGGGTATGAGTTATAAAGACACCGAGATCATTCTGTACCAGTCCGAAGACGGAACGACGAAAATTGATGTCCGAATGGAAGATGAGACCGTTTGGTTGTCCCTTGATCAAATAGCTGAACTGTTTCTGCGCGATAAATCTACGATTTCCAGGCACTTGAAGAATATTTTTGAAGAGGGTGAACTTCCGCGATCTTCAGTTGTTGCAAATTTTGCAACAACTGCGACGGACGGAAAAACATATCAGGTCGATTACTACAATCTGGACGTCATTATCGCCGTTGGCTATCGTGTGAAATCTCCGCGCGGCACACAATTTCGTATGTGGGCGACGGAGCGGCTGCGCGAGTATCTGGTCAAAGGATTCACCATGAACGACGACCTGCTCAAAAAAGCGGGCGGGGGGAATTATTGGAAA
Source organism: Eubacteriales bacterium (assembly GCA_034933205.1). Classification (GTDB taxonomy): domain Bacteria; phylum Bacillota; class Clostridia; order Christensenellales; family CAG-138; genus UBA7703. The sequence goes on from JAYFNY010000001.1 coordinate 350,822, forward strand.
GAGCTCTTAGAGCGCATTCGGGACATTCGCTCCAGCGAAAAGGTGTTTTACCGCCAGCTGCTCGATCTGTTTGCGACAAGCGTGGATTATAACCCGAAGTCGGATGAAAGCAGGCAATTTTTCCGGATCGTGCAGAACAAACTGCATTATGCCGTGAATCAGCAAACCGCAGCGGAGATCATCTTTTCCCGTGCGGATGCAGAGCAGCCCTATATGGGCATGAAGTCGTTTCGCGGGGAGCAGCCGCACAAGGAAGACGCGTTGGTCGCGAAAAATTATCTGGACGAGAAAGAGCTTGCGGTGTTGAATCGCATGGTGTCCGCGTTTTTCGATTTGGCGGAGTTGCACGCCATGAATCACGAGCATCTGTATATGCGGGACTGGCTGTCGCAGGTGGACGATTTTGCCGAGCGATATGGAAAAGGCGCTTTGAAGAACGCGGGCTTGGTCAGTCACGAGGCGGCGATTGAGAAAGCGGCAGCGGAATATAAGAAGTATTGTAAGCGCGTGGAGGATTTGCCGTCCGCTGCGGAGCGGGATTATCTGGCGGCGGTGAAGCAGGCGCAGAAGAAGTTGATGGGGAAGGCCGGAGGCGAGAAGGAATGAGGGGTAACTCTGTTGCCGGCGAGCGCCTTTGTGTTCGGGAGCGGTTGGGGGCGAGAGGGTATGATGCCTGATTCCAAAGAATGGCTGCGCACCGATACTACAAAAGAAGCGTTTAAAAGTTTGGAGAAACTTGATGAAACCTTGTCATTGATTCCATCTGATGTATATCAGTGGAAGTGGGTAATAATTATTCTTCACAACTGCGCTCAAGCGTTTATGGTTCTTGCCCTTGAAGGAACGAACCAAGTTAAAGTTGTAAGAAACAAAAAAGTTTATTTGGAATGGTTAGATCAACTTGTGAAAGGTAAAAAAGTAAACTGTAGAATTCGAAAAAAAATTCAGAACACACAACTTGATGATTTTCTGGGGCTTTATCGAAGAATAAAACAAACGAGAAACGCGAAGTTTATTTGGAACAATACTAAATTTACATCGTCGAAGAATCAAAAGGATGCATTGATATTGCTGAATGAATTTAGAAACAAGTTTATCCATTTTTTACCTTGCAGTTGGGGAATAGAGATTTCAGGAATACTCACCACTTGCACTTCAGCAATGGCATTTATTCAGTTTATGATAAATAATGGAAATTTCATGTATAAATTCACTGATGATGAGCAGACGCGGATTCAGGGAGCTGTTGTTTCGATTAACGATAAGTTGGGGGCGATTGGGAATGGGGAGTGAATGGCGCGTAGCTAAACTTGCGCAACTTCTAGAAGTTAAAGGAGGCAAGCGATTACCTGCCGGAGCCAGCCTTGTTGAAACTCCAAACGAACATCCATATATTCGTGTAAGAGATTTATCTGATGTAAGAACACTAGAATGTGTTTCTAAATTCATATTTCCGAGTATCATGCAAGAAGTATACGGATACAGGCTAAATGCACAAAGCCCAAATACCTACAAGCGTGCTTATCGTAACGGGTAGCAACGCGTCGAAACTCCTTGAGCTTGAGA
>JAYFNY010000002.1:0-42293 GCA_034933205.1 Eubacteriales bacterium
CTTCTGCCTTACGGGCGGAAAAGAGCACAAGGAAACCGCCCTAACGGGCGATCCGTTGCGCCGGATGAACCGGCACAGCCGGAAAAAACGGGTTAAGGGCTACGGCCCTTAACAATCCTAGAAACTTTTTTGACAGACTGACCGCGCCGTTTTTTAACGGCGCGGTGTTTGCATCGGGCGAATTCGATAGCTCGTGCAAGAGCGTGCTCGGACGCTGCGAATTTCAGGCGTAATACGCCATTACGCACCGGCGCATATGTTCGTATTCCGGGAATTTTCGATTGAACTCCGCTGAAAGCGAAGCATCTGGAGAAACCGTCCGCGTTGGGGAAGCCATGCGCGCGCCAGCGTCGGAAAGATTCGCAAAGGCACCGCAGCCGACCGCGGCGATCATGGCCGCACCCATACCGCAGGCATCGGGTTCCGAAGAAACCAGCAATTCTTGATCAACGGCGGATGCAAGAAGCCGGCACCAAAACTCGCTGCGCGATGCGCCGCCAAGGATGCGCAACCCTTGCAGGGAGAAACCGTTATCCGTAAAATCGCTCAGCGTTCGGCGGACGTTAAACGCAACGCCCTCCATAATAGCGCGTGCCAGATCGAACCGGTCATGCTCGAGCGACAATCCGGTAAACGCCGCGCGTAAGTTCCGGTTCCAAAGCGGGTAAGTTACGCCTGCCGGATAAGGGAAATAATAGAGATTTTTCGTTTTTTCCGCCCGCATGGCCGCATTGGAATCAATTTCGCGGAAGGACTCGGATACGAAGTTCTCCTTGAACCATTGAAGCGACGAACCGCTGCCGATCAGCGAAGCCATGTTGCCGTAAAGTCCGGCTACAGGATGGATTCCGGGCGAAATGAACGACTTGGAGAACACCGGATGGTCATCCACGCCAAGAACGACCCAGGTGGTTCCCGCGGAGATCAGCAGTTCGCCGCGCTGCGCCGCGTTCGCGCCGATACTGGCGCAGTACTGATCGTGCGCGCCGTTGTAAACGGGGGTGCCCGCCAGCAATCCGGTCGATTGTGCGGCACGAGCGGAAAGCCCGCCAACGAGGCTGGCGGTTGGAAGAATCTGTGGCAGTTCGTCCATACTTACGCCAATGAGCGCGAGGATCCGCTCGTCGTATTTTCCGGTGTTGATATCGAAAATCTGTCGGATGCAGGCGTTGGAAGGATCGCTGACCGGCCGGTCCGTTAAAAACAGGTTCATATACTCCAGCGTGGAGAGAAACATCAGCGGTTTACCGGAGGCGAGCGTTCGTTTAAAATACAGGATCTTCGCCGCGTCAAGAGTCGGTGTAATACGCCAGCCGGTGTGGCGATAAAAGTACGTTTCTCCAAGGACTCGCGTCAATTCGTCCGCTTCCGGCTGGGAGCGGGAGTCCATCCAGGTCAGAGCATTACCGAGAGGATGACCGTCCCGGGTGACGGCCGCTGTGCTCGCTCCCTGCGTCGAGAGAGAGAGCCCTGTAATTTTCTCTGGTGGAATGCCCTCTATGGCGTCCCGTATGGCGGCGCACCCGTAAACGACCCAGTCGTCCGCGTTCTGTTCGATCTTCACGCCGTCCGAGATTACCCGGTAACCACGATATCCCTTGCGGATCACACGTCCGGCTTCGTCGACGAGGAGCGCTTTTGCGCCGGTTGTTCCAATATCAAGACCAATCCAATACATGGCGATTCTCCTTCTGTGACTGCCATCGGAAGGCGGTATCCGGCAAACGAAGCTGCCATATTCCGCGAGGTGGGAGGGAGAGCGGAAAATAGATCCTGGCCGAATGTGCAATACGATACGGGCAAGTACCCGCATACTGTGAATATAACATACCAAGACAAGAAAACACAGAACAAATATAATATATTATTAGTTGTAAGATTATAATATTGAAATATTATTTATCTGTGATATATTCTATATGACTCGAATAGTTGGAATAAAAAAGCGTCTTCACATCGGATTTATCCATACAAGTAACCTGGACAAGCAAAAAGAAAAACGAAACAGGGGGAGATATCCTCCGAGATAACAAAGTGATAGGAGTACACACAGGTAAAAATAAATTTATTGATATATTGACATATAAATAAATGATTTATATAATAACGCTATTGGAACCCTTTGAGGGTCTGAGGGGAACCACAGACGAAAACAAAAGCCGCATCTGGCCAAATCCAAACCGTGAAACAGCGAATGGAGAATACGGACCGGTAATCGCAAACTGCCGGAGTACGGACAAAAAATCAAGCACGCGAAATTCAATTGTCTGCAGAATCTGCAGAGGATCAACAGATAAAAATTAATAGGAGGAGTATTCATGAAACCGTCGAAAGTAATCGCATTGGTATGTGCCGCCGCGATGCTGCTCACGCTCTTTGGCTGCGCGGCACCGGCGACCAGTACGACCGAACCCGAAGCTGCGGCGCCTGCCGCTGCGGAAGCCGCGACCACAGAGCCCGCTGCGGCCGACAAGGAAATTGTTTACTACTATGTTGGGATCAACAACAATCATCCCTATTGGTACGATGTGCATCAGGGATTCGAGTATGCCGCAAAGCAGCTCGGTGTGAAAGTGATCAAAGCCGGTGTGGACGACTGGGACCCGCAGGGACAGGCGGCCGCACTGGAACAGGTTATCACAAAGAAGCCGGACGGCATCATCGCTCCGGTGTTTGACGCTTCGATCTTGCCCGGTCTGGACGCGGCTGCGAAGGCCGGTATTCCGGTTGTTGCGATCGAATCCACGATGGAAGGCGCGAATGTCGTCTCCTACATTGGCCTGGATAACTACGATTCCGGCGAGAAGACCGCGAAGAAGCTAATCGAGTATGCGGGCGATACCGGCAAGGTCGTCGTCATGGGAAACTGGGGCGCCGCCAACACGGATGCGAAACTCCAGGGGCTTGAAGATTACCTGGCTGCGAACTCGACTTGGGAAGTGATTGCCAAGCTGGACGACAAGGCCGTTACGGAAACCGCCATTGAGCAGGCCAAGACCGCGTTTAACAACTATGCTGATATGACCGCGATCGTCGGCCTCGATTCGAGCTCCGGCGCCGGCATCGGCTCCGCTATGGAAGAACTGGGCAAGGCTCCCGGTTCCATCACTGCGATCGTTCATGACCGCGAAGTGCTCACGCTCGAGTACATCAAGTCCGGTTATCTGAATTGCACGCTGATTAACAAGACCGCGTCCATGCCGTTCCTTGCGCTTTTGATCCTCAACGGCATCGTTAAAGACGGTATGCAGAATCTGCCGCTTTCCGGCGACAACGCGGCTGCCGGCGTCAACGCAGTACCGGAAGTATGTTATAATGGCACTGTCTTCATTACCAAGGACAATGTTGACAATTTCATGTCGGATAATATGCCGCAGCTCGATTACGAGTTCTATCAATAAGCCGTTTCTTGGATGGCTGCCCTCGAAGTTTGGCTTCGGGGGCAGCCATATTCTTATCTAAGGAGAATAATTCCATGCAGCAGAATGAAAACATTCTGGAAGTACGCGATATTTCCAAGAGCTTTGGCGCGGTGCATGCGCTGCGGAACGTTAGTTTCAGCATTCGCCGGGGCGAGATTCATACGTTGCTCGGCGAAAACGGCGCGGGGAAATCGACGCTGATCAAGGTTCTTTCCGGCGAACACGAGCCGGATAGCGGGTCCATCGTGATTGACGGCGAACCGATGAAAATGTTCCATCCTCTTGCGTCGCGCGCGGCCGGCATTACGGTTGTCCATCAGGAACTCTCGATCTTCGAGAACCTGACCGTATACGAAAATATCTTTCCCTACCGGGAAGCCGAGCATAAATTGATTCCAAAGAAGCAATTGATCGAAAAGGTTCGCCAGGCGGCCAGACGGTTTGATCTGGAAATCGATCCGGAAGCCAAGATGGGTGATCTGCGCCTTTCCGTGCAGCAGATGGTCGAGATTCTGCGCGCGCTGACGGAAAACGCCAAGATCGTTTTGCTGGACGAGCCGACCTCCGGACTGAATACGCAGGAAGCGGAAAACCTCATGCGGATTCTCAAGAGGCTTCGTGACGGCGGAATAACGATCATCTATATTTCGCACCGCATTTCAGAGATTATGGAGATTTCCGACCGGGTGACGGTTCTTCGGGACGGCACCTACATCAATACGTTTGTCAACGATGAGCATCTGACCGAGAATATGCTCATCAGCAGTATGGTCGGACGCGACTTCGAAAAGAGCATCTATTCGAAAAAGCAGTCGACCGTACCGGCGGATGCGGAAATTGTTTTCGAGGCAAAAAACTTCTCCAAGGGGAGGAGCGTGATCGACGCGTCGCTTTCCGTACGACGCGGGGAGATTATGGGCGTTTTCGGACTGGAAGGGTCCGGGACGTACGAGTTCTCCCGCATGATGTTTGGCTTACATGCCAAGGACAAGGGCAGCGTGTTCTTTGATGGACGGGAAGTAAAGAATCTGACGCCGACCGCGATGATCCAGCGCGGCGCGATCTTCCTCAACAATAACCGAAAGGATGCGGGTCTGCTGTTCAACATGTCCATTGCGGATAATCTGGCTCTGCCCGTGATCGACCGCCTCACGAAAGGCGCGTTCCTTTCACGCCGTGCAGCGGAAGAATATGCGCTTTCCTTTGTGGATCAGTTTTCCATTGTTCTGCATTCCATTTATGACAAACCCAGCAGCCTTTCCGGCGGAAACCAGCAGAAGGTGATGCTTTCGATCTGTCTTGGGACGAAGCCAAAGTTTCTGATCGTCAACGAGCCGACGCGCGGCATCGACGTTGGCGCCAAACTGGAAATTCTGCGGCTTCTAAATGAGATTGTGAAAAACGGCGTTTCCGTGCTGTGTTTTAGTTCCGATCTGCCGGAACTGATTACGCTTTCCGACCGGATTGCCGTGATGAACACCGGACGGGTTGCGGGTGTGATCGACTGCGACGAGATCAGCGAAAACAGCGTTATGCAGCTGGCAGCGATGGACGTTGTGGAAAAAGGAGCTTGAGCAACTATGGAAACGATGAATTCGAATCGCTATCTGCATAAGAAATTCCAGATTGGCGACTATACGATCCTGTTTTTGATTGCAGGATTGTTTTTACTGCTGACACTGACCTCCGGCACGTTTTGTACGCACGACAACCTGTATTCGCTGCTTTATGGCGTATCGATCCAGTTTTTTGCGGTGATTGGCTTTACGCTTCTGATTATTATGGGCGAAATCGACCTTGCGGTCGGCTCCATGTACGGTCTTTCCGGAACGCTGGTTGGATTTTGCATGACGGTCTGGAAGTGGAAGCTACTGCCTTCCTCGCTGCTTGTTCTTGTTGTTTGCGCGCTGTTCGGCTACCTGATTGGAATTCTTGTGACAAAATTCAAGCTGAATTCCATGATGGTGACGCTGGGCTCGCTCTCCCTTGTTTCCGGCGTGAACGCGGTCGTGTTCAACAGTTTTACGGCGGTCACGTATAACGCGGAGTATCGCTCGCTGGCAAAATTCAAGATCGGCGGTGTTCACTGGACGATTCTGGCAATGATTCTCATTGTGGTCGTCCTGGAATTTTTGCTTCAGAAAACCCCTTTGATGAAAAAGTACTACTATATTGGAAACGGGCCGGAAACCGCACGCCTATATGGGATTCAATCGGACCGGTACAAGCGCGTGGCGTTCCTGCTCAGTGCGTTGACTGCGGCGATCGGCGGGATCATTGCAACCTCGCGCATCACGCATTCGGACGTACTGACCGGCAACGGGCTGGAGTTCACGCTGATTACGGCGCTTGTCGTCGCGGGTGCGTCCCTCGCGGGCGGCCGCGGCGGGATCCTGAAAGCGGCGCTTGGCATGATCTTTATTGCGATGCTTGCCAATGGAATGACCATCTACCGCATCGATCCGTTTATCCAGCAGGTCATGCAGGGAATCGTGCTGATCGTCGCCGTCTATCTGGACGTGCGGATGAACAGCAAGAAGGCGTAAGGAGGGTGCAACATGCTCAAACGCGCATATCTTTCGTTTAAAAAACAGGACAGTTTCTTTGGCGTTCTTGCATCGGCGGCCTTTTTCCTTGTGCTGGCGGTGTTCAGCCCGTATTTCTTTCAGGCGAACAATATTCTCTCCATGCAGGCGCTGATCGCGCCCCGGGCGATTATGGCCATCGGCATGATGCTGGTCGTCATCATTGGCATGTTCGACCTTTCCGTCGGTTCCGTTATGGGACTGGCGGGCATTCTCTGCGGCTATCTGCTCAGCGTCGGTGTCTCCGTCCCGCTGTCGATCCTTCTGAGCATCGGCGTTGGCGCGCTGATTGGACTGCTCAACGGCGTTCTGGTTGCGTTTTGCAATATTATCCCTTTGATTGCGACGATCGGCACTATGTATATCTTTCGCGGTTTCTGCGAAATGGTTATGACGAGCAACCTTGCCATGTCGCTGACGGGATTTCCGCAAAGCTTTCTGGATTTTGGCAGCATGACGTTTCTTGGCGTATATCCGATGCTCTGGATCATGATCGTTCTGCTCGTCGGAACGGAGTTTATCCTGAAACATACATACTTTGGCCGCAGGCTGTACTATATCGGCGGCAATCCCGCCAGCGCCCGCTCGCTTGGATTTAACGTTAAGGGCGCGATTATTCTCTGCTTTGTGGCGAGCGGAACACTGGCGGCGCTCGCCGGCATCCTGTCCATTGCGAGGTTCCAGTCGGCGAGCCGGTATTTGGGCCAGGGACTCCAAATGGATATTCTGATCGCCTGCATCATTGGCGGCGGCTCGCTGATGGGCGGAAAAGGGGATATGAAAGGCGCGTTCTTTGGCACGGCGTTTGTCGCCCTGCTGGAAAATGCATTTAACCTCTTTGAGATCAATTCGCTTTTCAAGAGCGTTGTGGTCGGTGCGGCGCTGATACTGGTTGTCCTCTTCGATGGATACGTACATCTGAAAAAGATGCGGGAGTTGGGCAAAGTTTAAAACGGCGGGTGGAACTTCGGATTCCGACGGGATAGATTCGTCCGGCGTCCGGCAGATGGAGGATCCGGCGCGGTTCCCCGCGCTTGCGGAACCGCAGAAAAAGGCACGGATCATGAGAATCCTCCATCTTTCCATCTTTCATCTTTCGTTGTGGAAAGCGAAAGGATATAATAAAATAAACCGGCGGAATACCGGCTGGCGTTGTGTGCCGGGCGTGCGGATAAAAAGGGAAGGGTCGGAGATCGGGAAATGGAGATAACAAACAGCTCTGAGTGTATTGCGCGGCTAAGATCGGTCTATAATATGCTCAGCCCAAAGGCGGCGATGGTTGCCGACTATGTTTTTTCCCATGCGCAGGAAGTGATTACGCTGAGCATTACGGAGCTTGCTCTGAAAGCGGGGGTCAGTCAGTTTTCCGTTGTTAATTGCGTGAAAACCGCCGGATATAAAGGTTATTCGGACTTTAAAGTCGCGCTTGCGCTCGGAATGAACCAATCGAAAGCCCTTCTTCTTGGCGATATCAGCGATCTGGACAATCCTTACGATATTCTGATTCACACGCTTCGGAAAAAATCCCAGAGTATTCTCGACACGCTGGTGCTGATCAGCGAAGCTTCCTTTAACCGTGCGGTGCAGTTGATTATGTCCGCGCGGCGGATCGAAGCTTACGGGATTGGCTCCTCCTCCCATGCGGCGGAGTATCTGGAGCTGCATTTGCGGAGAATGGGGTATAACACTGCGTTTTATCGCGATCCGCATTATCAGGTGATGAGCGCGGCCGTGCTTGGCTCCGGGGATCTTGCGTTTGGATTTTCCACGTCCGGTGAGACGAAAAGCGTAGTGGAAGCGATGCGAAACGCCCGGCAATGCGGATGCTCGACGGTTGCGGTAACGAGCTTTGCGGAGTCCAGTCTCGTGGAGCATGCGGACTGCGTACTGCTGACGACCTACAGTAATCCGGAGTTTTTCCGCATGACCAACAATTCGGTTCCGGAGCAGATCTCCGTTGTCTCCGCGCTGGTTCTCGCCGTTGCCCGTTATAATGAGGAGCACGCAATTGAGAATCTTGCCCGAACGACGGATATCGTGGAAACGACGGACGGAAAGAACAGCGAAGAGTAGATCCACTCAAAAGAATAGGTTACAAAAACGCTCTCCGTATCCCGCGATGTCAGCGGGGGAGAGCGTTTTCTTTACCGTAATGCCGGAATTATCGGCGTGCCTGGTAGACATTCAGAGCGTTATCGTGGAAAATTGCCTGCTTCATCGCTTCGTCGCCGTCCAGCGCATCAAGCAGATTATTGAGTTGCTCGTAAATAATGAATGTGTAATTCGCTTCCTCTTCGGGATACTTATGCGGGCTCCAGGAAAAGTTTTCACGGCACAGATTGACATAGGAGCGGTCGGTCCACTCGCGCTTGCCGTGCCAGAGCATGATCGGCATATCCGTGCCAAAGAGGATGCGGCGATAGTCCAGATGATCGAGCGCCATCCGGTAAACCTTGGGATTGATCACCGCCGCGGTGTCGAAATAGACGCGATGGATATCGTCTCCGAGAAGATCAAGCGCCTCCTGAAAATATTCGTGGTTGAAGCAGCGTCCAAAGTGCGCAACCACAAGCTTTACGTTCGGATAATGATTCACGATCTCGCGGATTTCCTGAATGTTCCCTTCCGCTGGCAATCTGCCTTTCCGCGGCAGGTGCAGAAGCACGGCGGCATGCAGACGGTCCGCCAGAGCGAACTGCTCGCGCGGCATAAAATCGAAGATGCTGATATCGGCGCCCTTCACGCTGCTCGCCATGTACGGGTATGGCTTAAAACCGGAATAATGACCGGAAAGGTACGCTCCTTCGATATATTCCGCGGTGTATTCCGGGCGGTTCGTAAATAAGCCCAGCTCGCCGTGCTGGGTGACGATGGAATCGATATATTGATTGTTGGCAACGGTATCCGCGTCCTTAAGCGGCCAAGGAAGGCATACAAACCGGATGCTCTGGTCGGGCAGAAGCGTGGAGGTATAGGTTTTTGCATCCTCGTAACTCATCAGTAAGCCGCATTCCAGCGCCCAGTCCGCGGCGATTTGCTCTTTTGTGATCTTTTTTACATGCTCGGGAAGATTAAAATGCGCATGTGCATCCACGATTTGAATCGGGAGGCGTTCGCGAATGTGTTCCTGGTAAAACGTTCTGTCGTTTGGCAAACTCTTAAAATAATCGTACATGCTGACACTTCCAAATAAAAAAATTATACAACGAAAGAATTATGATAAAATAATTATATCAAACTACTGCATAAAGTCAATCGTTTTCCGTGTATTTCTGCCGGATTTCGGTTCAAAAATTCATTTTTTCAAAATTGGGAATCGATCCGAAGACAGGAAGAGAGCATCCTCCGGACACGGGAAAAATCCGGGGTGTTTGAGCATGCCGGATTTTGCAGAGCGCGGAACGGAACGCGCTTTCTCGTTAATGATGCAGCTTTCGGAATTTGCCGGGGGAAACCGTATACAGTGAACTGAACAGCTGATAGAAACTGCTGATGCTGCGAAAGCCGCACTTGAACGCGACGTCATAGATCGGCATTTCGGTCGATTTCAGCAGTTCTGCCGCGTTGGAAAGGCGACGAATGGCAATATATTTCGAACAGGGGATACCAAGTTGTTTTTTGAAGTAGTAAGAGAAATAGCAGGGGTTCATATGGATATGCGCCGCTACATCCTGCGGGCCGGCGGTCGTATCGAGATGTTCATTAATGTAGAGCATGGCTTTTTGCAGCGTTTCCGGTCTGCGCGGGGCGGCACTGGACGATTCCGAAAGCAGGGCGCAGGCGCGGGAGAGCAGAAGCGAAAGCTCGACGATGTAATTATGGACCATCCCGCCGTAGGCAGGCGGCTTTTCACGGTACTCGGCAAGGATATTCTCGATACAGCGGTCGACGGAACCGTAGAAGGGCGATTGCTGCGGAATGTATACGCTGGGAAACTGCATGCTGTACAGGAGACTGAAGGCGCTTTCGTAATGGGCGCAGTATTCGTTCAGCCGAATCTGGGAAGGATAGAAACCGATACTGGCACAACTGGTCTGCTCCACCGCCAGCCAGGAATGCACGGTGTTCGGGTTGATAACGATGATATCGCCTTTCGCCATTTCCACCTGCGTATTATTGATGATATAGAGGATCCGCCCGGCTTCCACCTTTGTTACCTGACAGTAGTCGTGCATGTGAAAACAAAGCGGACGCGGCAGATAGGCGCGCCAGAACGGAGGGATCTCATTCGGGGCCGGCGCATGGAATTCGGTAATAAACGTAGTTTTTCGCGGCTGCATCTGGACGGACGGGGAGGAATTTACGAGTACGTTTCGTCCCGGAACATAATCGTCCATCGTTGTAAAAAAGGCGTCGCTCTCCAGCGTGGGCGCTTGCGTGTCCACTGTAACTTCGCAGATAAACGGCGGAATTACGCTCTCGGCGGGATCCGTAAGAATTCGCATAGAAACCGACTCCAATACACGTGTGTTACACAGTACAGACGTAAATCATGATACTTATTATATCGTACAAAAACAAAATTTCAAGAAGAATGTCGCAGACTGACGGGGATTTACTTGCGAACCATCTAAAAATACTGGAAAAATAAATAGAATTCGCATAAGACAGAAAGGGGTCGGCTCGGTTAAACTGGGAGTGTAGAAAAAGTTCTGTCATTCCTGTATCGTTAGCATGTCGGGCCGGCTTTCGCTTTTCAGGGCCTGTATGGAGGAGCGGATTTCCTCCGTTGAGAATCGAGTCATCGGGCAAGCGTAATCGTGTGGAAACAATCAAGAGCGAGTTTGACAATCGGCGGCAAATATGCTGCCTGTCTCTGCACCGGACATGGAAAACCGGCGTAAGTCCTGGAAGAACCGTTTTTCTGCTGGTTCGAAAGGACGTACGTCTGTGCGATAAGAAAAAAACTGGAGGAGGAATGTTCATGAAAAAGGTACTGGCACTTGGTTTGGCTTTCTGCCTGCTGGCGCTGGCGTTCGCCGGCTGTAAACCGGCCGACGCGGCAACGCCGGAAGTCACCGCGGCGGAGTCCGCTGTGGCGGACACCGCTGCTTCGGATACGGCGCAGAGCACCGATTCCGGCGAATTAAACGTGGCGATCGCGGCGGATATCGCGCCGGATTCCGTCACCGAATGGACGAAGATGTTCAATGCGGATTATCCGGATGTGACGCTCAACGTCATGCTGGAGGACGCGAGCAGCTACGAGGTCACCATTGAGCCGCTGGTTGCAGCCGGAGAGCTTCCCGACGTGGTCGGCATCGGCTGCACGGACTGGTTTGCGACGCTGGCGGATAAAGGCTATCTGCTGGACGTATCCGGAACGCCCGGATGGGATGCGCAGCTTGACGCTCTGAAAGACATGTATACTTCGCGCAGCGGCGTGCATTTTGCGGTCGCCAACGGCGTGGAGACCGAACTGCTCTACTATAATATCGATCAGTTTGCACAAGCCGGCGTAACGAGTGTTCCGACCAATTGGCAGGAGTTTCTGGATTGCTGCCAGAAGCTCAAAGATGCCGGATTCCAGCCTTTGGCGGTTGCCGGCGCAAGCCCCAATAATCTTGGCCACAGCTTCATCAGCTTTGGAATCGCGCACGAAATCGTGGCAAGCGGTTATGATCCCGACTGGAACGTGAAAGCGCGCGACGGAGAATATGATTTCTCCACGCCGGAATGGCAGTCCATACTGGATAAAGCGGTCGTTCTGCGCGACGCGGGTTATTTCCAGCGCGGCTACGAGTCCGCAGACCTCTACGAGTGCATGCGTGAAGTAACGGCGGGCGAAGCGGCCATGACGATCCAGGGTTCGTATCAGACGGGCAATATCCTTGTGGACGGCGGCGCGAACATCGGAATCACGACGGTTCCGTGGAACGAAACCGGTGAGCAGCAGGTTGGCATCGTGATCGCCGGCGACGGTTACGCGATGGGCAAAAACAGCACCGGCAACGTTGATCTGGCCACGAAGTTCTTTAACTATATCTCTTTTGAAAACGCCTACGTTTACCAGAACATGAGCGGAACGATTCCGCCGTGGAAGGATGCCGCCGCGGATATGCCGAACGCAAAGGTCAACGACAAGCTCAAGGCCGCATGGGATGCGAGCAATGCGCTGACGATTAAAAGCCTTGAACCGCAGCAGGCGTTCACCGCGATTGTCTACGAGCAGGTGAAGCAGTTCGTTCAGGCTGTTATCCTGGGCAACGCGGAGCCGAATCAGATTGGTGACTACCTGAACCCCGCGCAGCAGGAGTATCTTGCGACGCTGAACTAAACTGCGGATATTGAACGAACGGACTTCGTTTCTTTCCGGTATAATATGGATTGGAAGGCGCGGCGTGGGAATTCGCTGCCCGAAATTCCGGCAATCGCCGGAAAGGACGAAAAGAATCAATACGAAACGAAAGCCGGCGGAGAAGGCGCGAGGGAAAGCAATTCGCGTTTTCTCCGCCCGGCGGGCTCGTTTGAGGAAGACAAGGTATGAAAAAAACGCGGCGCGTTTGCTACTACAAGGACCTCTGGAAATGGACCGGTGCGCTGATGGCGCTGCCCGGGATTTTAATGATTGCGGTCTTCATCATCGTTCCGTTCATTATGAATGTCGGCTATGCGTTTACCGACTATAATACCGCAAGCAGCGTTCCGAATTTTATTGGACTGACCAATTTTCGAAATATGGTAAACGACCGCGATTTCTGGCTGGTCTGCACCAACACGCTCAAGCTGATCCTGACATATGTGATCGGGGGCAATCTCATTGCGATTCTGCTTGGTGTTATGATTACGAACACCGGCAGGAAATTCGGAAATTTCGTAAAAACATCCATCTACTTTCCACAATTGCTTTCCATGGTCGTGGTTGGCTTCCTTTGGCGTATCATGTTCAGCTACAACAACGGGCCGATCAATCACTTTCTTCAATGGATCGGCGTTCCGCCCGACCTGCTGCCGCAGTGGCTCGGCGTGCCGTCGCTGATTATTCCATCGATTTCCGTTGCGCTCATCTGGCTGATCTCCGGGTATTACAGCATTATCTATCACGCGGGCATGATGAGTATCCCGATGTCGTACTATGAGGTTTCCGCGATCGAGGGCGCGAATAAATGGCAGGAATTCGTTCATGTGACGCTTCCGTTTTTAGCGCCTTCCATTACGATCAACACGGTTCTGCTGACGGTGGAAAGCCTCTCGGCTTTCGCGGTTCCCGCGTCCATGACGGGAGGCGGCGGGCCGGGACGCTACGGGACCACGCTTGCCCTCTGGTCGTATACGACGTATTTTAATAACCATCAATATGGCAAAGCGATTGCAATATCGGTACTGCTTGGTATCTTTGCCGTAATCCTGGCGTTTATCGAGCTGAAGATCCTGTTGAAAAAGGAGGTCGGCAATTCATGAAACGAAAGAGGGAAACGTCGCTTTCCTGGCAGAACAAACATGTCGGCTCCAAAATTCTGCTGTCGCTGTTTACGCTGTTTGTGCTCTTTCCAATCATTCTGGCGCTGTTGAACTCCTTTAAACCGATTGCGGCGATTCAAAGGAATTTTCTGACGTTCGATCCGCGTACGTTTACGCTGGAAGCGTACGATAAAGTGATCACGATCCTGCGGTTCGGGGAGGGGCTTTGGAATAATATCGTCATTACGCTGCTTTCCGTTGTAATGACCGTTGTGCTCGGCTCGCTGATGGCGTTTGCCATCTCGCTGGTAAACTCCAAATTTCTGCGGACGGTCTATCTTACGTCGATCTTACTGATCTGTATTCCGATTCACGCGATCATCCTGCAGCTTGTGCCGCTGCTCAAGTCGCTGGGGCTGCTGAACACGTATCTTGGCACCTCGTTTGTGTTCACGGCGCTTTCGCTTCCGGTCGCGGTGTTTCTCTATACGGGGTTTATGCGCACATTGCCGCGTGAACTCAGTGAAGCCGCGGTTGTGGACGGGTGCAACCTCTGGCGCATTTATACCTCAATTTATATGCCGCTGATGAAAACGATCACGGTAACGGTCATTATTTTGCGCGCGACTTACATTTGGAACGATCTGCTCGTAAGCCTCGTGACGATCTCGGATGCGACGAAAACGATGCTCGTGCCGCGAATGTACGCGTTTAACTCCAGCACGTCCACGCGATGGGATCTGGTGCTTGCATCCTCGGTGCTGGTAAGTCTGCCGGTTGCGGCGCTGTACTTGTTCTTACAAAAATTCTACATGCGCGGGTTGGTTTCCGGCGCAGTCAAGGAATAAAAACGAAGGTCTGCCAATCGCTTCGCGAAAAAAACGCGCGGCCTGGTTTTGTGTACCGAAAAAAACCGCCGCCCGTTCGGGCGCGCGAAAGAAGGAGCGAATGATATGGTTTTCGACAGGCTGGAAAATGCAAAGCAGTATTACGGGCTTGGCGCCGGGATCGAAACGGTGCTGCGTTATTTCGAGCAGTTTTCGGACGATGGAAAGGATCTTCCTGAAAAGGTGTCGCTGGACGGCGAGAAAGTGTTTCTGATCGGGTTGAATTACATCGGCGGCGAGGAAGACGGCAGCGAGCTGGAAGCGCACCGGGAATACGTGGACGTGATGTATGTGGTGGAGGGCGAAGAAAAGTTTTACCACAAACCGTTTGCCGATGTCGAGCGGATCACGACCGCGTACGATGCGGAAGACGACTGCACCATGGCTGCGATCGACCCGGATTCTGCGGCGGTCCACTTCCCGGCGGGCCATATCGCGATCTTCTTTCCACAGGATGCGCATCTTGCCGCACAGTTCTGGCAGGCGCCGTGCAGGGTACGAAAGTGGATTGCCAAAGTTCGGCTGGATACGCTGTAAGGAGGTTGGGGTCAAATGGAAATACAGCGTTTTGAACAGGACAGTCGCATGAGCGACGCCGTGGCCTATGGAAATACGCTCTATATCGGCGGGCAGATCTGTGTAACACGGGAGGGAATCCGCGAACAGGCGGAGGATACGCTTGCCATTATCGATCGCTTGCTGGCAATCGGGGGGTCGGATAAAAGCCGGGTTCTGAATGTTATGATCTATCTTGCGGACCGGAAGGATCTTCCTGCTTTCAACGAAGTTTGGGATGCGTGGATCGTACCTGGATGTGCGCCCGCGCGCGCCTGTGTGGCGGTGGCGATGGCGAACAAAAAATGCCGGGTAGAGCTTTGCGTAACGGCAGCCCGATAAGTGCGGACGGGCCTTTCCTGAAACGGGAGATACGCTCGCCGAAAGAATACGCCGCTTGGTCAGGACGGGATCGTCCTCCGGCGGCGTTTTTGATTGGCCGGAACTGAAAAAAGGCTTGCCGGTGCTGATCCGTTTTTTGCAGGAGGCGCTACATGACGGCGGGAGAATGGACTCGAGCGCGCGTTTGCGTTCTCCGCCGAAAAGAAGTCGGACGTTTTTGGCTGCTGGAAAGTACAGTTCCGAAGCTGTTTGACGAGGGGAGCGCGTTTTTGTATACTACTCGTAAATCCATTGGCACACGGGAAAGAAGAAGGAGCCAGACATGCGGCAAGACAGCCTGTTTTTCAGCCGGGACGAAGACCGTTTCTCGAGAGGGGTCTCCCTGTTTATAACGGTGATATTTCTGGCGTTTCTCGGCTACGTTCTGGTTCGGTACAAATTTTACACCTACATTATTCGTGAACAGCTTTTTTCCACCCCGAAGTTTGGGATTCTCGTTCTTATCTATCTGGTTCTTTTCGCCGTATCCGGTTTTTTTGTTTACCGATCCGCTCGGAAGAAAAAAGAAAAGCCCTTGGTTTGGGGCGCTGCAATCTTCGGCGCTGCATTGCTCGCGCGGTTGATTGTCTTTGTGTTTGTCTCTTACGCACCCTACAACGATTTTGCGAATTACTACACAATGGGCGTCGCATTTGCAAAAGGCGACTACGCGGCCATTTCCCGTCTGACGGATGCATACCAGATTTCCAGTTTTTCCGGGATTGGGGTGATAAACGGTGCTATCATGCTGCTGGTCGGCACAAGCGCGCGAACGTTTCAGCTTGTTCAATGCGTCGTTACGTCGTTTTCCAGTGTGGCGGTCTATCTGCTTGCGCGGCAAATTGACAGAAAGGCCGCGCCGGTGGCCGGGCTTCTGTTTGCGTTCTATCCGTCGAACCTCTTTTTCTCGCAGATCAATACCAATCAGCATATCGCGATTCTATTTACCCTGCTGGCATTCTTCGCATTGATCCGGGCGTTTGCAGCGGATGCGTTTTCCCGGTCCGCGCTTTGGTCGCTGTTTGGCGGAGGGTTGCTCCTGGTCGGGTATTTTGCGCATCCTTCGTCCGCCCCGACGCTGGTCGCATTGGGCGCGGTGTGGTTGGTTTGCGTCCTCGCTGCACGGAAGAAAAGACGGGAACTTTTGCGGCTGCTGACCATTGCGGCTGCGTTTTGCCTCGGCTTTTTTGTTCTGCGTACAGGACTGAACGCGGCAATGCGTCAGGCGGGGCTACAAAACGAATCGCAAATGAGCGTAAGCTTTCTCGGGAAAATCATGAACGGCCTAAACCCCGATACCAACGGCGCGCTTTCGTTCTCGGACTGGGAGAATATTATGGCGCAGCCGGAGAGCGAACGACAGGCGTATTGTGTCGCCACAATCCAAAAACGGCTTGCGAGCGGAAACCTGCCGCAGCTGATCGACACAAAAATCCGGCATATGTGGCTGGAAAAGGACGATGTGTTTGGCTGGGTTGCCGTTGGAACGGCGCCGACCCAACGTTTACAGGGAGGGGAAGCCTCGCTTCAGAGCTGGATGGCGGCGGGGAACCTGCTGGACTTTTTCTATGTGGCGATGATCTATCTGCTCAGCGGAATCGGCGCGTTTCTGCGAAAGCGTGGCACGGCGACCGATTTGATCCTGTGGGTCCTGCTCGGCTGGATCGGCGCGCATTTGCTGATTGAGGTTCAGACGCGTTACCGTTATTTTGCTATGCCGCTTCTGTTTATTTTCGCGGGATACGCTCTGGTCCGCCTGTTCGGCATGAGGCGCGAATCGCGTAAGAAACAGGTCCCGCAACCCGAAAACGAATAAGAAACGGCAGGACACCGCCGTTGACGCGTGAAGAAAGGAATGGAACCGTTGTGAAAAAAATCGTTGTGGTATCCGATTCGTTTAAAGGATCGCTTTCGTCCATGCAAATCAGCCGCATTGTTGACGAGGAGGCGCGAAAGTTTTTCCCCGCCTGCAACGTTGTTGGAATTCCGGTTGCGGACGGCGGAGAAGGGACGGTCGATTGCTTCCTGGCGTGCCTGGAGGGCGAGCGGGTTAACCTTACCGTCAGCGGACCTTATTTTGAACCGGTCGAAGGGTTTTACGGTCGCTTTGGAACGACCGCGGTGATCGAAATGGCCGCTGCTGCGGGCCTTCCACTGGTAGGCGAACGGAAGAATCCAACCGAAACGACGACGTTCGGAGTTGGCGAACTGATGAAGCATGCGCTCGAACACGGCGCACGGGAAGTGATTCTTGCGCTGGGTGGCAGCGCGACAAACGACGGCGGATGCGGCTGTGCGGCGGCTATGGGTACGAAATTCTTCGACGCCGCGGGAAAAACATTCGTTCCGACCGGCGGTACGCTCTCGAGAATCGCGCGCATCGACTGTTCCGAGACAAGCCGGATTCTCGAAGGGGTTCACGTTACCGCGATGTGCGATATTGACAATCCCATGCACGGACCCACCGGCGCGGCATATATCTTTGGACCGCAGAAGGGCGCGGATGCCGAGACGGTAAAGCTTCTCGACCGCGAACTGGTTGCGTTCGACGAATGTTTGGAACGAGAACTTGGTGCAAAGGTTGCTTCCGTCCCCGGCGCGGGCGCGGCGGGCGCGATGGGTGCGGGTGTTCTTGCGTTTTTCGGAGCCGAGCTGAAACGGGGAATCGAAGCCGTTCTGGACGCCGTGGGTTTTGAAAAAAAGATTCAGGATGCGGATTTCGTGATTACCGGCGAAGGAAAAATCGACGGACAAAGTTTACGGGGCAAGGTCGTTTCCGGTGTTTCACGCAGGGCGAAGAAATTTCATGTGCCCGTGCTGGCGGTAGTCGGGGATGTCGGGGACGATATCGGTTCGGTTTACGATATGGGTGTTACGGCGGTTTTTAGCACGAATCAGCAGGCGATACCGTTCTCTGAAGCAAAAAAGAGAAGTGAGAACGATTATCGCTTTACCGTACAGAATCTGTTTCGGCTGATTTTTGAAGCACAAAACTGGAAAAACTGAATGAGAACTCCCGTTCAGGTATAATTAAACATGTTTCGGAATGCGTGCTCCTGCCGGATCGTTCCGTGCCGGCAGGGGCGTTCTTTGTTTCCATTCCGGATAGCCGGCTTGTATAAGGGTGAATAATGCAGTTGCAATCAACCGAGAATCTGATTATAATTTTTTTAGATGCGGAATTACACGTTCGTTCCGTATCCGTTGCATTTCGAAAAGCGAACAATAAAAATGGAGGGAATCTGAAATGAAGAAGTTAGTAGCAATTCTACTGGCGCTCGTTCTCGTCGTATCGTTTGCTGCCTGTTCGGCTACCGCGCCGGCTGCAACGACCGACACTGCCGCAGACACGGCCGCTGACACTGCCGCGGATACCACCGCCGCGGAAGAGCCCGCTTCCGCAAATCCGGTTGTGAAAATCGGCATCTACGAACCCGCTTCCGGCGACAACGGCGCCGGCGGTAAACAGGAGACCCTTGGCATTGAGTACGCAAACTCCGTTAGCCCTACCGTTGATATCAACGGAACGACGTATGACGTGCAGCTTGTCAAGGTAGACAACGAAAGCTCCAACGATAAGGCCGCTTCCGCTGCGTCCACGCTGGTTTCGGCCGGCGTGTCCGTTGTGCTCGGCTCCTATGGTTCGGGCGTATCCATCGCGGCTTCCCCGACGTTTGAAGCGGCGGGAATCCCCTGCATCGGCATCACCTGCACCAACCCGCAGGTTACCGAGGGCAATACGCATTATTTCCGTATCTGCTTCCTCGATCCGTTCCAGGGCACCGTTCTGGCGAACTATGCGTTCAGCACGCTCGGCGTAAAAACGGCGTATTGCCTCTCCAAACTGGGCGACGATTACTCCGGCGGCCTGGTGAAATACTTCGTCAAGGCGTTTGAAGCGCTCGGCGGCACCTGCATTCAGGATACCTTCCCCGATGGCAACAGCGACTTCACGAGCTATATCAACAACGCCAAGAACGGCGGCGCACAGGTCTTCTTCTCGCCGGTTTCCACCGAAGCCGCGCAGCTGATTATCGACCAGGCGGAATCCCAGGGCCTCGGCATGCCGATCCTCGCGGGCGATACCTGGGACAGCAACGTAATCCTCCAGGCGGCCAAGGGCAAGAGCGTTGACGTAACGGTCACCACTTTCTATCCCGAGGGCGCGAACGCCGACTTCGACAGCAGCTTCAAAGCATGGGTCAATTCGGATGCGACGCTGCTGGCCAACAACGGTGGCGACGACACGGTTGCGGCTGTTACCGCAATGGGCTATGACGCGTATTACTTTGCTCTGGAAGCGATGAAGAAGGCTGCGAGCGTTGATCCGGCCGCCATCATGCAGGCTCTCTGGAGCACGGAGTATGACGGTGTTTCCGGGCACATCGCTCTTGACCAGGTCAACGGCGACGCGATCCGCAACACGGCTTATGTCAAACATGCCAACACGGAAACCGGCGCGTGGGATGCTCTCCCCGCGGTTACGATTGGCTAACGAAACCGAGTGGTTACGGCGGGGGTCTCCAGCCCCCGCCGTACTTCGTTCAGGCTGTATTTTCGCCGTTCGACGGCAATAGTTCGTTCGTAGTTTCGGTGTGTGTTTCATTTCGAATTACTGTTTTGTGATAATCGAACTGGCTTGCGCGTAGTTTTCACGTGCAAAGATGGGAATGCCGTTTAATGAGGATTGCGTGATCCTTTTCCAAACGGTATTGATGGAGGCAAATGAATGCTCGATTTTTTACACGCCAACCTTTCCTATATCCTTTCGGGGATCTCGGTCGGCGGGCAGTATGCGCTGATTGCCATTGGCTACACGATGGTTTACGGCATCCTCCGGCTGATTAACTTTGCCCACGGCGACGTATTTATGTGCGCGGGGCTCATGATGGTATACCTTTCGACGACGCTGCCGATGACGGTATCCATCCCGCTCGTGCTTGCGCTGACCGTACTGCTGGGCTTTTTGATCGAACGCGCCGCGTATAAACCGCTCAGGACTGCGCCGCGTATGTCCGTCATGATCAGCGCGATCGGCGTATCCTACCTTCTGCAGAACGCCGCGCTTTACTTTACCGGCGGTCTTGCAAAGGTTTATCCCACGATTCCCTGGCTGAGTCAAACGGTAAAAATCTGGGGTTCGACGACGAAAATGGTTACGCTGGTCACACCGCTTCTGACCATTCTTCTTGTCGTGCTGCTTTCGCTCTTAATCAAGTACACCAAGGTCGGCATGGCCATGCGCGCCGTATCTAAGGATTTTGAAACGAGCCGTCTGATGGGGATCCGCATCAACAGCGTGATATCGACTACATTCGTGATCGGTTCCTTTCTCGCTGCGGTTGGGTCCATGCTGTATTTTACCAACTATGCTTCCGTTACGCCCGTTTCGGGAAGCATGCCGGGACTGAAGTGCTTTGTCGCGGCGGTATTCGGAGGCATCGGCAGCATTCCTGGCGCGGTGATCGGCGCGTTTATCATCGGTATTGCGGAAAACATCATCAAAGGCGGCAGCTCGATCTTCGGGTTCGGCGGCAGCGGCTGGACGACGTTTTCGGATGCGTTTACCTTCGCGCTTTTGATCATCATTCTCGTGGTCAAGCCCACCGGTCTGTTTGGCGAAAAAGCCACGGACAAGGCGTAAAGGAGGGGATGGCATGAAAAAGAAAAGCAAGGCCGAACTTTGGATTACCTTCGGCGCGATCGCTCTGATCTATATTGCCGTCGCCGTCCTCGAAAAAACGGTGAATGCCAACAGCATTATTTTCACCGTGCTCAAGAAAGGCGCGATCTATTCTCTCGTTGTCGTTTCCATGAACCTTCTCAACGGTTTTACCGGCTTGTTCTCGCTTGGGCAGGCGGGCTTTATGCTCATCGGCGCGTACACGTACGCGATTTTCACAATGCCGGCGGAAGTCAAGATGACCGAGTCGGTCTATAAGTACTACGAGGCCGCCGTCAAATTCGATACGGGAATCTTTGTTGGCCTCATCTGCGCGGGACTTGCCGCGGCGCTGTTCGCAGCGCTGATCGGCTTGCCGGTGCTGCGCTTGAAGTCCGATTATCTCGCTATCGCGACCATCGGCTTTGCGGAGATCATTCGTGCCGTTTTCCAATGGGATGTGCTTGGCCCGATCACGAACGGCGCGAACGTCATGCGCGAGTACCTCGATCTGACGGACGTAACGATTCCGTTTACGAAGATACCTTTCCCACCGACTTTGTTTGTGTTTGTGGCGGCAGGCATCTGCATTGCGCTGATCGTGCTTTTGATCAACTCCTCTTATGGCCGTGCGTTTAAGGCCATTCGGGACGATGAGATTGCCGCCGAGGCCATGGGGATTAACCTCCTCAAGCATAAGGAAATGAGCTTCGTCATCAGCTCCTTCTTTGCGGGCGTTTCCGGCGCGTTGCTGGCCATGTATCAGTACACGGTGCAGGCGGCGCAGTTCAAGAGCGCGATGACCTATGAAATACTTCTGATCGTCGTCATTGGCGGAATCGGCTCCATCTCCGGCAGCTGTATTGCGAGTTTCCTCTATATTGCCGCTTCCGAGTGGTGGCTGCGCGGTTTGGATATGGGCAAGTTCCTTGGCATCGAATCCCCGAATCTTTTCCGCTCGGGATTCCGGCGGTTTGTGTTTTCCATCATTATCATGCTGATCGTGCTCTTCTTCTCGAAGGGGCTTATGGGCGATAAGGAGATTTCGTTCGCCGGCCTGATCAAGCGGTTCAACAAGAATAGAAAACCCGTAAAGGCGGCGAGGGGAGGCGGCATCGATGGCTGAGAACGTATTGCGTCTGGAAGACGTTACCATGCAGTTCGGCGGCGTTGTAGCCGTCAATAACCTGTCCCTCGAGGTGAATCGCGGCGAAATCGTTGCTCTGATCGGACCCAACGGCGCAGGGAAAACGACGGCGTTCAACTGCATTACCGGTATTTACGATCCCACGAACGGGCAGATTTCGTTCAATGGGAAAACCATTGTAGCCAACCACCCGCGCGGCAAGATGAGAAAGCTCTATGCGGGTGAAAACGCGAAGAAGTATGTTGCCGCCCACGCGGTGGATCCCACGCCGGATCAAGTGACGAAGCTTGGCATCGCGCGTACCTTCCAGAATATCCGGCTTTGGAAAAGCATGACGGTATTCGATAATGTGCTTACGGCAAAGCACATGCGAGCCAAACAGAACGTGTTTACCGCTACGTTGCGCATATCATATAAAGAAGAAAAACGGATGCGTGACGAGACCGCCGCGCTGCTAGAAGAGCAGAGCCTTCTGCAGTACGCAAACGATCTTGCGGTGAGCCTTCCTTATGGGTTACAGCGCCGTCTGGAGATCGCACGTGCTCTGGCAACCGACCCGAAGCTTTTGCTGCTGGACGAGCCCGCCGCAGGCATGAATCCGCAGGAGACGCAGGAACTCGGCGAGTTCATTGTACAGATTAAGAACAAGTATGATCTTACGGTTTTTATGATTGAGCATCATATGGATCTCGTCATGCAGTTTTCTGATCGGATCTATGTAATCGACTTCGGGAGGCTCATCAGCCATGGAACGCCGGCCGTCGTGCAGGCGGATCCGAAGGTGATCAATGCGTATCTGGGGGTGAGCGAATGAGTGAAACGATACTGAGCATCCGAGATCTCAAAGTCAGCTACGGCGGCATTGAAGCCGTGAAAGGGATCAGTTTCGACGTGCCCAAAGGGCATATTGTCACCTTGATTGGCGCAAACGGCGCCGGAAAGAGCTCCACACTTCGCGCAATCGCCGGATTGGTTAAGCCGAGGGGAGGCGTCATTGAGTTCGAGGGTGACAATATTACGGGCAAGGATACGACCGCCATCGTATCCCGCGGGATTACCCTGGTTCCCGAAGGCAGGCGCATCTTTCCCGACCTGACGGTCTACGAGAACTTGCGCGTCGGCGCGTATATGCGCAAGGACGACATTACGCCGGATATCAACTGGGTCTATGAGCTGTTCCCGCGGCTCAAGGAACGCTCCTGGCAGGCCGGCGGTACGCTTTCCGGCGGCGAGCAGCAGATGCTTGCGGTCGGCCGCGCGCTGATGAGCCGCCCAAAGCTCATGATGATGGATGAACCTTCGCTGGGGCTGGCGCCGCTGATCGTACGCGATATTTTCAGTATTATCAAAGAAATCAACAAGCGCGGCGTGACAATTCTTCTTATCGAGCAAAACGCAAATATGGCGCTTTCCACGGCGGACACGGGCTATGTAATGGAAACGGGTCGGATTACCATGACCGGTCCGGGGAAAGAACTGCTCGTGAATGAAGCGGTTAAGGCCGCGTATCTGGGTACCTGACGCAGACCGAACAATAAAGATCTTATCGAAGCATTGCCCCGTCAAAACGACGGGGCTTTTTAACTGCAACTTTTACGCGAAAAGCGCGGCGCCGCTTTTTATAAGATAAAACTGTGCTCGCGTCGGGACGTGTTTGACCAGCGCCGGATCGGAAGAACGCATTGTGTTTCGGAAATTCTGCCGAAACGAGAGTTTCCTGGCGACGTTGTGAAGGGTAAAACGCTGACGCTGCAGATTCGGATCTTTGGAATACGCGACGGAATAAAAATTAGGGAGGAAACCATCATGTCGTTGAAAGATTTATTTTCCAAGAAAAGCGTAGCGTTTGCCGAAACCTATACGGAAGCGGATAACGTAGGAACGCGGCAGGAAACGATGCGGCAGGCGTCGGCATATTGGCTCTTTGAGCGGCCGGGGCTGTCAAAAAGGCCGCAGTTCACCCTGTTTACCATGCCGTCGGCGGAAAGCGCCCGCACGGCGCTTCTGGATCTGCCGTTCATTCACGTTGCTTCCGACAGCGGGAAACTGATCTGCGACCGTATTATGACATTTGGATACTACGCGGTCACCGGGGATGATGCTCCAAGCGGGAAATATGAAGCCCTCGTTTGTGGTATGGATCTGACGCTGGACGAGTTTCAGAAAGCGGAAGCGGCATTTACCGCGCACGGCGGTACACGGAAGAATTCCGACGCGCCAAGCCCGTCGATAAAAGCGCCCGCTTCCAACGGGAACGCGAAACTGGTTCGCTATAAAGAGAAAGTAACGAACAACGGCGCGATCTACGAGGTTTATACGGCTCCGAACAAAGCCTCCGCCGTCGCGTTTCTGAAGGGAAAACTGGTCACAAAAGGACAGTATTACATTTGTGTGGATACGCCGGAGGGCAGCTTTGGCCGGGATATCAACGGGATCTATCAGGAGTAAATGAACTTTTACCCACAGGCTTCGAAAAAGAACCCCGCTTTGCAGCGGGGTTCGAGACCGTCAAAAAACTTGTTTTTTGACGGGACAACCGCTCTTTTCCTTTCGGCCTTCTGCCTTACGGGCGGAAAAGAGCACAAGGAAACCGCCCTAACGGGCGATCCGTTGCGCCGGATGAACCGGCACAGCCGGAAAAGATGGGTTAAGGGCTACGGCCCTTAACAATCCTAGAAACTTTTTTGACAGACTGAGGGAAGCGCCGCGCAATTTTGTGCGGCGCTTCCCTGTCTTTTGCTTTGAATAGCGGCAAATTTACCGTGACCAGAAGCGATAAGACGAATCAATCATATAGGCAAAACTGTTTTGGCAAAATAAGAAAAACAAAACAAATTTACTTTTTGATCGAAAAAACGGCTCCAATAGGGCGAAAAAGTGTTTTGGCACGAATGTTGCTATATATCAGGTGAGAAGTGTTTCCATATTACCTCCCACTCGCCCGAAGACGGGAAGCGGACGAGGAAACCGCTTCCCGCCGACGAGGCGAACAAACAAACCAATCCGTTTTTCATTTTTTTCGGCAGTATTTGTATTTCATTATCGCAAAGTTATCTTTTTATGTACGGAGGATCGTTTTGATGTTTGAACTGGAGATCGTGATTCAAAACCCAACGGGATTGCATGCTCGTCCGGCCGCGCAGCTCAGCGCGCTGTGCAAGAGCTTTCCCAACGCAATCACGCTAACCAGCGGAGAACGGAAGGCGAATCCCAAGAGTATTTTCAGCTTGCTTTCCGGCTGCTTTGTCAAGGGCGATACGGTTCGCGTTGGCGTCGAGGGTGAAAACGCGCAGGAAGTCGCCGAGAAAATCGCGGCGTTCATTGAAGGACTGGAGGGCTGATATGCGTTACCGTGGAATTGCCGTTTGCGCGGGCGTCGTGCTGAACCGCAGCTTCCGGCTGGCGCCGCTGCCGGAGTTTGATTACGATCTTCGCGCAGAAACGAGCGCCGATCTTGCGCAGCAGGCATATCGGAATGCCAGTTCGAGTCTTGAAAATGAATTCCGGCTAAACGGTGCACAAACCGGCGAAAGTACCTATGCGGACCTGATCGAAGTCCAGCTCGCCATGCTCAACGACGAATCGTTTGTGGAGCTGATTGAAGCCGGTATTGCGGCGGGGTACGCGCCGGAAGCTGCCGTACTGCGTGCGGCGAAGAGTTTTGAGCAAATGCTTTCCGCGCTGGACGACGAGTATATGGCGGCGCGGGCGGACGACGTTCGCGATCTCGGCGTAAGGCTTGCCTGCCGGATTACGAACCGGACGTACCCAAGCCTTTCGGAACTGACGGAGGATTGCATCGTCGTTGCGCGCGACATGCTGCCCTCCATGCTGATTACGGCGAAGCGAACCCATATCCGCGGCCTCGTGACGGAGAACGGCACGCGAACGTCCCACATTTCCATTCTTGCCGCCGGGCTGGAAATTCCAACGGTTGTCGCCTGCCAGGGCGCGATGGAGATTCCGAATGGAGAGCTTGTATTTCTGGACGGCGAGCATGGAACGGTGGAAGACAAACTGGATGCTTCCTCGCTGGACGGCTATCGCGACAGAGAGATCCGTTTTCAGCGGGAACGCGACGAATTGCTGAAGTTTGCGGCACAGGATGCAAGAACGCACGACGGAGAACGTATTCTCGTGCTGGCCAACATCGTCAACCCGCTTACGCTGGACAAGGTTCTTGCTTACCATGCCGATGGCGTCGGCCTGTTTCGGACCGAATTTCTCTATATGAATCGTTCCACGCTGCCCTCGGAGGAAGAACAGTTTGCTACGTATTCCTCCGCCGCCAGGAAACTGGGTGGCTTACCGCTGACGATCCGCACAATGGATATCGGCGGCGACAAGGAAGCCGAATGCCTGCATTTGCCGAAGGAAGAAAACCCGTTTCTAGGTTATCGCGCGGTGCGCATCAGCCTGGACCGGAAGGATCTGCTCATGCCGCAGTTAAGGGCGATTCTCCGCGCGTCGGTTTACGGAAAAATATGGGTGATGTTTCCGATGATTGCGGTGAAACAGGAACTCCAGGGGATGATTGCCGCGCTGAAGGAGGCAAAGGCGCAGCTCAAGAGCGAAGGCGTTGCGTATGGCGAAACCGTTTGCGTCGGCATGATGGTGGAAGTCCCGTCCGCGGTGATCATGCTCGATCAGCTCGGAACGCTGGCGGAGTTTGTAAGCATCGGGAGCAACGATCTAACGCAGTATACCTATGCGGCGGATCGCATGAATCCGCGCGTGAGCTATTTAAACGATTTTCTCGACCCGGCGGTCCTGCGCATGATCAAACGGACGATCGATATTTCCGCAAAATGCGGAATCGATTGCTCGCTTTGCGGCGAAATGGCAGGCGACGCGTTAGGGCTCGCGGCGCTAATCGCGCTGGGAATTCACAAGGTCAGTGTTTCCCCATCCGGCATCTTGAAGACGAAGCAAAGGCTGAGCCTGCTGAATATGGCGGCTCTGCAAGGAGCGGGGGAATTGATGATAAATGCGGAGGATGCAACGGAAGTCAGGACGCACCTATTGAAAGCACTCCCGGAGGGGTACGTGCTGGGGTAAAAGAAGCCGCGTAACCCGGAACGGAGTCTGTTGCTCTCTATGTTCGAAAGGAGGAGATGGGGTTCTATCATTGCGTTTGTCACTTGTTCAAATCTTTCGTTAAAAATGAAATGAAAAGGAGTGAGAGAATTGATTTTTAAAGCAATCGTAGTCGCGTTGATTGCAACGTGCTGCACCTGGTGGTTCAGCCATTCCATCACGAGAACTTGGCTCTACCCCATCTGGTCCGGATTCCTGGTCGGTCTCGTTATGGGCAAGCCCATGGAGGGCATGATGATCGCTGCGGCAATCAACCTTCCGTACGTCGGCTTTATCACCGCCGGCGGCTCCATGCCTGGAAACCCGATGTTTGCCGGTCCGGTCGGCACCGCGCTTGCGCTGGTCTCCGGTATGGATATCGCGACGGCAACGACCATTGGCGTCATTCTCGGCAGCGTGGCGGTTCTTTCCTGGAACGCGTACATGTCCATCAACGCCCTTTGGGTGCACGCGGCGGATCGTTACCTGGCCGCGGGCAACATCAAGATGGTTCGCGTGTGCAACTATCTGCCCTCGTTCTTCGTATCGTTGATTCTGAACGGCCTGCCCGCGCTGCTGATCGTGCTGGTCGGCAAGACCTTTGGCGACTGGCTCACCACGTTCCCGCAGTGGATCATGGATCTCTTCGCAATCGCCGGTGGGATTCTGCCTGCTCTTGGTATCGGCATGCTGCTCAACTACCTTGGCAAGAAGAAGATTATTCCGTTCTTCTTCCTCGGATTTGCGCTGGCGAAGTTCATGGGCTTGAGCACGATGATGATCACCGTCCTCGGCGCAATCGTTGCTTTCCTGCTCTACAACTTCTCCGATAAGACGGCTAAGAAGGTAGGTGCGTAAAGATGGCAGAACTGAAAAAATCCGATCTGGTAAAGAACTGGCTGCTCGGTTATTCCGGCGAAACCTGCTATAACTACGAGCGTCTCCAGGGTCTCGGCAATACCAATGCGTTTGTGCCGATCATCCGCGCGCTGTATCCCAAAGAGAAACAGGCGGAAGAACTCAAAAAGTACCTGATCTTCTTTAACACCGAACCGTCCTGGATGGGCACGGTCATCCACGGCATCACGGCCGCTATGGAAGAAAAGCGCGCCAATGGCGAGGACATCACGGCGGATGAGATCATCTCCGTACGTTCGGCGCTGATGGGCCCTCTGGCCGGCATCGGCGACGTGGTCTCCCAGTCCATCTGCTATCCGATCCTGGCGGGCGTCTGCATTCAGCTTGCTCTGGCCGGCAACTTCGCGGGCCCCATCCTGTTTGAAGTCGTCTACAAGGTTCTCATGCTGACCC
This sequence comes from Eubacteriales bacterium, assembly GCA_034933205.1. Lineage (GTDB taxonomy): Bacteria > Bacillota > Clostridia > Christensenellales > CAG-138 > UBA7703. Next base: position 28,428 of record JAYFNY010000002.1, read on the forward strand.
TCGGCTACAACATGTACATGATGGGTTACAAAAAGGGCAAAGCCGCCATCATCGACCTGCTGCAGACCGGCTTGCTCAACCGCATCCTGGAAGCCGTCAGCATCGTCGGTCTGATGGTCGTTGGCAGCATGACGGTTGGAAACGTCAAGCTCGACCTGTCGTTCCTCGACTTTACATGGACCAACGAACTTGGCGCCGTAAAACTCAACATCCAGACTGGCGTGTTCGATTCCCTGCTGCCTGGCCTGCTGCCGCTCGGTACGGTCCTCGGCGTCTGGGGTCTGCTCAAGAAGCGCGTGAAACCGATGACGGTTATTTTGATCTGCTTCGCGCTCGCGCTGCTGCTTGTTGGGGTCAAAGCCATCATGGGCGCGTATTAAGTTCGAATTCCGACGCGCCATTGCATACCAAATGCCTGCGCGGGACGGCAATGTCCCGCGCAGGCGAACCGGTTGGTTAAAATGCGGGTTTCCCGCAGAACTGTTTTAGGAGAGGGATCCTGATGAATCGAGTAAGCATCCCAATTTTCCCCTCCATCATGTGCAGTAAACCCTGGGAAGTTCAGGATTATCTGGCTGCGTTTGAAGAGGCAGGGGTCTGTGCCGTTCATTTCGATGTAATGGACGGCCATTACGTGCCGAATATCATGCTTGGCACCAATACGTTTAACGATATCCGCTCCATGACGAGCCTTCCCATGGACGTCCATCTGATGTGCTTGGAACCGGAGCGGTATATCCCGTATTTCAATTTACGTGAGGGCGATTGGGTGAGCTTTCACCCCGAAGTATGCAACCAGTCTTACCGGTTGATGCAGAATCTTCGCGACCGCGGGCTAAAGGCCGGTCTTGCGTTAAGTCCGGGCGTGTCGGTTGGATACCTGGAGGAATGCCTGAATGTTTTGGATTTTGTTTTGATCATGGCGGTTAATCCCGGCTTTGCGGGCCAGAAAATGGTACCGGATCATCTGGATAAAATCCGCCGGGTGTGCGGCGTAACGCGCCGCGCTTCCCGAAAAGTGGAGATCGTCGTGGATGGCAACACGACGCTGCAAAATGCGAAAGATATGTTTCAAGTTGGCGCGAGCGGGTTTGTAACGGGCACTTCCTCCATGATGAAGGAAGGCGCGGCATCCTTCGTGCGGCTTTACGAGGAATATTGTGCAACCCTGATTAAGAAGGCCGACTAACAGAACGGGAGAAGTTTGGATATGGTAGGGATTATCGTACTCAGCCATGGATTATTTGCCAGCGAGGCGGTGAAAAGCGCCGCGATGCTGGTTGGACACGGCGAGCGGCTCGCCAGCGAGGGCGTGCTGGAAAGCGACACGCCGGAGACGTTTTCGCAGCGCGTTCACAAGATCATCGAGCAGGTGGACGACGGAGCCGGCGTGATCGCGCTGGTCGATCTCTTTGGCGGCACGCCGAACAATACGGTGTACCAGCTGAAACGGGAGAAGAATGTTCGCATCATTACGGGGTTCAATTTGCCGATGCTGATTTACGCCATCACCGAGCGCTCCGAAACGACGACGCAGGCGGAACTAGTCGATGCGCTAATGCAGGTCGGCGCATCGGAAATCAAAGAATTTGGCAAGGCGTAATATTCGGGAAGAACGAACCTGGTTTCGTAAAAAATAGTGGGATTTGAGTTTTCTAAGATTGAGGAGGCAATATGAAAAATCTTGAGTTTACCAGGATTGACGATCGGCTGATCCACGGGCAGGTTGTCGCCGCGTGGCTGCACGCCTATGGCAAGGTGCAGCATATTATTGTGATCGACGATAAAACACGGCAGGATCCCTTTATGCAGGAGATGTTCTCGCTGCTGGTGCCGTCGGGAATTACAATCGAGATTCTCAGCGTTGCGGAAGCGATTGAAAGTCTCAGAAGCGGGCTTGGCAAGCCGACCATGATTATCGTTAAGGTACCGCAGACGATTCAGTCGCTGGTAAACGCCGGAATCGACATCAATTTTGTGAACATTGGCGGCATGGGGATGACGCCCGGCCGAAAGAAATTTTTCCAGAACGTTTCGACCTCGCCGGAGGAAAACGAAATTTTAAAGCAGCTCATTTCAAAAGGCATCAAAGTGGAGATCCAGATTATTCCCGCGCAGAAAAAAGTTGATGTCGCGAGCTTATTGAAGTAGAAAGGTGAATCAGTCCATGAAAGCGGCACGTTTGCATGCGATAAACGATTTTCGTACGGATGAAGTACCGGTACCCGTTCCGACCGGGGAGCAGCTGCTTCTTCAGGTTGGCGCCTGCGGAATCTGCGGATCGGATATTCCCAGGATCTTTGAATTGGGTACCAGTAAACAGAAATACCCGCTGACGCTCGGCCACGAGTTCGGCGGGACCATCGTCGCCGTCGGCGAATCGGCGGATGCCTCCCTGATTGGAAAACGCGGAGCGATTTTCCCCTGCATTCCCTGCCGGAAATGTCCGCCGTGTTTAACCGGGCATTACGCGATGTGCGAGGACTACGATTACCTCGGTTCCCGAAGCGACGGCGGGTTTGCGGAGTATTGCCGGATTCCTTCCCGGTGGCATTTTATCGAATCCCATAATACGGAGACGACGGACGAGATGTTCGCCATGGTCGAACCCTGCACAGTCGCGCAGCATGCCATACGCCAGGGCGGCGTGACCGCAGGACAGAGCGTAGTGATTTTCGGTGCGGGTCCGATCGGCATTATGGCTGCGCGCTGGGCAAAGATTTTCGGCGCCGCCGAGGTGCTGCTCGTCGACGTTGTGGACGAGAAAGTGGAGTTCGGTAAAGCGCGGGGGCAGAACGTGCTGAACAGCATGAACGAGGATATCGCTTCTGCCGTCGGGCGCTTAACCAAAGGACGCGGCGCGGATGTGGTCGTTGAAGGAACCGGAACGGGCGCGGCGCTGGGACAGGCAATCGAATCTGCGCGGACGTTTGGGAAAGTGGTTCTGATGGGGAATCCGCACAAGGACACGACCATCAAACTCAAGCAGCACAGCCTGATTCTCCGAAAGGAACTGACACTGCAGGGTATCTGGAATTCCCATTATGCCGATCTGCCGATCAACGAATGGTCCTTTACCATGCGGATGCTCGACGAGGGATCCATGCAGGTGCTGGACCTGATTACCCACAGCAGCGGACTGGATGACCTCCCGAAGCTTTGCTCGGATATCTATGAGCGGAAGATCTCCATCTGCAAAGCGCTCTATAGCGCAAACAGCCTGTGAGCAGCGGTTCGGCGCAGCTCATTCTTCAGGAGCTTGGCGAAACGCTGCCGAAGATCGACGAGGCGGCGTACGAATCGTTTTACGACGAGTTGACAAAACCCGGCCGGCGCGTTTTACTCATGGGGGTGGGCCGCGTGATGATTGCGCTGAAAGCCTGGGTGAAGCGGCTTTCCCATCTCGAAATCGACGTCAACTATGTTGGCAGCGAAAACGAGCAGGCGCTGCGGAAAAATGATCTGCTGGTCGTCGGCTCGTCGTCCGGCGAGAGCGCGTTGCCGGTTGCAATTGCGAATCTTGCCAAAAAAATTGGCGCGAACGTCGCTTATGTCGGGTGCAGTCCCGAAAGCACGATCGCAAAGATCTCGGATGTCCGGCTGATTCTCTTTGGGAGGACGAAATACTCCGCGCCGACGGAGTATCCTTCGAAACAACCGATGTCTTCCCTGTTTGAACAGCAACTTTTTTTACTCGGCGACGTGATTGCTCTGGACATTATGGAGCGTCGCGGCTGGACGGAAGCAAATGTGAAAAGTCACCACGCCAATCTCGAATAGGAGGGGTGAAACATGAAATTTAAGGAAATCAGCCCCAAGTTACTGTTGAATTTCGAAGAATACACCGACACCTGGGTGAAACTTGTAAAGGAGTATTACCAGCGCGGCGTCAGTAACGACGATATCTATTTGGCTCTCCAGCTCCATGAGGAAGGTGCTATGCGCTTTTCGATGGAGCTTGGCAGTGTGCTGCTCGTGATTGCCATGCGCGCCTGGGGAACCAAACGCTTTCAAAAGGACGAAACCCGCAAGCTTGTCGAGGACACAGTGGTCGAAAAAACATATCGTGAAATCTTTGCCGAAAACGAGGAAACGCTCTCGGCCTGCAAGGATTTCTACGCTGCGCGCTTCCAGCTGTTCAGCCAGCTTGCTCCAAACAACGCGAAAAACGAAAAGCAGATTCGAACCAACCTGATCGGCTTTGCACGGTATGTGGTTTCCCAGTGTTCCGAGCGGGCGGAGGAAGAAAACGCCGCGATCATCGAGCATCTGAGCGTGCTGCTGATTGCTGCGGCCGGTTCCTTCAAGCGTTTGACGGATAATTCTACGATTGATCCAAACACCGTGTTTGGCAAACCGAAATTCATCGTGCAGAAATAGCTGACGTCAGCAGACGATTTGATACAGAAAAAACAAAGGGGACTCATCGGGCGGCTTTTGAAAAGCTCTGGTATTGTGCGCTTTCATAAGTATCGTGCCGCAAGAAAGGAAACCGTATGGAACATCCGGATCATCCCTGCTACGACGCTTCGTATGCCAAGTATATCGATCATACCGTTCTCAAGTGCGCAACGACGCGGGAAACGGTCAGGCGGTTTTGCGACGAAGCGAAGCAGTATCATTTTGCGAGCGTTTGCGTGAACCCCACACATGTGCAATTTGTCCGTGAGCAGCTGGCGGGCAGCGGGGTGGCCACCTGTTGCGTGATCGGCTTTCCTCTTGGGGCGACGACTACGCTGGTGAAAACCACAGAGACCGTTGAAGCGGTAAAAAACGGGGCGGAAGAAGTCGACATGGTGATCAACATCGGCGCGCTCAAGGATCGCAGGCTCGACGAGGTGCTGGAAGATATCAAGGCCGTCGTCGCGGCCGCGCATCCAAGGGCGCTTGTGAAGGTCATTCTGGAAACGAGCGACCTTACGGATGAAGAGAAGGAATTGGGCTGTGAACTGGCGGTTCGGGCCGGGGCGGATTTTGTGAAGACTTCCAGCGGGTTTGGTACTGGCGGCGCAACCGCCGAAGATATTGCGCTCATGAAACGCGTTGTAAGGGATCGCGTCCGAATTAAGGCCTCCACCGGGATCAACTCAAGGGAGGATGCGGATCGCATGATTGGCGCGGGCGCGGTTCGTTTGGGGACGAGCAAGGGGATTCGAATTGTTACGGGCGAGTAACGTCGCATACGAAAGGAGCAGGAAATGAGTTTAAGCAGCGAAAGGCTGGCGGGTAAAGTCTGCGTCGTAACCGGCGCGGCAAAGAGCATCGGTTTCGGTATTGCGAAAAAGTTTGCCGAGCAAGGCGCAAAAACCGTCTTGCTGGATATCGACCCCGCGGTGGAAAAGAGCGCGAAATCGCTCGCCGACGAGGGGCATACCGTATGGGGGCATGTGCTCGACATCACGAAACGGGAAGAAGTGCTGCGCCTTTTTGAGCAGATTGACAAAGCCTTCGGAACCATCTACTGCCTTTGCAACGTAGCGGGGATTGTCGACCAGAGACCCTTCCTGGAGTATACCGAGGAAGGATTCGACCGGATTTTTCGCGTGAACGTAAACGGTACGGCATGGTGCTGCCAAGGGGCGCTGGCCTCGATGGTCGCAGGCAAGCAGGGCGGAAGAATCGTTAATTTTTCCTCCAAGTCCGGGAAAACAGGTTCGGCGCTGATGGTGCCGTACAGTTCCGCTAAGGGCGCGATCATTGCATTCACGCAGGCGCTTGCGTTTGAATACGCGAAAGAGAAGATCACGGTCAACTGCATCTGTCCCGGAATTACGGATGCAACGGGCGTATGGGCAAATGTTTCCGACGGGTATATCCATAACCTGAATCTGCCACGCGAGGAAGTCGTGAAAAAATTCACGGCAAAGATCCCGCTGGGCAGGCTGACGACGATCGAGGACGTGGTGGAATATGTTTTCTTCCTTGTTGCAGAGGGGGACTATATTACCGGGCAGGCGATCAATATTACCGGCGGCCGCGAAATGCATTGACGCTTCTCCGCTTCGGCGAGCAGGGCTTTAGTTGTTTCAGCCGCGAGCACGGTTGGGCAAATCGTGCGAAGGCCCATTTGACGGAGAACCGCATCCTTGCCCGGACTGCAGCCTCGTGTTATCCCATGCGGATGAGATAGCCGCATTGCGCTCTGCGCGGTCATGAAACGCACGTTATCGTCGTTCATGGCGGCGCAGAGCGCTTCCGTATGCTCAATGTTTTCGTTTTTTCTTTCTGAGAAATTTGCGTGAATAGTAGAAAAATACCTGCCGAGGAATCAGAATGACCTCCGGCTGACTTGAACGCTTCATTTGAATAGGGAAGCGTCAGAATCGCCGGTTGCTCAGCTTTATCTCGCCGGTAAAGACTGGTTCCATAAAAAACGACCATAGCCAGCAACACGGTCCCAAGATAAGCGGAATGAGTACCGGAACAAATATGCCGATGCATATCAAGAGCAGGGTAATCATAAAAAGCGATATCGTTTCCCGCATATTTTTAATCGCCAGATAGATAGACTGCTGAAGAATATTCATAAGAGAGTCTGTAAAGTGCGATTGACAAGCAGTCAACCACGGAAACAACAGAAGAAGCGGTATAAACGATATTACGATTAGAAGGATCAGCGTTTCATGCTGTATCGTTACCAACAGATTGAATGCCAGACACCCAAAAATGCAAATGGCCTGATAAGCAAGGCAGAGAATCCACATGAGCAGACTCTGCCAGAAATGTTTTTTGATATAACGAAATAACGTTGCATACGGATGGGCGCCGTTGTTACGAATCGGATTGATGATTACAGAATAGAGTGCCGCGGCTGCTGTGCCCGCCGTGATGACAGGCGCTGAAAGAAGCATGCAAATAATTCCCAGCGCAACGATGTCTGGAAGGGTTGAAAACCATGCGGGTAGCTTGCTCTGCGCGGGCGCATCATGGAAAGACTGCATAAACTTGTTTCCTATTTTACCGTATTGCGAAGACATCTTGTCTGGTAGGCGTTGGGGGATTCCCCAAAGTATTTTTTATATGCGCTGTGGAAATTCTTAGGATTCGAATAACCGACTTTTCTGCTTATCTCCGAAATTGAAAACCGTGATTTCTCCAGCAGCTCTTTTGCATGCTGCATTCGGACGTCCAAAAGGAATTTGAACATTGTGTTCCCGGTTTCCAGCCGAAACAGGTGGCTCAGATAACTATAGTTCAGGTACATATTGGCAGAAATGTCGGTCAGGCGAAATTCCGGATCACTATAGTGATCTTGAATATATGTTTTTGCGCGGGATATGACTTTAAGGTGCCCCAGGCTTAGAGCCGCATCGATTTCTTGAAGTGCGTCACGTATATGATCTTCCACGTAAGCATGCATCTCGTTCAGTGTTTGGAAAGAAGAAAGCGCAACCAAATCGGTTCGCTGCTTTATGGGAAGCTCACAAATGTTAAAGTGCACATCATAAATGCATTTTAATAATCCGTCGTATACGCTGACAACATCGTTTCGTGCAAGCTGCGAAGACATGGCCGAGATTTTTTGAAAGAGACTGGATAGCAGCAGATCCACCGTCATATCGCTCGTGTGAAATGTAAGAAGCAACAATTGTTCTTTGAAAGATTCCAGCATCTCGTTGATATCGATTTGCGGATTATCCCGAGAAGCGACCGGATGCCCCCAAAACAGATTGGCTTTTAACTCGGCAGTTAAGGAAGCATAGATCGGATGCCCATTTTCCAATCCATAGAACACAGGGGACAAGCGGTAAAGAACGTTGTCAGATCCGGCGGGAAGCCAACTTCGGTCGAATTGGAGATTATTCTCCGCACCCCCGAGCAAAAACACATACCAGCTGCCATTACGAAAACTAGCCAATGGGTTGATGTGGCTTTCGATGTCATGAATCCAGTTGATGCATTCCGTATTGCTGGAGAGCAGATAATAGATGGCCAATTGAAGAGGCGTGTTCTGAAAAAACTGCGTATAATAGGGTAAAAAGCTCGAATAGCGCAGATCGGTCCCATTCATAATAACATCTTGTACAATAAAGCTGCGTACGGCTGCCTGCCCTGGCATGTCCTTGCTTTGACTGGAAGATTTTGCTTTTTGCACATCCAGAAGCAATTCGGCCAACATAACGGGAGCCAGCGGTTTCAGCAGATAACGGAATGCGCCAAGCATTACCGCCTGCTGCGCATATTTAAAGTCGTCGAAAGCCGTTAGGATTGCACAAATGCTGTCCGGTACAAGCTCCTTGATGGCTGCGATCAGGTCAAGACCGGAGATATCCGGCATCTCGATGTCCGTAATAACCAAATCGGGTTTTATGACCGGGATATCGTTCATAGCCTGAACGGCACTGGTATAGGCTCCGCAAATCTCCGCACCGCAGTTTCCCCAATCAAGAAGATAAGGCAGCCCTGTCAGAACGCTTTGTTCATCGTCGATCAAAACGACTCTCAACATGCCGACACCCCTTTCTGCGCACGAAGGACGGGAAGACGGATGATAGCCTTGAACCCTTGTCCGGGATGGCTTTCAAGCGAAATGCCATACTCCAGGCCGTAAGCAATTCGAATCCGGTCGTTAATATTGATTAGGCCAAGAAACGGGGTATCTCGGACGGAGAGTGGATTTGCCTGCAGCAGATCCGTAAGCGCCTGCAGCTCCTTTTCCGAAATGCCGACTCCGTTATCTTCAACGATCAACTTTACACAATTACTTTCGTTGTCGAGGAATCCGCTGATTGTGATATGGCCGTTCTCCATCATAGAACGTACACCGTGTGAAAAAGCGTTTTCAACCACGGGCTGAAGAATCAGCCTCAGCGTATACAGCGATAAAATCTGTTCGTCTATTTTCATGTCAATGGTGTATCGATCACTAAAACGAAAATTCAATATGGCGAGATAGTCGCAAACATGATTGACTTCCGCCTCGATTGGCACCGTGTCATTCACTGGAGAATTCTTGCCGACCGTGTAGCGAAACATATCCGACAGGATCTGGATTTGGTGCGCAACCTGCGGGTTGTTGCTGACCAATGCTGCGGAACGAATACAATCAAGTGAATTGTATAGGAAGTGCGGGTTTATCTGGCTTTGCAAGGCGTGGAGCTCGGCTTCTCTTTGACGCAGTTTGAGCTCCACCGCATTGAAGTGCATTTTATGAATCTGGTCGATCATGCGATTGAATTCGGTGCCGATCATGCTGATTTCGTCCTGATAAACCACAGGATAGCGACAGTCGATATCGCCGTCACGGATATTGCCGATGACGGTTGTCATTTCGGAGAGCCGTTGCGTTATTGTGCGCGAAAAAGAGAAAATCAGGAAAATCGATAAGGCTAATACGGCGCCGGTACAGCAAAAATAAAGCACTTTATAGCTGGTAAGCTGCGACTCAATGGATTGCATTGGGATTTGTATGGATAAATTCCAATTCGTCTTGTCAAGATGGCGATAAACGATCACGGTGCTCAATTTGCCGTTTCTTAAAACGCGATTGCCGTTTGCGGTGCTGTCCAAAAGAAAACCGGGAACCGGCATATCGGGGGATGAGCTCCAAACAACAGCGTTCTCTTTGTCTGAAATCGTAATGATCCGGTCGCTGGCGTAATACTTTGCCATGATTTTTCGCAGGAAGTATTGATTGGAAATAATAACAAGATAGCCGCCGATCGTAAGTGACGAATGGGCATCCGCATCGCTGTCGGAGAGCGGAAGAACATAGCACAAACCGTCGATCTGTTTTTTTAATTCCTGCGGGAGCGGAGTATAGGTATAGGAGGCATTGTTTTTATAATAGGTTGATATGTAGGATGCCAGCTGATGGCATAGGGTTTCCGTTAAGTATTTGCTGGTATGCGCATAAACATAGTCGCCTGTGGGAGTAACGATCAAAAAGCTTACAATGCTTGAGTTTTGCTGCGTGCTCAGTTCATGAAAAGCGTCGAGAGACAGCAGCGACTGAAGGGCCTGCTTATCTGCATATGTTGCATTTTTTCGTGCATAATTCTTAACAGCGGCGTTGCCGATGATTTGGGAAGCCGTGCTTTCCAGAATATTCAGTTGCGCGGCAATATCGTTGCAAACCAGAGAGAGAAGCTGATCGTTTTTCTCGATTGCTGCGTTTTTCAGATCGGTCAGCATGGTTTGAAACACAGGTAAATAGGAGGCCAGCAACAGGATGATGACCGGCACCAAAATAAGATACATTTTGTTGCGAATGCTTAAACATCCGAAATATGTTTTGATTCGTTTCAGCATATGTTCCCTATAAGATGAACGACTTACCGACAAATAATAGTGTAATCCCAAAAGAATAGAATTGCGATAACAATTCCGGAAGGCACAAAAAAAAAGGATACGAAACCAAAGTTATGGGATTGTTCGGGCCCTGGAAAATACCTACACTCAAAATGGAATCGGGAAACCGGTCATCAACGATATGGAGGGAAGGACTATGAAAAAGACGACCCGTGTTTTTGCACTGCTTCTATCCGCACTGATGCTGTTTAGCATGCTGGCAGGCTGCAAAGCACCAGCTGCCACCACTTCTGAATCGGTGGGATCCGCTTCTGAATCAGCAGCCTCGGGTTCCGGAGAGAGTAAATACGCCGGACGCACCTTAAAGATTCTTCTGAGTGTGGGCGGCGCGGGAAATTACTATGAGCCGGTAGCCGAACGCATGATGGAAACCTATCCCGGGCTGACTGTGGAAATCGACTATAACTCGGCGGCGGCAGACGTTCTCCGCACCGAAATTCTTTCTGGCGATGCACCGGATATTTGGAACATCAATTCGGTGCAGTTGCCTCCATACGATGCGATCGATCAAGGCATTGCGATGCCCGTTGATGAGATCTTTGAGGAAAAGACCATGGATGGCAGCGCTACGCTGGCAGACATTACCGACCCGAGTCTTTTCACGCTTGGCGAAGTTGATGGGAAACACTATTTGATGTTTGACATGATGTATCTCAACGGCCTGTGGTACGACGCCAATTTTTTTGAAACGAATCACCTGACGGTGCCTACGAACTGGGACGAATTGATGCAACTGGGAGAACAATGCAAAGCGCTGGGGATGGATCTATTCGGTTACAGCGGGCTGCTGGCTTCCGAATATGCGGCCAACTACTGGTTCTGGCCGATGGTTGCCACGACGGACTATAACACGTATGTGGACATTCAAAATCTTGACGAGACGGCATTCAAGAGTGCCGGCATGCAGAAGATCGTTGAAAAGATGGTCGCCATTCGTGATCAGGGATACTACGACAAAAATACAATGGGGCTTGGAAACTCCGAAACGCAGATGGCGTTCATTAACCACGACTTTGCGCTGCTTCCTTGCGGAAGCTGGCTGGAAGCCGAGATGGCGGATGCCTGGACAGATGAATGGAAGCTTGCCTATCTGCCCTATTCTTTCGGCACGAATGCCGGGGACACACAATATATGTTCACGGAATGCCTCTTCTCCATGGTCAGCGCAACCACCAAGAATCTGGATCTGGTAAAGGAATTCTACCGCTTCCTGTTCTCGGATCATGATTCCATATACAACAGTGTCTCTATTCATCAGAACCCTGTGGATATTAACGGCTTTTCTGACAATTATGGAGAGCTTTTACTCCCGTCGGTCAATGATGCGTCACAGGCGCTGAACAAAATGACCACAATCAATACTCCCGTATATTGGTGGTATAGTGCGTTCAACACGGAAATCGGCAACATGATCAACGCACTTATGAGCGGTGATATCGACGGGGATGCCTTTATGCAGCGCGGCTGTGACTTGATAACGGGCATTAAAAATGACAACACCATTGTAAAACACGAATTTAACGGCTAATCTTCAAACCTTGTGTCGACGGGGCGGCAGACCCTGCCGCCCCGTTCCTATTTATTACTGCACATACGGGAGGAGCTTTTATGAGAAACAACCGGTTGCGGTCAAAATCCGACCGCCTGTTTGATACAACAATAGCAGGGGTCCCTACGATATTTTACGTAATTCTCTACTTGCTTCCCTGTATGGCGGGACTGGTCTTCAGCTTTACTGACTTTGGCGGCTATTCGTTAAACTTTAATTGGATTGGGTTTGCAAACTACAAGAAAATGTTTGCGGATCCCGCCTTCATTCGCTCGGTGGTCAACTATTTCAAACTGTATCTCGGGACCCTGATTTTTTGCTTTCCTATCGCGTTTGGTACGGCCAATATTCTGACGAGAAGCAAACTTCTTCGGGAACGCAATCTCTACAGGGTACTGTTCTTCTTTCCCTCCACCGTACCTGTTTTGATCATTTCCATTATGTGGATGACGATGTATAATCCGTCCTTCGGGATTCTGAACCAAATCCTGTCTTTCTTTGGGCTGCCCGGTGTCCAGTGGCTTGGCAGCACAAAAACGGTTATGACGTCAATCATCATTATGGTAATCTGGCGTCAGTTTGGCTTCTATCTGGTTTACTTTATGGCAGCAATTTCCAACGTACCATTATCCATCTACGAGTCGGCGCGGATTGACGGCGCTTCGGAAATGAAGCAAGTGTTTATCATAACCGTACCCTTGTGCTGGGAGCAGATTCGTACCTCCATGCTTTTCTACATTCAATCTGCCATCAATATCGGGTTCGATATTGTATTCATTACGACCCAGGGCGGCCCGGACAATGCCTCGCAGATTTTACCTTCCTATATGTACCAAAAGATTACGGAGAGCCTGGATTATGGGATGTCGTCCGCGATTGGCGTTGCAATGCTGTTTGTAACCCTTTTGCTGGCGGCAGCTGTTCTTAAGTTAACAAAACGAGAAACCTACGAAATGTAGCGAGGGTGGAAGCATGAAGAGAAATAGCGTTAGCGCATGGCTGGTACGTATTTATCTGATTCTATGGAGCGTCATTATTTTGCTTCCCTTTGCGATGCTGCTTTTGACGTCCACAAAAACGAGCGCTGAGTTTTATGCGGGTATTTGGAGCTTGCCGAAAGACTTTTTCTCCAGCGTTGTCAGCAACTACTCTGCCGCATGGGCCAAGGGTAATATTGGCAATAATTTCATTAACACGCTTATTGTCAGCACCGTCGCCCTGTTTCTTTCCCTGTTCTTAAGTTCCATGGTATCCTATGCGATTGCCCGGCGAAAATTACGCTGCGCAGGGAAATTGTCAACGTTGTTTTTGCTGGGACTGCTGATCCCGGGAATGGCGGGATTGACGCCCATGTTCATTGGTGCGCGGTTTGCGCACTTATTCAATACCCGGACGATCCTCATTATTCTTTACGCGGCTATGGAGTTGCCGTTTTGCACCTTCGTCATGACCTCGTTCTTCCGGTCTGTTCCGTCGGAAATGGAGGAAGCCGCTGCGATAGACGGCGCGTCTCCCTGGAGAACATTCGGCCAGATCATTCTTCCCTTGGTGCGCCCTGCCTTTGTCTCCGCTGGGATCTTCTGTTTCCTGGATTTCTGGAGCGAATACATGTATGGGTTGATGTTTATTGTTGACCCTGCGAAAAAGACCATATCCATGGGAATGCTGACCTTTAAAATTATTTCCGGTTTCAAAATTGACTGGGGCGTGACGGCAGCTGCCTGCGTGATTTTTATTGCGCCGGTTTTGATACTGTATATCCTGTTTCAAAGGAAAATCGTCGGGGGGCTTACCTCTGGCAGCGTGAAAGGGTAAGGCATATGACGGTAGAAGATTTCATCGTGAACTACAGTGCGACGTTCGACTATCTGCACGAGCGGTTCGGGAAAGCGGCGGTTGTCAAGCTGTGGGAGTATCTGGGGGATACGAACACGGAACTTTACCGGATGGTCGGGGAGCGTGGCCTTGAAGGCTATTTGGACTACTTTTACGGATCGAACGGCACG
>JAYFNY010000003.1:0-23833 GCA_034933205.1 Eubacteriales bacterium
TTACGAGCGACGCGGCAGGATTTGCAACGCTGCGGTTCGTTCGTAAAACCTTTTTCGGCGAAAAACTCTTGCTCGTTGGCAGTAAAGGTGAATTCTTGTCCGCAATCTTTGCAGACGATGGTCTTGTCGCTGTACATCAAATACCTCAAATAAAATATTGTATGGTGCGGAAATACACCACACAAGTGCCACTGTACTGCTTTTTTCTGTGTATGTCAATTAAATGTTCCATGGAGGACACGCATGAATCCACTTCGAGCAATTTTTCACTCCCGAGACAAACCGAAAGACTCACTAAACGGGAGCCGATACAGCTTCTTCTTCGGAGGTACATCGAGCGGGAAACCCGTGAACGAAACGACCGCTATGCAGATGACGGCGGTGTACTCGTGTGTGAGGATCCTGTCAGAGACCGTAGCGGGGTTGCCGCTGAACGTCTATAAGTACAACGACAGCGGAGGCAAAGAAAAAGCGTTCAAACATCCTCTCTATCGGCTACTGCACGACGAGCCAAACCCCGAGATGACAAGCTTTGCATTTCGGGAAACGCTCATGAGTCACCTGCTCCTTTGGGGCAACGCTTACGCGCAGATCATCCGAAACGCCAGAGGCGAGGTGATCGCGCTCTACCCACTCATGCCAAACAAAATGACAGTCGACCGTGATCAAAACGGCCGGCTTTTTTATTTGTACCAACGCGGGTCGGAGGATCCGACCACGCTCGGCAAATCGACACAGGTGACACTTTCACCTTCGGACGTACTGCACATCCCCGGCCTCGGCTTCGATGGTCTAATCGGCTACAGCCCAATCGCCATGGCGAAGAACGCCATCGGGCTGGCGATCGCGACAGAAGAGTACGGCGCGAAGTTTTTCGCCAACGGCGCGGCACCATCTGGTGTGTTGGAACACCCCGGCACGATCAAGGACCCGCAGCGGGTCAAGGAAAGCTGGAACACGGCGTATCAGGGAAGCGCGAATGCGCACAAGATTGCGGTGCTCGAAGAGGGAATGAAGTATACGCCCATCGGGATTGCGCCTGAACAGGCGCAGTTTCTGGAAACACGCAAGTTCCAGATCAACGAGATCGCGCGCATCTTCCGTGTGCCGCCGCACATGCTCGCGGACTTGGAGAAGTCGTCGTTCAGCAACATCGAACAGCAGTCGCTTGAGTTTGTGAAATACACGCTTGATCCCTGGGTCGTGCGCTGGGAACAAAGCATGTGCCGAGTACTGTTCAGCGAGAGTGAAAAGCCGTCGTATTTCATCAAGTTCAACGTGGATGGGCTTCTCCGCGGTGATTACGCCTCCCGCATGAGCGGGTACGCCACCGCGCGGCAGAATGGTTGGATGAGCGCGAACGACATCCGCGAGCTCGAAAACCTCGATCGTATCGCGCCCGACATTGGCGGTGATCTGTACTTAATCAACGGGGCAATGACGAAGCTGGAGGACGCAGGATTGTTCGCTGGGACACAATACAAGAAGGAGGATTCCGCTTGAATAGAAGGTTCTGGAACTGGGTGCGAAACGAGGACGGCACCCGAACACTCACACTAAACGGAACGATCGCCGAAGAAAGCTGGTTTGAAGACGACGTCACCCCGAGGATGTTCCGAGACGAACTGAACGCCGGCACGGGTGACGTTATTATTTGGATCAATAGTCCGGGCGGCGACTGTGTGGCGGCGAGCCAAATTTATACTATGCTCATGGATTACAAGGGCCATATTACGGTCAAGATCGACGGCATCGCGGCGAGTGCCGCGTCGGTCATCGCCATGGCGGGTACGGAAGTACTCATGGCACCGACGAGCTTGCTCATGATCCATAACCCATTGACGGTGGCGATCGGCGATAGCGAGGAAATGCAGAAAGCTATCGCAATGCTGGACGAGGTCAAGGAGAGCATCATCAACGCATACGAGCTGAAAACGGGGATGTCCCGCGCAAAGCTCGCGCACCTCATGGACGCGGAAACGTGGATGAACGCGAACAAAGCGATCGAGCTTGGTTTTGTGGATGGTGTTCTGGAGGATGAGAAGAAACAGACAACGCGCGACGACTTCACGTTCAGTTTCTCCCGACGCGCGGTTACAAACTCGCTGCTGAACAAGCTGCAGCGAAAACAGGCAAGTAAACCACTTGCTGCGGAGGAACCATCTCCTGACCAAAAAACTGAACCGAGATACCCCGCGGAGCCGCTTTATCAGCGGCTCTCTTTGATTACACACTAGGAGGAAACGAATGAATACGATTTTGCAACTGCGCGAGAATCGCGCAAAGAAATGGGACGCCGCGAAGGCGTTTCTTGATGTCAAGCGTGGTTCTGACGGCCTGCTCTCCGCAGAGGATGCCGGCGCATACGAAAAGATGGAAGCTGAGGTTGTCGCGCTCGGCAAAGAGGTCGAGCGCCTCGAACGTCAGGCGGCGCTGGACGCGGAACTGAATAAGCCCACCGCTGATCCGCTGACTAGCAAGCCTGCGCAGACCAATACGGAGCAGAAGACAGGCCGCGCAACCGCTGAGTACAAGAAGGCATTCTGGAACGCGATCCGTTCCAAGAATCCCCGGACGGAGATTCTGAACGCGCTCCAAGAGGGCACCGACAGCGAAGGCGGATATCTTGTTCCCGACGAGTTCGAGCGCACCCTGGTTCAGAAGCTGACGGAAGCGAACGTGCTGCGCCCGCTCTGCCATGTGATCCAAACGAGCTATGGCGATCGTAAGATTCCGGTGGTTGCGTCGAAAGGCACCGCCGACTGGGTCGATGAAGAGGGTACCTATCCGCTCTCGGACGATTCCTTCTCGCAGGTCGTCCTTGGCGCGTATAAGCTCGCGACGATGATCAAGGTATCGGAAGAACTGCTCTCTGACAGCATCTTTGACATTGAAGGCTATGTCTCCGAGCAGTTCGGCAAACGCATCGGCGACAAAGAAGAGGACGCGTTCCTCAATGGCAACGGCGTGAGCAAGCCCATCGGTATCCTCAATGCCACCGGTGGCGCGGAGGTCGGCGTTACCACGGCGGGTGTTTCCGCGATCACGGGCGACGAGCTGATCGACCTCGTGTACTCGCTCCGCGCGCCGTACCGCAAGAGCGCGGTGTTCGTGCTCAACGACACGACCGTGAAGCTTCTTCGCAAACTCAAGGACGGCGACGGGCAGTATCTCTGGCGCCCGGGCATCACGGAAAACGCGCCGGACACGATCCTCGGGCATCGCATCGTGACGAGCGAGTTCATGCCGGGCGTTGGCGCGGGGAATAAGTCCATCGCGTTTGGCGACTTCTCCTATTACTGGATCGCCGATCGACAGGGCCGCACGTTCAAGCGCCTAAACGAGCTGTACGCGACAACCGGACAGGTCGGATTTCTTGCATCCCAGCGACTGGATGGAAAACTGATTCTGCCCGAAGCAATCAAGGTCCTGCAGCAGAAGGCGTAAGGAGGAATCTTGAATGCAGATCGTCGAAGAACCAGCGGTTGAGGGATCGCACAACTGTAAGAATTACATGACCGACGGCGGCGACACATTGGTGATCGGGGGTGCGCTGGTAATCGAAAACAGCGCTATGGTCATAGGTTTGCCGCTCGAATTCGCAACCGTCGACACAACGGGCGTGATATACCAAGCGGAAAATCAACGCGCGAGTACCGCAACGGATATCGCGACGCTGGTAAATGATTTTAACGCGCTGCTGCTGAAACTGAAAACAGCCGGCAGTATGGCTAAAGACACGCCGGGTGCGGCGTGAGATGGCAACGCTGCTGAGTAAGGTAAAGGCGAATCTGATCCTGACCCACGACGCGGATGACGAATTGCTGCAGCGGTTAATTGACGCCGCAGTTTCCTACGCCGAAAGCTACCAGCACCTGACCGCCGGAACCTACGAAGTGGCGGGTATGCCGCCAACGACCGAAGCGGCGGTAATTATGCTGGCTTCCCATTTCTATGAAAGTCGGGATGGTAGTACGGGCGGATTCTTCGCGGACAATGTTCAGGCGGGGCAGCAGGTATGGAACACGGTAAACACGCTGCTTCGCCTTGACCGTGATTGGAAGGTGGGCTCATGAGCTTTGGCAGAATGAATACGCCGATTTTCATCGCGCGGGAGGTAGTGACGAAAGACGCGGAAGGATTCGCGACAAAGGCCGATCAGGTATTGGTGTCGGTGTTTGCGTATCGCGAAGGGCGGCACGGTTCCCAGAAATGGGTCAACCGCGCCGCCTTTTCAGAGGCGACGGATTTGTTCCGGTTTCGAGTTATTCCAGGGCTGACTGTGACTACTGCTAATGTGATCCTCAGCGGTGATGATCGCTTTGAAATCGCGTCCGTCGAGGATGTGAAGGGCAGAGGTATTTATCTCGAAGTTTTGGCAAAGAAGGTGACGCCGGATGGCTAAGGTAAAGATCGAAATGCCGGATGAGTTCCTGAACCAAATCGCCGGTATGGGCAATGCGCTCGACATGGCAATCCCCAAAGCGCTCGCGGCGGGCGGCAAGGTTGTCATGGAGAAGATGAAATCGAATCTGCAAGCGGCGATCGGGCGTGGGACGAAATCAAAATCCCGCTCGACCGGTAAGCTTGCCGCGTCGCTGGGCGTATCACCCGCAAAATTGGATCGTGACGGAAATCTAGATGTGAAGGTCGGTTTTTCGGAAGGGCGGGGCGACGTGAGCAACGCCATGCTCGCCAATGTTCTTGAGTACGGCAAGCATGGTCAACCGCCGAAGCCGTTTCTGAAGCAGACCAAGTCCTCGAGCCGGAACCCGTGCATCGAGGCTATGCAATCCGCCCTGAAGGAGGAACTGGATATCACGTGAGTATGTTAGAAGAACTGAATACGATCGTCGAGAGCGCCGGGCTTCCTGTAGAGACCGGCGTTTTCTCTACCACTGCGCCGGACGAGTACATTGTGATTACGCCAATCTCGGAGCATTTCGAGTTGTTTTCGGACAATATACCGGGCATGAACATCGAGGAAGCGCGGCTATCGCTCTTTTCGAAGGGCAACTACGGCGCGAAGAAGCGTTTGCTCGTTCGGCTGCTGCTCTCGGCGGAATTTCTGGTATCGGAACGCAGATATATCGGGCTGGAAGAGGATACGGGCTATCACCACTTTGCCATCGACGTGGCGAAGGAGTATATGGAGGAAGAGTAGATGGCAACCATAGGACTGGATAAATTGTATTACGCGAAGATCACCGAGAGCACGAACGGCGACGAGACATATGCCGCGCCCGTTTCGCTCGCCAAGGCGATGTCCGCGGAGTTAAAGATCGATATCAACGAAGCGACGCTCTACGCCGACGATGGCGCGGCGGAGGTGGTCAAGGAGTTCAAGAGCGGCACGCTCACGCTGGGTATCGACAACATCGGCGCGGCGGTGGCAAGCGATCTTACCGGGTCGCAGATTGACGACAACAAGGTGCTGGTTTCCCAGAGCGAGAACGGCGGGCAGCCGGTCGCGATCGGGTTCCGCGCAAAGAAAAGCAACGGCAAATATCGCTATTTCTGGCTCTACCGCGTTGTGTTCGGCATTCCTGCGACGAACCTGCAGACGAAGGGTGATAATATCACGTTTTCGACCCCGTCGATAGAGGGAACGATCATTCGGCGCAACAAACTGGACGGTCAGGGCAAGCATCCGTGGAAAGCGGAAGTCAACGAGGATGATACGAGCGTACCGGTGGGGACGATCTCGGGCTGGTACACGCAAGTCTACGAGCCGACGTTTGCGGCGGAGGGTTAACAGATGGAAAACGACAGAGGCGCGATGATCCGAATCGGCAATCGGGAGTATGAAATGCTCCTGACCACCCGCGCGACCAAAGAGATTGCTAAGCGTTATGGCGGGCTGGAGCATCTTGGCGATAAACTCATGAAAGCGGAGAACTTCGAGTTGGCGCTGGACGAGGTGGTTTGGCTGATTACGCTGCTTGCCAATCAGAGCACCCTCGTGCACAACCTGCTGGAGCCGGATCATAAGCGTGAGCTTCTGACCGAAGAGGCGGTGGAACTGCTCACCACGCCGCTGGATCTCTCCGGCTACAAAGCCGCGATCATGGAAGCGATGGTCAAGGGGACGAAGCGCTATGTCGAGAGCGAGGAGGAACCCTCAAAAAACGTGTTGGTCGGGCAAGCGACGAAGAGCTGTTTGCCCGACTGATCTTCTACGGGGTGATTTTGCTGGGGCGGCAGGAGCGCGAGGTTTGGCTAATGCCGCTTGGCGCTCTGCTGGATCAATGGGAGATTTACAAACAGTTTCATGGGATTGTCAAACCCGCTATGGAGCACTACATCGACGATATTATGTTTGGTGAAATATAAAAAACTGGCAGAGAGCTTTTCCCTGCCAGCTACAATTTTACTTCCGTTATGCGCTGATCGGCAACAAAGATAGTTGCAATCCTAGCGGCTTTACGATTTTTAGCACCGTATCGATACTGGGTACCGTCTTCATGGTCTCCATACGCGCAATGGATGATTGTGGCAAGCCGGATAAAGCCGCCAACTCTCTTTGTGTCAGCCCCAGCTCGTTACGCCGCTGAATGATCAGTGTAACGAACGTTGCGAGCTGGCTAGCTTCTTCGATATCCGCTTTTACTTCCGGACTTTGCTCGGAAGCATATTCTTTGTAATCATTCCAGGTTTTCATGTCTTCTTGCCTCCTTTTCTGGATAAAAAATCGTCGCGTTCCGCAATGGCGCGGTCGATTTCCCGTTGCGGTGTTTTTTGCGATTTCTTACGAAAGTGATGGAGTAGTACAAAGGTATTGTCCCGAAAGTAGAAGTAGAACACTCTGTTATCTCCAGGTCGAAGTTCCCAGATGTCCTCAATGATGTTCTTGGTGATCGTTTCGGGAAGCCGCGTACCGTTTTTTTGAAGCAGTTCGATGTAGTAGACGATCTGCTTATGCTGGATACGCGCATCTTTGTTTCCAGTACTCCTCTGGAGCAGATCGTCAAGAAAATTCCAAAGCTCACTAACACCGTTTGCGTCTTCGTAGAAGACAACCTGATTCATACTTTGCTCCATCCTTTTCGGTCTCATGATAGCATAAACGCTATCAAACGTCAAGAACTGACTCGAAGAAAGTGTACATATGGGAAATAGCGATTTTGGCCTCAAAATCGGAATTGAGGGAGAGACCCAATTCAAAAAAGCCCTCTCCGAGATCAACCAGTCGTTCAAAGTACTCGGGAGCGAAATGAACCTCGTCACCTCCCAGTTTGACAAGCAGGACAAATCGGTCGGCGCTCTGACCGCCCGAAACCAAGTCCTGCGAAAAGAGATCGACGCTCAAAAAGATAAGGTCGAGACCCTCGAAGCCGCGTTGCAGAACGCGGCTTCTTCTTTTGGGGAGAATGATAAGCGGACTCAGGCATGGCAGGTGCAGCTCAATAACGCCAAAGCCGCCCTTAACGGCATGGAGCGCGAGCTTGGCGCGAACGAAACCGCGCTGGAGGGTGCAGCGGACGATCTGAATTCTGCCGGCAAACAGGCTGACGAGTTTGGCGACGAGATCAAGCAGTCCGCCGATCAGGCGGACGACGCGGGCGGGCGTTTTGACAAGCTTGGTTCGGTCGTGAAAGGCATCGGCGTTGCTCTCGGCGCGGCTATGGCGGCGATCGGCACTGCGGCGGTAGCGGCGGGTAAAGCGCTGGTCGATATGACGGTCAACACCGCGGCATATGCGGATGAGATGCTGACGCAAAGCTCCGTCACCGGCATGAGTGTGGAGCGGCTGCAGGCGTATTCGTATGCCGCCGATCTCGTGGATGTGTCGATGGAAACCCTGACCGGCTCTATGGCAAAGAACGTGAAATCCATGTCCAGCGCCGCCGACGGAAGCAAAACATATGCCGAGGCATATGAGCGTCTTGGAGTATCGGTGACCAACGCGGACGGATCACTTCGCGACAGCGAGGACGTCTATTGGGATGCCATCGATGCGCTCGGGCAGGTATCGAACGAAACGGAGCGCGACGCGCTAGCCATGCAGCTATTTGGCAAGAGCGCGCAGGACCTGAATCCCCTCATTGCTCAGGGCAGTGAGGGCATCGCGGCGTTGACCGACGAAGCCAAACGTATGGGCGCGGTGCTGAGCGAGGATACGATCGAGAAATTTGGCGCGTTCGATGATTCCGTACAGCGACTAAAACAAGGCTCTGAGGCGGCACAGCGAGTTATGGGCACGGTTCTGTTGCCGCAATTGCAAACGCTTGCGGACGACGGCGTTTCCCTGCTCGGCGATTTTACATCCGGTCTTGCGGAAGCGGGCGGCGATTTTGACAAGATCACTGCCGTGCTGGGTGAGACAGTCGGCGGGATCGCAAACATGATACTCGGCAGCCTGCCGCAGTTCGTGCAGGTCGGCATGAGCATCGTGAGCGCGATCGGCGGCGCTCTGGCGGCGAATCTGCCTATGCTGGTTTCCGCCGCTACAAGCATCATAATGACACTGCTGCAAGTGATCATTGCCGCACTGCCGCAGTTTACGGACGGCGCGGTGCAGCTAGTCACGACACTCGTGCAGGGGATCGTCGATAACCTGCCGGCGCTGGTCGAGGCCGCGATTCAGATGATCGCTTCAATCGCGCAGGGTATTGGCGGCGCGCTGCCGACACTGATTCCGGCGATCATCGAAGCGGCGCTGCTGATCTGTGAAACGCTGTTCGACAACATGGACAAGATTCTGGACGCGGCGTTTTCGATAGTGAAGGGCTTAGCGGAGGGCATTATCCGCGCGCTACCGAAGCTGATCGAAGCGCTGCCGAAGCTCATCACAGGGATCATCAACTTCTTCATGCAGAATCTACCGACCCTCATGGCCATGGGTATAGAGCTGACGGTTCAGCTCGCGATTGGCTTGATTAAGGCGCTCCCGCAGCTGATCGCCGCTCTGCCGCAGATCGTCGCCGCAATTCTGAACGGTCTGCGTCAATCAGTATCGTCCGTGGTTGAGATCGGTAAGAACATCGTCAACGGCTTGTGGGAAGGCATCAAGAGCATGGCCTCTTGGCTGGCTTCAAAGGTGAAGGACTTCTTCTCCAACATCGTGAAAAGCGCGAAAAAAGCGCTCGGCATCGCGTCGCCTTCCAAGGTGTTCGCCGGGATCGGCGAGAACATGGGCGAGGGTGTCGGCATCGGATTCACCGACGCCATGGAGGACGTAAACAAGCAGATCCAGAGCGCGATCCCGACCAGTGTGGACGTCGGAGCGATCGACGTATTGACGAACCTGCCAAACAACATCGGCTTCGGCGGCACAAGCGACCTTTTATCGCAGAAACTGGATGTGCTGATCGATGAAGTGCGACGGTACCTGCCGCAACTAGCCGGGATGCAGTTGGTCGCGGACACGGGTGCAACGATCGGTTGGCTTGCGCCGGCCATGGACGACGCGCTCGGCGCGATTCGCAGACGAAAGGAGCGGCTGACGTGAGCGATATCCGATTCGGAACCAAATGGGTGCACTCCGACTACGGTCTGATTGTCGCGCCCTACGCCATAACCATGCCGGAACCGCAGACGAATTTCGTGGAGATTCCCGGGCGTGACGGCACGCTTGATCTTTCAGAGGCGTTCAGTACGGTGCGATATACCGATCGGATCATCCCGCTGACGCTCTATGCCCGCGCGCCGTTCGACACGACGGTGTCGGCGTTGGCGGCGGATATACACGGTCGGCGCATGAACGTGATCTTCGACCGTGATCCGACCTTTTACTATGATGCCCGCATTACCCTAGATGATGTGGAGCGTCATGCGGGATATTGCGAGCTGTCGCTGGAAATTCGCGCGAGGCCGTATAAGTTGGAACAATTTGAAACAACGATTACGGTTCTTCCCACGGGAACCGCAACCGTGACGCTAACGAACACGCGCATGCCCGTCGTGCCGACGATTACCATTTCCGCCGAAATGACGCTCGCGTTCACGATCGGCGGGAAGGATTATTCCGTGACACTTCCTGCCGGAACGCACACCGTCCCGTCGCTGGTGCTTTCGGAGGGCGATACGAAAATCGGAATAACTGGAACAGGCTCGGCTACGTTCGCTTATCGGAAAGGAGCGCTGTAATGTATCGGATACTCTGCGATTCGTATGCGCTCTACGATCCGCGCTTGCCGGAGTTGTTCGTGTTCGAGCCGGAGTTGACGCAAAAGAAGAACGAGCCGGGCGAGCTGACGTTTACGATTCCGAAGGAGCATCCGAACTATGGCTTGCTAGAAAAGCTCAAGAGCCGAATCAAGGTCTATCGTGACGATACGCTGATCTGGGTTGGTCGTGCGATCGAGGACGACCGTGATCTTTACGAGAATCGGAAGGTGATCGCGGAGGGCGCGCTGTCGTTTCTGCTGGACAGCGTTCTGCGGCCATTCACATTCGACGGAACGGTAACAGAGCTGTTTACGTGGATTCTGACCGCGCATAACACGCAAGTGAACGAAAACCAGAAACTGACGCTCGGGAACTGCGACATATCCGGTTCGGTTGGGGTAACGACAAAGGATTATTTGTCGTCATGGCAAGCGCTGAAGACCTGCCTGCTCGATTCCTTTGGCGGTTACCTGATCGTCCGATATGACGAAAACGAGAATCCGATCGTGGATTATCTCTCGGATGTGCCGGACACGTCGACGCAGCGGATCGAGTTTGGCGAAAACCTGATCGATCTGGCGCTGACTAGGAGCGCGTCCGAAACCTACACCGCCTGCATACCGCTCGGCGCCGCGCTTCGGGACATTGATCCGGAATCGGACAGCGATGCGCGGCTGACGATCGAGAGCGTGAACGACGGACAGGATTTCCTGATCGATTCCGCGCTCGCCACCGAGTATGGTGTAATCTTCGCGCCGACCGGTTCGACCACATGGGACGAAATCACCGACGCGAACGTCCTTATGAACCAAGGTCACGATTGGCTGAGCGGTACCGGTACGCGATTCAAACAGACGATCAAGCTCTCGGCGGTCGATCTGCACAACGCCGCTGCAAACGTAGAATCGTTCCGTTTCCTCGATAAGGTGGTCGTCTCCTGCGGAACGCTCTGTCCGGAAGAAACCTACGTGCTGTCCGAACTGACGATTCCGCTGAACAATCCGGCGAGCACCGGCATCGTGCTCGGAGATTCGCGCCCGTCGTTGATCGGCGAAGAAATCCAACAGAACACATCGGTGAAGAACCGCGTCGCGTCGATCGAAGCGGATTATACAACACACGGCGAAATCAAAGAGATCGTGCAGGAGCAAATCTCCCAGAACACGTCAATCCTGCAATCGGCGCAGCAAATCATATTGACCGCGCTGGAGGAGTATGTGCGAACACAGGATTTCATCGCGCTGCAGGATACGATACAAACCTCTTTCTCGGTCATGGCGGGGACGATCGAGGCGAACTTCACGGAAACGACATGCCGCATCTCGACGCTGAATGGCGAAACATCCCAGCAGTTCGAATCGGTGCGGAGCTTCATCCGCCTGATTTCGTCCGGCATTGTGATCGGGAAGAGCACGTCGGCGATCAAGCTCAAGTTGGAGAACGACATTCTGTATTTCTTTTCTGGCAGCGAAAACAGCGTGACCACCGACAGCGCGATTGCGTACTTTTCGGCGGGAAAACTGTTCGTCAACGACGTGCAGGTGCTCTCGTCGTTACGCATCGGAAACTTTACGTGGGTACCCGAGAGCGGGAATCTGAACTTCAAAAAGATCGCGGGGTGAGGATATGGCAAACTGGCCATATGAGTCGATTCATGTCGGGTATACGATCGTTAATGGTTCGCTAACCGGAACCGCCGAGAGCAAAATTTCCTGTTGGTTGGAGTACAAGGTCGTATCGCAGTCCGTCGTTAATAACACTTCAACGATCCGTTTTTATGTGTTTCTGGCAACCTCGGGAAATACTTCGCAGTATGACGTTTACTGCAATAATATCGATTCGAACTCGCGCGGCGCGACAAGCGTATCGATCGATGGAAGCTCCGTGTATAACCGTATTGGCAGAGGGTTTGCAATCTCTCGGATTCCATACCGAGACGAGTATATCTCGCAGTATCAAGAGCCGTATAGCACGGCGATGGGCTATCAGTACCTTATGATCCTAACCGATAATGCGAGCACGGAAAGCGAAGCATACGGGGAATGTACGATTGCCCACAACTCGGATGGCACAAGACAAGTGGCGCTGTCTTTTGCAGGAAATTTCACCTACTCCGCGGCGATCGGCTCCGCCAGCGGGTCGGTTAGTATTTCGCTTCCGGCTATCCCGCGCGTTACAACGCCAAGCGTGTCCGCCGTAACGCTCGGGAGCGCGGCGACGATCACGCTTTCACCCGCGTCGAGTTCTTTTTCGCATACCCTGAGGGCGAAGTTCGGCTCGCGCGCCGAGACGACGATTGTAGCGCAAACCTTGGCGACGAGCATATCTTGGACGCCGACGCTGAACGAGGCCAACGCCGCGCCGAATACAACGAGCGTGGTTGGCACGCTCTATTGCGACACCTACTCCGGCGGTACGCTGATTGGCACGACGCAGGTGAGCGTGTCCACCGCGATTCCCTCTTCGATCGTACCGACCGGCTCCGTCTCGTTTTCCGAAGCGGAGGAGGGGGTGCTCGCGCAGTTCGGTTGTTTCGTACAGCGCAAGAGCAAGCTGAACGTCGAGATTTCGGCCGCGGGAGCGTACGGATCGTCGGTTTCCTCGATCTCGACCACTGTCAATGGCTCGACGTACTCAGGCAACTCTTTTTCGACAAACGAACTGACGGCTGCGGGGACGAACACGATTCGAACGACGATCACGGACAGCCGTGGGAGAACGACTACGCTGACGCGGACATTCGATGTGGTTGCATATGACGCGCCCGCCGTACAGTCCGTGTCGGTCTATCGCTGCGATGTTTCAGGGAATGCCAGTAATACGGGCGGTTACGCTATGGTAACGGTCGCTGGTTCGATTTCCGCAGTCAACAACGCGAACACGCGAGAGCTCAAGATTGGTTATAAGCGCAAGAGCGAAACGGTCTATATGGATGCATCGTTTTCCCTTGCGGACTATATTGTCAACGGTTCGTTTCTGATCGGCGGCGGCTTGTCGAACCAGTACACCTACGATATTCGCGTTACGCTTGGCGACTATTTCGGTGAAGCGTATGGATACGCCGACCTGAGCACGGCGGAAGTGATTCTCTCCGTGCGCAGCACCGGCATGGGACTGGCGGTCGGAAAAGTCGCGGAACAGGATGGTTTCGACATCGGCTGGCCGGCAAGGTTCCGGGGAGATGTGCAGTTCGACGAAGGGCTGCTATTTTCGAGCGCGCTGTGGCTTGCGAATTTGATCTTTCCTGTCGGCAGTATCCGTATGACGGTATCCGCAGCGGACGAGAGCGCGTTCCTTGGCGGGACATGGGTACGCTGGGGAACGGGGCGAGTGCCGGTGGGCGTGAATATGTCCGACACGAATTTCAACACGGTAGAGAAGACGGGCGGCGCGAGTACGCACACATTGGCGACGTCGGAGTTGCCGTCACACAACCATTCGTTCAGCGGATCGGCGACGGTCAACGCGAACGGCGCGCATACCCATCAGGCTTCGTCGGGTTCGTACAAAGTGGGAAGCGGGTCGGGTTCGACCTATTACTATATGACGAACGGCGGCAGCACGAGCGGACAGACGACCGGTTCCGGAGGGTCGCACGACCATACGGCGACGGTGTCCGGTTCGGTTGGCAATAATGGTAGTGGATCGGCGCACAACAACTTGCAACCTTACATAACCTGCTATTTCTGGAAGAGGACGGCATAGGGCGAAATAGATAGGGCACTCCTCTCGGAGCGCCCTTTGCGTCGCATGACTCGATAGCAAGAAGGATGAAAATACGATTTCGATCGAGTCACGCTTTTAACGCATTCACTGTAGCAAACGTTTATGAACTGAACATCAACGAATCATGTCAAATCTTGAAAGGAATTCGCATATAGGAGACTGAAATGGATTTTACACGCAACCTGAAAAAGGGCACGTCCGGCGAGGACGTGCTTTTTTGTAAGCAAAAGCTCTTGGAGCTTGGGTTCTATGGCGACCACATTACGACGGTCACCAAGAAAACGTTTGGCGCGGACACACTGGAGGCTGTGAAGCGGTTTCAGGCGCAGGCCGGGCTGACTGTCGACGGGATAATCGGAGAGGAAACGTGGGCGGCGCTGTTTGGCGACACGGCGACGGAAGCGGAGCCGATCACGAAAACAACGGCTTCGGATAAGGCGAACGCGATCTGCACGCTGGCGTTGACTCGCATCGGCGATCTGTATGTTTGGGGTGGCAGCGGTATGACCGATCTTTCCGACAGCGCGATCCAGTCGAAGGATGAAGAATACGCGCGGGCGATCGCGTTCCGGGATAAGCAGTATAAATACGGTTTTTCCGACCTGCTGGGTCATGACTGCTCGGGGTTCATATCTTGGCTCATGCGTGAAACGGGTGTCTGGGATTCGCGGAAAAACTGTGATGGACTATGGGCACTGTGTGACGAAGTCGCGCGCAATGAACTGATTACCGGCGATTTCGTATTCCGTAACAGCAGCACGAATACCGAGGATGAGACGCATATCGGCCTATACCTCGGCTCCGGCAAGGTTGTGCACGACAAGGGTCGCGACGTCGGCGTCGTACTCGAAGGGATCAATCAGAGTGGCAGCGGTTATTGGCACAAGTGTGGTCGCTGTAAGCTCCTATATCAATAGAAAAGGGGAATCGGAGTTGGACTACATCGGAGAGATCATTTCGGGTGTTTTTGCGTTGCTGGTCGTTTGGCTGGAAGTGCGCATGACCCGTGATCGAAAACAAGCGGAAAAGAGAGCTATCATTCGCGCAAAGGAATCGAAGCTGGCCATGAAGATGCAGGACGCGAGCTTATCGCTATCGCTGGCAACGGCGATCGCCGTGGAACGAGGTGAGACAAACGGCGAAATGAAGACCGCGCGGGAAAAGGCTATGTCCGCGCAGGAAGAATACGAAGATTTTGTCCATGAGCTTGCCTCGGAGCAAGCTACATCAATCTAGGAGGAACTGAAATGAAAAAGAAACTGATACTGGTACTGACCGCATTCCTGATGCTCGCGCGGCCCGCCGTCGCGCTGGCGGACACAGGTGGAACCGCAGGTGCCACCGCTGCCGATATCCTGATCGAGAACGCCGTGAACATCGCCGCGGCGTTTTTCGTTGCGCTGATTGGCGTATTCGGCGCGTGGCTGACCGCAAAACTCGGAAAAGCGACCCAGCTTGACACCGTGAACCACGCGCAGCAAGAGCTGATTAAGCTCGCGCAGATTACGGTCGGCGAGCTGAAACAAACGGTCGTCGACGGTATGAAGGCCGCGCACAAGGACGGCAAACTGACCAAGGAAGAGATCGCGCAGCTTGGTCAACTGCTCTATGAGAAAACCACCGCGAAGCTTTCCGCTTCGGCGATGGAAGTGCTGACCGCCGCGCAGGTCGATATCTCCGCGCTGATCACGGGCACGGCGGAACAGCTGATTGCGGGTATGAAGTAAACAACATATCGGGGAATGGGAGCGTCTTTCGAGGCGCTCCTTTTCCTATATCAGGAGGGAACGATGACGGAACAAAACAAAGCCGGTATCAGTCGTCTCAGGCTTGCGGGACATAGCTATACGCAAATCGCGGAAATATTGCATTTATCACGAAACACAGTGAAATCCGTTTGCCAGAGGTATAGCTTTCAGCCGGGGGTAACGCTTGAGATTGAGAAAGAATCGGGCGTTTGCCAGAATTGCGGAAAGCGGATCACACAGCCGCAAGGGCGGAAACATCGAAACTTTTGTTCAGATGCTTGCCGCCGCGCTTGGTGGAAAGCGCACCGGAACTCGGGCAAGAAAAAGACAGCGATTCAGGTGCGGTGCGCATCCTGCGGTCGTATGTTTGAGGATTACACCCGGAGCCACAGGAAATACTGCTGTCATGGCTGCTATATTCGCGATCGTTTTGGGGAGAAAAAGCCGCATGACAAACGAGCAGTTTGAACGGGAGCTGAGATATCGCGTTTCAATGGCGGCCGCAAACAGTATGCTCCGCCAGGGGTTAATCAATCAAGCCGAATACGATAGCTTCAATCGGCTTATGACCGAAAAGCACCGGCCTCTGATCGGTAGTCTTTTGTTAAAATCTTCCGTTGATAAACACCGCGAATCGAGCTAATATGCCACATGACAGGAGAGCGGATATGAATCGTGTGGTCCATAAATTACAGCCAACGATCCCGGCAATCCCGCAACGGATGCGGGTTGCCGCCTATGCTCGCGTTTCTAACGACAAGGAGTCCATGGTTGAATCTCTGGTGGCGCAGGTCGGTTATTACAGCGCGCACATCCAACGAAATCCGCACTGGATCTACGTCGGGGTATACGCGGACGAAGGCTTGACGGGCACGAAGGATAACCGACCGGAGTTTCAGCGGCTGATCGCCGATTGTTATGCGGGTAAGATCGACATGGTGATTACGAAGTCTCTCAGCCGGTTCTCAAGAAATACGCTGGATACGCTGAACATTCTGAGGGAACTGAAACAAAAGAGTGTGGATGTATTTTTCGAACGGGAAAACATCCACAGCAATTCAGGGGATGGCGAGCTGATGCTTACCATCCTCTCTTCTTTTGCGCAGGAAGAAAGCCGATCCGTTTCT
Organism: Eubacteriales bacterium; assembly: GCA_034933205.1. GTDB lineage: Bacteria > Bacillota > Clostridia > Christensenellales > CAG-138 > UBA7703. The sequence goes on from JAYFNY010000003.1 coordinate 16,712, forward strand.
GAAAACTGTAAATGGCGGATACGGGAGAAGATGAAGCGGGGCGAACTGGTCGGACTAAGGGATATGTATGGCTATGTGATTGAGCACGACGGTGTTTCCATAGAACCGCATCAAGCGGAGATCGTACGGCAGATTTTCGATTGGTATATTTCCGGAGACTCCAGCGTCGTAATCGCGAGGCGCTTGAACGCTCTGGGAGAAATGACGCTGAACGATGCCGCATGGAGCGCGAAACATGTCCGCGAAATTCTGGCAAACGAAAAATACACAGGGAATGCGCTTCTGCAAAAATCCTATATCACCGATTATTTGAGCAAACGCAAGAAACGAAACCATAGACAAGTGCCTCAGTACTACGTAGAACACTCGCATCCGGCTATCGTCGATACCGATACGTTCGAGACGGCGCGGGAGTTGCTCAAATCGGCTGGCGAACGGAATAAGCCGAACAGCCCCGTTAACGCGCGATATCCCTTCACCGCTAAGATTATCTGTGGCAATTGCGGGAAGAGCTTCCAGCGGAAGACAACGAAAGGGCGCGTGGGTTGGCTCTGCGCGACCTATTTAGAGCGCGGAAGGAGCGCTTGCCCGGCGAAGCAGATACCGGAAGCGGCGCTGCTGGACGCCTGTGCGGAAGCGCTCGAATTACCATCATTCGACGAGGCCGAGTTTCGAAAACAGATCTCAAGTATCGAGGTAACGGGGGCCAACACGCTGAAATTCGTTTTTATAGATGGAGCCGTGCGTATAGCGGTGTGGATAGACCGTTCCCGCTCCGAGAGTTGGACGGATGAAATGAAGCAGGCGGCAAGAAAGAAATCATTGGCGATCAAGGAGGATCTGAACGGTGGAAGCAATCCAGAAAAGGGTAACGAAAATTGAGCGAACAGCGGTCGCGTTGGGAGAGAACAATGTTCGACCCCTTGCAAGACGGCGTGTCGCCGCGTATGCGCGGGTATCAACCGACAGCGACGAGCAATTTACGAGCTTCGAAGCGCAGGTCGATTATTATACCCGCCAGATCGCCGCTAACCCGGATTGGGCGATGGTCGAAGTGTATACGGACGAGGGTATCACCGGCACGAACACGAAAAAGCGCGACGGCTTCAATCGCATGATCGCGGACGCGCTTGCTGGCAAGATCGATTTGATCATAACGAAAAGCATATCGCGCTTTGCCAGAAATACGGTCGATACATTGACTGCGGTTCGTCAACTGAAGGATAAGGGCGTCGAGGTGTTCTTCGAGAAGGAGAACATCTACACGATGGACTCCAAGGGCGAGCTGCTCATCACAATCATGAGCTCGCTCGCGCAGGAAGAAAGCCGGTCGATCAGTGAGAACGTCGCATGGGGCAAGCGTGCAAAATGCGAGGAGGGGAGGGTATACCTGCCTTACAAGCAGTTTCTAGGCTACGAAAAAGGACCGGATGGCCAGCCGCGGATTGTTAATGATCAGGCGGAAACGGTCCGGCTAATTTATAAGCTCTTTCTTGATGGGCTTATGCCGTCTGGCATCGCTAAACGGCTGGAAGCAATGGGGATTTTATCTCCGGCTGGCAAACAGCGTTGGCAGCCGGGTACGGTTGAAAGCATCCTGACGAATGAAAAGTACAAGGGGGACGCGCTTCTGCAGAAAACCTTCTGCGTAAATTTCCTGACCAAAGAGATGAAACGGAACGAGGGAGAACTGCCACAATACTACGTCGAACAGAGCCATCCCGCGATCATTTCGCCCGAGGTATTTGACGAGGTTCAGCAGGAACTCAAACGTCGCCGCGAAGCCCGATATGTTGGCAGGAGCGGGTGCTTTTCCAGCAAGATTATCTGTGGAGAATGCGGCAGTTACTACGGTCGAAAGGTCTGGCATAGCAACGACAAATACCGAACTGTGATCTGGCGCTGTCAGCATAAGTACGACAACGGCGAACCATGCAAAACGCCGCACGTGACTGAAGATCAGATCAAGGCGGCGTTTGTAGATGAGATGAACCGAGTGATCGCGAATAAGGATCAGGTGCTGGCTGACATAAGGGTGCTTATTGCTACGCTGACCGACACGCGAGAGTTGGAAGAAAAAGAAGCCTCCGCTGGTAAGGAGCTGGAAACGGTATCCGAATCGATGCGCAAGCTGATTGGCGCCTACGCGCATGCGTTGATCGAGCAGGCCGAATATGATGATCGATACGTGGAACTTCTGGAGAAAAGCCATGCGATTGAGGAGCGGATCGCTGAGATCGGGGAACAACGCGAGCAACGGAGAGTAAGAAAGCGCGAGTTGGATGCGTTTTACAAGGCACTGAAGCAGACTGGACCGATTTTGGAGTTTGATGAGGAATTGTGGAGTGTGGTAGTGGAGAGCGTAGTAATACAGCAGAATGCATCTATATTAATTAAACCGAGAAGCGGTGAATAACATTTGCACATAGTTTGGAACTAGTAATATATTCGCAAGAGGTGATACAAAACGGATCGGGCTATAATCAAAAAACATGGCACGAAAGGCACTACTGTTTGTGATATAATGCTTATAATGTGTTTTATGGGGGATGTCATTATGAGCATTGAAAGATATATCCCTGAAGATGTGAGAAGCCGATTCGAATTCAATAATTACAACCATGCAATAGAGATATTATCACAGGCTTTTCCGAATGAATGGAATGAAATTCTGGAGGCCCTGCGCAGAGTTGAGATTACTATTGATGATTTGCGCGAAGCCGGTGGAAATGAAACAAAGATTCCTGGAAAATTCGATGATGTTCTTTATCCGCATGGTTGGAGGGAGATTCGTATTTCTGGAGATATGCATATAAAATTCTATCCAAGAAGGTCAGATCAGAGAGGTCGTTTTTCTGACACACCTTCAGAGGAAAAAGTTATTACTGGATATATTGATGGACACAATATTGATTTTTTGAAAAACCGGGTTGCCTTTGACCTGGAGTGGAATAGCAAAGACCAAACTTTCGATCGAGATTTGCTGGCTTTTCGTACTTATTACGATTGTGATATTGTTAGCACCGGTATAATCATCACTCGCTGCGAAGAACTAAACGATGTATTTCGTACCGTGTTTGATTATAATGTACGCACGGGGCGATGGGAGCCAATCATGCGTAAATATGGCGCTAGTACTACTTGGATGGGGAAATTGTTGCCGAGGCTGGATTCGAGACGAAACGGCGGATGTCCAATACTTGCTATTGGAATAAAAAAGGAATGCATCATTGATTGGTCTGAGGATTACATCGATGAACACAGTGCCGGATAATTATCTTTACGAAGAAATAGAATTTATCAAATAGTTACATAGGTTGCACGGAGGGAAAAATGATAATTGAACAACCAGGGATCGCATCGACTATAGAAAATTTCCTGAAGGCGTGTGATGGTAAAAAGTATCGCACAATTCTGGCCGATCCGCCTTGGCAGTTTCAGAATAGAACAGGGAAAATGGCTCCTGAGCATAAGCGTCTTGCTCGCTATTCAACAATGACACTTGCAGAAATTAAATCTATACCTGTAAACGAAGTGACGGACTTAAAGGCGCACTTGTATCTTTGGGTTCCGAATGCATTGTTGCCAGAGGGCCTTGAAGTTATGAATGCTTGGGGATTTGAGTACAAAACAAATATCATCTGGGAGAAAGTACGTAAAGATGGTGAGCCTGATGGCAGAGGGGTCGGGTTTTACTTTAGGAATGTAACTGAGGTACTATTGTTCGGAATAAAAGGGGCACAAAATAGAACCTTAGCGCCTGCGCGTAGCCAGGTGAATATTGTCCGATCAATGAAACGCGAACACTCAAGGAAACCGGACGAGATTATTTCGATTATCGAAACTTGTAGTGAAGGACCATTTCTCGAGATGTTCGCGCGAGGAGTACGCGAAGACTGGACTCTTTGGGGGAATCAGGCGACAGACGAATACTCACCTGACTGGGCAACATATGCAAATCATTCTTAGCTGCAATTGAGCAACCTAATAAATGTAGTAAAGCATTATCCGGCATCAAGGATATAGCCCGACACGAATTTTTCGGGGGAATCAAGTCTACTAGATATAGAGGCTAAAATGAGTATATCGGCTATTTTGGATACATATAGCGAAGAATATTGGGATTTTAGAAATATCAAGAATAGTGGGATTCATAGTATCGCTAATTATCCAGCGCCTATGGTCGCATCTATGCAACATGAGCTTTTACAGATACTCGTGAAGGAAAATCCGAAGTATAAAAACTTGCTGGATCCATTCCATGGAGCTGGTATCACTTTAGTGGAAGGACAGTCGTTAGGGCTAGAAGTTTGGGGGATTGATATCAATCCATACGCACATATTATTACTTTTGCGAAGCTTGAAGGATGTGATTCTAGAGTTTTTGAGGCTGCGATTGAAAGGATTACGAAGCTTATTTTGCAAGCACAGAGCGAACATAATGTAAAAACTCATGAATTTTGTAATATTGATAAATGGTTTAGAGAAGATGTTATAGTGGATTTGAGCATAGTTCGTTCGTCTATATTGGCAGAGCCGGAAATTCGAATACGACGATATTTTTGGCTGTGTTTTGGGGAAATTGTTAAAAAGTATAGTAATACTCGAACATCAACATTTAAGCTTCATTCCAAAGAGACACAGAAAATATGGGATATGACAAATAATGCTATCCCTGAATTTCTAGATAAAATTCAAAAAACCTATGTGTTGATCGGGAGTCCGACACACACACCGTATCATTTGGCATGTGGTGATGCTACTGAGTTTATGAAAGGATACGATGAAGAGTCTTTTGATATTATATGCACATCACCACCATATGGGGACAATGCTACAACGGTTACATATGGGCAGTTTTCTGTGCTTCAACTTTTATGGATTGATGGTAATGACTTTGAGTATGATATTGGATGCACGGACTTTTTTTCAAAGATTGATTCTATGAGCTTAGGAGGAGCCTCGTCGACTCGTAATCCGTATTATCTTTCCCCCATCCTTACCTCATATCTTGAGCACATCGCTAGTGATAAAAAAGCTAAAGTGGTACGATTTTATGCTGACTACGAAAATTCTTTTAGGCAAATGGCTCGTTTATTAAAACATGGTGGCACCATGATGCTTACACTTGGTAATAGAAGGGTCGATGGAGTCGAATTTCCGTTTATCAAAATAAATAAAGATCTTGCCGAGCATTACGGGCTGATGATTACTCATGTGTTAAGCAGAAATATAATGAACAAACGTATGCCTTTCCGCGTATCAAGGCTTTCAGATGGGAAACCAGTTAATTCAATGTCAAAAGAGACAGTGTTGCTTTTTGTGAAAGACTGAACCAATAACGTTCATATAGCTTGAAAGGGGATTAGCGATGCCAGAGATTAATGCAAAAATCCTTGAAGGAAGATATGAAGATGTATTATCGGCAGTGCAGAGTCCGATTATTGCAATAACTGAATTAGTGAAAAACTCTGCAGATTCGTGCCTTTCGCTTGTTGAACCAATTATTGTAAGTATTGAAACCAAACAAAGAATTATTACTATAACTGATTTCGGAGAAGGGCTTTCTGCGGTAGAACTCACTCGATTGGGTGAGGCTGGTTATTCATCAAAAATGGTAGGGAATAATACGAGATCACCAACAGATAATCCCTTATCAGGGAGTAAGGGGCTAGGACTGCTTACAGCTTTTTTTATTGCGGATATATTAGAAATTCAAACATATTCTGTTGTGGATAAAAAGTCTTATTATTTAACGTGGAAAAAAGGCGAACAGAAGTATTCTTACGATGAAACCCCGTCTGCGACTAAAGGTACTGTTATTACACTTCGGGATGTTAGTATTGACAAGCTGCAGATGATACTGTTGCCAGAAGAAAAAGTGAAACTTTTTATGGCTTCACTACGATTCTTCACGGATGCTATAAATTTGCCTCGGATAAAGTTAGTAATCGATGGCGTTGAAGAATCATATTATCCGAGAATTACACTTCAGAATTATTACGAGCAGAACAAAGGGGCAAATAATGGTTTTGTAGCTAGAGCAAAGTTTCGTTACGAAAAAAATAGGATTTATTTAGCTTATGAAGATAATGTTACAGGATTTTATTCTTTTTCAGATGCATGCATTGATTTAGCAGACTCAAGTAGTATCGAACGATTTGCACAAGCCATACATGCACCTGAAAGAGGTATTGCGCCCATAAGAAGTGTTTGTGATTCAGAAGTCTTCGAGAGTCATTTCCGTGATGTCATGTTGCCAGATTTTTCCGGAGTATTCTATATTTGGCGAAACAGAAGAAGCGATGATCTCGACCAGTGGCCCGCTGGAGTTCGCATTTATATAAATAATTACAGTCTATATAGGTATCTCGATAAAGAAACAGATTGGCTTACATTATCGGAAGTAAGTCAAAATGTAAAAGCGACAAATTATAAACTTAAGAATACGTATGGGTATATTGATATAACAGACTACAATGAGAATCTCGAAATGCTGAAAATTTCGAAGGAACGAGATGATTTCGTTGATTCTATGGCCCAAAGAAAGTTCATTCATATAATGCGGGACATCGTTGTAGGAATCTACGCTCGAATAGATATTGCCGTAAAGAATGCTCCTGTTCAGTCATTTTCTTTAAGATACAGTAGTATTTCGATTAGACTGGGTGAACCACTTGATCTTGCAAATGTATTAGCGTGCAATAATATCGGACTAGATGATATATCAATTGAGTATAATGCGGCGCAATTATCAGTTAACGATGACTGGATTGTAACAGCACTGGAAGCGGGTTCGTACGAAATTAAATTCACATACAGTGATTATTGCCGCACACTAACGATTATATGTAAGAAAGTTATTCCAGAATTCGCTCTGCTGAAAGGAAATGTTACTTTTTATCAGGGTAATTCCATTAACTTAAGAGATTATATTGACCCTCATAGTTGTAAAGACGTTACCATTGAAAGCATTACTATCAGTCAAGTCCAGAATTGTGTGTAAATTCGCTTTCGTATAATCAGGCGACAGATTTCTTGGAAGCTGGTTTGTCTGCCTGTAACTGCTGAGCGAGATAGGCAGTTAAGTCCAAATAGACTTTCCCCGATTGCCAACCATCA
>JAYFNY010000004.1:0-99820 GCA_034933205.1 Eubacteriales bacterium
ACCTACCTGATGGAATATGCCGAAGACTGGTCCGTTTCCAAAGCGTACATCAGCCCTCAATCCATGGAAACACTGCTTCAGAACGCTGCTTGATCAGCACTTCGGAGTCCCCTAATTGCGAACTTTTGTTGACAGTACCGGGATATTGCCGCTTTGAATTTTCACGAAATCGGGATTGGAAAGAATACGCGGCGGCAATACCCTGTTGATCGGATAAAACGTAAAGAATCCGGTGAACGGTTCTTGTTCCGGAAAAGATTGGTTTTGGGGTTGCTTTGTACCCCGACGTTTTTTTATTCGTGTTTGCCGTCACCCAAACGGTAATAGCAGTAGGGAAGGGTTGCTTCGCGTTCGGCGGAGGGGAACGGGGTCAGGTCGTCGCCGGCGTATCTCTCCCGGTCTTCTTTTTTGGAAAAATCGGGGATATCCATTTGCCTGCTGTCCTGAAGCACGCTTCTCCATCCCAGAATGCCTGTCGCGGCGATTGCCGCTGCACGGTATACATTCATAAACGGAACCTGGTTGTGGAGCAGATCCTGAACGAAATGCCAGGTGACCCAATAGTCTCCGCCGCCATGGCCGCTGCCTTGCGCCTTTTTCCCCAGTTCGGTCATTTCCGGGCGATAGATACATTCTTCTCCGGCGTATTTTGTCGTTTCGTTCCGATCCCATTCGTTGACAACAAGGCGGACCTTATCGTTGGTTCCCCGCACGCTTTCAACGCCGCCTTTCTCACATCCAAGACGATACCAGTCTCCGATTCCGCCGAAATTGCAGGATCCGGAAATCCGGAAGATGGCGCCGTTATCCATTTCAACCAGCAGGATCCCTGCTCCATCGTAATCTTCGCGGCCATGTGTTTTGGAATAAGCTTTTCCCGCGGCGACCTTTCCGATGACGCGCTTCGGCATGAGATCCGTCGCCGTCATCAGCGGCGCCAACGAATGCGAAAGATAATACGTTTTCGGGTTGAAGCGCCGCCAGTGATACGGTCCCGGCGAATAATACCCGGTCTCCGCAGGACTCATGGGGTGTACGTACTCTCCTTCGGCAAAGACCACCTCGCCCAGCATTCCGCTCTTGTAGATACGGGTGAGTTCCATGTTGGCGCGCGAATACGGATAATTTTCCGCCAGAGAATATACGCAGCCGGTTTTTTCCACCGTATCCACCAGCGAGACGCATTCCTTCATCGTAGTTGCCGGCAGCGTCTCGCTGAAAACATGGATTCCCTTGTTCATTGCCCGAATGGCAAACGGGGCGTGCTGATGGAAATAATTACAGAGAATGACCGCGTCGATACCGCTGTCGAGCATTTCGTCGAAACTGGAACATATTTTCACGTCCGCCGCACAGAAAGGCCGTGCTTCGGCCGTCTTCTCCGGGTTTGCGTCGCAAATCGCGGTGACTTCGGCGCCGTCAATATTTGCCAGCGATTTGATAAAAGCCAGACCGCGCCAGACGCCAAAGACTCCAAACCGGATTGTTTTCGCCATTTTGATCTCCTCCGTTCCTTTGCGGACGCGAATCGGCTGCGCCCGTCCACACTTTCAAGATTGCATCTGCACATATGCCCCGTCAATGTGCAGAATTTTAGCGGTGAAGTCATTATTTCAGAGAGCGTTTCCCCAAAGGCTTTCGTTTCTTCCATGCGACCGGCATGGCGAGCAAACGGCCTTAAAAGAAAAAAGGGAGAGCGGGAGAGAGAAATTGACGATAGGAATGGTGGAGATCACAGAAGAAACGGACAGGGAGAAGTTTAAATCCTGCGGAAAACAAAAAGCATGCCGGTTTTTCGGCATGCACGGATACATAGAGTTCAGCAGAAGCGGACAAAGCGGTTTATGAGCCGAGGGAAGAACGGGGTAAAAAGAGAATTGCTGTTGAATGAGGATGGCAAACGAACGCCGGCCGTGCGATCCGATCCTTCTTTGGAAGGCTAAGTGAGAAGAAGGGATTTCCTCAGGACTTTTTATCGTGGGTACGCAAAACACCTAGGTATCGTTTCGCCGAAGCCCGGTTTTCCCTACGCGATACAGAACCGATAAAACAGGTTCACGATCGGAGCGAGAAAGAGCATGCTGTCCAGACGATCCAGCATTCCTCCATGCGGGCCGAGAATCCTGCCGAAGTCTTTGATTCCAAACAGACGTTTTAAATAGGATGCGGCCAAATCCCCGAACTGTGAAAATACGGACAGCAGAATGCCCAAAGCGGCGTACACAAGATTCGGTAACCGGACGCCGAAGAACGGCTGTATTTGCGAGCCGATAACATAAACATAGACCGCTCCGAAGAGAAGGCCGCAAAGAGCGCCTTCCACGGTCTTATGCGGGCTCACGCGCTCGATCAGCTTATGCCGCCCCAGCATGGAACCGCCCAGATAAGCAAAGGTATCCGTTACGACGGCGCATCCCAGCGCCACAATCAAAAGGAATTGCGAGACGCGTTTTTCCGGCAGAAACAGAAGATCGTAAATCGATGCGAAAAACAGACCGGGATAAAGCATCGGCAGCACGGTGAAAGCGCCGTCCACCGCCTTACGATGCGAAAGAAGAAGTGCGATGAAAACCAGCATAAGACCGAGCGTAAGCAGGAGCCCTGCGCCGGCTGAACCGTCCAGAGCCATAAAGGCGGGCAAAAGCAGCATCGGGAAGCCGTAACTGATTGCTCGAAAAGGAGCGGAAAAAGAGGATACTGCGTTCAGAATCTCCTGTACACAGAGCAGGTGAATCAAAGAAACGGTAATTTTTGCAAAAAGACCGTGGATATAGATAACGGCTGCCAGCAGCAGAAGGGCTGGAATGGCGACGGCGAGCCGAACCAGCAGATCGGAATGCTTTTTTTCCGCCGTATCCAAGGGGCTTGAGGTTACGGAGACGAAGCTTTGCATGGCGTCCTCCCTGTGTGAAAGTTGTTTTCCGGACAAATTACGAATTGGTCCGATCCTGCCGGCGGGGTTCGTTGTCGAAGGGGATACCTGACGAATCGGCGGATTCCGAGTAACCGCAGTGAATATTGGAATTGTTGAAGAATACGCCGCGTATGTCCGGCTCCAGCTGCTTTGCGGTTACGAGCAGATAGATCTCTTCCGGAACGGAGAAACACAGGAACACACAGACGATGCAGATCAGCAGCGTGTGACTCCCGAACCCGGCCAGCAGCGGGACCGCACACACGACTCCGCCCAGCAACTTATTTGCCAGCGTGTGGAGAACGACGATTCGCCGAAATTTTACCCATGCGATGACCGAGGACGATATATGGGCCGCCAGCATGCAAAAACCCCAGATCAGCGCCCATGTCTTGATTTTAAGCGTTGGAAGCACTTTCAGAATGGTGCTCGCAATCAGCGAATAATCGGCTATATTATCCAGCGACGCACCGGATTTGCTGGCGGCATGCAGTCGCCTCGCCAGCCGTCCATCCAGAAAATCCGTAATCCCGCAGACGATGTACAGCAGATAAAAATCATTCGTGTATACCGGCGCAATCAGAATCAAAGACGAACAAACGATGCGTAAACCGGTTAGTATGTTAGGGATCCATTTCATACGATATCTCCGCCGCGCAGTTTTTGCTGGTGCCTTCCGAACGAAAATGAGCAGGCGGAACGGCGATGGCAGCAAAGCCATAGCCACTGCGCGCGCGAACCATGTGAGTTGCATGGGCGACGCATGATTGAGCGAACACCAACCGCGCAAATCACAATTGAAACGCCGTGCGTCGAGGGGGAGCACGAATTCCGCCTGACTCATTGAAGAGTATTGAACAGGGGGAAGGTTAAGTATATGTTAATATTGAATCCGGATAGAATTCTTTCGGCATTGCCTGAATATCTGAAATATACAATCCGGAACCGGGCGTAACACAAAACATGTATGGTATACTAAAAAAACGAGTGGAGGATGAAACCGATGCGCAATTGGAAATCGATGAAGAATTGGAAACGGAAAATTGTGGCTGCCGTGCTTACGCTGAGCGTTGTGCTCGGAGCGTTCGGCTGCACTGCTGGAAAGCCGCTGCCCGATGGGTTTGACGGGGACGCAGTCGCCAAGAAGGCCGGGGAGATGGCAACCCTTGCGACGAACGGAGATTACGACGCCCTGATCGCCGCAATGCGGGATGATTTGAAGGATGCTCTGACCGCGGATCAGCTCAGAGACAGCTGGGCACCCGTTTACGAGAAAGCGGGCGCATTCGAAAGCGTTATGAAAACGGTGCTTTCCGGCGTGGCGGATCCAAACAGCAACGAAGAATATGCCGTGGCGCAGGTGCTGGTCAAGCATGAGAATGCAAGCCTTCTTTATACGTTTTCATTCGACAAGGATCTTATGCTTGTCGGGCTGTATCTGAAGTAATCCGACAACTTATTTGAAAGAAGCTCCTGAATTATCTTACGGGATATATCATCCGACAACTTATTTAAAGGAAGCTCTTGAATTGTCTTTACGGTATATAACATCCGACAACTTATTTAAAGGAAGCTCTTGAATTGTCTTTAGGGTATATATCATTCGACGAATTATTTAAAGGAAGATTCTGAATTGTCTTAACAGTATATATCAGCAGAAGGAGAACCGACGGGAATGCTTACGCCAGAAAGAACCGACTCTTATTGCAGAATATTGGAAATGGAATTGATTCCCGCAACGGGATGTACGGAACCCATAGCCATCGCCTATGCGGCTTCGGTCATGCGGGACACGCTTGAAGCGGTTCCGGATCGCATGCGCGTTGCCGTTAGCGGCAACATCATAAAGAATGCAAAAAGTGTGGTTGTGCCTGGAACAGGCGGGAAAAAGGGGATTGCGGCCGCCGCCGCGGCAGGTGTTATCGCCGGGGACGCAAGGCGCCTTCTCGAAGTGATCAACGGCGTAACGCAGGCGCAGCGCGACCGGCTTTCGAGCTACCTTGCGCAGACGCCGATCACGCTCGAATGCGTGGAGGACGGTTTGACTCTGGATATTCGAATCACCGGCTGGAGCGGGGAAGATACCGCGTTTGTCCGCATCGCGGGGGCGCATACCAATCTTGTGAAAATCGAGAGGAACGGGAAATCGCTGTTGGACGCACCGCCTGTGGACGCGGAGCACGAAAGCGACGCGCCCAGCATTCTCAATACGGCGGATATTGTAGCGTTTGCGGATACCGTTGCGATTGAGCGGGTTGCACCGCTGCTGCAAAGACAGCTCGCAATGAATCTGGCGATTGCGCAGCGTGGATTCGGCGGGGACTGCGGCGCAAATATCGGACGCGTACTCCTCAGCGGAGATTCGAACGATCTTGTTACGCGGGCGCGCGCTTGGGCGGCCGCCGGGTCGGATGCGCGTATGAGCGGCGTGGAGCTTCCCGTTGTAATCGTTTCCGGCTCCGGGAATCAGGGTATCACCGCGAGCGTACCCGTTGCTGTTTGGGCAAAGGAAAAGGGGTATTCGGAGGAAGCCTTATTGCGCGCTCTTATCGTTTCGAATCTGGTAACGGTTCATCAAAAGACCGGCATCGGACGGCTCTCCGCTTTTTGTGGCGCGGTTTGCGCCGGATGCGGCGCGGGCGCGGGAATCGCCTATCTTGAAGGCGGCGGATATGACGCGGTGGCGCATACGGTGGTGAACGCGCTTGCGATTGTCAGCGGCATGGTCTGCGACGGAGCGAAGGCAAGCTGCGCGGCAAAGATTGCCACCGCGGTCGAAGCGGGGATTCTCGGATACCGCATGTATACCCAGCATCAGGAGTTTGTCAGCGGGGATGGCATTGTTGTAAAAGGCGTGGACAATACGATTCGGAACGTCGGCCGACTGGCGAAGGACGGTATGCGCGAAACGGAAACGGAGATACTGAACATTATGCTCGAAACCGAAGCGAGGGGATAACTGAAATCCGAGAGACGAAAAAGGCAGGGGGCGATGTCGTCCTCCTGCCTTATTTTGATCGATAAATTCTACTTTACGGTAATCAGTTCGTATTGCCGCGTGCCGATCCCGAGTTCTTCCGCATGCGCAAGCGTAATTGTCCAGTCCGTGCCGGGGGCGGAATTGGAGAAGTGATCGTGTCCGGAAGCGCCCTCTTTCAAATGGTCGGAAAGCTGGCTGCCCGGTATAACCGGCTGCTGGTTGCAGGCGTCCGCGCAGGCCTGGTCGAGCGCCACAGGATCGAAGGATGCAAACATACCGACGTCCGGAATAATGGCCATGTCGTTTTCCGAATGGCAATCGCAGTTGGGGGAAACCTGCATGACAAGGTTGATATGGAAGTTCGGACGGTTTTGCAGGACGGCCAGCGAATACTCCGCGATCTTTTCGCAGAGGATTTGGTTGCCGTTGCCGTTTGTGTTTTCGATTGCGTCAAAATTGCAGGCGCCGATGCAGCGGCCGCAGCCTACGCAGAGGTTATGGTCGATACTGGCGATGCGCTTCTCATTATAATGGATCGCTCCGTGCGCGCACTGCTTGATACACTGGCGGCAGCCGCGGCAAAGCGCAGCGTCTACCGTAGGTTTTCCGTCGCAGTGCTGCTCCATCTTGCCTGCGCGCGACCCGCAGCCCATGCCGATATTCTTCATTGCGCCGCCAAAGCCGGTGTTTTCATGCCCTTTAAAATGATTCAGCGAGATGAAAATATCGGCGTCCATGATCGCCTGGCCGATCTTTGCTTCCTTGACGTACTTTCCGCCTGCGATCGGGACAAGCTTCTCATCGAGGCCCTTCAACCCGTCGGCGATAATGATCTGGCAGCCGGTGGTGGCGACCGAAAATCCGTTTTCGGCAGCCGCATCCAAATGATCCAGCGCATTTTTCCGCCGTCCCGTATAAAGCGTGTTGCAGTCGGTCAAGAATGGCCGCCCGCCCTTTGCGCGGATCACGTCCACAACCGCCCGCGCGAAATTTGGACGGAGGAAGGATAGGTTGCCCGGCTCGCCGAAGTGAATCTTAATTGCGACGAAACGATCGGTAAAGTCTATGGTTTCGATTCCTGCGCGCCGAATCAGCCGCTGGAGCTTAACGGTCAGCGGATTATCGTAGTCCGTACGCAGATTGATATAGTAAACTTTGGAAGGTTGCATAGGAAATGCACTCCTTTTGCGAATGATTATCATATAGCATACCATATGTTGCGAAAAGAGACAACGCTTTGCGCCTGCATCTGTGGAGATCGGCCTAAAAAAGAACGGAAGACGATGGATACTGCTTCGGATGCGGAACTGAAAAACTTTGACTGCTTGCATTTATATTTATGAAGCGATATGATTTCGACTTGATAGACTTGTTTGCGCGGAGACGCAAAGGACGGATGTGAATACCATGGCGGATAAGGAAAATCAAAAAAAACTAACCGGCGCGACGATGCTTTTGCTGGCTTCCATGATCTGGGGCGTTGCATTTGTAGCGCAGAGCGCCGGAATGGATTATATCGGACCTTACACGTTTACCGCGGTTCGAAGCGCGCTTGCCGCAGTCGGACTTGGCCTGTTGATCGTGATTTTCGACCGGACGGGGATCAGCCCGAAAAATACGGACCGGAAGCTGCTGTGGCGCGCGGGACTTACCCTTGGCGTCGTGATGACCGTTGCGAGCAATCTTCAGCAAATCGGCCTTGTAACGACGTCCGCGGGAAAAGCGGGATTTATCACGTCGCTCTATATCGTATTGGTACCGGTTTTCGGGCTGATGATCCGGCGCAAGCCGCATTTTATGCTCTGGATCAGCGTGGCGATCGCTTTGGTCGGGCTTTATTTTCTCTCAATTCGCGGCGATTTTTCCATGAGTACCGGCGATTTGCTGGTGCTTGCGTGCGCGTTTGTTTTTACGATTCAGATCCTGCTTGTGGATCGTTATGCGCCGAAGGTGGACGTGATTCGTCTGAATTGCATTCAGTTTGCCGTGATGGCGGTTCTATCCAGCATACCGATGTTCCTTTTTGAGCAGCCGAAGATTGCGGCCATTTCGGACGCATGGGTCACAATCGTGTACGCGGGGCTTTTCTCCGGCTGCGGCGCTTACACGCTCCAGATGCTTGGGCAGAGACGTGTGGAACCGACGACCGCTTCCTTACTGCTCAGCCCGGAGAATGTTTTTTCCATGTTGGCCGGCTGGCTGATTCTCGGGCAAAAACTGACCCCACGCGAATTATTCGGCTGCGGGCTGGTATTTATTGCAGTGCTGAGTTCCCAGTTGCCGTGGGGCAGTATCCTGCGCCGCAAAAAGCGCGTTTCGGAAGCGATCCGGGAGCAGGATGCGCTTGGGGAACGCTGATTCGATTTGAAGAAACAGAGCAGGGCGGACGGCCTTGCTTTTTCTTTGTGATACCGTTATAACATGGTTGAAAGCGTCGCTGCTGAAAGCGCCGGGATTACGGGAGGGCATACGCGTTTGAAGGATTCGATTCTGGTTGTATCCATCGGGAGGCATACGCGCTTAGGCGATATTCTGGAGATCGCGCTGGAAGGCATCCAATTCCATATAATGGAAGCGGACAAGATCGAAACGTCGGATTGCCGGGACAGCCGCGTGCTCTTTGCCGCAAGCGCCGATCCGGCGGGCGAAAATCCGCAGATGCGGAGCTTGGCCGCGCGCATGATCCGCGGTGAGCTTCGGATGGACGGGGCCGTCTGCGCGGCCATCGCGGATGGAGAGCAGGGGGGAACGGTTCGTACCGACGCGCTGAAACTCTTGCTTGCGGCAAATTCTGCGGGCGCGGAAATCCTGCCGCGGGCTTTGCTGGAAACCGACAAGGATTTGCGCGCACTGGCTGGCGCGGGACGCGGACAAACGTCGTTCGATCGTTATTGTTGCCTTGCGCGGGAAATGACGCAGCGTCTCGATTCGTATCGTCCAGTGGAGACCGGCGTGGAAATACAATTGGAACTGTCCCTTGAGGATGGCCTTGCTCAGGATTGGAAGACCGCTTTGCAGCGCCTGATCAAAAAATCGGGGGTTAGGGGAGACTCTGGAAAAACCGATCGGGAGATTCTCCTTTTTACAGAGAATACAACCGGTCTTCCCGACGGGCGGGCGCTCGCGCGGCCGGGCCGGGAACGCGGCCGGCTGACTTGCCTGATCGCTTCTCCTGCGGGAGGCGACCTTTATCCGCTTGCATTGCTGGATCAGGTTTTTGCCCGAACCGACTGCGCAATCGCGCCGGAGGGTATGTGCGTTTTTGAAGGTCTGAGCGCTGCCGAAGTACTGGCGTATAAGCCGGAGATGGAGCGTTTGAAGATCCTGCTGGAACAGCGCTTTGCCGGATAAAGACCGAAAGCCCTCGCCCGAAAAACGGACGAGGGCTTTCGAATTTGGTGATTACGAATTCTTTTTTCGTTTTTTGCGAATCAGAAGGACGATCGTGACCGCAACAAGAATTATGGCGATCAGACCGACGAGATACACCCAGCCGGGTTGGGAACCTACAAAAATGGCGGTTGGCCCGTCCGCGCCGCCAATGACAGCGATATCCATGAAAACACCTCCTTAAGAAACAGCACTCATGATACCATAAACAGGTTGAAAAGAACATTGCCGATAGCTGGGGAGGAATCCCAAACATCTGCTCCGGGAACGGTTTATTCCTCCAGATTTTTCAGTATTTCCCGATATCGCAGTGTGGCAAGTTCGCTCGGCTTCCCCTTTTGGCAGATATGAAGCGTGGCGAGCTTCGCATGCGGCCGTTCCACAAGAATTTTACCGTTCGCCGTTTTGCTTTGAAGAACGCTCAATGCGTCCAAAAAGCGTGAATCGGCGCGGGCGGCCGGATAGAACGATAATACGTATACGTAGTAAAAGAGGTTGTAACTGAGAAACGGGAACGTGACCTGCTGAAACAGAGTCCCGATTCCATAATGGCAAGGACCGAGCGGCGCACGGCTTTGCCAGTGCCCAAGAAGAAATTCCACCGCGCGATCAAGGCGTGGATCCGAGTTGAGGTACTTCGTGAACCGGAAAGCATCGAGCGCGGTTAGCGTTGGCCCCGGGTTGGAAAATTCCGTTTCCGGCCCGCGGCCGAAACTGAACTTGTTGCAGCGCCAGCCACCGTCGCGATACTGCGTTTCCAGCAAATGAAGAAACGTCTGATCCAGGCGCGCATCTTCGGCATAGCCGAGGTAGCAAAGCGTTTTTGCCGCATGCGCGGTGTGGCAGGGATAGATGGCGCTCTTCGGCGCAAGCTGGAACCGTCCGTCGCTGCGAAAAACGCTCCAGATCAAAGCCGCCGTGCCGGAAAGCACGGGATCCGCGGGATCCAGTCCCAGTTCGGCAAGCAGGCAGCTTGCTTCCAGCGTAGAGAACGGGCTGCCCTTGATCAGGCGTTTGTCGGGAGTCGCAAAAAAATCCGCGCCATTGTCCCAGCGGTGGGAGAGAATTGCGGTAATGTCCTGCGAAAAATCCTCGGGTGTTTGCCCGTCTGCCGGAGGCTCGGCCGTTACCAGGTTCTTCTCATAGAAATAGAACAAGCCCTTTCGAAACGTCACTTCACCGGCTTTGCGATAGCCATGGCTTTCATAGAGGCGAAGCGCGGAGGGATTCTGCGAGAAAGCGTCGAGCCGGATGCTCTCGTATCCGCGAAGGAGCATGGACAGCTCGATGTAATCCACGATGCGTCCTGCGACGCCCTGTCCCTGAAAAGCCGGGTGAACGCACAAACGGTGTATCACACAGAAATGCGAAGTGGGAAATCTCCACTGACCCTGCGCGTATTCCCCGTCGCATCGGCTGTTCAGAGTGAACGCTGCAGCGATCGCTCCTCCCATGTGCAGAAGTTCCATTTCGCCGCGGGCAATATCGTCCGTGAGGATCTCACGCGTGGGGTAGCGTTCATCCCACTGATTGATTCCCTGTGCGTCCATCTGTTCGGTTGCCGCGCGATAAAGGTCGCAAACCTTTTCTAGATCGGTTGCCAAAGCGGTGGAGAATCCCATATCGTCCTCCCTTGCGGTGATAATCTATTATAACGCGCTCTATTCATGCGGTTTGAAAATATTCGGTGAATCAGTTGCATAAAACAAAATCGATCCGGTTGAATATACAGGTCGAAATTTAGAGGTGTTTTGCGCCGGAACTTCTAGAGTAAGCGACGACCTGAAATATCAAAGATACATGTTATGCAAGAGGGCTATTTACCGGCCGCTGAGGACGAAAACGGCCGAGGAATGCCTGCGCTCATCGAACGAAGCTGTGGACGAACGACAGGAAACACTTCCTTTTTGTTGGACAAGACAGAAAAACAGGAACTATTTTATATATCATTTACGTGAATAAAGAATTCTATCATTGCATTTTCTTGCGTTTTCATTTAATATGGATGTTATTAATTGATACGATGCGATATCTCGATGGGGAACTGTCTGTTAAAACATATGATATGTAAATAAAGTTGATGAAGCGTCGGATCTATCTTTACAAAAGGGAGGGATGATACCCGCATGTGGAAATATGCGCTTAAGCGTGTTTTGCTTGCCATTGTAACGGTGTTTATCATCATCACCATTACTTTTTTTGCTATGAATGCGATTCCGGGCGGCCCGTTTGAATCGGAAAAGGCGCCGGAACCTTCCGTTCGGAAAGCATTGGAAGCCAGATACAATCTGGATAAGCCGATCGGGGAACAATTCACCATTTATCTTGGGAATCTTTTGCACGGGGATTTTGGTATTTCGCTGAAGAACGGTCGCGAGATTACCGGAACCATTCTGGAAAGTTTCGCGATTTCTGCCAAACTTGGCGGTATGGCCGCGCTTGCGGCGGTCGTTCTGGGAATTGTACTTGGCTCGTTAGCCGCGCTGACGCGAAATCGATGGCCGGACCGGGCGATCATATTCTTTACCACGCTGTTCGTTTCCGTGCCTTCGTTCGTTTTGGCGACGATATTGTTATTGGTGTTTTGCTTGCAGCTCAACTGGTTTCCGGTATGGAACGCCTCGTCCACCGCATATTTTCTTCCGGTCGTATCGCTTGCCTTGTATCCAATGGCATACATTACGCGACTGACGAAGTCCAGCATGCTCGATGTGCTTGGCCAGGATTATATCCGCACGGCTAGGAGCAAAGGGCTGAAAGAAGGCGTCGTCATTTTTAAGCATGCCCTTCGCAACGCGTTGATTCCTGTTATCACGTATGTTGGACCGATGCTGGCGTATATTTTAACCGGTAGCCTGGTGGTAGAAACGGTGTTTACCATCGGCGGGCTCGGAAGCAAGTTCGTGACCAGTATATCCCAGCGCGATTATCCGATGATTATGGCGACGACCATTTTCCTTGCTACTCTTATGGTCATTATGACGCTGCTCTCGGATTTGATCTACAAAGCGGTCGATCCGCAGATCAGTTTTGATTAAGGGGGAAGGCAAATGGAGAAGAAACGCTATAACGCGGATATGGTACCCAAAAAGCACCTGCTAAGCCTTCAGTTGGACGTATCGAAGTTTGAGCCGGCGACGGATGAGGAAAAGACGCAGCACGTTCAGATGCGCGAGTCGACCACCTTTTTCCGTGACGGCATGCGGAAACTTTTTAAGAATCCGCTTGCGGTTGCAAGCCTGATCGTACTTTTCTTAATTATTGTTGTTATTATCTTTGCACCGATGGTCGTGCCATACAGCTATGACGACATGATCAGCATTAACGGCGTGCGCGATAAACGGGCGAAGAATATGCCTCCGCTGACCTATTCCGTGAAGGAACAGGAAGCGATTGACGCCGGCGAAAAGATCTTTCCGCATCTCTTTGGTACGGATGAGCTTTGCCGCGATTATTTTATCCGCGTGGTCTATGGAACGCGGGTGTCTTTGCTCGTCGGTTTATTCGCCAGTCTGATCGTTCTGGTGATAGGGCTGGTGTATGGGTCCATATCCGGGTATGCTGGTGGAAGGGTCGATATGGTGATGATGCGAATTGTCGATATCATCTATTCTCTGCCGGATATGCTTATGATTATTCTGCTCTCGGTCGTGCTGGATTCGCTGCTGACCGGTTCAACCGGTGAATTGGTGAAAAAAGTCGGCACGAATATGATCAGCTTGTTTATCGTGTTTGGCCTACTGTATTGGGTGGGCATGGCGCGGCTGGTTCGCGGGCAGATGCTTCAGATTAAAAAGAACGAATATGTGCTGGCGGCAAAGGCCATGGGGGCAAGATCGGGACGCATCATCCGCCGCCACATTTTGCCGAACAGTATGAGCGTCATCTTTATATCGACGGCGCTTCAGATCCCGAACGCGATTTTTACGGAAAGCTTTTTAAGCTTCGTCGGTTTGGGCGTTCAGGTGCCAATGCCGAGCCTTGGCTCCCTGGCGAACGCCGCGCGCGGAGGATTGCAGAGTTACCCGTATAAACTGGTATTTCCGGCGGCGGTCATCTGCCTGATCGTGCTTGCGTTTAACCTGCTGGGTGATGGTCTGCGGGATGCGTTTGACCCGAGGCTTAGGAGGTAGCGGAAGATGAGTGAACCATTATTACAGGTCAAAAACCTACGGACGACTTTTTTCACCGATGCCGGAGAAGTAAGAGCGGTAAACGGCGTTTCCTTTAACCTGGAACGCGGGAAAACGCTTGGTATCGTCGGCGAGTCCGGCTCCGGAAAGAGCGTGACGGCGTATTCGATCCTTCGAATTCTGGTCGATCCCGGCAAAGTTGTCGGCGGTGAAGTGCTTTTCGACGGGAAGGATGTGCTGAAGTTCTCGAAACGGCAGATTCGTTCTTTCCGCGGAAACAAGATCAGCATTATCTTTCAGGATCCGATGACGTCCCTCAACCCGGTTTATACGATCGGGAATCAGTTGACGGAAGTGATTCGTCTGCATACCAAAAGAAACCGTCCGCAGGCGTTCGAGCGTGCGGTTGAGGTTTTGACTCTGGTTGGCGTGAACGAACCGGAGAAGCGGATTCATCAATATCCCTACGAACTTTCCGGAGGAATGCGTCAGCGTGTGATGATTGCCATGGCGCTCGCCTGCGAACCGGACATCCTGATTGCGGATGAACCGACGACCGCGCTGGATGTTACGATTCAGGCGCAGATTCTTGAATTGATGCAGGATCTGCAAAAGAAGCTTGGAATGGCGATTATCCTGATTACGCATGACCTTGGCGTAATAGCCGATATGTGCGATGAAATCATCGTCATGTATTCCGGGCGTGTCTGCGAACGCGGAACGGCGGACGAAATCTTCTATAATCCGCGGCATGAATACACAAAAGGTCTTCTCCACTCGATTCCGAGTATTATTGGAGGGAAAGAGAGGCTGATTCCAATCGCGGGGGCGCCGATTGATCTGCTGAACTTGCCGAAGGGCTGCGCATTTGCATCCCGCTGCGACAAAGCGATGAAAGTGTGCCTCACGGAAGTACCGGAGGAGATCTCGATCAGTGCGGAGCATAAGGCCGCATGCTGGGTAAACGTAAAAACCGTTTACGATGAGGAAACACGGAAGGATGGTGAAACGGTATGAGCCAACCGCTTGTCAGCGTTCGCGATCTGAAGATGTATTTTCCGATTCGGACGGGTTTTATGGCGACCAAGCCTCTTAAGGCGGTCGACGGGATTTCATTTTCTATTGAACAAGGGGAGACGCTTGGATTGGTGGGAGAATCCGGATGCGGGAAGACCACGGTCGGAAGGGCGCTGCTCCACCTGTATAAACCGACTTCGGGAGAAGTTTGGTACGATGGAACAAGGATTACGGAAAAAAATATCCGCGAGTATCGCAAATACATGCAGATCGTTTTTCAGGATCCGTACTCTTCCCTAAACCCGCGCATGACGGTTTCCGATATTATTGGCGAACCGCTGGATATCCATCATCTCTGTAAAACAAAAAAGCAGCGAGCCGATCGGATCACTGAGTTGCTGGATCTCGTTGGACTCAACAGCGAGCATGCGAATCGATATGCGCACGAATTCTCCGGCGGACAACGCCAGAGAATCGGGATTGCGCGCGCGCTGGCGATCAATCCGAAATTCATCGTTTGCGACGAGCCGGTTTCCGCGCTTGACGTTTCCATTCAGGCGCAGATCATCAATACGTTTGAAGACCTGCAGAAGAAACTGAATATCGCATATTTGTTTATTGCACATGATCTTCTGGTTGTCCACCATATGTCCAGGCGGATCGCGGTCATGTATCTTGGAAAAATTGTGGAAATTGCCGATGCGGACGAATTGAACCAGAGCCCGATCCACCCGTATACGGTATCTCTTTTATCCGCGGTGCCGGTTCCCGATCCGGAAATTGCCCGTACGCGTCAGCGAATCGTGTTGGAAGGCGATGTACCCAGCCCGCTGAATATGCCGAGCGGATGCCCGTTCCGCACGCGTTGCCGTTACGCGACGCAGCATTGCGCCGAGGAATGTCCACAACTGGTGGATCGCGGGCAGGGTCACCAGGTCGCCTGCTGGAATAAGTGAGCGCAACGTTGACATTGGGCCTTGCCGACTGATAATATATTCTATAGTTTACTGCGCAACTTGCATTTTATGCATCGAGCCGGTAAATTCAAATCATAAGGAGGAAAGAAAATGAACATGAAGAAGTTGCTTGCCGTGTTGTCTGCAGTCTTGATGGTAGTCTCTCTCTTCGCGGCTTGCGCACCTGCAGCCACGCAGGAAGAAACAACCACCACCGAGACGGCGACCGAGGCACCGACTGAAGCGCCGGCTGAGACCGCATCGGTTGATACCACAACGCTTCGCGTAAACCTCGCGAGCGAACCCGAAAACCTTGATCCGGCCCTGAATACCACCGTTGACGGCTGCTGCCTTGCGCTGCTCCAGTTTGGCGGGTTGTATTCCGATTCGGAAGACGGTATGGTCCCGAACTTTGCCGATGGTATGCCCACGATTTCCGAGGACGGAATGACCTACACCGTTAAGGTGAAGGACGGTCTGAAGTGGAGCGACGGCAGCGACCTGACCGCGAACGATTTCGTCTATGCCTGGAAGCGTGCAGCCGGCACCGAAACCGCCGCTGAGTACAGCTATATGTTCAGCGCGATCGACGGATATCCGGATAACCTGAACGTTACGGTAGATGGCAACACCATCACCATCGTGCTGGGCGCGCCCTGCGCTTACTTCCTTGACCTGCTTGCGTTCCCGACCTACTTCCCCGTGAAGCAGAGTGCGGTGGAAGGTGCGGAAGGTTATAAGGATGCCACCGGTGCGATCGTGGCCCCGAACGCGTGGTGCCGTGAAGCCGGTTTCGTTTCCTCCGGCGCGTTCACGCTGACCGAATGGAATCATGATTCCAGCATGGTCTTCACGAAGAACCCCTATTACTGGAATGCCGAAAACGTGTCCCTTGAAAAGATCGAGTTCATGCTCTCCGCAGACGACGTTGCGATCTACGCTGCGTACAATGCCGGCGACCTCGACTTCATCGACACGGTACCGACCGATGAAATTGCGAACCTCAAGGATAGCTCCGAGTTCCATGTCATCGATAACCTCGGCACCTATTACATCTGCTTCAACGTGAATTCCAAACTGTTCAGCAGCATGCCGGCCGATCAGGCGTCTGCTCTGCGCAGAGCGATCGCATCCGCGATTGATCGCCAGTACATCATCGACACCGTTGCGCAGACCGAGCAGAAGGTTGCTACCAGCTGGGTTGGCTACGGCGTGAAGGACGGTAACGGCGGCCTGTTTAAGGATGCCGCAGCCTGGAGTTACCCGAATGGTACGGATGGCTATTTCAACGATGCGGATTCCGCTGCCGCTCTGCAGATTCTGCAGGATGCCGGATTCGAAGTCGAGAATGGCAAGCTGAAGAACGAGATCACCGTAGAGTACCTGATCAACGAGAGCACCGGCCATCAGGGTATTGCCGAGTGCGTCCAGCAGGACCTCGCGGTCATCGGCATCAACATCACCATCCACACTGTGGACTGGGCGACGTTCGTGAACGAGCGCCAGGCCGGCAACTTTGACGTTTGCCGCCATGGCTGGCTCTGCGACTTCAACGATCCGATCAACATGCTTGAGCTCTTTGGCTCCGCCAGTGGCAACAACGACGCGCAGCTGGGCAAGGTTTCCTCCTCGACCGGCAAGAGCGCTGTCGATTGGAGCGCGTATGACGAGCTGATCACGCAGATCAAGACGACCACCGATATGGCGCAGCGCGTTACGCTGATGCATCAGGCGGAAGATATGTTGATGGCGACCGGTGCGGTTTGCCCGATCTACTACTACAACGATCTGTTCATGCAGAAGCCAAACGTTTCTGGTATCTACTCGAACCCCTACGGATTCAAGTTCTTCCAGTACGCCACGAAGACTGCTGAGTAAAACGTGAAATGCGCAGCGAAACGCTGTGTGTGAAACAAAACGGAGGACCGGTCGGATCGATCGGTCCTCTGTTTGTATCCAAGAGGAGAACAAAAGCACTTGCTCTCTTGCGAAGAATATCCGGCCCATGCTAGAATGAGCTGATTTCAAACGCTTTTGACCTTCTATTTCGAAAGGAGAGAATATGCGGTATTCAGGCACGTTATTCGCGGTAAAAGACATGACTTGTGCACGCGGGTTTTATGAGAATTTGCTGGAATGTATCCCTGAAATGGATTTAGAGGTCTATGTCTCCTACACAAATGGATTATGCCTGCAGGATGAGAAAATCTGGCTTGGCTTTATTGAGAAACGGGATGGCCAGCTTATATACGGCGCAAACGATGCGGAAATCTATTTCGAAGCGGAAGATCTGGATGCGTTCTTAGTGCGGCTCGAGTCTTTTCACGTAAAACTGGTGCATCCGTTAAAGGAGCATAGCTGGGGCCAGCGGGCCATTCGGTTTTACGATCCGGACCAGCATATCATAGAGGTTGGAGAAGGACTGGATCAGGTTGCGCGGCGATTCATGAAGAGCGGCATGTCGCTGGAGGAAGCGGCGAAAAGAATAGAAGTCTCGACGGAGTATCTTCGCGCCCGACTGAACCAGTCCATCGATTGAAAACCGGAAGATTCTGATCGGGTGATTATAACGAGCGGATATCCCGATAAAAAAGCGGATGCATGAAGCATCCGTTTTTGCGATTCGAACGGGTTAGCGTTAGGGTGCAGTCGTAACGGTTGGCGGCGTTGTGGCCGTCGTTGTTGTGGCTGCGGAATCCGGGGACACGCTGGGGGAAGGCGATAGTTTACTCTTGTTGTTGGCCTTTCCTGTCGTGGCATCCATTGCATCCGTACTGTAAATCAGTTTCATGGTTTCCTGACCGGCTTTTCCATCGATGGGTGAAAGCCCGTGATACTCCTGAAATTTCTGAACCGCTTCCACGGTTGTCGAACCATATAGTCCCGTTGCACTGCCCGCCGTCAGATAGCCGAGCTCAATAAGGCGGTTTTGCAGGCTGGTAACGTCCTGAACCAGCTTCGTAATGACCTTTGTCCGATCGTCACCGTCTCCGCGCGCAAGGTAGTAAGCTTTGGCCTGGTCGCTCATCAGGAGCGTATAGGTGCCGTTACCGATAATACCGTCCCAGTCGTCGGAAGAATCGAAATTTTTCACCTGGAAGAGACGAATCGCTGTTTTGGTGGTCGGCCCATACTTGTTTGTATATCCGCCTTCGGGTTCGTCCATATAACCGAGTTCGACCAACCGCTTTTGAATATCGGGGATCAAGTCGCTGACGGTGCCGGAATTGACGATGTTTTCTGTAAATGCCGGCAATTCTGGCGTAGGCGTTACGGCTTCCGTCGGAGCCGGAGTGTTGGTTGGCGCAATGGACGGAGTAGGGGTGACATCCGAAATGGCGAGCTGTCCGTTATCCTGTCGCTCGGTGCGTTCGCTGTTGGGTAAAAGCACTGCCAGCAGAATGATCGCTACCAGGACCATTGCGAACGTACCGCCAAAAATCACCAGCGTCTTGGAAGGCATTTGCGCAAGGTAAAGCCCAAGGGCATGCATAAACTTTCCGAATTTACTGCGCTTCTTCTTTCCGGAACGCGGCGCGCGAGGCTCGCGCTCGTAGCGATCGTCCTCATTTTCCGAAAGCTCCTGTGAATATCTTGTGCGGGAAGTGTTCTCGTACTGCGAATATTTATCGTGCGGAACCGCATTACGGGAGGTATTGCCTTTGCTGGAATATCCGTACGCGTCGTCATTGCGAGGAATGGAGGTGCGGCCGGTGTTGCCGCGCGGAACATAGCCATACGATTCGCTGTTTTGAGAAACATTCGTACGCGCCGTATTGCCGCGAGGAACATAGCCGGATTCATCCGCAGGCGCACGCCGGGTAGCATACGCGCTGTCAGGGTCGTTATAATTTCGGCCGGCGGGGCGATTGCCGTATCCGCCGTCCGGAGGCTGCGAGTAGTTGTTTTGCGGACTGTAAGCATCGGGGTTGAGCGGAGCATACCCATTTCCCGTGCCGTAACCGGAATACTGCTGCGAATAGGAAGGATTTTGCGCGCTATAACCGGCGTCGGGCTGACGCGCGGAATACTCGCGGTCATAGGTGCCGGCAGCGTTGTATCCATTGGATCCCTGGTCGGGAGCGGCGCCATAGGCCCCGTCTTCCTGATTGTAGTGAAGCGGCGTAGCGCTGTAAGCCGCAGGATCATCGGAATAAGGGGTTGCTGCGTTCGGATTCTGACCAGCCGAATTCGGATCTTCGTCATAAGGCGGGTATCCATATTTGCCGTTTTGATAATCCATTCGTTTCACGCTCCTTGCTGGGACATCGGTTTCCCTTGCGGCAAGCCGAAGCATTTTGAAATTTAATCTGATCAACAGGCAAACTATCCCATTCAAATACGATTATAGTTTACCATATAAATAGGGGGGGAATTATCGGGGTTATTGTGAAGAATCTATGGATAAATTGTTAATCCTTTCCAGGATAAAAACGAAAAAGTGGGGAATATAAGCAGAAATGGGAGCCAAATTCGCGCTTTTTTCACGACAGGCTCCCACTTTTTGAAAGTTACCGAATTGTAAACACGGGCCGGCCGCTGCCGGGTGGAAAGCGCCTGCAAAACGAAAATCCGGAACGGAATTCCTGGCCACTAGGCGAACATCTTTTCGCAAGCCATTCCTGAAAAAAACAGAATCACTCCATGATCTTGCGTGTTGAACTGCAGCCGATTCGTGAAGCGCCGGCGGCGATCATCGCCTCTGCCTGCTCGCGTGTGCGGACGCCTCCGCTGGCTTTTACGCCCATTTCAGGGCCGACGGTTTTGCGCATCAGCGCGACGTCCGCAACCGTTGCGCCGCCCGTTGAAAACCCGGTGGACGTTTTGACGAATGCGGCTCCCGCCGCTTTTGCGGCAAGGCAGGCGCTGACTTTCTCCGCATCCGTGAGAAGGCAGGTTTCCAATATGACTTTGACGATTGCGGGTTTTGAAGCGAGAACCACCGCCGATATATCGGTCTGAACGGCGTCCCACAGGCCCGCTTTGGCCAGACCAACATTGAGTACCATGTCGACTTCTTCCGCGCCGTCCCGGACCGCAAGCGCGGCCTCGAGAGCTTTTGCGGGGGTGGACATTGCGCCGAGTGGGAATCCAACGACGACGCAGGTTTTCACGCCGCTGTCTTTCAGCGCATTGGAAACAAGTGAGGCGTAGCAGGTATTCACGCAAACGCTTGCGGTTTTGAACTCAATCGCTTCGGAAACGACATTCCGAATATCCTGCGGGGTTGCGTCCGCCTTTAGTAACGTATGATCGAGATAGGTGTTCAGCGGATTCATGCAAAATACCTCCGAAGCAATCCTTCGAACCCTTTCCCGTGGCGCGCTTCGTCGCGCGCCATTTCATGGACCGTGTCGTGTATCGCATCCAGATTGAGCTCTTTGGCGCGCTTGGCAAGCTTCGTTTTTCCTTCGGTCGCGCCGAATTCCGCAGCGGCGCGCAATTCGAGATTTCGCTTTGTCGAGGTTGTAATCACCTCGCCGAGCAATTCGGCAAAGCGGGAAGCATGGTCGGCTTCTTCGAACGCGTAGCGCTTGAACGCCTCTGCGATTTCCGGATATCCTTCGCGCTCGGCAACGCGGCCCATAGCGAGATACATGCCGACTTCCGTGCATTCGCCTGAAAAATTCATGCGAAGTCCTTCCAGAACCTCCGGATCCACTCCGGCCGCGATACCGACGACATGTTCGGAGGCATACTGCCTGACTTCCGCCTGGATTTCTACGAAAGAGTCGCCCGGAGCCTTGCAAACGGGGCAGAATTCCGGCGCGGAGTCTCCGGTATGGACATAACCGCAAACGGGACAACGGAATTGTTTCATAGGAATTCTCCTTTCAACCAAAATCATATTTCTTGTAATCTCAATGCTACAGACAATGTACGACTGTTTCCGAAAGATCAGCCAACGGCTTGATCGGTAACGCATACATCCAGTTCAGTATATCATGCAGGAATGTTAACAATCCATCACAAAAGTAAAAAAGACCTACCGCGAAGGCTGTTCTTTTGTTATACTGCAAAGCGATGATCACAAGATATGGGAGATTGGGAT
This sequence comes from Eubacteriales bacterium, assembly GCA_034933205.1. Classification (GTDB taxonomy): domain Bacteria; phylum Bacillota; class Clostridia; order Christensenellales; family CAG-138; genus UBA7703. Next base: position 21,443 of record JAYFNY010000004.1, read on the forward strand.
GAAACGATTTCTCGGTTCGCTGCTCGTTTTGGCGCTGCTTTTAACGCCTGCGACCGCTCTGGCTGATTTTGACTATGAGTCGATACCCACGCCGAATATGATTGTTGTGGATGGCAATGATCCCAGCGTTGTGTTCTATGAACGGAACGCCGATCAGAAGGTTTATCCTGCGAGTACGACAAAAATCATGACGACGATCGTTGCGCTGGAGAATGGAAACCTCGACGACGAGTTTATGGTTGGGGAAGAAGTGCTCGGAACGACAATCAAGTTTACCAGCTATTCCTCGCTGATGGGAATACAACCTGGTGAAACGCTGACATTGCGCGACCTGGTTTACGGCCTCATGCTGGTCTCCGGGAACGATGCTGGTGAAGCGATCGCCAAGCATGTCGCCGGGTCGGTAGACGCGTTCGTGGATCTGATGAACCAGAAAGCCGCTTCCATCGGCATGACCAACACACATTTCAGCAACCCGCATGGTGTGCATAACGACGACCATTATACGACGGCGCGCGATATGGCAAAGCTGATGGCCTATGCGCTTAAAAACGAAGACTTCGTTAAAATTGCTTCAACCAAGACGTATACCGTACCTGCCAACACGGTGCGTACGACGGAACTGGTTCTGAAGAATACCGATCGGCTGCTCAACGCGGTGGATGGCGATCCGGTGAACACCGTATATCCCTACGCGATCGGCGGGAAAACGGGAGATACGGATAATGCGGGCAAGTGCCTCGTTGCCGCAGCCGAAAAGGACGGCGCCCGCGTGATTATCGCCATGTTTGGCGACAAGAAGGATCTTTATAACGGGGACACGGTAACGACGAATCTAGCGCGCTTTGTGAACGCGGCAAAGATATTTGAGCATGTTTTCGATACCGGTTATCAGGCCGTTTCGGCGTCTGAACTCGGGCTGAAAAAATCCTTTACAACCGGAGTAATCGATGCGGAAGAAGCGGACCTGGTCGACGGACAGCTGACCATGACGGCGCTGCTGGATAACTTGCAGCTGCGGGCATTACCGGATCGGATTTCTTATATCAAAGCGAATGCCGGCTCCATAACGGCGGACGTTGTGCTTACGACAGACGCGCAGGCGCCGATCATCGCCGGCCAGAGCATGGGAACCGTAGAATATAAAATAGACGGGGTCACGATATGCACCGCGCAGCTATCCGCGGATTTTGCGGTGAATAAAGTGCTCGGCGTGCAGTCGCTCCAGCCGGAACAGACTGCGGTGATCACGGATTCGCCGGACAGCACCCCGCTGATCGACAAGGGCCACAAGGACTGGAGCGCCGTCGATTATCTGATTTTAACGTTTGTGATCCTGATTGTGCTTTTAGTGGCGCTGGTCGTGATCTTCATCATAACGGAGCGGAAACGCCGTTACGAGCGGAAGCGCCGAAGCATGCACGCAAAAAAACGCAGAACCTATTAGCGAAACATAAAACGGCGAAAGCGAGCAATCGCTGGCGCCGTTTTTGTTTTAGGCGGGTTCGAATTTCAGCGCCGTTTCTAGAAACCTTGCGACACAGTCGTGATTGTTATCAAAGGGCAAAACGATATTTGCCGCATATTTAACTTCCGGGACTGCATTGGCCGGCGCGCCGCCGATATCCGCAGAGGAGATCATTTCGATATCGTTGTTGAAATCCCCTATGGCAAGAATCTTTTTCACATTGCTGCAGCGCAGACGCACATCTTCCAGCGCGGTTCCTTTGTTAACGGCGGGGGCGACGAATTCCAGATATACGTCCGAAGAGCGAAAAACGGAGAATCCTTCCAAAAGTCCCTCCCGGCGTAACGTCTGCTCAAGAAAATCCATGGTTTCCTTTTCGTGTGTGAGGATAAACTTCAGGAATGGCCGCGGTATTTGAGAAACGGAAGCGCGGATTACAGGCATTCGCTCCAGAACGGTTTGCGGGTCGTCCCGCTGTCGTGGGTTGAGTTCATAGATATTCGCAGCGGTAAAAATCTGCGCGCAGGCGTCCTCTACCAATTCAATGGCGCGGGAGGTCACCAGCGCGGTCCGGTCGGGATCCACGGGATGCAGGGCGAGATATTGCCTGTTACCAAGATCATAAAGCCCGGCCCCGTTGAACAGAATACACGGTGCGTTCACAGGGAGCTCGTGTTCAACGGTTCCAATGATCGGCGGAGTGCGTCCGGTCGCAACACCGAAAGATCCGCCTTGCCTGACAAAGAACGAAATGGCGGCGCGATTGGCTGCGGAAATTCGTTTTTCATCGTCGAACAGGGTTCCATCCAGATCACAGTAGAGATAATAGCCTTCGTAAGAGCCCATGCACCCTCCAGAGAGATTCGTGTTTCTTGTGCGGAGCCGCTCATGCGGTTTGGCACAATTGGGTCTATTTTAAACGAAACGATGGGAAAAGGCAACGGCGGGTCTTTCTGTTGGTCGGAAAGGAAGACCGGCGAAGATCCGGACGGTGATCCGATCCAGGCGGAACACGGCTGTTTTTTCGTTGTGGCGCTGGGTTTGTATTGCTTGAAAAAGGGAATTCGGGCGAGTATACTGTTCTTAACGGCGTAGAAGATAACGCGCCGTTTTGTGTTTGCGTAGATCGTATTCAGGTGGTTCCCGTAGGATATCTGCGAAAAGAGAGCAATATGGAACAGCTGAAAAAGTCGTTCGTCGCAGGGGTCGGCGCCGCCAATGTGGATGTGCACGGCAGGAGCAGAAAGGCCATCGTCATGCGGGATTCCAACCCCGGTTATATGGCGACGTCCGTCGGTGGCGTAACACGAAATATTCTTGAAAACCTTGCGCGTCAGGGTGTTTCCACGGCGTTGCTCACCGCCGTTGGGGATGATCTGTACGGACGGAAAATTCGGGAGGACAGTTCTGCGGCGGGGATTGACATGTCCCATGTGCAGGTGCATACGGGCAGCGTTTCGTCCAGCTATATAGCAATCCTCGACGAACGGGGCGATATGTTGCTCGGAATGTCCGATATGCGAATTATCGAACATCTGGAAGGCGCATACCTCGAGGAGAACGAGCCTTTACTGAAGGCTGCGGCTGCGATTGTCTGCGACGCCTGCCTGCCGGTATCCTTTTTGGAAAAGCTGATCGGTCTTGCCGGCACCGCGACGCCGGTATTAATCGATCCCGTATCAACCGCGTATGCAAGGCAGATGAAGCCGGTTAGCGGTGGCTTTTTTGCCATAAAACCAAATGAGATGGAGCTTTCCGTCTTGTCGGGCATACCGGTGGAGACGGAGACGCAGATTATGCGTGCAGCGGAAGCGCTTTTGGCTCGCGGGACGAAAGCCGTCGCCGTAAGCCGCGGAGACAAGGGCTGCTATTATGCGGACGCGAAAGGACGGAGCCTTTTTCGCGCCATGCGGCCTCTGGAGCGCATGGCGAACGCTACCGGCGCAGGAGACGCGTTTATGGCCGGTTTTACGCATGGGTTCGTGGAGAATATGCCAATAGAAGAAACGCTTGATTACGCGCTTGCCTCGGGCGTTACGGCGATTCAAAGTCTCACGACGATTAATCCCGCAATGAGCGACGCGCTTGTGCGTGAGAATATCGAACGGTATCGAATTGCGAACGGATGATTTCGAAAGGAGAGTAAAATGAAACGATATTTAGATGTATTGCCGGAGATACAGCATGCGCTGGATCATAACCAGCCTGTAGTTGCTCTGGAGAGCACGATTCTGAGCCACGGTATGCCGTATCCCGAAAACGTAGGATTTGCGGCGGAGGTCGAGAAGGTTGTCCGCGCAGAGGGTGCGATCCCCGCAACGACGGCGCTGATCGACGGGCGGATCAAGGTCGGGCTGAGCCCGGCGGAACTTGAAGTGATGTGCAAGGCGGACTCCATTGGAAAAGTGAGCCGCCGTGATATGGCGACCTACCTTGCCATGAAGAAAAACGGCGCTACGACCGTTGCGACCACAATGATCTGCGCCGCGATGGCGGGCGTAAAGGTGTTTGCAACAGGCGGTATCGGCGGTGTGCACCGGCATGGAGAAGTAACGATGGATGTTTCCGCCGATTTGCAGGAACTCAAACAAACGCGCGTCGCGGTTGTCTGCGCGGGCGCCAAGCAGATACTGGACATCGGCCGTACGCTGGAATATCTCGAGACGATGGGCGTTCCGGTGCTTGGAAACGGGACATCCGATTTTCCGGCATTCTATTGCCGCAAAAGCGGTTTCGGCGTGGATTATGCCGCAAAGGACGAAAAGGAAATTGCCGAGATTATCAAAACAAAATGGGAACTCGGGCTGGAAGGCGGAGTGCTGATCGGCAATCCGATTCCGGAAGAGTATGCGCTGGATTTCGATTATATGGAAGGCGTGATCAATCAGGCACTCGCCGAAGCAGATCAAAAGGGCGTGCACGGCAAGGATATTACCCCGTTTTTACTTGCGAAGATCAAAGAGATTACGAAAGGCGTTTCGTTTGCGTCCAATGTTCAGCTGGCGTACAATAATGCGCGTGTGGCGGCGCGGATTGCAAAGGAACTTTGCCGTCTTTCCTGAGAGTCGCCTTATAACTGAACAAACATAAGGAGAAGCCGCGAGCTTCTCCTTTTTTTTCGCAGGAGTTATGAGCAGGGATATGCAAACGCCGCCTTAACCAAGCGCCACGTCGAGGATCATCATAATGAGAAATCCCGCCATTACGCCGAGTGTGCCGACATTGGAGTGCTCGCCGAGGTGCGCTTCCGGGATCAGCTCCTCTACGACGACATACATCATTGCGCCGGCCGCAAAAGCGAGCATCCAGGGCATATAGGGCGCGATAAACGACGAAACGAGAACGGTGAGGATCCCGAAGATCGGTTCTACAATTCCGCTGAGCATTCCGCTGGCGAACGATCTGCCAACGCTCATGCCTTCCTGACGGAGCGGCAGCGAAATGGCCGCACCCTCGGGAAAGTTCTGTATGCCGATGCCGAGAGCGAGCGCAAGCGCAGCCGCATAGGCGGAAGGAGCCGACGCGCCGTGCTGCGCGGCAAGCGCAAAGGCGAGACCGACCGCCATACCTTCAGGAATATTATGCAGAGTCACGGCCATGACTAGCAGGGAGGTACGCTTCATGGAGGAGGAGGGGCCTTCCGCTTCCTTGGAACCGGGATGCAGATGGGGAATCAGCTGGTCGAGGCCAAGGAGAAAACCAATGCCGAGGAGAAACCCGCCGGCTGCGGGAATCCAGCCGATCTGTCCGGCGGACTGTGCCTCCTCGATTGCAGGGATCAATAAACTCCAGACCGAAGCGGCGATCATGACGCCGGCGGCAAATCCCAGGAATATTTTTTGCGCGTTACCGCTCATTTGTTTGCGGAAGAAAAACACCATAGCGGCGCCGAGTGTTGTCATAAGGAACGTAAAACCAGTGCCTGCGGATGCATACAGAAGCGCCTGTGTCATGGAAGTACCACCTTTCAACTTTACATGGATTAAGTCGATCGAGCGGGAAGAATAACATTCTTTCAATAAAGATATCCTACTGTGTTCGTTTACTGCCCGTCAAGCGCTCTTGACGAAATACGGCAGAAACGAATTGCCCCTCGTGTGCCAAATCGCGGCTGACCGGTTTGACCCGGCTGGCTTTTGAGCGGCACACGAGGGGCGATTCGAGGAGAGAGGGTATGAGATGAACGGTTTTGCTCATCCAGTCCGTTTTCCCGCACCGCCGAGCGGGAACAGGCCGCAGTGAGCAGGGACAGCATCGGCGAATCAAGGCCGGACAGGTGATATGCCTATGCAGAAGAGGCGCGCTATCTGTCCTTACGGGCTGCCGACGCCCCCAGCCAAAGAAGAACGATTCGCAAGCAGGGAATCGGCATACACCGGTGTTCGAAACGTGGATGCACAAGTGCGGCTGGAAAGCCGAGCGGCGGAATACCCTTTTTGAAGAAGGGTTATGCCTCCAGAATGTAATGGTTAAGCAATGATTCCAGGTACTCCTGTCTTCCGGAGAGGTTTGGCGAGACGCCGTGGATCAGCGCGAAGGCCTCCAGCTCCGAAAATCCCACGCGACCTCCAACGATATCTTTTCCAATGCCGGAAGCGTAGCTTTCATAGCGTTTGGCTTTAAACTGCTCCAGTACGCCGTCCTCGACAAGTTTAACCGCTACGCGCAATCCTTTGGCGAACGTATCCATTCCGGCGATATAAGCCAGAAAGAGGTCGTCCTCCTGGAAGGAGGCGCGTCGTACTTTTGCGTCGAAATTAAGCCCGCCGGTAGCAAACCCGCCTGCAAGAAGGACTTCGTACATGGCCAGCGTGGTATCGTAAACGTTGGTCGGGAACTGATCCGTGTCCCAGCCGAGCATGGGATCTCCCGTGTTTGCATCCACGCTTCCGAACACGCCGTTGATACGGGCCATATTCAGTTCGTGCTGGAAGGTATGCGCGGCAAGGGTCGCGTGATTTGCTTCGATATTCATTTTAAAATATGGTTCGAGTTTATACTTACGCAGGAACGCGAGCACCGTCGCCGTGTCGAAATCATACTGATGCTTTGTTGGCTCCTTGGGCTTGGGCTCAATAAGAAACTGCCCCGTAAAGCCGATTTTCTTTGCATAATCGACCGCCATTTGCAGGAGCCGCGCAAAGTTATCCAGTTCGAGCGCGGTATCGGTATTTAAAAGCGTTTCGTAACCTTCGCGCCCGCCCCAGAAAACATAGTTTTCGCCGCCAAGTTCCTGCGTGATTTCAATGGCCTTCTTGATTTGCGCAGCACAATAGGCAAAGACGCTCGCATTACAGGAGGTCGCCGCGCCGTGTACGAATTTATCGTCCCCAAAGCAATTCGAGGTACCCCAGAGGCATCGAATCCCCGTACGCGCCATTTCCTGCTTGATAACGGGCACGATTTCATCGAGGACACGATTCGTTTCCAGCAGGTTGGCACGGCGCGGGGCGATATCCGCGTCATGAAAGCAGAAGTAACCGATCTGCATTTTTTCCATAAACTCGAACGCAGCGTGCACGCGCTCTTTCGCGCGATCCACGTCGTTTTCCGTTTCGTCCCAGGGCCGGTAGATGGTTACGCCGCCGAAGGGGTCAACGCCCCGGTAGGTGAAGGTATGCCACCAGCTCATCGCGAAGCGGAGATGGTCCTTCATCGGCTTTCCGGCAATGATCTCGTTTGGCTGATAGTATTTAAAGGAAAACGGGTTTTTACTCCGTGGGCCTTCGTATTCGACTTTAGCGATTTGTTCAAAATATGCCATGATTTCTTCCGCTCCTTTGATTCATGGGACGTTTCCTGCATTTTTGTTTTATCGGTGAATGAGAACTCAACGGATGTACGATCGGGAAAAAACTGGTCGTCTCCCGCGAGGCGCCCCGTGGAATGCACTATGCGAGCGACTTAATGGCGCGGCGCTTGGATACGACGTCAAAGATGACCGCCACGAGAAGAACGAGTCCTTTGACAACCTTCTGGAAGTTGGAATCTACGCCGATAATATTCATGCCGAGGTTCAGAACGCCCATCAGAACCGCGCCGATCACCGCGCCGCTGACTTTTCCGATGCCGCCGTACGCGGATGCGCCGCCGATGAAGCAGGAACCGATTGCATCCAGCTCATAGTTCGTTCCGGCTGCGGGGTTTGCCGAAGTAAAGCGGGCCGCGACAACCAGCGCGGCAAGCGCGCTGAGGAACGAAACGTTCACGTAGGCGGAGAAATAAATACGGTTTGTGTTGATACCGGAAAGCTTCGTGGCCTTTTCGTTTCCGCCGAGGGCGTAAAAATGACGGCCGAATGTGGTTTTCGCGGTGATATAGGTATAAATGGCGACAATCACAATGAGCCACAGCAAAACGTAAGGGATTCCTTTATAGAGGGAGAGTTTGTACATCAGCAGCATTACGATTGCGCAGACGACAACCAGCTTGGAATAGAGAGAAATCGCGTTTTCGGTTTCATAACCTTTCTTTTTCTTGCTGAGGTTGTTCAGGATCGTCGCAATAATGAAGACCGCGCAACATAGAATCCCGAAGATGATTGCCGAGTATTTCACAGCGCCACCGTCGAGAGCGGGTATCGAAACGTAATTATTGAAGATGGCAAGGTAGCTCTCGGAGAATCCGGAGATGGTCGTCCCGCCGAGAATTGCCTGCGCGAGTCCGCGAAAGAGGAGCATGCCCGCAAGGGTAACGATAAACGGCGGGACGCGAACATAAGCAATCCAGAACCCTTGCCAAACACCGATGGCGACGCCGATGAGCAGACAGACAATCATGGCTAGATAGATGTTCCATTTCAGATTGACCATTAAAACGCCGGCGATGGCTCCGACCAAGCACACGGTTGCGCCGACGGAAAGGTCGATATTGCCACCCGTCAGAATACAGAGCAGCATACCGACGGCAAGGATAACGACGTATGAGTTCTGCATGATGAGGTTATTCACGTTTTGAGGAAGGAACATGCGTCCTTCCGACTTAATGATGAAAAACAGATAGACCAGTACGAGTGCGATGACCATTGTGTTTTTTAGCAGGAAGGATTTCGATTTTTCCCAGAAGATTTCGCTTTTGCTGCTCATGGTTATGCTCCTTTATTTACACTGAGTATACTGGACATAATGCGCTCCTGCGTTGCGTCGCGCGCGTCCATCTCGCCTACGATTTTACCCTGGCTCATGACGTAGATTCGATCGCACATTCCAAGCACCTCCGGCATTTCGGAAGAGATCATGACGACCGATTTGCCGGCTGCGACAAGATCGTTGATGATACAGTAAATTTCATACTTCGCGCCGACATCAATACCGCGGGTTGGCTCGTCCAGAACCATGATATCCGGTTCGGCGAATATCCATTTAGCCAGAAGCACCTTCTGCTGGTTGCCGCCGGAAAGGTTACCGACGTCCTGTTCCACCGTTGGGCTTTTAATTCCGAGTTTCTCCTTCATCTCGACCGCCATTTTATGTTCCAGATCGAGATCCAGTATGCGGTGATGACTAACTTTATCGAGCCGCGCGAGAGTGGTGTTAACGCGGATGGGATTGGTCAGAATCAGGCCGTTTCCTTTCCTGTCCTCGGTGACGTAGGCAAGACCATGCCGTATGGCATCCCGTTCGCTGGAGAGATGAACTTCTTTTCCGTGTATCTTCAGAACGCCGCGGATATCGTTTCCGTAGCTCTTACCGAATATGCTCATGGCAAGTTCCGTACGGCCCGCGCCCATAAGCCCGGCGATACCAACAACTTCGCCTCGGCGGACATAAAACGAAACGTCGTCCACTACGGTGCGGTCGGAATAGAGCGAATGCTGAACCGACCAGTGGTCGACTTCCAGTACGATATCGTTTGAAACGTGCCGTTCCCTCTTGGGAAAGCGGTTCGTCAACTCGCGGCCGACCATTCCGCGGATGATACGCTGTTCATCCACTTCTCCGCTGGACGCATCGAGTGTTTCAATGACAGTACCATCGCGAATAATCGTGATTTGATCTGCAACATAGGCGATTTCATTGAGTTTATGTGAAATAATAATCGAAGTAACACCTTTCTCCTGAAAATCTTTGAGAAGGTTTAGGAGCTTCATGGAATCGGCCTCGTTGAGCGAGGCGGTCGGTTCGTCCAAGATCAGGAGCTGAACATTCTTTGACAGAGCTTTGGCGATTTCAACGAGTTGCTGCTTTCCAACGCTGATGTCCTTGATGAGCGTTCGGGACGATTCCTGCAGGCCGACGATCTTTAAAAGCTCATCCGCCTTGGCATAGGTCTCGTTCCAGTCGATGCTGTAGGAGTGGCCGCGCTCATTGCCGAGGAACATATTTTCCGCAATGGAGAGGTAGGGCACCAACGCCAGTTCCTGATGAATGATGACGATCCCGCAGTTTTCGCTGTCACGAATCTTTTGAAAATGGCAGGGCTTGTTGTCATAGATAATTTCGCCCGTATAGCTGCCAAATGGGTAGATGCCGGAGAGGACGTTCATCAACGTGGATTTTCCCGCGCCGTTTTCGCCGACGACGCCGTGGATTTCCCCGCGACGGACTTCAAGGCTTACGTCGTCCAAAGCCTTTACGCCGGGGAATTCTTTTGTGATGTGACGCATTTCAAGAATTAAATCGGACATAACGTTCCTCCAAGTTACATACAGGATCTGCTTGAATATATTCTTTCGAGTGAAAAGACGAACCACGCCGTAAAGATTTCGCTGTGCCCGTCAAGGATACGGGCATACCGGAATATTTACGAAAAAAAGGAAAAGAAGGCGGGCGGAAAAACGCCCGCCTTCTGCATAAGGTTCGAGAGATTTCAGAGAACTACTTGAGGTCCTCCGCTTTGTAGTAACCGGAGTCGATCAGCAGTTCTTTGTAGTTGTTGGCATCCGCAAACACCGGCGAGCAGAGGAAGGTCGGGATGATGCCCGTGCCGTTGTCATAGGTTGTCGTGTCGTTGACATCCGGCGTCTTGCCGGCAAGGATGTCGCTGGCCATCGCAACGGTCTGAGCCGCGAGGGTACGGGTATCCTTGAAGACGGACATGCTCTGTTTGCCGGCGATCATATCCTTCGTGTTGGCAATGTCGCAATCCTGACCGGTGACGATCGGGTATTTGCCGGTGTAGGAGCTGGCCAGAGCGTTCGTTACGCCCTTCGCGGTGGAGTCGTTGGAGCAGAGGCAGGCGTCAAGCTGCGTTCCGTCTGCATAGAAGGACGCAAGGATGGCTTCCATACGAGCCTGAGATTTCTCGGTGCTCCAATCCGGCGTCGCAACTTCTTCAAACTTAACCTGGCCGGAGGGGATCTTCAGTACGCCGCTGTCGATGTAGGGCTGCAGAACATCCATGGCGCCCTTGAAGAAGAAGGGAGCATTGTTGTCCGCCGGGTCGCCGGTCGTGAGCTCGATGTTGTAGCTGCCGCCAGCATCCAGCTTCAGCTGATCCTTGATGTACTGACCCTGAATCGTGCCGACCTTGATGTTGTCGAACGTGCAGTAGTAGCTGACCGCATCCGTGTCCATGATCAGACGGTCATAAGCGATGACCGCGATCTTCGCATCCTTCGCGGTTGCGAGCACTTGGGTCAGGGTCTTGCCGTCGATGGCCGCGATGACGAGAACTTTCACGCCTTCGGAGATCATGTTCTCAATCTGGCTCACCTGCGTGGCGACTTCGTTGTTCGCGTATTGCAGATCTACTTTGAATCCGGCCGCTTCGAACTTTTCTTTCATGTTCGCGCCGTCCTGATTCCAACGCTGGAGGTCCTGGGTGGGCATCGAAATGCCGACGAACTTGTCGTTCTTTGCGCCTGCGCCTGCGCACGCTGCCATTGAGAACAACAACGCCACAACTAGGAGTACGGTAATGATCTTCTTCATGTGTTGGTTTCTCCTCCTTAAGATATGATGTGTTTGATATGCCGACCTGGCTGTATTTACAAGTTATCACGGGGCTTTGCAATGAGAAATAGGAGATATCGGTTAAATTCTGCTTATAATTGGCTTATTTTTCATCGGATTGTTAAGGACGTGTAAATAATTGTTTAAGATGTTTTAATAGAGCGCAAGAATATCCTGCATCGCAAAAATGTACTATGAATTACTTCTCAAAATGAAAATTCGTTTCTCGCGCCGTAGCTTGCAAGAAGAAGCGACGGAACAGCAAAAAAGCATCCGGACGGAATCCGGATGCTCAGTCTGTCAAAAAAGCTTCTAGGATTGTTAAGGGCCGTAGCCCTTAACCCGTTTTTTCCGGCTGCGCCGGTTCATCCGGCGCAATGGATCGCCCGTTAGGGCGGTTTCCTTGTGCTCTTTTCCGCTCGTAAGGCAGAAGGCCGAAAGGAAAAGAGCGGTTGTCCCGTCAAAAAACGAGTTTTTTGACGGTCTCAGCATCCGGACGGAATCCGGATGCTTTCGTGATGGAACGATTTAGCCGTTAATCGAGATTCAGATAGACCTGCTCACGGCGATGGAACCCGCCGTCAATGATCACTTCGTCGATATTATCCTTTGTGACCATAATAGGCGTGAGTTTTTCGTAAGGGACGTCATACTTTCCGTCGTTGATTGTAGAGGAAACATTGACTTTTCTATCCCGGATCAGCTGAACGACAAGCTCAGCGGCCTCCTTGGCGAGTTTTTCAACCGGCTTGTATACGGTCATGAGTTGCGTTCCTTCCACGATACGCTGGCAGGCGGCAAGGTCCGCGTCCTGACCGACGAGACAAACATTGCTTGCCAACCGATGTTCGGATAGCGCAAGGAAAGCCTGACTGGCCAGGTCGTCGTTTCCGCATCGCACTCCGTCAAAGGTAAGACCGTCTGAAACGGCTTTGTTTACTACGCGATAAGCGGTTTCGGCAAGCCAGTTCGGGGCGTATTCCTGAACGATGACATGGAGATCGCTTTTATTAATCACCGCGTCAAAACCGATTTGTGCCTGAGCAACGTTTTGATCCGCCGGTGAACCGGCGATACTGATGATATTTCCACCGCTGGGCATATTTGCAACGAGCGCTTCCGCCATCATCGTACCGACCATTTCATTGTCAAACGAGATATAAAGGTCGGTATTTGCGTTCATTACGAGACGGTCGTATGAGACGACGTAGATTCCTGCGTCGTGGGCTTTTTGTATGATATCCGCCAGACCGTAACAGTCGACGGCAATTACGACGATTGCGTCCACGCCTTTTTGAATGAAATACTCGATTTGCGAAATCTGCTCCTTCGGGTCGCCGTTTGCGATCTGAACATTCACTTCGGCGCCGAGTTCGCTCGCCGTAGAAACGAATACATCCCGGTCGCGCTGCCATCGTTCGATGAGAAACGAATCAAACGACATTCCGATGAGCGGCTTGTCCTCTCTGCTGACCGCATTGCCTTGCAGAGTTCCGCGTGTGCCACAGGCGGAAAGCGGCACTAGAAGCAGCAGACACGCAAGAACGAGGGAGAGGGGCCGTCGCGCCCAATGATGCAACTCCATTGCCATACCTCCTTAAGGGTTTGCGAAAGAGCGGGTTTTGCTGATCGATGTACGGTACCGCCGCGACCCGGTCAGGATTCTTTTGCGAACTGATCGCGGTATTCCGTAGGCGTTACGCCTTCAAAACGTTTAAATAAGCGGGAAAAATAGTTTGGGTCATTATAGCCGACCTCCGTGCAGATGTTTTTAATATTGAGGCGGCCTTCTGTCAATAGCTGCTTTGCAGTTTCAACCCGCTTGTTCGTCAGATAATTAATGAAGTTATCGCCCGTTTGTTCTTTGAAGAGTTTGCTGAAATAGTACGGACTCACATGCACCTCGCGGGATACCTCTTCAAGCGTAAGGTCGCGCTGAAAGTTGCGATCGATGAACGCGCGGGCTCTGGAGACGATTCGGTTCGCTTTCTCATCCGCTTTTGTGGAGACATTTCGCGCGCTGTCGGCAATTTTTCGCGCAAACCAGCGCTTGAGCTCTATATAATTTTCCGTATCCAGAACGGTTTGCAGGTAGTCCTCCCTGTCGAGAAAGTGGTATTTCACACCGCCTTCGTGAAAAACGCTGTACTCGGCGCGCATAACAAGCTCCAGCACCTTCAGCCGAATCGCCATGTCGTGATTCGGATAGCTTTCTATCATCCACTGAAAGAAAACTTCCGCATCCTCCGCCGCGGTCTCCGCGTCTCCTTTGAGGATCATCTCTTCGAGATGCTTTTCGCGCTCCATCGGATACCCTGTTTCATAGATCGGGACGATCGGCAGGTCGTTGTAATGCGATACGATGCCTTTACAGTTCTTGACGGCTTTTACTGCCTGAAAGTAGCTTTCGCAGAGCTTGCCGATGGATACCGTCGTACCGATGCCCAGCTTACATTCCACCTCGATCTTGTCCTCAACCCGATGTGCAAGAGCGCGACCCTGCTCGATGAGAAGGAGCCTTTCGTAATACTCGTTTTCCGGTTCGTTGGATGGGCGAACAAGGATGATGCGGTTGGCCATGGCGGGTCCGATGATACAGGGGAAAGACTCTTTGATTAAACCGCGAATGGAGGAATAAACTTCGCTGACCTTAATATTGAGTTCGAGCGCATCCCCGCCCAACTGCCTGGCCAGTTCGAGCACCATGACCGTTGCGCAGGGTGAATCAATTCCCAGCATTTCGAATAACCGCCGGTAAGAGGCCGCGTCGTCGTTTTGCATCAGGAGCATATAAACAAAACTGTTTTCCAGTATGGGAAGCATGTTTTCCAGACGCTCGCGATTTTTCAGCGCGCTGTTCCGGTTTTTTCGTTCGGCGTCCACCTTGTTCATCGCGCGGCGAATCGCATCCGCAAAAACCATCCGGTTAACGGGTTTGGTGAGAAACTCAAAAACCGAGAGGCTGATAGCCTGCCTTGCGTACTCGAATTTATCGTAAGCGGTGAGAACGATAAAGAGAATACCGGGGTGAAAAGCCTGCATGGCTTGAATGGCTTCCATACCGTTGATACCGGGCATGCGGATATCCATCACAGCGATGTCCGGCCGGAAACGTTCGGCCAACTCAACCGCGTCATATCCGGTTTTTGCCGTCTCGATTGTGCATTGACCAGCGAAGTTCTTTTCGAGAATGAAGTTCAGCGCGTCGAGCTCGATGCCTTCGTCGTCTACCAGAAGAATTTTGTACATATTGATCCTACTCCAGCGTATTGTCAAATGAAAACTGTGTGTTCCTGAAGAATTACTATACAATCGGGGTGCTGCTTTTTGGAAGGATAATGCTTACGCTTGTTCCGCAGCCTGGTCCGTCGCTGGAAATCTCAAAAACATCGTGTATGCCGTAAAAAATGCGCAGGCGTTCGATAACATTTTTCAGCCCTGTCCCGCGGTGCTGCTGACCGTCCATCTCGATTGGTACGGGCTGCCCTGAGAGGACGCCTTCAATTTCCTGCTGTGTCATGCCTTTCCCGTTATCGGTTACAGTGATACGAATATGATCGACGCTTTCGCGGGTGGATAATTCGATTCGCTTATTCCACTTGACATCGCGAAGCCCATGGTTAATGGCGTTTTCCACGATCGGCTGCAGGATAACGCCGGGCATCAGGATTCCGTCGATGGAACCGCTGATCATCTTTACATAGTGAATTTCGCCTGAGAAACGTACGTTGATGATATGCAGGTAGGTTTCGACCTGGCTGATCTCTTCCGCGAGCGTAGAGGTTTGACCGGTGTGCTTCACACTGTAACGGAAGAAGTCTGCGAGATTTTCAATGAACAGGGTCGTCTTCTCCGCGCCTTCCATCATGGCGAGCTGTGCGCCGGCATTGAGCGTGTTGTATAGGAAATGCGGATTGATCTGGGACTGAAGAAAGATCAGCTGGCTTTCCTTGAGGCTGCTTTCCATCCGGAGCTGCGTTTCCTTGAGCCGGCTTTCCTCGGCCATTCTGGTCTTGATCTGTGAAACGTGCTCCTTCAGGCTGTCGATCATCTTATTAAAGGCATCCGCAAGGACCCCAACCTCGTCCCGGGATTCCACACTGATGAAGTCTACGTCGAAATCGCCCTTTCCAACCTGCTCCGCTTGCCGGGCGAGTTTTGCCAGCGGCTTTGTAATCGTGCTCGAAAGAAGCAGGAGCACGAACATGTTGCCGGAAATGGCGATGAACAGGATAACCGTGCTGAACGTTTGCATGTATCCAAGCGAGGTGCGAAGCGTATTATAGCTTTCTGCGTTGGTTTTGAAACGTGCGTTGTTGAGTTCGTTGATAAGCGTATCCAGATATCCATAGAACTCGCTGGCGTCTTCATAGATGGAGCGGTACTGCTCAACGTCGCGTCCCCGCTTTGCCGCGACGGCGGCCGCGGTGAGCTTGAGGTATTCTTCGGAGATATTCCGGATATTTTTCTCCGTAATTTTGAGCTCGTTGTCAACGGGAACGTCGTTCAGACTCGTGATCTGCTCACTGTAAGATTGCTCGCTCAGATAATAATCGTTCAGCGCGGCCGTGCTTTTCGTGCTCAGGTAACGGTACATGTTGTTCTGAACGTCGTCCAGCGAGTTCATCAGTTTGTTGAGGCTGACGTTGCTGGCGTACACTTTATCGATCGTACTGACCACGCTGTTGATGCTGACATGCATGTAAACGTTGACGAATCCAACCATCAGCATGGAAAAGGAAAACACCAGCACAAGCTTTGTGCGGAGCGGAAGGTTCACAAACCGGTTATGGAGCAGAGAGAGCGGCTTCATTTGGCGTCCTCCTCCGAAACGGCGGAGCGTAAACGGTAGTCCTCCACGTTGGCGGCGGTGACCACGCTAAGGTCAACCGGCGTGAAATCGCTTGTGCGGCTGAACTGCAGGAATTCCATAAGCGAGTCCACACTTGCCGCGCCAACGCGGTTTGCGTCCACCGCAACCGTTGCCCAGACGATCCGTTTCTCTACGGCGGTGAGAATCTCGTCCGAATCGTAATAACCGACGATCTGGATCTCGCCAACTTTGTTATGATCGACGACCGCCTGGCAGGCGCTCACGGTGTTGGTTGCGTTTAGGCAGATCAGAATATCGGGCGCCGGGTTTTCCACGGTGGGAGGGGAAACGATCAGCTCGCGAATGGCTTCCTCGGCCGAAAACACGGTGCTGTTGTCAATATTGAGCACGTTAAGGATCACATTGGACCCTTCCAGACTCTCCATGAGGCTGGAATAGACAATATTCTGCGTATTTTCCGAAACGTCGTTCCCGAAAAGCGCTACCGCGTAGAAATCCAGAGGCGTTTGTGCGGCGGCGCTGCGCACCTGCTTGCCGTAGAGCTGACCAAGATCATAGCTGTTGTACCCGACAAAGCCCTGTCTGCCGCTGCCGGACGCGTCGGACATAACCGTTATTACGGGAATGCCTTCGGAAATAGCCTGAGCAATGAGATTGTTGATTTTATCCGACCCATCGGGCTGAATCAGAATTCCGTCGACCTTCGCGGCGATTGCCATTTTCAGAAGCGACGCAAGCGGATATTGTTCCGTCAGCGTACTGCCGATCCATTCGACATAGGCGTCCTTCTCGGCGCCTTCCTTGCTGGCAGCCAGCCAGACATTCTTCCAGAACGGATCGGAATGCGATTCCGTTATGAGAGCAAGGTGATAAGCATAGGTTGTGCTGCCGCCGGAATCGGGTTTGGCCGTGCGGTTGATCAGCGCACGATAAACAAAAACGCTGGCGAGCGTGACGACCGTCATTAAAATGACCGCTATGATCGAAAGATTCGTTTTGTAGGTGTTCGTTTTAACGGGTTGTTTCATAAACGGCGATCCTGCATTCTGACGAGGGAATGGCGTTGGGATGAATGTGAAGAAACATCGGCTACTTGTGAAGGAGGATCCTGAAACCTATTGGATGGAATTTGTGTAGATGATACCATAATTCGAAACAGATTGCCACAGGCGCCGCCGGGAGGAAGAACGGCAGAAAATGCCGCTTTCTCGCCGATTAAAAATATGGTATTCTCAAGAAAACCGGCAAGACGCCGGTGAACGGCAAAATATTACGATCGGAGTGTGCGCTATTGTGAGAAGGTCGGATCGCGAGGTAACTTCGCTGGAACAGATTAAGGATATTCTTACCAGGTGCGACACGATCCGAATCGGTATATCGGACGAACCGGCGCCATTTGTTGTGCCCGTCTCCTTTGGACTGGAGGAGCAGGACGGTGTGATCCGCGTCTATTTTCATAGCGCGCTGGCCGGCAGAAAAGCGGAACTTCTTAAAAAGAAACCGCTGGTGTGCGTAGAGGCGGACCTTTGTCATGGCTTTGTGGAGAGCAAAGGCGGCGTAACCTGCGATTTTGAGAGTGTGATCGGATACGGCGTGGCGGAACAGGTCGAGGGAATGGGGAAGCTGCGGGGGTTACAGCTTCTTTTGGAACACTGCGGCAAGGAAGATTACCAGTGTACGCCGGAAGTGACGGCAGCCACCGCGGTTTATCGGATCCAATTGCGCGATATCTCGGGAAAGCGCCGCTTCTGCGCGCAGACATAATAGAAAACTCTCGATCGATTAACAGTGGAAAGGCGGTATGCTTGTGTTGACTGCTCTGCCTATGGCGGCTCTTGTTGTGATTTATCTTGTTGCGGCGCTGTTGCCGGCAATATTTTTGATGCGGTACGTCTATCGAATGGACACGGTGGAAAAAGAACCCCCCGGACTTTTGGCCGGACTGATCTTTCTGGGGGTTGCGGCGGCGCTTGTCGCGGTGATTCTGGAGACGCTGGGGACGGGGATCCTGTCGGCCTTTGTGAGACAGGATGAACCGGCCTACACGATTATTCTGGCGTTTCTTGTCGTCGCGGTGGTGGAGGAAGGCGCGAAGTTTTTCTTCCTTCGCTGGAGAACCTGGCGGGACCCGAATTTTAATTACCAGTTCGACGGGATCGTATACGCCGTATTCGTTTCCCTTGGATTTGCCGCGTTTGAAAACATCAGCTATGTTATGGGATACGGGCTGACTACGGCTCTCTATCGCGCGCTGCTGGCGATTCCGGCGCATATGGGATTCGCCGTATTCATGGGGCTGTTCTATGCGCGCGCAAAACGCTGCTCGGATGAGGGAAATGTAAGGCGGAAACGGCTGAATCTTTGGGCTGCGTTTCTGAGCGCCGTTCTGCTGCATGGATTTTACGACGCCTGCGCTCTGATGGGCACGCTGCTTTCCACACTGCTGTTTGCGGCGTTCGTGATTGTAATGTACATCGTAGTGATCCGAATCGTAAAAAGCGAGTCCAGAAACGATCAGCCGGTATAAACGGAATCATCGCTTTTTTGCCGCGTTGAGCGGCTTTTTTTATGGAAAACCGGCGGCCGGCTCCCTTCTATAAACATTGCACGCAATATAATCAGCACTCATGAACGATGAGTGCCAGATTTCACATTTCCATTACAACTCGTCTGTTTTTTTGTAAAAATTCTTTTGTATGATACAGGTGTTCCGAAAAGGAAGGCCGCAAGCGGGCGGAAAAATCCGAAGCGAGGCGGCGAACCGAAATCATCATACTTTTTCCAAAGGAGGAGAATGAATTATGTTTGAATTAGTACCGTATGGCAGAAAGCGTAATGTAACCTTCTACAATCCCTTTGATGAACTCGACGAAATGCAGCGTCACTTCTTTGGAGAGACGGCAATCCGCGATTTCAAGACCGATATTCGCGATGATGGCGATCACTACCTGCTGGAAGCGGATCTGCCCGGATTCAAGAAAGAGGATATTGCCGTTAATATCGAAGGCGAAACGCTGACGATCCGCGCGGAGCGCACGGAAAACAACGAAGAGAAGGACAAAAAGGGCGGATATGTCAAGCGCGAGCGTTGCTATGGCAGCTTCAGCCGCAGCTTCGATATGACCGGTATCCGCGTGGAAGACATTGCCGCCGCTTATGAGGACGGCGTGCTCAAACTAACTTTGCCGAAGAAGCAGGAAACGCTTCCTACTTCGCGCAAATTGGAGATCGCGTAACACCCGTCACCCTGCGCAGGAAAATGGAAGCGAATCGAGAGGGAAATCCTCCCTGAGCGAGACGGACTGTCGGAAACGGCAGTCCGTTTTTTGTATGATAATTCTCGATTTTGAGCCTGCATGAAACCGCTGTGTGATCAGGATCACCGTGATTATGGGAATAACTAGAATATATGATAATTATTCTTGACAAGCTACAAAAGATTGCTTACAATATAATTGTAAAAATGATAACGATATTGAACGCTACAGAGAAGAAAGAAGAAATAAAGAAATAAAGAAATAAAGTAAAAAGCACAAAGCACAAAGCACAAAGCACAAAGTAAAAAGTAAAAAGTAAAAAAGTACAAAGCAAAAAGAGGAAAGGAGTTCTAGTTATGAGTCTCTATGATATAACGGTAAAAGATAGAACCGGAGCGGATGTTTCGCTCTCCGATTACAAAGGCAAGGTGTTGCTGATTGTCAACACGGCAACTGGCTGCGGGTTTACGCCGCAGTATGAGGGGCTGCAGAAGCTTTACGATACCTATCAGGGAAAAGGGTTTGAAATTCTCGATTTCCCATGCAACCAATTTGCGGGACAGGCCCCGGGGACGATTGAGGAGATCCATAGTTTCTGTACGCTGAACTATGGAACGACCTTCCCGCGGTTTGCTAAGATTGATGTGAACGGAAAGAACGCCAGCCCGCTGTTTGCGTATCTGAAGAAGCAGCGCAAAGGTCCGCTTGGCGCCACGATAAAATGGAACTTCACGAAATTCCTGATCGATCGTGAAGGAAATGTGGTCGGTCGCTATGCGCCGGCAGACACGCCGGAAAGTTTCGAGAAGGACGTTGCTGCGCTGCTGTAGTCCAGCTCGGCACTTGGTTTTATGAAGGAGGCGCGCGGTATGGTCCGTGAAGCGAAAGAAGAAGAACAGAAAATAAGTGTTATGCAAACGAATACGGATGGGTACGAATCCCTGCTCCTGCAAAATCAGCTCTGCTTTCCGCTTTATGCGGCTGCGAAGGAGGTCGTGCGGCTTTACAAACCGTTTCTCGATGAGATCGGACTGACCTATACGCAGTATATTGCCATGATGGTGCTTTGGGAGTCGCGCTCCATGAGCGTGAAGGAGCTTGGCGAGCGGCTCTACCTGGACAGTGGAACGCTTACGCCTCTGCTGAAAAAGATGGAGACGCAGGGGATTGTATCCCGCAGACGCAGCGCGCAGGATGAACGCAGCGTTCTTGTTTCCGTTACCGAAAAAGGGGATGCGCTAAGGGAGCGTGCGCTGAGTGTTCCGGCGCAAATGAAAAACTGTATTCCGCTTACTTCCGAAGAGGTTAATACACTGTATCATTTACTCTACCGCGTACTGCACGCGGAGGGCTGAATCAAACGATATAAGCAAAGAGGCCGCCGACGCGGCCTCTTTGTTAAGCTGGAGAGTTGTTTTATCCGATTGTAAAGAACCGCGTGAGCAGCCCGACGATGGCAAGAACCAGGCAAAGCAGGAACATCCAAACGAGAGGCATCTTCTTATTCCGCATCAAGAGGAACATCAGAAGGGCAAGTCCCAATGTTAAAAAGCCGGGGAACAATCCTTCGAGCACCGTGTTGAGATCGATCGTCAGGCTGGCGCTCTGATAGACCCAGCCGGATTGGATTTGGACCGTAGAGGCGGTAATTGCGCCGGCAACGACAAGTGCAACGGTGACAAGCCCGCGCGTATAAAGCTCTCTTTTTCCGTCTCCCAGAATCTGCGACACGGAATTCAGCCCGGTTTCATAACCGCGGCGGAACAAAAGCCATGTGAGAGGGAACATGATGCCGAGGTGCGCCAGAATATAGAAAACCGGACCGAGTATGCTGCCGGTTTCCCCGCTGATACCGATTGCAACGGCGAGCAGAATTGGGATCATTGTTCCAACGTAAAGCGAATCGCCGATTCCGGCGAAGGAGCCCATTAACGCAGTCTTCATGGAGGTAATCATTTCGTCGGAGATCTTACCGCAGATCGCATTTTCCTCCTCCATTCCGAGCACGATTCCCGGAACGATACTGCCGATATACGGTTCCGTGTTGAAAAACGACGTATGGCGCTGCAGAAGGATACGCTGCCGGTCGGAGTCGCCCGGATACAGCCGATCCTTTACGACGGAAAACATGCGTACAAGCGCCGGAGCCTGCATCCGTTCCATATTCTGAGCGGAAAGGTGCCAGAGCATCCATTCCCAATAACAGCGAACCACGTCGCGTTTCGTGAGCAGGCGCTTACGTTCCGGCGCGGCGGCTTCAGCGTCCGGCGATTCCAGCGTGGGAACCGAGATACGTACGTCAAGAAACGCAACGACGCATCCGATCATCAGCGAGGACAGGATCGGCAGATGCAGGGACTGGGCAAGAATGAACCCGAAAATATAAAAAAGCAAGTCGGTCTTTTTTCGCACGATGGTATTCAGCAGCATGGCAAATCCGACCAGCGGCAACAGCGTGCCGAACATGGCCAGAACTCCGACAACGGCGGCGGGCAGCGCGTGCGCCGCGGATTCCGTGACGCTTTGTCCAAAATAGCAGGCGAAAAAAATGGGAAAGAATCGAACGGTAAAATTCGTGATCTGCGCAACGATCGGCGTTCTCGCGGCTTTGGTTAACTTTCCGCGGGAAAGCAGACGGTCCATACGGTGAACAAACAGGCAGTTGACCGTTACCACGATCAGCACCGCAAGGACCCCTATAAAACTGAGCAGTACGGAAAGTGAAACCGCAAACGTGGCGTCCATCTTGCTGACCATGGCGAGCGGAATGCCAATATAGGCGGCAAGGTTGGCGTCCGCCGGCATTGAACCGCCCGGCGTAACAAGTCCGATGAACACAGCCTGTACGGCGGCACCCATCAGAATCCCCGTCGGAATATCGCCAAGAATGATACCGATCACGAAGCCGGAGATGAACGGCCTTCCGAGCGTATACCAGCCGCCGAGTGAAAGCCAAGGGGAAAATATGCTGGAAAGGTACCCGAAAAAAGCAATTAGGAGCGCTTGCAAGAGGGTCATGCTGCATCCTTCCGATCAATCAGCCGCAGGGAATCTCCGCCGGAAAGCGGGAGCGGATGTCCGCCCATTCCACGATACGCTGATCGATCACCTGGTTAAAGTAGACACGAATACCAAGCCCGGCCAGATCCTGAACGGCGCACAGCTCGGTTTTTGTCAGGCGACAGTAATCCGTTATTCGGATGGAATCCGTTCCACCGGCGACCGGGCCGATATTGCAGTCCGCATTCAGCGCTGGGACGCTGCGGTAGATCGCAATCGCCACCGATGGCATCCGAACGAGAAGTAACGTCCGGCTCATTCCGGAAATAAGCGCGGGAAGACGGCTCTGCGCTTCGGAGATGGAGACGATATCGGTATGGATGGTCGGCGGTGCGGCAAGGAGAACGATACGACGCAACGCAGCATCCTGCGCAAGAAGATCATCGGCGAGAAGAATCTGCCGGATGCCGTAATCCGACAAAACACGCAATACGCATTGGCCGTGGATAAGCCGGTCGTCGCAGCGTACGAGTTTAATCATGCGTCGTTCTCCAAAGTTGCGTCGGTACGGCGCGTAACGGATCGAATACCTGCCTGAGCGGCGGCTCGAACGCGCTCCGACAGGGTGCAGAGAGACTCTGCCGTTTCCGCCAGACGCGCGGCTTCCAGAACCGACGGGAGATTCACCCCGGTCAGGATCGCGGTTTCTAGGGGAACGCGCGGCAAAGCCGCTGCGGCCGCATTGGCCGGCGGAGCGCCGTAAAGATCGGTCAGTATCAAAGCGCGATCTGCCCCGGAATTTGCAATTGTTTCAACAATTATATCCGTCAGGGTATCCTCACATTGGTCCGCCGGGCAATCGACGGCAATCAGTTGCGATCGACCGCCGAGGACGCCGGCAGCGGCCTCGGCCAGTGCGCTTGCCAGATTTGCCTGACAGCATACGACGATCGCAATCATACCGTCTCCTCAGATGACAACGTCGAGCGTATATTTCGAACCGTGATACAGCGAATCCGCAACGGCGATCGGGCGCAGGTTCTTTCCGTAATCGACATTTCGCATGCGCAGCGCGATTCCTTTTTTCGCGTCGAAAAGGAGCCGCGCATCGTCTCCGTCCACGGTGACGGCGTTGATTTTTTGCTGCGAATACCCCGCTTCGATTCCGTAATCCTTGCGGAGCACCTCATAGAGCGATTCCTGGGAAAAATCATGTTTCGGGAGCGTAGGAAAGCGCTTGAGGGACAGCCAGACGCGTTCAATAGCGATGGGTTCCAGATCCGCCATGCGTACGCGCTTCAGACAGAAGACCGGTTCGTCCGGCTCGAGTTCCAGATTCGCGCGCACATAGTCGTTTGCGGCGCACTCGCCGCAAAAGAGGACACGGCTGGAAGGGGTGACCCCAAGAGAACGCATATTGCTGGTAAAACCGTGTTTTTGATAGGTTTTATTGAGCTCAAAATGAGAAACGAAGGTTCCCTTGCCCTGCACGCGATAGAGCTTCCCTTCGTTGACCAGCGCGTCGATAGCGCGGCGTACCGTCATGCGCGTCGTGCTGAACAGTTTGCAGAGTTCCGGTTCGGAAGGGATTGCTTCGCCGCGGGCATACGTACCGCTTGCAATACCGGCATCAATGCTATCGATGATCTTTTTGAAGATGGGTTGTTCGTCCGCCTTCAACGCTATCATCTCCTCGAACAGATTTCCTGTATGAACAAGATATGCATATTTTATCACGATTTTGTAAGTTTGCAAGAATCGCTTGATTACCGGCGTTTCCTGGATAAAAAACAGCGATTTGTATGCATCGTTCGACACGAAAATGTATACGAAAAGACGCGGTTCGGAGCGATCCGCGTCCTTTTGTATACCATGCGCTAATCGAGAATTTCGCCGTCGGTTCCCAGCGTGATCACCTGCCAGGGAATCATTTTGCCGCTGTTTTTCAGAGCGGTTTTTACCGCGAGTTCCATACCGCCGCAGCAGGGAACCTCCATGCGTACGACGGTGACGCTTCTAATTTCGTTGAGCCGAAGGATCTCCGTTAGTTTTTCGGAGTAATCCGTCATGTCGAGCTTGGGACAGCCAATAAGCGTAATATGGTTTTTCATAAAACGTTCATGAAAGTCCGCTCGTGCATAGGCGGTGCAGTCCGCCGCGATCAGGAGGCGTGAATCGTGGAAGTACGGTGCGTTCGCGGGCGCAAGCTTGATCTGCACCGGCCACTGATTCAGACGTGACGGAACGGCGGTATAATCGCAGGCTTCGTGTTCGTCGGAAATACCGTTGCTCCGGTCGATCGTCCGGCTATGTGTGCCGGGACAGCCGCAGGCAAGGGGCTTTTTCTCTGCGGAAGGAGGACTTGAACTCTTCCTGGCCTGGCGCGCCTGAACGGCGGACTCGTCGTATGCGGCGGCTTCCCGCTCGATAAACGTGATTGCTCCCGTGGGGCATGCAGGCAGGCAATTGCCAAGTCCGTCGCAATAGTCGTCCCGGAGCAGCTTTGCTTTCCCGTCGACCATAGCGATTGCGCCCTCGTGGCAGGCGCCGGCACACGCGCCGCAGCCGTTGCATTTTTCTTCGTTAATCTGAATGATTTTTCGGATCATAGAATGTTCCTCTCTTTTGGTATCGGTTCGTTTCGGTGCAGTGCACGCTTGACTCCTGATACACAGTATACTATGATAATAAAAACGAATACGTTGCAAAAACAACGCAATAAAAGTATAGCTAAATAACTATACATCCGTATTTTTCCGATTTTCGAATAGCATGGGAGGAACGGTTTTGTGAACACAGAGTCATTGGCGGTATCCTATTCGTTTTTGCGTAAGACCTCGCTGTTTCGTGGTACGACGGAGGAGGAACTTCCCGACTTGCTGGAATGCCTTGCGCCGGTATATCGCGACTATACAAAAAACGAATGGATCCTGCGCCAGGGGGAAGACGTATCCTCCGTCGGAATGGTGCTTTCGGGCAGGGTTCAGATTGTCGAGGAAGATTTCTGGGGAAATCGGCACATTCTTGCGGACGCCTGGCCGGGGGATCTGTTTGCGGAATCGTATGCGTTCCTGCCCGGGGAACTTCTTCGTGTCAGCGTGATTGCCGCGGAACCGACACGGGTTATGCTGCTGGAGAGCCGGCGTATGGTGCAGGTTTGCTCGAACGCGTGCCGGTTCCACTCACGGCTGGTGCAGAACGTTCTTGCGGAGGCGGCGCGGAAAAATCTGGCGCTGACGCGAAAGCTTTCACATATGAGCAAACGAACGACAAGGGAGAAACTGTTTTCCTATCTTTCCAGTCAGTCGCTTGCTGCGGGAACGGATGTGTTTGAAATACCGTTCAACCGCCAGCAACTAGCGGACTTTCTCTGCGTGGATCGAAGCGCTATGAGCAATGAACTTTGCAAGATGCGGGACGAAGGCTTACTGTCGTTTGAGCGAAACAATTTTCATCTGAAAAGTAAAATGGAGTTATAAAGACAAGGCCACCCGTTCTGCGGGTGGCCGAGACGAAATCGAACTAAATTACATAATTACATAGAAATAGATGGCGAGAAATTGCAGGATGCTGCCCGCGAGAACAAACACATGGAACAGACCGTGAAACCATCGGCGTTTTGAGCCGATGCCGTAGAGGATTGCGCCCAGCGTATAAGCGAGACCGCCTGAAAGAAGCAGCCAGAATCCGGATGCGGAAAACGCCTGTATGGCGTATGGCGCAACGAATACGATCGCCCACCCCATAAAGAGATAGCAGAACATGGAAAAGATTCGGTACTGACGCAAGTCGATCGCCGTGAGCGTTACGGCGAGCGCGGTCAGCGCCC
This sequence comes from Eubacteriales bacterium, assembly GCA_034933205.1. GTDB lineage: Bacteria > Bacillota > Clostridia > Christensenellales > CAG-138 > UBA7703. Next base: position 47,724 of record JAYFNY010000004.1, read on the forward strand.
ATTCCGCGCCGAAAAGGATCCATGCCAATTCCGGGTAGAGCGGACGCATGGAAACAAGGAGAATCGGCGTATACGTGCCGGCGATCATGAAATAGATCGAGCAGTGATCAAGTATCTGCAGCACCTTTTTCCCAAGCGAAGGGCGCAGACCGTGATAGACACTGGACATACAGTAAAGAACGATCATGGTTACGCCATAGACCGCCGAGGAGGCGATTGCCCAGCCGTTTGCTCCGATTATCGCTTTCACGACGCAAAATACCATCGCGAGAATGGCAAATGCGCCACCGGCAATATGGGAGATCATGTTAAATCTTTCTTCGCCGCGCGTATAATCCGGCAGGCGGCGTTCATTCAATGGGATTCTCATGCTGCTGCCGCTGCTTTCTTATCCATTTGGCAAGTGTTCGCTTCGCATAGCGGAAAGCTCCGCATCCCGGCCGAACAGTGCGCAGGCGCCGTTATGGTTTTCGTTGAGAAGATTGCTTGCGCGCAGACGTGTAAAAAGCGGAGAATCGAGCGCTTCCAGCAGCGAAACATTACGCAGGTTCGTATCCGAGACCGGAGAAAACGGACACGGCTCCACTCCGCCGGTCGGGTTGATATGGAAAAATCCGCGTCCCGCGGCGAGACAGCCGCCGGAGAACTGTTCATCCCCCGGAAAGGAAACGTAAATCATGTCGTTTCCTAAGCGGCGCAGCGTATCCAGACGGCGGGCAAGATCGTCCCGCTCCGCGTCGCCCGGCGCGAGCGATTCCGTGCCGGGATCGGCCGGAACATAATCCACGAAAAACAGAACTTTTGTACCAAGCGTTCGAAGCAGATGCAAAAAATCGTCTCCCGTTACGAACGGCAGGTTTCCGGTTGTCAGGGTAACGGATACGCCGAAGAGAACTCCTTCGTCGCGCAGACGTGCCATGTTGGACGTCAGCTTTTGATAGGTTCCGGCTCCGCGACGCGCGTCGGTCTGTGTTTCGCAGCCTTCCATGCTTATGATAGGGACAAGATTCCGGTTTTCCGTAAACAGTTTCAGGGCCGCGTCGCTCAGAAGCGTGCCGTTCGTGAAAACCGGGAACAGAATTTCCCGGTGCGCCGCAGCATGCTCAAGCACGCCTCTTCGGAGCATTGGCTCGCCGCCGGCGAGAAGAATAAAGGAAACGCCCATCCTGCCCGCCTGCGTGAAGAGATCGTCCCACTCTTCGTCCGTGAGCAACGCTTCGGCGGCGTTGTCGTCGCAAAGGCTGTTGGCGCGCGCGTAGCAACCGGCGCAGTGCAGGTTACAGCGATTCGTAATACTTGCGATTAAGAATGAGGGGATGTGCCTGCCTGCGGCGGAATACTCCGCTCGCTTGGCAGCCGCTTTTTTCGCGCAAATCGCATACGAGAGCAGAAACGCCGTTTCCTTCGGGTTTTTCAGGCTCGCCGAGAGCGCGTCGCGCACGATGCTTTCGACGCCTTCGGTCAGATATTGATCCAGATTAAAGTTTTCCTGCAAAATCGGTTCCTCCGTATTCCGTGCGGGAAGAATAACGCACGGGTGCATCCTATCAAATTTTGCGTTAAATAACAATCAACTGAGCGGCGAATTCGGGGGTATCCGATCCGGATCGTCCGTTGAACCGGCAAAAATGGCGGTAAAAACGCAACCTGTGGTTGAGTTTCGATCATACGATGAAAAAAACATGAAAAATGGACGGAACGTCTATTGACGCGGCAATCGAATTGTGATACGTTTTTTCTGTACTAAAGTACAGATTCAAATCCAGAAACAAACGATTGCAACCGCTTCAATTCGCATCTTTCGAAAGGTAAGGAGCTGCAAAAATGCAAAAGGAAAAGAAGGAAGAAGTTCTGCGCATCGTAAAATATGTGCTGTTTTCCATTTCGGCAGGCGTGATTCAGTCCTTGGCGTTTACGCTGCTGCATGAGATCGTAAAATGGCCGTATTGGCCCTGCTACCTGACCGCGCTTATTCTCAGCGTGCTTTGGAACTTTACCCTGAATCGCGAATTTACCTTCAAGAGCGCCTCCAATATTCCGCGCGCTATGCTGATGGTTGCGGGGTACTATTGCGTATTTACGCCTCTCTCCACTCTCTGGGGAACCGCGCTGACGAATATTGGATGGAACGCCTATCTTGTTCTCTTCGGGACGATGCTGATCAACCTGACCACGGAGTTTCTGTTCTGGCGGCTCGTTGTTTATCGCGACAGTATCAACACAAACGCGCGCGCCCGTAAGCAGCAGGAACAGCAGGAACAACTCATGCAAGAGGAGCAGAACCAATGAGCGAAAAAAAACGTTCCAAAACCCAGCGCGCCATTCTTCATGCGGCGAAGGGGCTCTACGAAAAGAAGGGCGTCGGCGGAGTGCCGTTTGACGATATCGCCGAAGCGGCGGGCGTATGCCGTACGACGGTTTTCAACCATTTTGCGGATGCGGGTGAACTGCAGCAGGCGCTGGCCGTTTCCGAAATCGGTGAGTTGATCGACTTTGGCGAACAGTCGAAACTGAAAGGGATCGTCCTTATTTATGCGCTGCTTGATAAAATGATCGACGATACGGCGAACTACCCGCGTGTGATGGCGAGGCTTACAAACGCAACCATCCTTGGCGGTGAAAGCGGACGCGTTGCTGAAATAGAGCGACTGATCGCGCGGCATTACGAAGTGGAATTCGGCAAGTTTTCCGAAAGCGCGTCCGTTTCGCCGGGAGTGCTGGCGCAGATGACCCTGGGCCTTTATTATGGGCAGGTGAACCATCTGCTGGCCTATGGGCTGCCGTTCGAAGCGGAAAAGATGCGGAAAGACCTTCGCAGTATGCTGGATTTCCTGCTGGCAAATATGCGGCTGAGTCGGGAAACAGAATTAGAAAAGAAGTAAGGAAACGAATGCAGGGCTTACTGCCCATGAAAGATACAGGAGGAGGTTTCCATGGAAAATTGCGGTATCAGCCGCTGGGACGATCCCGGCGTTATCAACGGTCAGCTCAAAAATTTGACAAGCGTGCCTATCTACGAGGTGACGGACGAATACTATAGAAATGAAATTTTAAAATACTTCGATGAATCCTGCAAGCGCTCCCGCGAGACCTATGAAGAAGCGAAGGAATACATACCCGGCGGCGTTCAGCATAATCTTGCGTTCAACAAACCGTTTCCAATCTGCGTGGCAAAGGCCGATGGCGCTTATCTGACCGATGCGGACGGAAACCGATATATCGATTTTCTGCAGGCAGGCGGTCCGACAATTCTCGGAAGCAACAACGAGATCGTGCGGAAAGCCGCGTTGAAAATCATAAATGAATGCGGACCCGTAACAGGTCTGCTTCACGAGGCGGAGCTGCTGATTGCACGGGAAATTCACCGCCATATGCCGGCGGTTGAAATGTTCCGTATGCTGGGCAGCGGCACCGAAGCGGTGATGGCGAGTCTCCGCATTGCCCGCATCGCAACGGGACATAAGCGAATCATCAAGATCGGAGGCGCGTACCATGGCTGGTCGGATCAGATGGTGTATGGGCTGAAGATCCCCGGCAGCCGCGCTTTGCTGGAGTCGCATGGCATTCCGCATTCCTGCTACGCGCTGACGGACGAGGTTCGTCCGAACGATCTGAATATGCTCGAGGCGATGCTGCGGCTCAATCGTCTTAAAGGCGGCACGGCAGCGGTTATCGTGGAACCCGTCGGACCCGAGAGCGGAACACGTCCTGTCGCAAAGGACTATAACGCCAATGTTCGGACGCTTTGTGACAAGTACGGCGCGCTGATGATCTTCGACGAGGTTGTAACGGGCTTCCGTGTGGCGCTTTCCGGCGCGCAGGGCTATTTCAACGTCGTGCCGGATCTGACCATTTTCGGGAAGATCGTAGCGGGCGGGTATCCATCGGCGGGCGGCGTCGGTGGCAAGAAGGAGTACGCTTCGCTTATGGCGGCGGGGGTAGCGACCGGGAAACATCGCGCTTACGTTGGCGGGACGCTGGCGGCGAATCCGCTGTCCTGCATCGCCGGATATACGGCGATTCAGGAAATCGAACGTACGAACGCCTGCGAAATTGCAGGCAGGCAGGGCGACAAACTGACCGACGGGCTCAAGAATCTGATCGCGAAATACGATCTGCCGTTCGTAGCGTATAACCAGGGATCGATCGTGCATTTGGAATGTACGGGCGCAATGAGCTACGATTATTCCAGTATGAGTTTTGTTAAATCCGCGTTGGGTTTGCTGAAAAACAAGGATATGATGACGCGCCGGAAGGATGCCATGGAGCGGATGGGCGCGGCATATATGGCAAACGGTATTGTCACTTTGGCGGGGAGCCGCCTCTACACTTCGCTCGCGGACACGGATGAAGTGATCGGTGACGCGCTGAACCGCTTTGAAACGGTGTTTTCCCATGTGGCGAACACGGGGAAAAGTTAAGAAACCGGGAGGATTGGCCGGGGAGCAGGCGGGAACGTGCTGCTCCTTGCTAATTGGCGCCGGAATAACGGGACTTCGTTATTTCGTAAAAACGAATATTTCACGTACCAAATCTAGCCAACGGGAGGCAGTCAGATGGAACGCTATATCCTTGCTCACGATATCGGCACCAGTTCGGACAAAGCGGTGCTCGTTCGGTTCGACGGATCGATCCGCGCAACGGCGAGCGCGCCATATCCAACGTATTATCCCAACCCCGCGTGGGTCGAACAGAACCCGGCGGACTACTGGAAAGCGGTCTGTGAAACTAGCCGCCGTGTTCTGACGGATAACGACATTTCTCCGGATAGTGTCGCCGCGATCGTATTCTCCACCCAGGCGCAGGGCGTAATCCTTATTACGGAGGATGGCACTGTGCTTTACCCGAATATCACATGGGTGGATGGACGCGCGGAGAAACAGGCGCAGGGGATCATGAAAAAGGTTGGCGGCAAGCGCGTCTTCACGTTGCTGGCAGGAACGCCGATCATGGGAAAGGACTGCATCGCGAAGATCATCTGGCTCAAGGAGGAGCGGCCGGAAATCTATCAAAACGCATATCGCATCCTGGATGTGAACGGTTACTTAAAATATCGCTGTACCGGAAAGATGGTGACGGAGCTTTCCGGCGCGTCCGGCTATGGGTTCGATTTGAAGAAGAAAACATGGATGAGCGTTCTGCCACTTGCCGGAATCGATATGAAAAAGCTTCCGCCGTTGGTAAAGAGCACGGATAAAATTGGCGGACTTACGCCGGCGGCCGCGAAAGAAACGGGACTGCTCGAGGGAACGCCGGTATTCGGCGGTTGCGACGATGTGCAGTCCGCTGCGGTCGGCGCGGGCCAGCAGGAGGACGGGAACGTTCATATTTACCTGGGAACCTCTGCCTGGGTCGCGGCGGCGACGAAGACGGGCGATAGCTTTAAGCACGGCGCTGCGGCAATCCAGAGCGCGGATCCGGGTATGAATCTGATTGCGGGGATTACGGAGAGCGCAGGCGCGAATATCGAGTGGATTCGTGACCAGTTCTTCCGCCACGAGAAGGAAAAATACGGCAACGGCGTGTTCAACTATATGGACGAGGTGATTGCGGCCGTTCCGCCAGGAAGCGATGGACTGATCTGCACACCCTGGATGCTGGGCGAGCGTTGCCCTGTTTCCAGCACGACAACGCGGGCGACGCTGTTCAACATTACGATGGTGCATACCCGCGAACACTTGATGCGTGCAGTTTACGAAGGAATCGCCTACAACATCCGCTGGATTTTGCAGAATTACTGCAAGGATTACGGGATTGCCTGCGACGACATTCGCATTATCGGCGGCGGCGCGCTGGATAAGGGCTGGATGCAGATATTGGCGGACGTGACGGGACGAAAAATCAGCGTGGTGGAGAACCCGCGCAATGCCGGCGCGGTCGGCGCGGCAGTCGTCGCGCTCATTGGTTTGGGCGAATTGCCCGATTTCGCCTCGGCAAAGAAATTTGTCCGCGTCGCGCAGACTTTTACGCCAAATCCGGCGAACCAGACCGTGTATGACGGATTGTTTTTACAATATCAGCAGCTTTACCGTTCGCTTTCCGGTTTGTATCGGCAGGCCAACGGCAAGCGCTTTACCGAGGAAGCGGCAAAATAACACACGGATCGCGGCCTGAGAGCCGGATCGGGGAACAGGATCAATCGGATGGATAGAAATGAAGCGGCAAAAGTGTTTGCGGACCTTTCCGTAAAACTGGAGCATGAAGGACTGACTGCGGGCGGAACGCAGCCCATACGGGCAGCCCTTGCCGGAGAACACGGCGAAGCGTTTTTTGCCGAATTCGGAGGGGCGGATATCGCCATACAGGAGCGAAGGATACAAGACGAAGAAGACCCGCTTCTTACGGTATTCTTGCTCAAGCCGGATGTGAGGGCAGTGCTTCTGATCGGCGGCCGCTACGCGTCGGTCATTGCGGATAGCGAGAAGCAACTGGTTGCAGAGCTGGACGACATGGCGCAGATTGTAGGGCTGACCGCGCGCGTTGCGCAGTCTCTGACAAAAGCAGAAATCAAGCGTTGCCTAAAAGGCCGAAACAGCTGTTTTGTAAAGGGCTGTGGCATGCTGATTACAGGACGCTCCGCTGGTGAAGCCGTAACGGGCGCGATTCTGCTGGAAAAAGCGGCCATGACGCACATACTGGCAAAGAAGATCGGCGGAGCGAAGCGGGTACCGCTGTTTTCCGCCGCACTGATGCATCTTGTGTATCAGAAGAAGTATTCAAAGATCAATCTTCATGCCGAAGCGGAGCGTGACATACAGGCGGGAACAGCGGACGTTGACCGGCAGGGACGTTCTTTTCGGGAAGAGGAGCTTCGCGAACAGATTGTTGCCTATGGAAAGCGGCTCGTGGAAGAAGGCATCCTTCAGGGGACGTGGGGGAATCTCGCCGTACGGCTGGACGAAACCTATATGCTTGCAACGCCGAGCGGGCTCGATTACCGCTATCTTACGCCGGATGATATCGTGAAGGTGGAGCTTGCTACTCTTGATTATGGGAGCCAGAGAAAACCAACGAGCGAAAAGCGGATGCATCGCGATCTGTTTGCCGCGCGAGAGGACGTTGGCGCCTGTATCCATACGCACGCGAGACTCTGCGGTGTGTTTGCCGCCGCGCGAAGAACCGTTTGCTGTGTTTCAGGCGAAGCGAAGGAATTGATTGGCGAAGAAATTTGCTGTGCTGGGCATGCGCTGCCCTCGACGAAAAAACTATCGAAGGTTGCGCTTAAAGCGCTGGGGACCCGCAACGCATGCCTTTTGATGAACCACGGGGTTATCTGCTGCGGTTCGGATCTTGCGCACGCGTACCTTGCCTGCAAAGCCGCCGAACAGGCGGCGGGCGAACAACTGGGTGTTTTGGAAACAAGCAGGTGAGGGAAAGGCGGCCTGAAGGTCCGGCATACGCTTTCTTTGCAAGTTGAGTTCTTCTGCATCGGAGGCTTGCAACTTTTTTCGAATGGGTGCGAATTTTGAGGCGTATTCTGAATCGCAGCGAGATTCGACGACTGTCCGGACGTACGTCTGGAAGCCGCCAGGCGGATCAAGAACGAAGCGCTGCTGTGACGGATCTGGCGAGACTCGACAGGGATGCGTCCGTTCGCTGCGAGGCGGCCGCGCGCGTTTCAAATTCTCTCTGTGCCAGCATTCTGCTTTCCACTTGCCCGGATGTCATGGCGGTTCGGAAGTGCGTTTTCAATCTGCAAAAAACGTATTCGTGCGGATATTGTTTACCTGGATCGCTCGGCGAATCACTGAAAGAAAACGAGTATATCCAAGAGGATATGGAAACGCCGATCTGCCCGGACTGCTTCGGAGACATTCGGGCAAAGCTTAAAAAAAGCAGATAGAGAATTGCGATTTTGCGGAGAGCAACGGGACAGAATCCGATCAGCCGTATTGCTTCAGGTACGTTTGCGAAAAATGCGGCAGGGAGTTGGCCGATGATTTTTCCGTCCAGTTGTTAGATTTCCTTCCGAAGGAGGGGCAGGCGAAGGAATCGTAAGTTTTCTTGACCAAGTCGCGATGAACCGCGCGTTGCGTTTGCTGCTGTATTTCGTTGTATGTTGATAAGAGAAATAAGATATCGAAAACGGGCTGCCCGGTGTGACGCATAGACGATCACAAACGTGCAACTCGTTTTAATTTTTAATTCGAAGGAACGATGACCGGCGAAAGAGGTCGGAACCGGTCCGGCATTACTTTCTGGTCTCAAAGCCGGTTTCCGGCGCCCAGATGCAATTTCCCGTCATCTCATAATGACAGTTGCAGCAATCGTCTCCGTCACCCAGCGTTTTCGTGCGGGTGAATCCGTTTCCAAGCTTGTTTGCAAACAGGTAATCCATGCGGCAGATACCCGGCAGAAGCCCGTCTGCCCCGAGCTTTGCGGAAAGCTGCTGAAACGGACACGACAGGATATCAATTTCGAACGCTTCTTCCGAAAGCTTCCGGTAGGCGATTTTCCAGTCGAGCGGATGCGACTGATTCAGCGATTGCCGTTTCAGGTGGGAATTCGCTTTCTTCTGGAACGAACGGTAGTACTGTTTTCCAATATTTTTGGACATCCAGCGAGGTATGTTGGATACCATCCGATCGTTCATCGTCCAAATACAGCGGTCAATTTCTTCCGGTTTCAGCCCAAGATCGTTAAACGCACGGTACCAGGCGACATAGCATGGAAGAAAACAATAGTTCAGGGAAAAGATGCTCTTGCCGATTTTTGGAACCTGAGGGGAAACACTTCGAAAATATCGTGCGGAGAGTTGCCGGAACGATTTCCAAAATGCCTTCCCATACTGGTGTTTCAGACTTCGGCGGCTTCGAAGCATGATGAAATGATAAAGAAAGAAAGAGCGCATATTGAAGTCGATTCCTTTCAATATAGAATCCTACATTTTTCTAGGGCGGGAGGAAGATTCAAGGCAAAAGCCAATTGGACAACACTATTATTATACTGGAATTCTTCGCGGGGAACCATCTCTTCCTGTAAGAAACAAGTTTATTCCAGAATTTTTATCCAAATCAAATGCGATCCGAAAACAGCGGAGGGTTCTTCCCTCCGCTGTGCAATCCATACTTTGTTGGATCCGGCAGGATTATGAATTCAGCTGCGTAAGACGCGCGAGCACATAAAGCAGAACGCTGTTCCAGTAAATAGCGACTTCATTTGTAGAGTAACTATCCGTCGAATCGATATAGCATTCTGCGGCGGGTTTTCCGCAGAGCAGCGTTCGGGCAACTAAATCATGCAGGTGCTCGTCCGGTCCGCCTACGAGCATACCGGGCATCGCGTTTCCCAGAGCGGCGGATGGGCGGTGATGCGGGTGCTTAGGCGAGGTTTTGTCCGCGCCTGTGAGATAGTTGACTCCGAGCGGATTGTTGCCAAGAATATAATCCAGATGCGAGCGGGCTGCGCGAAGATAGCGTTCGTCCTCCTGAATGTCGTTCGCCATCAGCAGCGCCATGGCGTTGTTGAGCAGATACATGTTGCTGCCCCAGAGAAAATCGTCAATCGAAATTCCGTAGGGGTTGTTCTCCGTACGTTTTACGAGCCGGTCCGCCGTAGCAAGCATATCCGTGCGAATTCGCCCGGCGAGGATATCGTCCTCACAAACACGATCGCCCAGATACAGCAGCGCATTGCCATAACCGCCCATATCCGCCCACCCGAAGTCGGCGGAACGATCGCTTTGATACAGGGCGGTGGCGTCCAGCAGATACTGGTTCAGGCCGGTTGCCTGATACAGCGCGGTGGCGGCGAAATAACGTTCGTCGGAATCGGATACGTCGGAATAGGCGCCGGTTACAACACCGGACGGGTTGGAGAAGAGGAGCGGTTCCGAGGATTTCAGAAACTCATAAGCGGAGATTGCGGCGCGCAAACATTTTTTCGCAAACGACTTTTCGATCGGTTCGAAAATACTATAGGCCATAGCCATTACTCCGGCAAAGTCGCCGGTTGCGGTCGTTGAAACAGGGAAAACGAACTGTTCGAGGGTTTCTTCCTCCGGCATGACCATTTCAGGGAAATACGCGCAGGTCACTTTGTGATACACGCCGCCGTCGCTGCGCTGCATTTTAAAGAGCCAGTCGAGTTCAAAACGAACTTCGTCCAGAATATCCGCGATACCGTTTCCGCTTTCGGGGATATTCCAGTCGTCGCCGAATGCTTCCGGCGTGGCCCGAAACGCCAGAAGCATGTCGGCAACGGCTTTACAAGCGGGCACTACATACCGTCCGTAATCGCCTGCATCGTGCCAGCCACCGGATACGTGGAGGATTGTATCCGTATGAAAAACACGAGCGGGCGCGGTATGACATGCCGGGTGAGAATACTCGCCGGCGAACGTGTGGCCAAGCGACACGCCGCAGCGCTGGAGATAGAACATACGCCCGATGGGCCGGATCAAAGATTGAGCAATTGGTAAGTACTTCACGCCTTGATATCCTATATTTCTGTTTTTTTGTTTTCCAAGGTATACGGGGAGAATATCCTGCGATGTGACGCTTTCCATAACAAGACTCGCCTCCAATGTAAAAATCGGTGCCTTTTTGCGGATCGTTGCACCGGTCGTTCCGAAAAGCACGACCGGATCAGTCGTTGATATTCTTGACGGTATCGCCTTCTAATAACTGCCCTGAAACCATGATTTGCTGGGGAAGACAGGTTTTTGGCTGTTCGATCGCTTCAACAAGTTTCGCTGCCGCTTCGCGTCCCATAACTTCGGCATTCTGACGATATGTGGTAAGCCGGGGCCGGAGCACCTGGGAAAGAAGAATTCCATCGTATCCGGCGACGCTCATGTCTTCCGGGATCGAAACGCCCTGACGTTCCAGCTCGTTCATACCGCCGACAAAGGAGAAATCGTCGGGATAAAGAATACAGGTCGGACGATCGGGCAACGCGAGCAATTCGCGTGTCGCCAGCCCGCTGGACTTGGGATCGTGGTAGAGCGCGGACTGCACATAGCTGGAAGGAACGCGAACGCCGAGGCTTGCACACGTTTTGTGGAAACTGATCAGGCGCTTTTGCGTAACGGAGGTGTCCTCACCATGAATAAAGGCGATTTTGCGATGCCCCATCGAGTATACGTAATTCACGAGAGCGGACATACCGCCGATATTATCCGAGAGGACGGAGGTACGGTTGTCGAAAACGAAATCGAGCGTTACGGTCGGTATTTCACTTGCGACAAGCTTGATGACGGCCGGGTCGGAAAAATCGACCGACGCGATGACCACGCCGTCGCAATTGCGATACTTTGCGTGCTCATAGTAATCCATGGAAAACTCGCCGATATCTTTGCTGATAAAGGTTATATCGTAGCCTCGCCGCTCGGCTTCCACCTTGAGACTGTCCAGTATGGACGAAAAGTATTCGTGCGTCAGTCCGCAGGCGGTTTTATCGACGAACAAAACCCCGATATTATGCGACCTGCCAAGCTTGAGCGTGCGGGCTGTAGCGTTGGGCAGGTAGCCCATTTCTTTGGCGATTCGCCTGATGTACGCGGTGGTCTCCGCCCCGATATCCGCATGCCCGTTGAGAGCCTTGCTGACGGTTGCGCGCGACACGCCACATTTTTCGGAGATATCCTTGATCGTTATCATATGATCCGCCTGTTCAATATAATACTGTGATGAGGGAATCAGAAAACCGAATCGAACATATTACTTAAGTTGGTTTGAAAAATTCAGTGATACTTAAACGATTACGCAACTTGATTATAAACACACGGGAAATACTTGTCAATACCTTACGCATGTGGTGTTCCGAATCGAAATTCGAATAAATTGATCAGGAATCATGCAAAATTCTTGAATCCAATCGAGAATTGCATGCAAATCTGATCGGATAGTTTCTGCGCGGATCGGCCTGCAACGAAAGATACTTAATCGATTGAGTTGCCGAAAACGGAAGGGCTTTGCGTCGTTGCGTCTGCAAATCGGGAAGGCTTCGCCAATCTCCGCATTGTAAACGGCCAAGGATAGAGCAAAGGATGCGCGAGCGCATTTCCCGACTGCAAATCAATTTTCGTTGCAGAGCGAAAAAAAACGTGTATAATGTGAAAATGGATGGCGTTTATAAGGGATAAGTCTGGTTTTTACGGGAATTGTCAAACAGGGTACGTGCAGAAGATCGGGCAATTTTCGGCAAATATTACGCGGAGCGCAGGGTAACGGGAGCAGATTGGCTGCGACCGAAGGAGCGTTGCTGAACGAAGCAAGGCAGTTTCAAGTAGATGGATGGCTTTCGTATCGAGCAGAAGAAAAGGTTAAGCGAGGGAATACCAGCATGAACTGGAGCGAATTAACGATCACATGGACAAACGATGCACCGGTGTATTTGCAGCTTTCGAATTATTTCAGCGCTTTGATAGCAGGCGGCGAACTGAAGGAAGGCGACGCTCTGCCAACGGAGACCGCGCTTTGCAAAACGCTTGGAATCAGTCGTTCAACCGTCCGGCAGGCGTTTCAGATGCTGGAGGACGAAGGCGTGATCCTGCGCAAGAAGCGGGTCGGTACGCGCGTTTGTAAACCAAAACTAAAGCGGAGCCTGAATAATCTTTATAATTTTACAACGGAGATGCACGCGCTCGGTCTTGCACCGAGTTCCCGGCTGCTTTCCTTTTCTACCGTTCATCCGCCGGCGAAAATCACGGAACTGCTCAATATCGCGCCGGGCGATACAACCTTCCGTATTGAGCGTCTGCGTCTGGCCGACGGGGAGCCGCTGCTGCTGGAAACCGCATATATTCCGACGAGTATCTGTCCTACGCTTACGCGCGAGCAGCTGAACGATTCGCTTTATGAAACGATTCGCGAGTGCTCCGGATCGTCCCCGCTGGAAGCGACGGAAATTTATGAGGCGGTGATATTGAATAAGCACGACGCCGAATTGCTGAAGATGCGCGCGGGAGAGCCGGGATTCCGAATCCAGCGGATTTCGAAAAACACAGCGGGCGAAATCTTCGAGTATTGCGTTGAACTGGCCCGCGGCGACCGGAACAAATTCCAGATCGTATTAAAAAGCTCTGGCATTCAGTATTCGCGGGTGCTATAATCTTACTATCGATCCAAAGAGTCCGCCGTTGCACTTATCGGGCGCTCGCATTCCAGGACGCGAGAATTCTTATCCCAGGCATACGGCTGGATTCCGACATAAACGATGTAAATTACAGAATACGAAAGTTTTACGCCATGAGATAGTATCGAATGGCTATTGGTGTTTTTGGGACAATTGGAATACGTAGCATATTGAATAAAATTGTACGAATATTGACCATACATAATTCGAATATCGCCGATAAATCGGAAGATTTCACAATTTCGTCACGCCGATTTTACGCATTTCAGACGTTATGAAAGAATAGTCACAAAATAGTACCGAATAATAGTTGATTTATTTCGAAATAGAAAGTATAATGACAACGAAGATTAGGAAAGGAGAAACAAACAACTATGATGAAGATCAACGTAACGAACCTTGAACGCTTCTTTGAAATCGTAAACGCATGCGAAAGCTCCGTTCAGCTGATCGTAGCAGAGCGTGAGCCGGAAGAACTCCGCAATAACGGTTTTGTCCAGAATTTGCTCAAGGACACACAGAACGGCGTGACGAAGCTTTCCATTCAGACCAGCTCTGAGAAAGATACCGTCAAGCTGATCCGGTTTATGATGGAAGACGGCGTAAGCCTTAACGAGTGCAAAGGCTCTGCGCGCGTGACCGCGGCCTGACAGGATCCGATCGTTTAAATGGTTCGCGCCAGCGGCGGAAAAAATCCTCCAACGGGCGAATCCGGGTCCTGGGCCGGGAAAACAGAATAGCGACAGAGCCTGCGAAGACCGCAGGCTTTTCTTTTTCAGACGAAAGCGTTCGGACCGGCGAGTATTCGCGGGCCTTTTTTTATAAAAGCGTGCTGGTTTTACCAACACGCTTTCAAACTTGACCTTTCAAACTGGACTTAGCCGCCGATCTGCACCGAAAATCCTTTACTTCTTAGGTATTCTGCAAATCCGTTTACGTCCTCGTCCCGAAGTTGTTTTATTCCATCCCATTCATAGGACATATTCAGACGGTGATATTTACTTTCCCCCAGCTGATGGAAGGGAAGTAACTGCACTTCTTTCGCGCCAAGCTCATCGAGAAGCTGCGCAAAACCTGCACGATCCTGCGGGCCGTCGTTATAACCCGGAATAACGGGGATCCGCAGAACAACCGGCGTATTGCTCTGAAGCGCGGCGGCGATATTCTTGCGTATTTGAAGATTTCCAACGCCGGTGCCTTCCCGATGTTTCTTGTCGTCATAATGTTTCAGATCGATATAGGCAAAATCGACGGCGGCGAGCACGCGTAAAAAAGTGACCGTCGGGACACTGGCGGCGGTTTCAATGGCAACGTGGATTCCCTCGCGGTGCAGCGCTTCAATCAACGAAAGGATAAACTCCGGATGAAGCAGCGCTTCGCCTCCGGTCAGCGTGACTCCGCCGCCGCTCTGTTCATAGAACGGTTTGTCTTTTCGCAATTCCTGCACGAGCTCTTCCACTGTGTAATCTTTCGCTTTTTCTCCGAAAAACGGCGTTGTCGGCTGCGATTCCGGATTGGAGCACCATTTGCAGCGGAGATTGCAACCCTGAAAGAAAACGTTTGTGCGGATGCCCGCGCCGTCATGAATAGAGAACTTCTGAAGATTGAATATCGTAGCAGTCAGCATGGTTTACGCCTCGTTTCCATATAATAGTAAGATAGAATGCTCGTAAAGTAAATAGGGAACTTACGAAAGAAAGTAATATTCTTATTATAGTAACATTCATCTTGACAGATCCTTGAGCGATTCGTAAAATGAAAAGCGAATCTGTGCGTGAAATACAAAAAAATGGAGGCGCGTTTATGGCGAATCCTCTTCGCATCGGCGTGATTGGAACAAGCTTTGTGAGCGACTGGATCTGCGAAGCCGCATTGCAGACGGACCGCTGCGTTATTTCGGCGGTTTGTTCCCGCACCGTGGAACACGGCAGGCGGTTTGCCGAGAAACATCGCTTCGACGGATGTTATTGCGATGAAGAGACCTTTTTCTCCAGCGGGGAGATCGACGCGGTGTATATTGCAAGCCCGAATATTGCGCATTATCATCAGGCGATGAATGCTCTCGATCATGGGAAGCATGTTCTCTGCGAAAAACCAATCGCCATCAATGCCTTGCAGGCAGGGCGTATGTTTGAAAAAGCGCACGAAAAAGGACTTGTCCTTCTGGAAGCGATCCGTCCCGTTCACGATCCTTTTTTACAGGTTCTGAAGGACAACCTGAACCGGATTGGACGAATTCGACGGGCCTCATTCGAGTTTTGCCAGTACTCCTCCCGGTATGATCGTTTTAAAGCGGGCGAGCGGCCAAATGTCTTCGACGCGTCGCTGGGTAACGCATCTCTGATGGACCTGGCCGTGTACTGCCTGCATGTTTGCGTTGCCATATTTGGAATGCCGCTGACGCTGCACGCCGGCGCGTCCAGTCTGGAGAACGGAACGGAAGCGGCGGGGACCATGCTGCTGGATTATGGCGATCAGCAAACAACCATTGCGTACTCCAAGGTGACGAATTCGATCTTTCCGAGCCTGATTCAGGGAGAAGAGGGTACGATTGTATTCGATACGCTGAATCAGCCGAGCTATCTCCGGTTTTATCCGCGCGGCAAGGAAGCAGTCGAACTGCCGTTCCATCCGGTTCAAAACAACATGGTGCATGAGCTGAATACGTTTGCGCGGTTGGTGGAAACGGGCGAATCCACCGCTGTGTTCGACGAACAGTCGCTGCGGGTGATGAATCTGCTCGATTTGGCGCGAAAGCAGCTTGGCATTGACTTTGGCGAGGGCGAAACGCTCTAGAAGGACAGACGCCGCCGAACAGGAACAGAGCGCTTTCGGGCGCTTTTTTTGTACGAAATCTTTTTGTCTTGACAGACGAATAAAAAGGTAATATATTACCAAATATGGAATAACCGATTACGAAAACGACGTGCGACTTGGTGGAGCGGTATGGAACAAGTGTGGGAAAAACTGGAAAAGATCGAGGACGAGCGGTTTATATTCGGTTCGCTTTTTGTCACGGCGAATCTGCTGGAGACGCTACTGGACCGCGCATTTCTCGAATATGGAATCACGACAAAGCAATTTCTGATGCTGATTACCATTCAATCGCTTTTTGAAACGCCGCCGACCATGCAGGAAACGGCGCGCGCAATGGGAACATCGCATCAGAATGTAAAGCAGATCGCACTCAACCTTGAGCGGCGAGGTTTTCTGAAACTGATGAAGGACGAAAGCGACGCGCGTATTACGCGACTTGTTCCAACGCCCGACTGCCTGGACTTTGGCAGGGAAACACAGCAGGCGGGGGAGGCATTCATGAAAAGAATGTTTCAGGGGGCGGAGGAACACGATCTTGCTGGCGCCGCGCGTACGTTGCGAATGATTTGGCAAAACGCTATGGCGATGAAAGAAACGAAAACAACACAGAAATACGAAAAGCAGGAGATAAAGGAATGAAAACACTGATTCTGTATGGAACGCAATATGGTTATACCGCGGATTGCGCGAAACAGCTTGCGGATTTGCTGGAAGGAGAGACAGCGTTGATCGACCTGACCCGTCAAGGGGCGCCAAGTCTCGATGGGTATGACACGGTGATCGTTGGCGGATCGATTTATATGGGAAAGGTTCAGGAACAGGTTTCCGGTTACTGCGTGGCGCATAGCGGCGAGCTTTTACAGAAGCGGCTGGGCCTGTTTCTGTGCTGCGGATTACCGGAAAACCTTTCGCAGACGCTGGCGAACTCGTTTCCCGAAGAGCTGCGCAGAGCGGCGAAGGCGATCGGGTGCTTTGGCGGAGAGCTGAGAAAAAGCCGCATGAAGCCAATGCATAAGTTCATATCCAGTGTGATGGAAAAGGCCAACGCCAAAAACGGCGGAACGCTTCCGAAAGCAGATCCGCAAGCGGTAAAGAACTTTGCGCAGGAATTGAACGCAGCCATATAACGACGAAACGAAGGAGCAGGAATCGGCGCATGGGAA
Organism: Eubacteriales bacterium; assembly: GCA_034933205.1. Classification (GTDB taxonomy): domain Bacteria; phylum Bacillota; class Clostridia; order Christensenellales; family CAG-138; genus UBA7703. The sequence continues at coordinate 64,781 of JAYFNY010000004.1, forward strand.
ACATGACTGCGCGGTTTCCTGCAAACACAAAGAAAAAACAGGCAGCAACCGTATAAGGTACTGCCTGTTTTCAATTGAAGCCGGTTATTCGTAATCCGCGATCAATACAGCCGTTGCGGAGTTGCAGGGGGTACGCTCCAACTCGGCAAGCTGGCCGTTCTTCGGGTCGATACGGTAGAGAATCAACTCGTTGGAATCCTGAAAACCGGAAAGAAGGAACTCGCCGTCCGGAGTAATATGAAAATCGCGGGGAGTTTTGCCCCCTGCTTTCTGAATCGAAAGCGGGGTCAGCATGCCATCCGCATGAACACGGTAGCTGGCGATACTGTCATGCCCCCGGTTACTGGCATAGAGGAACATACCGTTCGGATGAAGTTTGATGCAGGCGGCTATGGTATTGGTTACGCATTCGTTTGGCAGAGTAGGCAGCGTTTGCAGAAACTCGGCCTTGCCGGTTTCACTGTCGTATGAATAAACGCGCACGGTATTGCCAAGCTCGGTGACCAGATAGAAATGCGCCCCGCTCCGATCAAATACGAATTGCCTCGGTCCTTCGCCGGGTTCCACGCGGATAGCAGGCGCCGCGTTTGGCGTAACACAGCCGGTGTTCCAGTCGATCCCATAAACGCGAATCTCATCCGTGCCGAGATCGGCAACAAGCAGATGCTTTTTCTGAGGATCCGGCGTGATCTGATGTACGTGCGGGCCGGCCTGGCGGGCCGGGTTTGCGCCATGGCCATAGTGCTGAACAAAACAGGAAGCGGTTCCGAGACTGCCGTCCGCGCAAATCGGAAGAATCGCGAAACTGCCGCCATTGTAATTTGCTACCAGCAGATAACGGCCGTCCGGGTCAACGGTGAGATAGCAGGAATCCGCGCCGCCGGTCATCCGGCGATTCAGGAACGTCAGCTCGCCGGTTTCCGGGCGGACGGCATAGGCCGAAACGGCGGCGGAGGCTTCCTCGTGGTATTCCTTGAGCTCGTTGACCGTGTAGAGATATTTCTGATCCGGACTCAGCGCCAGATAGGTCGGGTTGGGTTTCCCGGTTGCAAAGAGGCGGGTCAGGTGCCCCGCGTCGTCCATTCGGTAGACGGTGACGCCGTCCCCGCAGCCGGGTACGAGTTCCCCGGTGCCCAATATGATCGGTTCCGAATAACTTCCAACGAATACCAAACGATTCCGCTTCATAATGTACTCCTTTGTTCATGAAATTCAGGAATGAAATTTAAGAATGCTATTGATCCCTATGGAATTCGATATGGCGATTCCATGCAGGATCAGCGCGTGGAAACGATTTGTTCAATTGCCCATACAACCCCGTCGTTGTCGTTGGACGGCGCGACAAGGGCTGCGTGGCGGCGCACGGAATCCTGCGCGTTTTCCATGGCGATCGGGAGGCCGGCGAAGCGAAACATGGCGACATCCGCCATACCGTCTCCGATCGCGGCCGTTTCTTCGGGCGCAATGCCAAGGTAACGGCAGAGTGCGGCGAGCCCGGCTCCCTTTTCGACGCCTTGCTGATTGACTTCCAGCCCGTCGTGAATAGAAGTAACGAGATCGACGGGAAACTGCTCGCAATAGGCCTGCAGTTCAATCCGGTCGCCGGGGTTTTGAAAGGAAATGTAGAGCTTCTCCACATCGCTTTGCCTTTCCGCAAGAAAATCGCCTACGCTCAGGATCGGGACGCGCCCGACGGCAAGCGAAGGGTGATGCAGAAACTCCGCCGTGTACAGCTCGCTGTGTTCCCATCGGTCCAGATTGACAAACGAATAATCGTCCGCGTAAACCTCGGTCATAACGGGATATTTTCGCGCTTCCCGCTCGACGGCTCGGGCGATTTCAAGGGGAAGCATTTTCTGAAAGAACCGTTCGCCAGTTGCTGCGTCCAGTGCCAGAGCGCCGTTACTGACAACGAAATATCGAAGCCAGGGAAGCTTTTCCCGCAGACAGGTCAGCTCGCCCATATTGCGGCCGGTCACGATTGCGACTTCGATACCGGCGTCGCGCAGTGACTGTACGGCTTCTAGAACAGCCGGGGACAGGGAAAGGTCGGTCTTTACTAGCGTGCCGTCCACGTCCAGGGCGGCCAGTTTGATTTTTGCCATGATTAGTCCTTTACGGTTGGATATTCATTACAGAGCAGACGGTAGGCAGGCTCATCTTCTTCTATGGTGGAGAAGCGGCCGAGCGGTTCATAGAACCGGTTATCATGCACATCGTCGTTGCACATGCTGACCTCGCCGAGTAATACGGGTCCGCTGCCCGCTTCTACGGTGAAATCGTGATACAAAAGCGGCTGGATCGAAATGCTTTCTCCGGGAGCAAGTCGTATCTGCGTTCCGGCGGATACGGTATAAATGCGCCCGTCGCTGTGGATCACTACGTCGTCCGTATCAAAGCGTTCGTCCACGGTGGAATTATACACGCGAATGAGGATGTTGCCGCCGCCGCGGTTAATAATATCCTCCATTTTACCCCAGTGGAAGTGCATGGGCGAATACTGGGACTCCTCCAGGAAGAGCAGCTTCTCGGCGTAAGGTTTCGGGTATCGGTTCGCCTGGGCAACATTGCCGTTTCGCAGGGTAACGAGCGAGAAACCCATTCTTGCAAAATCGCCCGCGCCGTAGTCGGTTACATCCCAGCCGAGCATATTATCCCGGATCTCATTGAATTCGTGATCGCGCTTGAACCAGTCTTCCGGCGTCCAATGGCAGAACGGCGGCAAAACGAAGCCGTGCTCTTTTGCGAAGGATTCCATACGGCGGATCGCGCGGTTGATTTCGGAACGCTTCATAACGACATATCTCCTCAATAGTAAGAAATGAAAGCATCCGGACAGATAGGAATGGGAGCACCGCCCGGATCGGCGAAACAGGTTTCGCCTGCGTGCTACCATCATAGCGCATCAGGACTCTATTTGCAATCACATATCGTATGCTTACATATGAAAGAATAATGATTATAAACAGAATCGTATTTGTTGACAATGCAGACGGCGCCGCTTATACTGAAATAGATCGAAGCAGGCGCATCAGCCGTGCAGCAAAGGAGAAATCGGCATGCAGAACGGATATGTCATTGGAATCGACGCAGGTGGAACCAAGGTAGCTTATGGACTATTCGATCCTGCCGGCGAGCGAATGGACCGTATCCAGCATCCTACGGATATCTGCGCCACGGGCGAATCGTTTGCCGATACGCTGATCGAAAACATTCAGAATCTGCTGGCACGAAACGGCAGGGAGATTTCGGAGTTAGCCGGAATCGGAATCTGCATGCCTTCGTTCATCCTTTTTGACGAGGGCGTCATACTGATGACGTCGGCTATGCCGGGTATCAAGCAGTTTCCCATGAGGGATTATCTGGAATCCCGGCTGCACATTCGGGTCGTTCTGGATAACGACAGCAACGCCGCCGCGCTTGCGGAATATCGGCGCGGCGCCGGCAGAGGAAGCCGCCATCTCGTTTACATCACGGCGGGAACAGGACTCGGCAGCGGCATTATAATCGATGGGAAACTTTTCCGCGGCAGTTACGGTTGGGCGGGCGAATGCGGGCATATGCTCGCCACACCGGACGAAGGGCTGATGTGCGGCTGTGAAAACCGCGGATGCTTTATGAGTTACGCCTCCGGCCGAAGCATCAGCGCGCGTGTACGCGGGCAGATGACATATTGCTCGACGACGATGCTTACTCCGGAAACGGCGGATGGCGAGCATGTTCTTGAGGCATATTACCGGGACGACCCGCTCGCGAAGGAAGTAATCGAAACGACGGCGCATTTTCTTGGCGTCTGCGCGTTCAACATATATCAGATGCTGAATATCAACCGTTTTGTCTTTGGCGGCGGGCTGACCAATTTTGGCGGCGTGCTGTTTGACCGCGTCAGGACGGAGTTTGACAAATTCAATCATATTCCGCTGCCGGTAGAGTTTCGGATTGCGGAACTCGGAGGGGATACCGGGCTTATCGGCGCGGCGGAATTTGTTCGAGGAGAGTAACAGAAATGGAAGCAGTCAAGGAATATGGCAATCCCGGGGAGTATTTTGGCAGCCTGAATAAACGTACCGCGCGGATTCGCGCGCGTTTGCTGGATATTCAGCCGACGGTGGATACCGAACGTGCCGTGCTGACAACGGAGAGTTATCGGGCGCACGAACAGGATCCGGTGGTCCTGCGCCGCGCATGCATGCTGGAGAATGTGCTTCGGCATATGAGCATCTATATCGATCCGGATGCGCTGCTTGCCGGAAACCAGGCTTCGGGCGATCGCAGCGCGCCGATCTTTCCCGAATATGCCATGGATTGGGTGATCGATGAACTGGATGCGTTCGACCAGCGGGACGGCGACCGTTTCACCATCACGCAAGAGAACAAGCGGATCCTTCGCGAGATATACCCATATTGGAAAGGACGCACGCTTCAGGATAAAGGCTATGCGGCGTTCCCCGACCAGGCACGACTGTTTTATGACCTGGGGATTATTAAAACCGAAGGGAACATTACCTCCGGGGACGCGCATATCGCCGTGGATTATGGCCGTGTGCTGCGCGAGGGACTGGAAGGGTACCGCGCCCGTGTCTTGGAACAGCAGAGCCGACTGGAACTCGCGAATTTCGAGGATCTGAAAAAAAGCTATTTTTACCGCTCGATCCTTATTGTGCTGGACGCTGTGGAAGCGTTTGCACTTCGTTATGCCGTCTTGGCCGAGGAACAGGCAAAAAGCGCTTTATCGGAGCGCGCGGAAGAATTGCTGGAAATGGCGCGCATTCTGAAGAAGGTGCCGATGCAGCCTGCGGAGAGTTTTCACGAAGCTCTGCAGAGCGTTTGGCTGCTGCATGTCGTCCTCCAGATCGAAAGCAACGGGCATTCGCTTTCCTACGGCCGCATGGATCAATATTTGTATCCGTATTACCAGAAAAGTCTTGCCGAAGGGATGAGCGAGGAACGGGCCAACGAACTGCTGGAGAATCTCTGGCTGCGCACCTTTTCAGTGAATAAAATCCGCAGCTGGTCGCATACGCGTTTTTCCGCGGGAAGTCCGCTGTATCAGAATGTGACCGTCGGCGGCCAAACGATAGACGGCAGGGACGCGGTCAACGATCTGAGTTACCGGATCCTGCGCACGGTTGCGCGCTGCCATCTGCCGCAGCCGAACCTCACCGTTCGCTATCATAAAGGATTGAGCGACGATTTCATGCAGGAGTGCATCCAGGTGATTCGATGCGGGTTCGGGATGCCTGCGTTCAATAACGACGAGATCATCATCCCTTCGTTCCTCGGGATCGGGGTTCAGAAAGAGGATGCTTACAACTACAGTGCGATCGGTTGCGTGGAGGTTGCCGTTCCGGGAAAATGGGGATACCGCTGCACGGGAATGAGCTTTCTCAACTTTCCGAAAACATTGATGATTGCGCTCAACGACGGCGTGGATATCGACAGCGGCAAGCGCGTGTTTCGTGGCACGGGGCATTTTCTTGCTATGGAGCGCTTTGACGACGTTATGCATGCGTGGGATGTATTCGTCCGCGAATTCTGCCGTCAGGCGGTGATTCTCGATTCCAGCGCGGACATGGTGCTGGAGCAGGAGGTGCCGGATATCCTCTGCTCGGCGCTGACTGAGGATTGCATTGCCCGCGGAAAGCATTTGAAGGAAGGCGGCGCGGTCTATGACTTTATCAGCGATCTGCAGGTTGGAATTGCGAACCTTGGCGATTCCCTTGCGGCGATTAAAAAATGCTGCTATCAGGACAGGAGCGTGACCCGTGAGGAACTGTGGAACGCGCTTTTGACCGATTTTGCGGGAGAACGCGGCGAAGAAATCCGGAAATTACTGCTTGCCGCTCCGAAATACGGAAACGATGACGATTTTGTGGACGGTCTGGTCGTGGAAGGATACGACAGTTACATCGACGAGCTGAAAAAGTATAAAAACACGCGTTACGGACGCGGGCCGATCGGCGGCTGCTACTATGCGGGCACTTCGTCCATCTCGGCAAATGTGCCGCAGGGCGCGGGAACCTGCGCTACGCCGGACGGGCGGCATAAGGGCGATCCGCTTGCCGAGGGGTGTTCGCCAACCCATGCGGCGGATGTGAACGGGCCGACAAGCGTTTTTATGAGCGTGAGCAAACTCCGGACGGAGAAGATCACCGGAGGCGTGCTGCTCAACCAGAAGGTTGCGCCCGGCATGCTGGAGAAACCGCGCGACCGGCAGAAACTGCTGATGCTTCTGCGTACCTTCTTCAATGTTCTGAAAGGGTTCCACGTGCAGTATAATGTGGTTTCGCGCGAAACTTTGCTGGATGCGCAGATCCATCCTGAAAATCACAGGGACCTGATCGTTCGCGTGGCGGGTTACTCGGCGTTCTTCAACGTTCTTTCGCGTCAGACGCAGGATGATATCATCGCGCGGACGGAACAGGTCCTATAAGAAACTGCGTAACCGGCCGAAAATTCGAAAAATGCGAAATTTGAAATCGCAATGAACTGCGAGACTTACTGGAAAATCGAAAAAAGCGAGCGTTAAAAACGCCTGTAAGCAATGTGTTGTGTGGAAGATTGGAATACGTTTCGGACTCTGTTATAATAGAGAGCGGTAATGTTTCATATGATCGACTCATTACCGCAATATGAAAGAATGGAACGGAAGTTTGCAATGAATCAACGCTGCCTCACCATATTGGATCTGCTGAACCGGGAAGAATCGCTGGATGTGAACGACCTTGCGGAGCGGCTTTCCGTCTCCGCGGTAACCGTTCGGAAGGATCTTGCAATCCTCGAAGGGAAGGGACTGCTGCAGCGCCAGCACGGCTGCGCCATGCGCGTGTCTCCCAATGATATCGGCTATCGCATGACGTTCGATTACGAAGTGAAACGACGCATCGCCCAGCGAGCGGCTGAGATGGTTCCGAGCGGCGAAGCGGTGATGATCGAGTCCGGTTCCACCTGCGCCATGCTGGCCGAGGAGCTGGTACGGAAAAAACGGGATGTGACGATCATCACCAATTCCGCATTTATCGCGGGGTATGTTCGCTCCATACCGGGCGCGCGCGTCGTGCTGCTGGGCGGTTCGTACGATCCGGACGCGCAGGTGATGAGCGGGCCTCTTGTAGGGAAATGCGCGGAAGAGTTCTACGTGGATAAATTCTTTATTGGAACCGACGGGTACGATCCGCAGCAGGGTTTTTCCAATGTGGATATGCTCCGCGCAGAAGCGGTGCGGGCCATGGCGGCGCGCGCGGACAAGCGCGTGATCCTGACCGATTCGAGTAAGTTCAACAAGCGCGGCGTCGTGCAACTGATGCCCGTTTCGCAGGTGACGCACGTTATCACCAACGCGGTTCCGGAAAACTGCCGCGAGTCGCTGGAGAAGAACGGCGTTAAGATCATACTCGCCTGATTGTTCGGCGCGTGCTTGGTACTTGGAAACAAACGGGAAAGGAGCGGGGTCGATTTGGAGTTTCTTGAGAGCGGATTTGAAGGTTTCGCGGAAGCGATCGATCAATCGGAAACGCCGGTTTTGTTCTGCGAACGGTTCGATGAACAGAGCAATATCTGGAATTTCAAGGAACATAAGCACGACTGCATCGAACTGATTTACTTTCTTTACGGCAACGCACGCGTGATTACGGGTCAGACGAGCGTGCAGGCTTCTTTTTACGATATGATCGTATACCCCAAAGGAATGCTTCATACGGAGAGCCTTCAATTCGACCATCATCAGGAGATAATCTGCCTCTGGGTCGATGTGCCCGGGCTGGAAATTCCGGATATCCTGCGCATTCAGGATAAGGATGCGCGGCTCAAGTGGCTGCTGGAGAATCTTCACGAGGAATACAAAAGCAGAAATCCGAGCAAGAGGCTCATCGACCATTATGTCAAGAGCGTGATGCTGCTCATCGGGCGGCATTGCTTTGAAAAACGCATGGAGAGCGATATGGTCAGCCGCGTCGTTCTCTACATGCAGGACCATCTGACGGAGCGAATCGGCGTTCAGCAGCTCGCCGATATGGTTTATGTCAGCAAATCTTACTTAAGCAGAGCGTTCAAACAAAAAACGGGCGTTTCTTTGATGGAGTACCTCAACGCGCTCCGGATGGAGTCGGCAAAGGCGATGCTCGTGGCCTCAAAGATGAACACGGAAGAAATCGCCTATCAAACCGGGTACCATTCCGCGAAGTTCTTTTATCGCGCTTTTCGGGCTTATACGGGGATGTCTACGCGGGAATTCCGTACGAATGAAACGCTGGATCAGGCAACAGGTTCACAATAATGCACCTTTTGAACACGCAAAAAGGTTTCTCGGACGAAAACGGCATGATAGAATCCTTATAATCCAATACAGAATATTGCAAATTTGAAGAAGTCTCTTACGAACCGGACACACAGGTTACAAACTACGATAGAACAATAACCGGATCAAACGAAAATCAAAAGTTCATTTGAGGAAACCAAGCGATGAAATCGAGTATCGATCAGCTGGGGCTGAGATTACGCATCCAAAAATTAAAGGAAGCAATGTTTGCGGAGGAACGGTTCGCATCGATCGAGCAGGCGAAGATCGTTACGGAAGTATACCGCGCGCATGGCGATCTAGGGCGTAACCTCTTGCGCGCTCTTGCGCTCAAGGAGGCACTCAGCCGTGTTGCGATTCGAATCACGCCCGGCGAACTCATCGTTGGAAACCGTACGACCGGTGTGCGCGCCGGCGTCATCTTCCCCGAATCCGGGCTGAGCTGGGTGGACCGCGAAATCGAAACGCTGGCTATGCGAGCGCAGGATCGTTTCCAGGTGCGTCCGGAGGATATTGCGGAATTCAGAAACGAGATTTATCCCTTTTGGCAGGGAAAAACGCTCGAGGATATTCTGGATGAGCGGATCGGCGGCGAAATGCGTGCTATCGGCAAGGTTGCCAAAATCAACCAGACCGACCATGCACAGGGACATATCTGCCCGGATACCGAGCGCTGGCTGGCTTACGGACCTGCCGGGCTGATTGTCCTCGCGAAAGAAGCGAAGGAACAGAACCCGGAAAACGCTGCGTTTTATGACGGGCTGATCCTTTCGCTGGAGGGCGCGCAGATCTTTATTCGCCGTTATGCGGCGCTTGCGCGTGAAATGGCGGTGCGTTCGTCGGACAAGGAAGAATTGCTCGCGATTTCGCGCGTATGCGACGCGCTTGCCGAGCGCGAGCCGCGAACCTTTCGCGAGGCGGTGCAGGCAAGCTGGTTTCTATATGTGATTCTTCAAATGGAGAGCAACGCTTCGTCGTTTTCTCCGGGCAGGATGGATCAATACCTGTATCCGTACTATCAAAAAGGGATCGAGTCCGGCGAAATTACGCGTGAGGACGCGCTGGAGCTCATCGAATGCCTTTTCCTGAAGTTTAATCAAATCGTGTACCTGAGAAGTTCGGGCAGCGCCAAGTATTTCGCCGGGTTTCCAATTGGATTCAACGTTGCCATCGGGGGGCAGGACGCGGCCGGGCAGCCGGCGGAAAACGAGCTCTCGTTCCTTTTTCTTCGCGCACAGGAAAACCTGCTGCTGCCGCAGCCGAATCTCTCGGCACGCGTATTTTCCGGCTCGAGCGACCACTTTTTAACGCGTTGCGCCGAGGTCGTTGGGCGGGGCAGCGGTATGCCGCAGTTTTTCAACGACGAAGCCGTAATCCCGGCTTTGAAGAAAAAGGGAATATCGGACCAGGATGCGAAAAACTACGCGATCGTCGGCTGCGTGGAACTCACGACCATGGGCAACAATCTGGGCTGGAGCGACGCGGCGATGTTCAATCTCGTCAAGGCGCTCGAACTCGCGCTGAACGACGGCGTATGCACGCTGAGCGGAAAACAGATGGGAGCGCATACCGGCACGATCGAGAATTTTGAAACCTACGACGACGTACTCGCCGCGCTGAACGCGCAGGTGGATTTCTTCTTTGAACGAATGATCCGGTGCTGCGAAGTCGTGGAAAAGGCGCATGCGGAGCTTTTGCCTTCGCCGTTCCTTTCCTGCGTGATTGACGACTGTCTGGAGAGCGGCGTGGATGTGACCGCGGGCGGCGCGCACTACAATCTTTCCGGGATTCAGGCGATTCAATGCGCAAACATTGCGGATAGTCTCGCAGCGCTGAAAACACTGGTGTACGACGAAAAGATTGTCGACCGGTCGGAATTGCACCGCGCTCTGCTGAGTAATTTCGAAAATGCAGAACTTCTGCGCCTGCGCCTGCTGAACAAGGCGCCGAAATATGGTAACGACGTGGAATGGGTGGATGCGATTGCGTTCGATTGGGCGAAATCGTTTGCCGACCGGCTCTCGAAATACACCAACGCTCGCGGCGGCCCGTATCAAATGGGGCTGTACACCGTTTCTGCGCACGTTCCCATGGGTCAGAACGTCGGCGCCACCCCGGATGGTCGGCTTTCACGGGAGCCGCTCGCGGATGGAGGCATGTCCCCGGTCTACGGGCGGGACAGCCACGGACCTACCGCGGTGCTCAGGAGCGTTTCGCGCGTGAAGAGCGAGTACGGCAGCAACGGTACGCTGCTGAATATGAAGTTTTTGCCGAGTCTTTTTAAAACCGAGCTTGGCGTTGCAAAATTCGTACGCCTGCTCAAGGCGTTCATCGAGCTGAAAATCATCCATGTGCAGTTTAACGTTGTCAACCGCTCGGATCTGCTCGCGGCGCAGAAACAACCGGAACTGTACCGAAGCCTTACGATCCGCGTGGCGGGATATACGGCCTATTTCACCGAGCTCGCCCCGGATCTGCAGCAGGAGATCATAGAACGGACGGAATATGCGGACGTATGATCACTGCGAATGTATTCGATATCAAACGTTTTTCGATTAATGACGGGGACGGTATTCGAACGACGATCTTTCTCAAAGGCTGTCCGCTTCGCTGCAAGTGGTGCCAGAATCCGGAAGGCCTTGCTCCGGAGATTCGCGTCTGGTACGCAAAGAATCTCTGCGTTTCCTGCAAAAGCTGCGTTGCGGCGTGTCCCGTCCATGCAATTGACTGGGATGACTGCGGCGTGAAAGTCGACCGGGAAGAGTGTACCCTTTGCGGAGAGTGCGTTACCGCATGTCCGACCGGAGCGATCCGGTTCGATGCAAAACGGATGAGCGTTGAGGAAACGCTGCGGGAGATCGAGAAGGACCGGCCGTTTTATGGCAAGGACGGCGGGGTGACCTTGTCGGGCGGAGAGTGCATGGCGAGTCCTGCGTTTTCTCTTGCGCTGCTGCGGGCCTGCCGTGCGCGCGGCATCGGAACAAGCGTGGAAACGAGCCTTGCGGTAAAACCGGAAATTGCGGATGCGTTTTGTGAAGCGGTGGATCAGTTGATCGCCGATATCAAACTGATCGACTCGGAGCGGCACAGAAAGGCGACCGGAGCGGATAATACGCTGATTCTGGGAAATATCAGGCGTCTTGCAAAAATGGGAGCAAACCTCCTGATCCGGGTTCCTTTGATACCGGGGTATACGGACGACGAAGAGAATCTTTCCGGAATCGCCGATTTTGTCGCTTCCCTTGACCGGGACGTTCCCGTGGAACTACTGAATTTCAACCCAATGTGCCGGGATAAGTATGAGGCGCTGCGCGAAGAATATGCGTTTTCGCCGGACGAGCGTGAAATCCCAGGAGATCGGGTGCAGAAGCTGAAACAGATTTTCGTCGGTCGCGGGTTGACCGCCCTCTGACCGAAGGATGGATACAGGATGGATACAGGATGGAACAAACCATGATGCAGTCGTTTCTCAAGCGCGCCGAAGAAGGGGAAAATGTATTTTTAGCGGACGTCAGGAAAGCGTTTTCACAGGAAAGCAGCAAGATCACCTGTGTTCTGGACCTCGTAACGGGCGGGCAAAAGAGCTGGAAACTACACCTTCCGACCTTTCACAGCGAACGGGAAGAAGCGTTTGTCCGGGAGTATTTTTACGCGAACCTATACAATCTTCTCTCCACTTTTGGTGGCAAGCGCATGATGCTGTACTGCGAAAAAGACGATGCGGCGGCAAAAACGCTGTGCAAATCGCTGAACGACGTGTTTCAGGTGAATGTCTCAAAAAGCGAACGATCCGGTTATGGCAAGTGCCTGAATGTGACGGACCGCATCAACGCGGCGATGGGGCAGCCGGATTTTACATTTCAAATCGTGGAAACCGCGTATACGGGCGCACAGTCCGACCCCCGGCCCGTTTGCGACGCAATTGCTTCGTTCCGTTTCGCAGTCCGGCACGCGCAGAAGGCGACGCTTTGCGGGATCGACATCGGCGGTACGGATATCAAGGTGGTCGGAATCCGGAATGGGCACATCGTTGCCGTTAAGGAATACGACTGGTATCCGGCGGGTATGACGAAGGCAGAACAGCTGATCGAACCGATTCTTCTGATGGCCAGCGTCGTTCGTGCTGCAATGTCGCTGCCGGATACGCCGGAGGCACAGGCTCTGCGCGGGCAAATGCTGACGAAAGGGTTACCCGACGAAGCGATGCAAAGCACGGTGGAAACCTGCCGGGCGATCTATGGCGAACCGATCCTGCTGGATGGAATCGGGGTCTGCTTTCCGGATGTGGTGATCAAGGACCGGATCGTCGGCGGGGAAACGTATAAAACGCGGGGGATCCGAAACGCGTCGCCGGATTACGAAGCGGAATTCCTTCGGCTTTCCGGCTTGCAGGACCTGCTGCTGCGGCATTGCCGCGCGGGCGGAACGGTGCATCTCTCCAACGACGGTTCCCTCGCGGCTTATACCGCCGCTGTGGAACTGGCGCACTCCGAACAATCCCCATCGGTTGCAGACGGCGTGTTTGCGCACACGCTGGGTACGGAACTTGGTACGGGCTGGATCGACGAGACGGGGAATATTCCCCAGATTCCGCTCGAAGTTTACAACTGTATGATCGATCTTGGCAATTATCCGGCGCGCGCATACAGCGAATCGGACGTGCGCAGTGTGAACAACTTTAACACCGGGTTGTCCGGAACACTGCAGAAGTATTGCAGCCAGAGCGGCGCTTACCGGCTTGCGCTTCGCATTTTTCAGCAGAAAGCGCCCGAACGGTATCGTGAATTGTTTGAAAAAGGATTTCTTGAGGAGCGGGAGGGCGGCATCTTTGTGCGGATGACGCCGGCGGATATGCGTAAGCCGCTTTTGGAGCATCTGATGCGTCTCGCTTCCGATGGGGAACCGGCCGCGGAAGAGATATTTCGTGAAATCGGCGCATTTCTTTCCGCAACGTTCGAGGAAACGGAATGGCTGCTTGCGCCGAAGAGCCGGGTCAGGATCCTCTTTGGCAGATTTGTCAAGCACAAGCGTTGCTTTGAGCTGATGCAGGAAGGCGCGAACGCGCGCTGCCCCGTTGCGTTTGTCGCGGGGGACGGAAACCTTGCGTTCACGCCGCTGATGCTGGATCTAAAAAACGATCCGGCACACACGGTGGCGCAGTTTGGTCAGGCGGTCGGCGCCGCATATTTCGCGGCGTCCCGGCTGTAAAAACGAATTCGGAACTTACGATCAACGGAGGAGCTATCTTATGAAGGAACAGAATTATCTGGATTGTCTTGTCGGCGTTTTCGGTCATCCGGCTGCGGAGAATCCGGGCGTTGTGATTCAGGAGGCGGCGTTCAAGGCGCTGGGCCTGAATCTCTGGCGCTTTCTGACCATCGACGTGGAGCCGGATCATCTGGAGGACGCGATCAAGGGACTGAAAGCCTTTCAGATGCGTGGGATCAACTGCACGATTCCGCACAAAATGAATGTGATCCGGTATCTCGACGAACTTTCCGAGAGCGCGAAGCTCATCGGCGCTGTGAATACGATTGTTAATACAAACGGAAAGCTGTTTGGCGAGAATACGGACGGAAAAGGTTTTATGGAATCTCTGCGCGAAAACGGCGTGGATCCAAAGGGGAAAAAGATTGTGATTCTGGGAGCGGGCGGCGCGGCGCGCGCAATCAGCGTTGAACTTTCGCTTGCGGGTGCCGGCAGTATTACGATCGTCAACCGTCCGGAGGATGCCGCGCTGGCAAAAAGCCTGATGGAACTTTTGCAGAAAATAGCAAACAAGAGCGATTTCGTTACCTGGGATCATACGTACGCCGTTCCGGCGGATACGGAGATCCTGGTCAACGCAACGCCGATCGGGCTCTATCCGAATGTGGATGAAATCCCGAATATCGATGTAAACACGATTTTGCCCGCTATGTTCGTGCAGGACGTAATACCGAATCCCGCCATAACGCCGTTCCTGCGGGCGGCAGAGGCGCGCGGGGCACGGTGGAACACCGGTACCGGGATGCTGATTAACCAGGCGGCGATCAATATAGAAATGTGGACGGGGCTTAAGCCGGATAAAAAGGTGATGCTGAAAGCCCTGCAGGAAGCGCTAAGCTGAGCGTGGTGGAGAGCCGTAAAAAGCGGTTTGCGTAAAGCTTAGCGGCCGGAACGGGGAAGTCCGGAAGAAGTCGTTGCGGCGCGACGAATCCGAAATAGCCGCAAGAAACCATGCTGCCTGCGCACTGAACTACGGAATAAGCGAGGCACACGCGCAACAGACGCGTGCGCGGCGCTTAAATAAAAAGGAGGAAAATAAGAATGTCCAAAAAGATTCTCGTACTGCTCCTTGCTCTGATGATGGTAGTTGGCGTATTTGCCTGCAGTCCGGTTACGGCTCCCGCAACCGAAGAACCGGCGGCGGAAGCAACCGCTGCGGAAACGACCGAAGCTGCGGCCGCTGCAACGGAAGCTCCCGCTGCGGAAGCGACCTACAAAGCCGCGTTCATTACGCAGGCGCTCTCCAACGAGTCCCAGGCCTATTCCTGGAAACAGCTGCAGCAGTATGCTCCCGAATACGGATTTACTGTGGACGTATTCGAAGGACAGAACGACGTTCAGAACGAAGCGAAGGCTGTCAGCACCTGCATTGCGCAGGGATATGATGCGATCTTCATCAACCCGAGCGATATCAACGCGATCGTTCCGAGCCTGATGGAAGCCAAGCAGGCTGGCATTATCGTTGGCATGTTCTCTTCGGACCTCCCGGCGGAATCGCAGCAGTATCGCGACTTCTTCTGCGGCGTCGACGATACCATGGCCGGTCAGACTGCCGGTCAGGCGTTTGTTGATCACTTCCCGGATGGCGCGAAGATCGTTGAAGTTGGCGGCCAGGCCGGTCACGACGCGCAGATCAAACGTGCGGACGGTTTCCGCCAGGCCATCGAAGGCAGCAAAATCGAGCTGCTTGACAGCCAGAACTGCTCCGGTTGGGTCACCGCGGACGCAATGGCGATCATGGAAGACTTCATCGTGAAGTACGGCGATCAGATCCAGGGTGTGTTCTGCCACTGGGATAACGGTGCGACGGGCGTCATCGAGGCCCTCAAGAACGCCGGTATGACCGATGTCTATGTGGTTGCCGTCGACGGATGCCGCGCGGGTTACGACCAGGTTAAAGCCGGCACGCAGGCGGTCTGCATCGGCCAGAGCTTTACGAACATGGCGATCAAGAGCCTGGAGTGCGCCAAGGCGAAGCTGGAAGGTCAGGCCTTCGAAGCCGTGAACTTCATCCCGCTCGACGTAGTTACCAAGGATAACGTGGAAACCCTCCCGTATCCGGAGTGGTAAGCCCAGAAAAGGTCAGATAAGCGGGCCTGCCCGGTCCCGGTCCGGGACCGGGCGGCCCTGTGTTGTTGCTTGCACGCAAAACGAGACGTAAAATAGAAGCGGTGCTCCACTGGCGGCGGGTTTCATCGTCGGCGGGCATATTTGTGAAAGGGGAAAAGGCGGAGTGGAAACGAAGGATTCGGGGATCATCCTTTCCATAAAAGATGTATGCAAATCATTCCCCGGCGTCAAGGCGCTGGACAATGTCTCAATTGAGGTTGCCCGGGGTATCGTACATGGGATCGTTGGAGAAAACGGCGCCGGAAAATCGACGCTCATGAAAATCCTCTCCGGCGTATACACAAAGGATTCCGGAACGATCGTTTTCGACGGCCAGACGATTGAGCACACGACGCCGATCGAGTCGCTCAACCGGGGATTAAGCATTATTTATCAGGAGTTCAACCTGGTGAACACCATGAGCGTTGGCGAAAATATATTTCTTGGGCGCTTCAGGGAGATGCACGGGATGCTCGGTACGCATGCCGAAGCGAGAAAACTCCTGGACAGCATCGGCTGCACCATCGATACGCGCACGTTGGTAGGCGACCTGAGTGCGGCGGAAAAACAGATGGTCGAGATTACAAAAGCACTTTCGTTCCAGTCGAAACTGATTATTATGGACGAACCGAGCAGTTCGCTGACCAGCGACGAGCTCAAGCAGCTTTTTTCAATTATATCGGACCTTCGTTCGCGCGGCGTATCGATTATCTACATTAGCCATAAACTCGACGAGATATTTGAACTTTGCGACATTGTAACCGTCATGCGCGACGGACATATGATCGATACGAAACCGGTTGGCGAGCTGACCCGCGCCGAGATGATTGCAAAGATGGTTGGCCGCTCGATTGAACACGAATACCCCGAGCGCCCCCATTGTGTTGGAGAAACGCTCATGGAGGTTCGCTCGATCAATACGCATAAGCTTCACGACATTTCCTTCGAACTGAAAAAAGGAGAAATTCTGGGTCTGGTCGGTCTTGTCGGCGCGGGACGTACGGAAATCGTCCGTGCCATCTGCGGCGCGGACAAAGCGAAGGGACACCATGTTCTGATAGAAGGAAAGCCGGTACGCATTCGAAAGCCCGCGGATGCAAAGAAGCACGGAATTGGTCTTCTTCCGGAAGACCGTAAACTTCAGGGACTCGTTTTGCGCTTCTCGGTACAGAGCAATATTATCATGGCAAGCCTGGAACGGATGACGAAATTCGGCTTCGTCGATACGTCGAAGGAGAAGGAGATTGCCGAGCGTCAAATCGAGAATCTCGGCATTAAAACGCCGTCCTCTCAAACGACGGTAGTTAGCCTTTCGGGTGGAAATCAGCAAAAATGTGTGGTCGGGCGCTGGCTGGAGATCAACCCGCGGATTCTGATCATGGACGAGCCGACGCGAGGCATCGACGTTGGCGCAAAGTACGAAATCTACGTACTCATGAAGCAGGTAGTGGAAAATGGCGGCTCCATCATCATGATCTCCTCCGAGCTGCCCGAGGTCCTGAATATGAGTAATCGTGTCCTGACCATCTGCGAAGGCCGCATCACGGGTGAATTCAACCCGGAGGAAGTGTCCGCGCAGACGATCATGGACAGCGCGATCGGCTGACGGGAGGAAACGGCATGACGAAACGATTTGATCTTAAGAAGTTTTTACTGAATTACCTGGTTCTCGTCGCAATCGTACTGCTGGTGATCATTACGATCATCGTGGAACCGAAGTTCCTTACCGGGGAGAATCTGACGAACATTATGCGTCAGTTCGGTCCGCTGAGCTTTGTTTCGCTGGGTATGACGTTTGTGATCATCGGCGGATTCATCGATCTTTCGGTCGCCGGGCTGATCTCGCTTGTCGCGGTCGTAACGGTTTCGCTGATCGATCCTCTGGGGCAGTTTAACGCGCTGATCATCGGTATTGCGTTTGGCGCGTTTCTCGGCTTCCTCAACAGTATGGTACTCATTTCGGCGGGCGCTCTGACCCAGGCGGAAGCGCTGTTCATCACCTATGGTATGAGCGCGGTCTACAGCGCGCTTGCGCTCATCTACACCGGCGGAAGCACGCAGCATATGAGCTGGCTGCAGACGCCGCAGACGATTTTTACGGCCATCGGTTCCGGCACGGTCGGCATCTTCTCGGTGTCGTTTATCATCTTTCTTGTCTGCCTCGCCCTGCTTTGGGTTTTCCATAACAAAACCTACAGCGGACGTTCCATCAGTTACACGGGCGGCAACAAAGTGGCTGCGGAACTCAGCGGTATTCCGATCAAGCGCAGTGTCGTTTTAATCTATACGATTTGCGGCCTGATGTCCGCCGTTGGCGCAGTGGTGCTGTTTTCCCGCATCACGACGGCGGCGCCGATCATCGGGAAAAACTACGAAACCAACGCGATCCTTTCCGTCGTTGTCGGCGGAACGACCCTTAAGGGCGGCAAGGGAAGCGTGCTTCGTACCGTTCTCGGCGTGCTGCTGATTACACTGATGTCCAACTGTATGAACCTGCTTGGCGTATCGGCCTATATGCAGGTTGTGCTCAAAGGCGCGATTCTGGTGCTGGCTATCTGGCTGGACAACCGGAAAGAGCAGTAGGGAGGGTACGATATGCAAACTTCTGTGATTGATTTAGGTAAGCGCACCCTGCGCGCTCTGACAAAGCAAAAAGCGGTCATTGCGATTCTTGCAATGCTGGTTTTAATGCTGTTCTTCAAAACCAATTTCTATACGTCCTACAATCTTCTGAACGTGCTCAAGGATGCCGCGGTCAACGAGATTATTGCGTTTGGCGTAACTCTGACCGTGATTGCGGCCGGTTGCGACCTTTCCGTGGGCGGCGTGATGTGCCTCTCCGGCATCACCGCGATCCAGATGATGAACGGCGGCATGGATATTTGGCTGGCGATTCTGCTTTCGGTGCTGATTGGGGCGGCGGTCGGGTTCATCAACGGTTTCTTTGTGGTACAGCAGAAGACGGAACCGTTCATTATTACGCTTGGCACGGGAATGCTGATCAAGGGTGTTTGTCAGCAACTGACGGATGCGCATCCGGTTTCCTGCAAGAACATGGAATTCATGACGATTGCCAATGGCAAAATCGGAGGCGTGATTCCGAATCTTGCGATTATTATGATCGTTTTCGGGCTTCTGGTTTACGCGCTTCTGCGCTACACCAGCTATGGCAGAAACCTCTATGCGCTGGGTGGCGATTATGATGTTGCGAAATATTCCGGCATCGATGTCATCTCAACAAAATGGACGGCGTTCATTCTCAGCGGCGCTATGGCGGCCATAGCGGGCGTATTGCTCAGCAGCAAGCTGAACACGGGTTCCAGCATCTATGGCGATGATACGGCGCTGATGGTCAACTGCGGCGTCGTGGTCGGCGGAACAAGTTTTGCCGGAGGCGTCGGCGGTATTATGCAGAGTTTCGTCGGCTTGATGGTTCTCCAGCTTCTGACGAACTGCATGAATATGCTTGGCATTGCTCCCTACCTTCAGCAGGTTTGTCAGGGCGTCGTAATTGTAACGATCATCTGGCTGGATTGCTTTGGCAGAAAGCGCAAGCGCGAAGATGTGTGATTCACCTGTGCTTTGATCGTACATTCGTTTCTCTCCTCCCGCAAGGCCGCCGGATACACCCGGCGGTCTTGCCATTTGGTTTCCGAATGGAACGGTAATAAAAATATAACAAATTCCGGTGGATACGATACCGCATACTTATGCTATACTCAACAGGAAAGGCTTTCCGCTTTTAAAGCGTTACTCTGCGAAAGAACGTGGTTTGAAAACGGAATCGAAACCCGCAGAGGGGGTCGTGCCTGCCGGTTTTCTGAATTGGAAAGCGTTCTTAAAGGTGGGGAAAGAGGATGGATGGCGTAATTTACTATTTTTCCGGCACCGGAAACTCGAAGTGGATCGCGGAGGAACTCGCAAAAAGAAACGAGGATACCGTACAAAGTATTCCGGAGCTGATTGCGGATGGGCCAACCGCCGTATACGCCGGCGCGGGTTGCCGTATCGGCATTGTGTTTCCGGTTTATGCATGGGGAGCGCCGGTGATCGTGGAGCGGTTCTGCCGTGCGATTCAGGTGGAGAAAGGTGCATACGCATATGCGGTGTGTACTTGCGGAGACGAGGCAGGATTCTCTATGCGGCGCCTGAAACGGTTCTTTCCGCTGGCAGCGGCTTGGTCGTTTGCCATGCCGAATAACTACATCCCCGGTTTCGATGTGGACAGCCCGGAACTGGAGCACAACAAAATAGAAGCGGCGAGGGAACGCCTTGTTTCCGTTTCGCAAGGTATTGCTCAAAACAAGAGGGAATACGACGTTCGCGAAGGCTCGGCGGCAAGATTCAAGACGGCTGTCGTGCGGCCTCTGTTTCAGACGTTTGCGCGCAGTACGAAGCCATTTTATACAACCGAATTATGCAACGGCTGCTCGATCTGTGCGAACGGATGTCCGACGCACACGATTCATATGCGGGAAGGCAAGCCGGTATGGGCGGCTCCCCAATGCGAGCAGTGCATGCGATGCATTAATCTTTGTCCGAAGACGGCAATTCAATATGGAAAAGGCACGCTTCACCGTGGAAGGTATCATTTCCCAGGCTGCTAAGCGGTCTGCTCGGCAAAATCGACCTAAGAAAAGGCGATTGACTTGCAAAGTGCGAAAGTCCGATCGGACAGCAGAAAATGTCTGTTTGCGTAAAAACAACAGAGTAGCGATTGAAATACTGGAATAGGAAGTATACTTACAATGGTTGTGAAACCGGATTCCGTTTTTCTTGCGCGGCTATATTGAAAGAGCTATAATGAACGGGAACGGCATAAACTTGCAAAAATCACATCTGATCAAGAAGAAAACAGAGTAGGAGACAGGGATGGAAGCGAAGCATGGTACGGCGAATGATTGGCAAGCTCTGATTGCGAAGCTAAACGGTGTTTTCTTTGCGCACGTAGTATTTTCAGAAGCGCAGGAACCTCTGGAGATCCATGTTCTGGCAAGTTGCCGTCGTAACGTAAAGTCTATCGTCCGTGATGTACAATCTGCCATTTCAGCGCGATATGGAATTGAAGTGGATTATCACATCATCAGCGTCGCGCAGATCACGCCGGAAATGCTCACCGGAGGCGGGGTCAGGCTCACCTACAGCGGCATCAGCATGCGTACAGCCGGCAAGGAAGTGGAGGTCTCCGTTGCGCTCACACGCGGCGAGGAGCGGTATGTTGGAACGGCGGTTGGCAGCGCGATTCCCTTTTCCAGAATGCGTTGCATCGCACAGGCGACGCTGGACGCCGTGAAAAACTGTACGAACGGCACCGCGGTTTTTGAGTTGGCAAGTACGGAAACGATTCATTCCAACGGTCGTGCCATTGTAATATCGCAGGTGTTCTGCCTGCCGGAACTCACGCCGCTTATCGGCTGCGTGTTTACGGAACCGGATCCCGACGCGGCGGTTGCGCAAAGCGTGCTGGATGCAATCAACCGCAAACTCGCGATTTACGCGCAGGCGGAATAAAGTCGGGCCGATCCTGCGAGGAAGCGCCTGGTCGGCTGGATTCATGATTTGAAGTTTGAAAACTTAACAGGTCCGGCAAGAGCGAAGCGGATATAGCCTGTTCGAATAGCGAAGAACAGAGCCTTGAAAAAGGAGGCTATATCCAAATGAAGAAGATTCTCATGGCGCTTGCTTCTCTGGCTGCATTAGTTCTCGCCAGCGGCGCGTATTTCTACGTCAGATAAGACAACTCGATTGTCTTTGGATGATTCTGAACACTGCCGGACCTGTTAAGGTTAGATCGTATATGGTGTAGGGGATTCATGGGAATGAAGAAACAACGGATCTATATGATGTTCATCAGCCTTTGTGGCGTGGCCGTTCTTGGGCTTGGCATTTATCAGTCCACTGCTCTTTTTTCGGATCCCCAAACTTTTGTGAGCATGCTGCTTTACTGCGTTGTTATGCTGGTATTGCTGCTGCTGTGCCATATGCTGCCGATCTACATTACACCGGACAAGACGATGGAAATCAGTTTTGTTCCTGTGGTTGCCTGCATTGTGACAAAAGGGGTTCCGTTATCCATCGTTCTGTATGTGGTTTCGTCGCTGCTTGTTTTTCTGCAGGATCCGCAAACGAAAAAGTATTATTCTCCGTGGTCGCGTTCTCCGAAAAAGGAACTGTTCAACGTTTCCAATGTGATCCTAGCAAACTGGATCGGCGGTTTGGTTTATAATTGGATCGCGGGAAAAGCAACGGGAGAAGTATTCGACTGGCGCGTCGTCATGGGCGCGGTGGCGTTTTCGATCATAGCGATCCTGGGGAATCTGATTTTCTTTATTCTGTATTATAAGCTGAGCGAGCAGGGACGCTTCTTTGCGCTGCTGCGGGATAACATCGGCGGAATTATTCCCAATATTCTTGCCACGGTTCCCCTCGGTCTTGTCATTGGATATCTCCTTACCCAGCAAAATGCGTATCTTTGGATCGTGCTGTTTATGGGCCCGCTGCTTCTTGCACGGTATTCGTTTAAGATTTATCTTGACAGCCATATGATCCTTTTACGAACGATTGCGTCGCTGGTTGAAGCAATTGAAGCAAAGGACCCGTATACGCATGGACATTCGCAGAGGGTCGCCTATATCAGCAGCGAGATCTGCAAGGCGATGGGATGCTCCCGTGCGTTCACCGATCAGGTCAAGATTGCGGCGCTTTTGCATGATACGGGGAAAATCGGCGTGGACGACGCCGTTTTACGTAAGCCCGGGCCGCTTTCTCCCGAGGAATTCGATTTGATCAAGCAGCATCCTGTCGTCGGAAGACGCATTATTGAAAGTATCAACCTTTCCAGTGTGGTGAACGATGCGGTGCTGTATCACCACCGGCGATACGACGCAATGGGATACCCTCCGGATGGCCCGGCTGCCGGCGAATTGCCGCTTTCCGCAGCGATTCTTGCCGTTGCGGATACATACGATGCGATTATATCGGATCGTCCGTATCGTGCGGGGCTGACGCGCGAACGCGCAAGGGAGATTATTGAAGAAGTCGCCGGTACGCAGTTGGATCCAAAGGTCGTGAAAGCGTTTCTGATTCTTGAGCCGAAATTACGGCCGGAAGATGCGGAAAAGCTTCTGCTTTACACCGTATGATCCTGTTGCTGTCAATTGTTGCGGGGCTTCTTGCAGGACTGCTGACCGGCGGTTCTTTCAAGTGGGTCAAGCAGCACTCGCTGCGCGGGTTGGCGCTTCCCATCGCCGCTTTCCTTGTAAAAACGTTGGCGGCAACCTTTTTTCCTCCTCAAAAAGGGGCAATTCCGGTTTGCATTACACAATATGCACTGCTGTTTACGTTCTTTCTGCTCAACTACAAGCAATTCATCTGGCCCATACTCGGTTTTCTGGGGTCGCTTGGGAATTTTTTGGTTATTCTGCTCAATGGCGGTTGCATGCCGGTATCCGCGGAGTTATTCGGCACAATGCCGGATCGGCTTTTGCTTCTGGAAAAGAATGGTATCTACGCATATTGCCGGATCGACGCAAATACGAGGCTCGGATTTTTAGGGGATATTCTGCGGATAGGTCCTTCCGGCTTGCCTTTGGGCTTTGCGAGTATTGGCGATGTGGTATTAAGCGCCGGTATTGCGGTACTTTGTTTTCTGCTCGTCAAACAACCGCATACATCGTGTTCGCGCGAATAGCGACTGGATAACGAATTTTTGTATACGGACAATCCAATCTCTTTTCGGCATTGTTCCTTTCAATCAAAAACTACACAGATAAACATATGGCACGCTTGAATATCACAAAACTGTGATTGGCGGCGAAGAAAATTCGAGTTTGGCTGACCGATGAAAGACCCGTAAGGAATTACGCGCAAAAACAGTTGAATCATCGGACGAAATGGAAAATTTCGGCTGGATTCATTCAGAAACACCGGATACGGACGGGAAAAAAGTATCCATTTTAGGGACTTGTTCTTAAAAAAACATTTTCAGCAGTAAATTTAGCAAAACAAGTTGAAATAGCGTTGGATTTGTGTAGAATGTATTCAGTGGTATCGTATTTCGCGTACTGCCGTTTTTTCCAATTGTCCGAATTTTGAGCAACGAATGACAGGCCAGTAAGTGAATTGGATTTGCCTAAGATGAATCATCAAAAGCCGTCTGTGAAGGACCAGGACTTACACGCCAATTATGGCGCTTATAGGCTGCGGAACGCGCAGAACTACATTCACATACTGGTTATTATTACCAGTGTGTTGAATTTACTATTCATTATTTGCGATATTAATTTTATTGAAGAGCAGACGCCGCGGCTCCTAACTGCCATAATCCGGTACAGCTATTCGGTATTACTCATCGTGATCGGCGGCGTTCTGAGCAGAACAAAGTCATATCGATGCTACACCATCTTAATTTCAGCACTGGAGGCAATCGGCGTTGCCATTAGTTTCTATGTGATTGTGCAATATGATTCACCCAATTTTATGATTCAGTCCATGGGGCTGATGGCGCTTCTGCTGATTATCTTTCTTGTTCCAAACCGAAAAAGCTGTCAGATTCCTCTTGCGGTTGTCACTTTACTGGGGTTTTATATTCTGACCTATACGCGGATTCCCGGCATATCGCTCAACGAGTTGGCCGCGTCGGTTTCCTACTCGCTGGTCGTCAGTACGATTTGCGCGATATCGTCGTTCCACAGCGAGAAGAATCAGCTGAAAGAGTTTATCACAAAGACGAGGCTGGAACAAATCAGCACCACGGATTTTCTGACGAACACGGCGAACCGGTTTCGTCTGGAAGAGGAAGCGGATCGGTGGATGAATTTTTGCCGGAGGCAAAAACTTCCGCTATGCCTCGTTTTTGTGGATGTGGATAACCTCAAGCAGATTAACGATGCGTATGGTCATTCGGCAGGCGACGGCGTACTCATTACCTTAGCCGGAGTTATGCAGGCGCAACTAAGGAATTCGGACACGATAGCGCGTTGGGGCGGGGATGAGTTTGTTCTCTTATTGCCCAACGTTTCTCTCAACAACGCAGTTAATTTATTAGAACGATTGAAGACTGTCGTAACGGAGACGAAGTTTTTTGAGGGGATTTCCGTCACCTGCAGTTATGGCGTTGTGGAAATGAAGGAAGGAAGCAGTT
Organism: Eubacteriales bacterium; assembly: GCA_034933205.1. GTDB lineage: Bacteria > Bacillota > Clostridia > Christensenellales > CAG-138 > UBA7703. Next base: position 89,596 of record JAYFNY010000004.1, read on the forward strand.
TCCAAACTCTTCTGGCGGAGGCGGATGCGCTGATGTACTCCGGCAAAAAGGACGGAAAGGACAAGATCAGTTTCTCCGACCAGAATCCGGAATAAGGATGGATTTTTTTAGTCGTTACACAATGCTTTCGCTGAAGGACTCCGTTCTGACCTTCCGGTTTTTTAACTGCATCATAAGAAAAGCATAGGGAAGAAGCGGTGAAGCCAGGCGCGGACTGTGCTTCAGAAACGTTTGGCGCAAGATGCAAGCGCATCTCAATGAATAATCCAGATAAATTTAATACGAACGATATTGCGCCATAAAACCAGGTGCATAAATAACCGGTATTGAGGCGAGTCGGATTCATGACCGACATTTTATGATTTTTTTGAATCTCGTATGAAAAACATACGGGATTTTTTATAATCCAGGTGATTTTTGAAGAAATATTCACGAAATGTTCTTTACTTGCCTTACTATGTGGCGTTATACTAAATAAAGATAGGAAAATACATAACGCATATGTAATGTCCATATACAGTTATTCGTGTACGATACAGAATTGCATGAAGCAAAGGTATACGAATTTATACATAACTGCAATACAGTGTTGACTATTATTCAAGATAGGCCGAATGAAAGAGCGTATCGATTCGTAGCCTTGGCCACCCACGATTGTTCTAGCAGGGGATCGTACTCTTTCAATAAAATGATATGCTATTCTGCTGAATGGAATGTACAATTGGAGGACTGTGTTATGTTGAGAGCAGACCAATACAAATGGAAACGAATCGGCGATCGGCTCATACGAATTCTGTTAAGTATTGCGATGCTGCTTCAAATGCTGGTGATTCCGGATTCAGCGCTTGCACTGGACGCTTTCGCATTTCGCGGGTATAACAGCGAGAATGTCACAAACAGCACGTTTACCTACGGTTATAGTGACGCAAGTATCAACGGCACGACGGTTTCTTTTACCAGCGCGGGAACGGGCCAAGCGATCGGCCAGATCGTGCTGAATGAGGAAGGCGACAATGATATCTCCACATCGGTCGACCTGGGAGGACTGGAGATTGACTTTTCGACCGTTGCGACAACGACCCAGGAAGACCCGCTGGAAGAAGGCGGGGTTGGAGAGGTCGATACCGCTCTGGCAGAAGTCAAGTTTTTCGGGAGTTCAGGTAATCAGACCGGCGGTGTTTCACTGAGCAAATCAGCCGAAGCAGGCAGCGAAACACTGCATTCCGGCGCTTCGATCCCATCGGGAACACGGGAGATCTACATATATTTATATGGCACGAGCGTATCCAGCACGAATACGGTCGTGTTTTCCGATACAAGCCTGGTGATTCACGATTCAAGCGCGCCGAGCTGTGAGGTGGTGTACGATCCCGATTGGACGAATCAGCCGGTCGCTATTTCCATCAACGCAGCCGACAGCGACAGCGGTTTGGAAGGTATCTATTTGAATGGGGAATGGGTCACGAGAACTCCGCCCTATGAGATGACGATTGATACGAACGGCACAAGCTTTTCGGTTTACAGCAAGGATTATGCGGGGAAAACATCCGAAGTCCAGACCATTACGATCAACAATATAGATACCGCTGCGCCCGCTGCGCCGGAATCCCTCAGCGTAAGCACAGGGGATTGGACAAATGCGGACGTTTCCGTTCTCGTACCCGATCTTCCTGCAAGCTCGGGGTCTCCGGAGCGATATGTTTATAAAATCGGGACCGGGTCATGGTCGGATCTGCCGAAAGGTTACGCAATTTCAGACAATGGAATCAGCACGATCAGCGTTGCGGTGGAGGACGCGGCGGGTAATCGTTCCGGCTTTCTTCAAGCGACCGCAAAGATTGATAAACTGGCGCCGGTGATCGATACGTTCTCCAGCACCGTATCCAGCGGAAGCTGCCGCGTGGATTTGACTGCGCATGATACGGGCGCAAGCGGACTACGGGACATCCGCTTTGCGGAAGGAACGCAGAGCGCGGACTATTTTGCCAGTAACGGAACAATCGTTACAGACGGAACGTTCACCGTAAACAAAGGCGGCGATTACACCGTCTGTGTCAGCGACAACGCGGGGAACAGAACGCTGCAAACCAAAATGCTCAGTACGGCACCAACGCTTCTGGAGATAGACGACAAAATCATCGATGAAGACGAGCCGCTGTGCCTTACGCTGAGCATATATGATGCGGAAAGCGCGCGCTCTGAATTATCCGTTGACGTGACAACCGACGATCCCACGCTTCTGCCGAGCATAACGCTGGATCAAAATGATTTACTGACCATCACGCCTGGTGCGAACCTTTACGGAGGTCCCGCAAATGTTACGGTTACCGTAACGGACCCGCAGGGTGAACACGTAAGCGACTCTTTCACCGTAACAGTAAACTCGGTCAACGATCCGCCGGAGGCGAAAGACGACGGACCGTTCACGCTGGATGAGGATACGCCGCTCAGCATTGACGTTCTTGCCAACGATTCCGATGTGGAAGGCGCGGAGCTGACGATTCAGTCCTGCGGCGCGGCAACGAACGGAACGACGTTGATTGTTCTTGGCAAAGTGCGTTATACGCCGAATGCAAACTATGTCGGCAGCGATAGCTTTACCTATACCGTTACGGACGGCAACGGAGGGTCATCGACCGCAACCGTTACGCTGAACGTGACCAATGTGAACGACGCTCCCGTGGCGCAGAACGATGAAGCAACCTGTGACGAGGACAGCACGGTGCTGATTCCCGTTCTGGTGAACGACTCGGATATCGACACCGACGTGAATTCCGAGGAGACTGTCACGGTTTCCGATTTGGGAACGGCTTCCCATGGTACCATAAAAAAGGAAGGCGGCGCGATTCGCTATACGCCGAGTGAGAACTATTTCGGGAGCGATACCTTCACCTATACGATCAGCGACAAAGCCGGACTTACCTCGACGGCGACGGTAACCGTTTCCGTTTCCCCGCAGCCGGACGCGCCGATCTTCATTGACCTTGAGGATAGTTACACCATCGATGAGGATTCCAGCGCAAACGCAAACGAGATTACGTTTTCCATTCACGATGTTGAGACGCCGGCAGACAGCATGATGCTGCAGGTTGCGTCCGCTACTGCTTCGAAGATCGAACAGAATGGGATCCATATTCTGGGACTGGGCGACACCTCGGACGAGGTGGTTCTCAGCATTTCGCCGGCGAAAGATCAAAGTGGAGACGCGACCCTTATTCTTCTGCTGGGCGACGGTTTTACGACCGTGCAGAGAACGATCACGATCCACATCAAAGATGTGAACGATGCGCCGCAGGTGGAAGAAGACACGGTGAATTTTAACGAAGATACGCCGTTTGTGGATATCTCCATCGCGACCTTGCTTGCCAACGATACGGATATCGAAGGCGACCCACTGAGTTTCGGCGAAATCAAGACGCAACCGTCGTCCGGCTCCGTAAGCAAACTGGATGAAGAGACGCTGCGCTATATCCCGGAAACGAATTTTGACGGCGAAACCAGCTTTACCTATTCGGTCAGCGATGGACAGGTTACCTCAATTGCAACCTGCAAATTGATTGCGACGGGTTCCAACGATGCGCCAACGATCCTTTTTGACGACGACACCGCCGTGACAACGGAGGATACGCTCTCCGGCGAGATCTCCTTCCGGATTTCCGACCAGGAAACGGCGGCGAAGGATTTGCTTCTGATTGCAAAAAGCGGCAATGCGGAGCTGGTGGCGCCGGATCAAATTGCGATCACCAATAAAGGAGACGGTACCGGGACCATACGTATTTACCCGCAGGCGGATGCAAACGGAGACGTTACGATTACGCTTACGGTAAGCGACGGAGTGGCGCAAAGCTACGATACGATCGTTCTGACGATCAATCCGGCGGAGGACGCTCCGGTAGCCGAAGACGACGAAGTATACTCGCTGTACTCGGGTTCGCTGACTTTCGGCGTTCTGGAAAACGATCACGATGTGGATGGCGATTCTCTGAGCGTGTACAGCCATACAGCAACCGGGCTTCCCGGAACGCTGACGTTTGACGAAAGTACACAGCTGTTTACGTATACGCCCGTTATTGGCGAAAACGGCGACCAAACGTTTACCTATACGGTTTGGGACGGATCCGAGCAAGATACCGCTACGGTAACGCTTCATGTTTCGAACGAGACCCACAACCCGGTGATCTCGCCGGTCAACAGCCAGTATGTTCAGGAAGACGGTACGATCTCCAATATTGCTGTTAGTGTGACGGACGAGGACGTTGGCGACGAGTTTACCCTGGAGGTTGCTTCCAGCGATTCGAGTAAGCTGCCGGTAGACGAATCCCATGTTACGATCGCAAACAACGGCAATGGGAGCTTTACCCTGCAATTCACGCCTGTGTCAGATTGCAGTGGTTCTGTGGCTGTTACACTGACCGTGAAAGACAAAGCACAGAATACCGACACAACTTCGTTTACACTGTATATTATTGCGCAAAACGATCCGCCGGTCGCGCACAACGATGCGGCCGAACTGGACGAAGATACTTCCGTCCAGCTGGATTTGCTTACGAACGATACCGATGCGGATGGCGACACGCTCCGGGTGACCAGCGTCGCGACTCCCGCACACGGCTCGCTTTCCCTTGTGAACGGAAAAATCACGTATACCCCATATAGTAACTGGAACGGATCGGAAACGCTGAGTTATTCGATTACCGATGGAAGAGCCGGCGCCTCGGCCAGCGTGACCATCGTGGTGAACCGCGTCAACGATTCTCCGGTGGCGTGGAACGATTATGTGGAATTGCCCAACGAAGCGCAGGCGACAGCTGCAAGCATCAACGTGATCCATAACGACAAGGATCTTGACGGCGATACGGTGCATGCTAATAAAATAACAATCCAGCCGCGCTATGGCACAGCCACAATCAATCCGGACGGCACGATAAAATACATTCGTTCTGCTGCGTCTCCCGATGCGAACGGCGCGGATTCCTTCCAGTATCAGATCATCGACAGGTCCAATGAATCCGATGAGGAGGCGCGGACCGCCGTAGCGACAGTCTACATTGGTGTCGACTTTGTTTCGTCGCTTTATACGTACGGACGCAGCGTAACCTGCTATGAAGACTGCAAACCTTTCGATTTTACGCTGGATGTTACCAACCCCTCGAATGTGAATTATACGCTGACAATCAACACCGTCTGCACGCTCGGTACCCTGGAGGTCGTGGGGGATACAGCGAATACCATACATTTTACGCCATACGAAAACGCGTACGGCTCGCAGAACATCACATACACGGTTGCAAGCACTGAAAACTCCGAGAGGCATACCGGAACGATCTGGCTGATTGTATACCCTGTTAACGATTTGCCGATGATTGACAGCGCGCCTACGGAAATTACGGTGCAGGAGGATGCGTCCACGCACGCTTCGTTTGACGTTGTGTTCCACGACGCGGACTGCGCGACAAGCGGGCTGTACTTTAACGTCTATACGAGATCCGCTTCTACGGAAGCGCCGGTTGCTTTCAGCACGGGATTTACGGTACAGCGCACAGGAACCGGAAGTACGGTAACGATTAACCCGGATACCAACGTAAACGGGTCGGCGGTTATCGTTGTTGGTGTAAGCGACGGATTTGCTTATACGGAACAGACGATCAGTCTGACGATTACGCCGGAGGACGACGCACCGGTCCTGAGCGGCGTGAGCCGAACGATTCATGAAGACATGAGCGTTTCCTTTGCCGCGCTGACCTCCGATTATGAGGTGGACGGCGATCAAACGACCGTGAGTATCGATACGCCCCAGCATGGAACGGCGGTACTTCGTTCGGATAAAACCATACAATATAAGCCGGATGCGAATTACTATGGCACGGATACTTTCCAGATCACCGTGACCGATAAGACCGAAGCGAAACGCAGTGCGTCGGCGACCGTTACAATCAACATCATCTCGGTCAACGATCCGCCGTCGATCAGCGGGGTCGAATACTATCAGACGACGTTGGAGGATACGGTCAAGACGATTCCGATTACCGTTACCGACGTTGATGACGATATGACGGCAAGCTCGAGCTATAAATTCGTTTCGGGGGATGAGAGCATTGTCCGAAGCGAGGATATCACCATTTCGCATGACAGCGAAACCGGGAAAATGATCCTGTCGGTGAAGCCGGTCGAAAATGCCTACGGATCTGTCGTGATCCGGGTGACCGCAACGGACAGCGCCGGCGTGAGCGCCAAAGCTTCGTTCCTCCTCAGGATAACTCCGGTCAACGACGTGCCGGTTGCGAATAACGACAGCGCCACCGTTTCGGAAGTGATATCGACCGGTAACGAGAGCGTTGCGCCAATGACGATCACCACTATGAATCTCATCGAGAACGATACGGATGTGGAAGGCGGAGCCCTCAGTATTGTCGCGATTACCGATGTGCAAAACGGAATCGTAACCAGCAACGGAAACGGAACGGTAACGATTTCCGCGGATGGAGATTCCACAAAAGACGTAACGTTCCATTATATGATTATGGATCCGGGCGGCGCGACCGCAAGTGCGGATGCGACGCTGGTGATTACCCCTTCCAACGACCCACCTCGCACGCAGGAGGATAGTTACACCATCGATGAGGACGAGCAGTCCACGTTTGAGGTGCTGGTTAACGATGTGGATCCGGAAGAGGAAGCACTCTCTATTTCGGACGTTTCCATTCCGTCGCATGGCACCGCGACGATCTCGGGAACATCGATCGTTTTCATTCCGGCCAAAGATTATAATGGTACGGACTCGTTCACCTATACGGCGACCGACGCGAGTGGAGCGTCGGCGGAACCTACGACGGTTCGTATCAGCATTCGATCCATCAACGACGCGCCTGAAATCAGCAAGCACGAGAGTAATTCCGGCGACTGGCAAATGACGGAGGACACACCGAAATCCTTCCATTTTGTTGTCAGCGACGCGGAGAGCGCGGTGAAAAATCTGATCGTCCGAATCAAATCGCTGGATGAGACTTTGGTGAAGACCTCGCAGATCCAACTCTCGACGAATGAGGGCGGATACAATACGATTCTTGTGACGCCGAATAAGGACCAGTATGGAACCGTTCCGGTGGAGTTCATTGTAAGCGACGGACTCTTAAGCACGACCGTCACCTATAATATCCTGATTACGGGCGCGAACGATCCGCCGGTTGTTACGCCAATGGACCTCGAGACCGACGAAGACACGAAGATTACGAAAACGGCCGTCGCATCGGATGTGGAGAACAATCCCGTTACATTTTTCCTGTCGGATACGCCGCAGTACGGCACGGCAGCAGTGAATGCAGACGGTTCGTTTACCTATACGCCGGAGAAGGACTTCAACGGCTCGGATTCGTTTGTCATTGGCGCAAACGACGGACAAAGCGAGAATTCGACCGGAACGGCCTTGATTCGCATTCAGGTATTGCCGGCGAACGATCCACCGACAGCGGTAGACGATACAACTTCGACAAATGAAGATACCGCGGTCGATATCGATGTTATTGCGAACGACACGGATATGGATCTCGATTACGGCGACGCGCTGACCATTCTGAGAATCCCGACCGCGCCGACAAAAGGCACGGCTCAGATTGTTGATAACAAAATCCATTATGTGCCTTCGAAGGACCTCAATGGTACGGATACGTTTACCTATGAAATCTGCGACCAGGACGGGAAGCCATCGACAGCGACGGTTACGGTCCAGATTACCGCTGTGAACGACGTACCAGCCGGCGGAAACGATACCGCGGAAGTATTCGAGGACAATTCCGTAACGATCGACGTTCTGGCAAACGACGATGTGGATATGACAACGAATCCGGGTCATGAGGCGCTGACCATAACCAAGATCGCGACGAATCCTTCCCATGGAACCGCAAGGATATCGGATGGAGCGATTATTTATACGCCGACCGAAAACTATTTCAGCCCGGAGGATACTCCTGACACCTTTACATATATAGTAACAGACAGTGGGAATCTGACGGCCGAATTCACCGTTTCGGTCAACGTAAAGGCTGTAAATGACGCACCAACACTCACGGTTGCAGGCGGAAGCGAACAGTTTGCGAACGTAAATATGGATGAGGACACCGTTTCCAGCGCGATTGCATTCACCGTGTCGGACGTAGAGGATGCAGCCGGTTCGTTAAGCGTGAGCGTAACGCATGATAACAGCGATTTATTGCCGACGATTACCGTTACTCCGAATGCTGCCGGCGAGTGCAGCTTTGTGATCGACTCAAAGGATAATAAGGTTGGAACGGCGACGATTACCGTTAAAGTAACGGATTCCGGTCAACTGAGCGCAGTAAAGACTTTTACAGTTGATGTTAAGCAAGTGAATGATGCGCCTATAGCGCAAGACGATGTCAAGACGATTCCGGAAGGCGGTTCGGATTCGATTGACGTGCTGTACAACGACGATGTCGATAAATTGGACGGCAACGGGGGAGACACACTGACGCTGCTTTCGATCGGAACCGCCGAATTTGGTTCGCCCACCTATGGGACCGCGTCGATTGTGGACAACAAGATTCTCTATACGCAGACCGTAACGACGACCAATAAGTTAAGTTATACCGACGTATTCGGATATACCATGAAAGATGCGAGCGGCCAAACTTCTTCTGCAAAGGTAACGGTTACGATTCGGCCGTTTAACGATTACCCGGTAATCTCGAGTGTAAGCAATGTTGCCGATCTGCCGGAGGACACGGAAAACGGAACGGGAGATCTATCCTTCCGCGTAAGCGATGAAGAGGATAACGACGACGGACTCGCTGTAACGGCTTCCAGTTCAAATACGAAGCTGGTTCCGAATGCGAATATCGTAATTTCAAATCCGGATGCGGAAGCCGATTCAACCGGTCAGCAGCGCACAGTACGGATCATTTCTGCCAAGGACCAGTTTGGCACGGCGGCCATTACGCTGACCGTACGCGACGCCGAGGGCCAAAAGACGAGTACGACCTTTACCGTAACCGTTTTACCCGTTAACGACGCGCCTGCCGACGGGGACGATGTGGTGGAAGTAGACGAAGATCATTCCATTCAAATCAGCGTTCTGACAAACGACGATGTGGATCTTGTGACGAATCCGGCAACGGAACATCTTGAAGTTACCGGGATCGTGACGAATCCTTCGCATGGAACCGTGACAATACCGGATGGCAATCAAAGCATTATCTATAAGCCGAACGATAACTACTTTAGCCTTAGTGGTTCACCGGATGTCTTTACCTATGCAATGAAGGATAGCAGCGGATTGACGGCGGAGTTCACCGTTTCCGTCAATGTGAAAGCGGTGAACGATGCGCCGACGATCGATTATGATGGAGAACCAAAATACACGGTACCGGAGGGGACTTCGGTGGTGGACATTCCGTTTTATGTAGACGACGTCGACAACAATACGAATCCGAGTCTGGGAGACCTGGGGGTCACGGTAACCGCAAAGAGCAGTAACAGTGTTCTGGTTAAACCGGAAGGGCTTACTATCCGTAATGGAGCAGGAAAGCTGCGCTACCTGACGGTGCAGCCGTATATGAACTGGAACGGGACGACTACGATCTATATTACCGCGGCGGACCTTGACGGAGCGAAGGCGACCAAATCATTTTTACTGGAAGTGACGAATGTTAACGCTAAGCCAGTGGCGGTTGCGGACAGCATTACCGTTCCGGAGGATGCGGTTTCAAATCTTAACGTACTGGCAAACGACACCGACGACGATTTGATAACAAATCCGTTTACGGAAAACTTATATGTAAACTTCGTTTCCACGGAGAGTGCGAATGCTACAGTTTCCATTGCAGCGGGTGGAAAGAGCGTTGTATTTAATCCGATTGCCAATTTCAACGGCGAGGTCGTCATTACCTATACGACGAAGGATGAGGCCGGAGCGGTCAGCAACTCGGTGAACTCCACGATAACCGTTTCGCAGGTAAATGACGCGCCGGAACCGGCGGACGACGCGGTGACGGTGGACGAGGACAAGACGATCGAGATCGCGGTTCTGTCGAACGATTGGGATATCGATAAAGACGAAGATCTGAACGCGATCCCGGGCGCGGAGATACTGAGCGCATCGATATCGGAAGACGATCTGCTCAAGCCGTCGCACGGCAAGATAACGATCGAAAACAATGTGATCACCTACGATTCGAACGACAACTACAACGGGCCGGATACGTTCGAATAC
>JAYFNY010000005.1:0-32003 GCA_034933205.1 Eubacteriales bacterium
GCATTTGGTTACCGCAGCTTCCGGAATTTTCGCACTCGAATCCTCTGCACAACCAACGTTTAAGGGGGCTGTTCGCTCTCGCTCTCAGCTCCCTTGGTTTCTCTTAGTCTACCGCTCACCCCAACTATTGACGGAGAGCCTTTTAGATAATCGGCGCGATGAAACCGCCGCCGGGGAGCTGGTAGGATTGCCCGTTCAGATACGTGTTTTCCGGCGCGTTGGAATCGTAGTAGAGATAAAACCCGTTGGACTGGATATTCTGATGCGTCGTATCCGCGTTAACCAGCGCGGTGACGTAGGCGTCCCCCGTCAGCGTAAGCGTACTGGATCCGTCAAGGTCGATATTGACTCGAGCGGGGAGCGAGTCACCGAGTAAACCGGTAAAGGATGCGCCTTCCCGCAGCGTCAGCGTCAGCATTGCGCCGCCGGCAAGAACAGGGTCGGTAACAAGCTGCATGCCGGTAAGGGTCAGCCGGTTGTTGCCGGAGAGCGACTGAATCAGCGCGCTGTTTTTTGCCGAGAGCGAAACGGAAGAGAGCGAGACGCTGCCGTTTCCTCCAAGAAGTACGCAGGGCGAATCGCTGCCCTCCGTGGAAATGGAGCCTCCGGTAAATACGAGGGTTCCGCCGTCCACGGCGGCGAGGGCGGGAGAAGAATTGCCGGACGTAACGACGACGTTGTTTTCCGCGGCGACGGAGGAAGTTTCGCCGCTGACAAAGATGCCGTAACCGCCGAGCGCGCTGGTTGTGACGTTACTCTCGTTTAGGGTTAGCCGGCTTTTGGTCGTGACCGCGACCGCCGCGTTCTGCCCGCTGAAATAATCTGCGTCCGCATCTCCGGTTTTGTTGATATCCGCGCTGGACATGGTAAGGGTTCCCGCGTTCTGAACCAGCACGGTATTTTCATCCGGATTACTCGAGTCATAAGAACCGCTGGAGCTTTCGTCCGTCGTTTCGTCCACATTGTAGATGCCGGAATGATCCGCGCTGTCCAGACCGCTTTCCACAGGGGCGTCCGCGTCGAACGAAACGGTCTGCGGAACAGCGGTATTCGCCTCGGGTTCCCCGGCGTTGGACGCGGACTTACCGCATCCGAACGCGACGGTAAGAACCATTGCGGCAACGATTGCAAAAATACGTTTGAAAACGGACTGATCCATGGAATCAACACTCTCCTTGGATTGAAAGTTGAGAACACGCAAGTACCTTTTTCTACGGCATGATCGTAGCGAAAACTTGTGTCCGGCGCGTGGCTGGCATATGAAGCTTCTGTCAAATAAAATCCGCGCAGCGTTACTTGCGCGGATCGGGAAACATATTTCGTTTTTCAGGAAAGCAACGCTTCCAGCCTGCTTCGGATCTCGCGGATAAACGCGATGCTGGAAACGGCCTGTGGCGTAACCCCTTCGCAAAGGCCGACGAGGTCCTTCGTCATGACGCCTGCTTCGAGCGTCTCAATGGAAGCCTGCTCCAGCTTCTTACCGAAACCGGCTAACTCGGGCAGGCGATCCAGCTCGCCGCGCTTTGTCAGCGCGCCGCTCCAGGCGAAGATGGTCGCCATCGGATTCGTGCTGGTTTCTTCGCCTTTCAGATATTTATAGTAGTGCCGCGTGACCGTGCCGTGCGCGGCCTCGTATTCGTAATTGCCGTCGGGCGAAACAAGCACGCTTGTCATCATGGCGAGGCTGCCGAACGCCGTGCTGACCATATCGCTCATCACGTCGCCGTCATAGTTCTTGCAGGCCCAGATATAGCCGCCTTCGGAGCGAATCACCCGCGCGACCGCGTCGTCGATGAGCGTGTAGAAATACGTCAGGCCCAGCTCTTCGAACTTCGCTATATAATCCGCTTCGTAGATCTCCTGAAAGAGATCCTTGAATGTGTGATCATATTGCTTGCTGATGGTATCCTTGGTGGAAAACCAGAGGTCCTGCTTTGTGCCGATGGCGTATTGGAAGCAGCTGTGCGCAAAGGATTTGATGGAGCTATCCTTATTGTACATACCCTGCAGAACGCCGGGACATTCGAAATCGTAGATCGTTTTACGGAAACTGGCTCCGTTTTCGCCGGTGAAAACCAGCTCCGCCCTGCCTTTTTCCGGTACGCGATATTCCGTTGCGCGGTATACGTCGCCGTAAGCGTGACGGGCGATCGTGATGGGCTTTTTCCAGTTTTTGACCACCGGCTTTATGGAATCGATCAGAATTGGCGCCCGGAAAACGGTTCCATCCAGAATGGCGCGGATCGTCCCGTTCGGGCTCTTCCAAATCTCGGAAAGGTTATATTCCGCAACACGTTGCGCGTTCGGCGTGATGGTTGCGCATTTCACCCCGACGCCGTGCTTTTTGATGGCGTTTGCAGCGTCTATGGTAATCTGGTCACAGGTCTTCTCGCGTTCGGGAAGGCTGAGATCGTAGTATTCCGCTTTCAGATCGACAAACGGAAGGATCAGTTCGTCTTTGATTTGCTGCCAGAGGATACGGGTCATTTCGTCGCCGTCCATCTCGACGAGGGGCGTTTTCATTTTGATTCGGTCCATATTTGGTTCCTTTCGGTTGGTCATTCGTGAATCGTTATTTTCCTGCATGTGCCGCGTAGTAGTTCATGAGGCAGCCTTCCAACAGAATTTCGCGTTCGTCGTCTGTCAGCGGCGGCAGATGGAGCGTGATGGCTTCCGCTTTGCCGTTTTGCCGGATTACAGTGGCAGGTAGAGAATCGAGCTTGTCCTCGATCGCCTTTCTTACGTTCGGCACGAAAACGTGATCGCCGACAGCGTAATCAAAACTTGCGCCCGCAGGCAGGGTAAAGGGCAGAATGCCCCAGTTGATGCAATTGCTGCGGTAGCGTTTGGTCGCATATTCATAGCAGATATTCGCTGCGCCGCCAAGCACACGCTGGCTGGACGCCGCCTGTTCGCGCGCGCTGCCGTCGCCGGGTTTGTTGGCGAACACGCAGGAACCGTAGGCGGTGGTTTTCATCAGGTTATCCGCGCTGCCAACCGTATTAAGCAACGCTTTCAGCGCCTCCGGCGGCTCTCCTGCCCTCCGTTTCGTTTCTGTCGCCGCGACGGCTTTGCTGCGGCCGACATAGTCCGGCGCGCGGCGCGAGAGTGCGAATTCCGCAAGCCGCAGAGGATTGCTGCGGTAAGAACTCGTTTCCCCGGAAGGGATCAATTCGTCCGTGGTTGTTACGGGATCGCGGATGACGGCGGAAAGCTCGACGAGCAGATTCTCCGTCAGCGGGTAGATTTTCGGCCAGTCGGTAATGTTTGGCCCGAGAACCAGTTCCACGGTCGGATCGGCTTTGCCGAACCCGTTATAACAGCGTTTTTCGTAACTGGAACGGTCGTAGCGGTAGCGAATGCGGCGCTTGCGGTACACAACGCTCGTTGCGGGTGTGATGCGCCCGCCATTGGCCGCCGTGGCGGCGATGCTGCGCGCATCCATGAGGGCGACGTACGCCAGCTGCCCTTCGCCGGGCTTCGACCCTTCGCGGTTGGGAAAGTTGCGCGTTGTGTGGCGAATGGAGAAACCGTTGTTTGCGGGTACGTCTCCCGCGCCGAAGCACGGGCCGCAGAAGGAAGGCTTCATCACGGCTCCCGCGCGAACGAGCGTTTCCGTCGCTTCCGCACGGGTCAGCGCGAGGCTGACAGGTACGCTTGTCGGGTAAACGGAAAGGGAAAACGCACCGTTTCCGGTGGATTTGTCCGAAAGGATTTCGCTTGCCTCCACAATGTTATCGAAAAGTCCGCCGGCACAGCCGGCAATGATGCCCTGGTCGGCATATACGCCGTCCGGATGAATCTTGCTTTTCAGATCGACGGAGACTTTGGGGAATTTCGCTTTTGTTTCCTCTTCCACTTTGGCGAGCAATTCGTCCGCATGTGCTAAAAACTCAACGATGGGGTATGCGTTGGAGGGGTGGAACGGCAATGCGATCATGCACTCCACCTTGTCGAGTTCGATCGTTATCATGGCGTCGTAGTAGGCGCCGTTTTCCGGCGAGAGTTTTTGATAGGCTTCCGGGCGTCCGTGTGCGAGAAAGTACTCTGAAGTAACGGAGTCCGTTTCCCAAATGGAGCTTAAGCAGGTCGTTTCCGTGGTCATCACATCCACGCCGTTGCGGTAATCCGCGGAGAGGTGCTGGATGCCCGGGCCGACGAATTCCAAAATTTTATTTTTCGCGCGCCCTTCGGGAAATGCCTCCTTGACGAGTGTGAGCGCAACGTCGTGGGGACCAACGCCGCGACGGGGCTTACCGGTAACGTAACAAAGCACGACTTCCGGCGCGGTGATATCGTAGGTGTTTTTCAACAGCTGCTTTACGAGCTCCGGCCCGCCTTCGCCAATGGCGAGTGTGCCGAGCGCGCCGTAACGCGTGTGACTGTCCGAGCCGAGGATCATCCGGCCGCAGCCGGCGAGTTCTTCCCGCGCGTAACTGTGGATTACGCTCAAGTTGGCAGGAACGTAAATTCCGCCGTATTTTTTTGCGGCGGAAAGACCGAAAGCATGGTCGTCTTCATTGATCGTTCCGCCGACGGCGCAGAGGCTATTGTGGCAGTTTGTCATGGCATACGGTACGGGGAATTCGGTAAGTCCGCTGGCACGCGCGGTCTGAATGATGCCGACATAGGTAATATCGTGCGAAATCAGCGCGTCGAAGCGCAGACGGAGCTTTTCCAGATCTTCCGACTGATTGTGCGTTTTGAGAATCGAGTATGCAATGGTCTTTTCACGCGCGGCGGCGTCCGCCTTTGCGGCAGGGCGCGGTTTTCCGTTTTGCAGAGTGACCGGAGAGTCGTAATAACGAATCATGAGTGCCTCCTGAGCAATTGCGCGGCCTTCATACGCATGGGAAAAGCGGCAAAGGAACACGCAGAAAAATCATAGATCAAATTGTACCATGCCTTCGCCGTTCCGTGAAGCAAAAAACTCTGAGAAATCTGCGGTGTGCGGTAAAAAATGATTCGGGAACACGCGGTATCTTCATCTTGACACGGCTCGGAAGGACGTTTATAATACACCATGTGCCGCTGAAAATCGGCAAGAAAGAATTTTATATGGCGGCGTAGCTCAGCTGGCTAGAGCATTCGGTTCATACCCGGAGTGTCATCTGTTCGAATCAGATCGCCGCTACCAAAAAAAGCCCGATTTCCGGGCTTTTTTGTGTTTTGGGTCTCGTACGATCACGTACGATAATGCGGTTTTTCTTGCCCGTTTCTTGCCAATTTCTTGCCCGATTCGAGGCCGTTTTTATAGACGGACACTTGCCGTTAATCCTTAATTATTGAAGATAAATGATGCTGAGAGGCGATTGCCAAAGTCAGGCTGAGCCAGTTCCGCAAGTTGACAGCAAGTTCGATGTTTCACAAAAACGATCACGATACTGTAGTACGTGCATCTTTTTTGCACTAATTCTGGCGTTTTTTTGAAATATAAGTTTTTTAGTTTAGTATTGAGCAAGTTGCCAGCAAGTTAAAACTATACCCAAAAAGGAAAATACTTCATATACCTTGGGCGGTATTAGGTCAATAGTCAGCAATCACATAGATTCTACGTTCAACTAAACGCCCTCCTCACCTTTTCCGCATCCTTGAGCTGCATATCGTCCGCGAGGTGCGTATAGATACGCATCGTGGTTGCCGGGTCCGCGTGGCCGAGGTACTGCTGCGCGGTGAGCACGTCCACGCCTGAACGGTAGAGGATGGAAGCATAGTTATGTCGGAAGTAGTGCGGCGTGAGGATCGATCCTTTCCCATCGTTCTCAATACTGGGCGCAGCTTCGAGCAGAGCGGCCTGGATCAGCCGCCAGCGGCGGATGAAAGTAGCCTGCGACCAGTGCGAACCGTTGCGCGGGGCGCGTATGACATATCCGCTGCCGATCTGCCGGCCTTTCTGGAGCATGCTCAACAGTGCCTCCGGAAGGGGAACGGTTCGTACGGAGTTGATTGTCTTGACGGTTCCGACGTCGCCGGTGACAAAATCGATGTCCCGCTCAACATGCAGGGTGCGTGCGGAGAAGTCGATATCCGACCACCGCAGGCCCAGCACTTCGCCGCGACGCAGGCCTGTGTAGTAGAGGAGCGCAACGAGCAGGCCGTCTTGTTCCTGATCGATTACTTTTAGCACAGCGGCCGTTTCCTGCGCCGTAAGCGCGCGTCGGCTACTCCGTTCGGACTTGGGTGGCTTGAGTGCTTCCGCGGGATTGCGGTCGATCATCCCTTGCGCGTTGGCAAGCGCAAAGCAGTTGCTAAGAATGTTCGTAATATAGCCGAGCGTCGTTTTTCCCATGCCGGCCAGACCATTGGTAAACGCCTGCAACTGTACGGCTGTAATCGCTCGCATCTGCTTGTTACCGAATTCGGGGAATAGGTACCGGTTTAGCACGGTGCGATAGCTTGCTTTCGAGCTTGGACTGATATAAGGTTCTTTGTAGACCCGGTACCAGTCCGTGACAAACTCGCCGAACAGGATGTCCCTGCGAATAGCAACTGCGCCGTTGATGTGTTCCCGGCGCAGTTCTTCTTTATTGGCTTCCAATTCTTTTTTCGTGCGTCCGTTCGCCCATTTATAGACGGGATTGCCGTCCGTATCGTGACCGACGGTGATCTGCGCGCGCAGGCGCTTCTTTTGCTTTGCCATTGTGTTGCCCTCCGGTTCTATGGTATATTGAAGGCGCAGAAAAAGGACCCTGTCACAGGCGTTTTATCTGCACTCGCCGCTTCGGTGCTCGCTACACCGGGGCGGTTTTTTGTATAGCAGTGCTAGAACTTGCCTCTTAGTTCTACAACTTTCCCGATAATTTGAATCGGCATTTTCTCAACTTCCCGCGCTGTAAAGTAGCGGGGCGGGTAAGCTGGATTATTCGATACCAGCGAAAGCCCGTTCTCATGGTGCATAACCCGCTTGCAGGTCGCATCATCCCCGTTGACCATAACGATAGCAATGTCGCCAGTCTCAACAGTAGGTTGCTTTCTTACGATAACCACATCGCCATTCAGGATACGCGGTGCCATGCTGTCCCCTTCAATCTGAAGCCCGAAAAACTCACCGGTTCGTGCCATTTCATCAGGGATTTCTTCATAGTCGATAATACACTCGATGGCTTCCAGCGGGATACCTGCGGGTACGCGGCCGAGGACTGGAACTAACACGCCAGCGGTATTTGTAGGCGTATCCTCCTTATCCCATCCCATAAGCTGAGCGGGCGTAGCGTTTAGGGCTGATGCAATACGTTCGATCATATCGGACGGTATATTGTTAATTACGCCAGTTTCATATCGACTGAGCGTTTGGCGCGTAACACCGACGAGCTTCGATAACTCGTCAAGTGTCATCTTTCGAATTTCCCGTCTTGATTTGATACGTTGCCCGATATTCATAATTATCACCCAATGCCATTATATCTAATATTCCGTACAATGCAACAAAAACGTTCGTCGAACAAGCATAATGGTACTTGACACGTGACTACCGAGGATTTATATTGATGGTACGTTACACGTACCAATCGGGAGGCAGAAGTATGATTAAGACAGCAAAGTTAATAGGCATTATTGCTGAAAAAGGATTGACGCAAAAAGCTGTTGCAAAAACGCTAGGTATTAATGAGGCTACTTTCTACAGGAAAATGAAGCGAGGTGTGTTTGATAGCGATGAAATATACGGAATGATCGATCTACTGAGCATCGAAAACCCGGCGGATATTTTTTTTGCAAAAGATGGTACGAGATACGTACCATTGAAGACTGAAAGGACTGCTTAACAATGCGTTTCGCTTTATACCATGTTGAGCGGAAGGAGAAGCAATGAGCGACCTGATCAAAGTAGAAGCAACCGGTGAGAAGCCAACGGTGCTTGGGCGCGATCTTCACGCCGCGCTTGAAGTAGAAACTGCCTATAAAGATTGGTTTCCTCGCATGTGTGAGTACGGATTTTCGGAAGGGACGGATTTCAACCCGCTCAAAATTGAGCGAGTTCAAATAGAGGGCGGGCGAGAAGTAGTCCGCGAGGTCACCGACCACCAGCTCACGCTTGAAATGGCGAAAGAACTTTGCATGCTCCAGCGCACGGAAAAAGGCAAGGAGTGTAGACAGTACTTCATTGAGCTGGAGCGGCGCTGGAACGATCCGGCTTCGCTCATGGCCCGTGCACTGGTTGCGGCGGATCACCAGATAGCATCCCTGCGCGAGGCCAACGCAAAGCTGCTGCCGAAAGCGGAGTTCTGCGACGCGGTGACGGACAGCAAGGACGCAATTCCAATCGGAACGGTAGCAAAGGTACTGAACTGTGGAATGGGACAGAACCGGCTGTTCGCTTTTCTACGGGAGAACAACATTCTCATGGCGAACAACCAGCCGTATCAGAAATACATCGACGAGGGTTGGTTCCGCTGTATCGAATCGAAATATGACGTACAGGGCGAGACCCGCATCTATATCAAGACGGTCGTATTCCAAAAGGGAATCCGGAAGATCCTCGAGATGATTCTGGGTAAAGAGAAAACCGCATAGAACAGAGGAGGTGGGGATATGGATATCAATAAAACGCCGTATTATTGCGATCCACAAAAAAACACACCATGCAGGAAACGCAGATGCGCATTATTCGGAGGGCTATGCTGCATAACGTTTGATCCAGAGTATGCATTGTGCGATCCAAACGGGAATCCTCAGATCGCTACACCCAAACAACAAATAGAACTGCGGGCTTGTTATGCGCTTATAAAGCTAGAGAAACGAAGTCAAGCGAGCAGGGCTGGCGTTGGAGTGCGCTTAAATGGCGATGAAATCCAATCGCTGATTGAGAACAGCCAACTCACGATTAATGGAGCGAGAAGCATGATGGGGCTTCCGCCAATTGATACGCCGTGTGCAAATAAGCTTTTAATCAATAAGCCTGATTGAAAAAGTGTATGTTGGCGGATTGCCCTTCGTAACATCTTCAAGAGCAATTTAACCACCACTTTTTACAGGCGATTATACCACGGAACGCAAGGAGACAGTATGGAAACGGCACGGGTCGATTTTGACGAATTGCAGCGGCAACTTTCCGCGGCGGTAGAAGGGCTGAACGCGGTTACCGGAGCGGTGGGACAGATTACCTCCAAGCTCAGCGCGGCGAAGGACAGCAGTTCGGTCGGCGAACAATGGGTGCGCACATGGGGAGAAACCCTGCCGAAGAAAGCGGCTGCAAAGATGCTGGGCGTCAGCGTCACCTACCTGAACAAGCTGATTGGCGACAGCTTGATCGCCGTTACGCCGGACGGGCGGGTAATCGTACGCTCCGCCGCGGAGTGGGTCAACAGCGCGGCTGGGGAACGCAAAACAGGAAAGCAAAAATGGCATATCTAGGTTTTTTTAAATACAAAAAGGAGGCAAAACAATGGAACGGGAACAAGGTTTAGCGATATCGCTGGCGACGACGGCCGCGGCGCTGGCGGAGGCGCTGACGGAGCGCGACCAGTACAAATCCGCGCTGGACTGGAAGGATAAGAAGTGCGATGCGCTCATGACCGAACTACAGAAGGTGCGCGCGGACCTTGCGGCGGCCAACCGGGAACTGGAGAAAAACAGGACGGCGCAGCAGGCGGCCGGTTCCGATCCGAAAGGGGCGTAACCGATGGAGGAAATTATGATCGCCAGCAACGACGTTGAAGCAGAAATGGCGATACTCGAAATCCGCGATATTGAGGAGGAGCGAAATCGCCTTGTGGAGGGCTGCACCGGGATGATCGAGCACTACCAGGCGGTCATGAAAAGAGAGATTGACCGGGCAGCTGAGAAGATCGCAAGGCTGGAAAACGGACTGCAGTGCTATTTCGATACGGTTCCACACCAGGCGACCAAGACGCAGGAAACGTACCGACTGCCGACCGGCAAGCTCAAGAGGAAGCTCGCCTTCGAACGCATGGTGCCGGACAACGAAGCGCTCATGGCCGTATATCCGGCATTCGTGGTACAGAAGCCGGACTTTCAATGGGGAGAGCTAAAGAAGCGGCTTCAGATCGTAGACGGCAAGGTGATCGATACCGAGACGGGCGAGGTCGTGGAGGCGGTCGCGGTGGAAGCGGTGCCGCCGAAGTTCATCGTGGAGGTGTGACATGGAAGAGAATCTCCGAATTTACAACAAGGTCCGGAGCGTACCGGATACCGCCCAGAAGAAGATCGACGGCGGCCGGCTGAAGGGCATGACGGACATTTCGCCGATGTGGCGGATCAAGATGCTGACCGACCTGTTCGGACCATGCGGGGTAGGCTGGAACGTCCGGCAGACCGGGACGCATACGGCCACCGACGAGACTTCGGGCGAAGTAGCGGTGTTCGTGGACGTGGAGCTGATCTACCGCGAAACGCCGGATGCGGATTGGAGCGCGCCGGTGTTCGGCACGGGCGGCGCGAAGCTGGTGACGGTCGAAAAGAGCGGCCTCCACCTCGACGACGAGGCGTACAAGAAGGCCTATACGGACGCGATCAGCGTAGCTTGCAAAGCGCTGGGGATTGGTGCGGACGTGTACTGGAACCGTGATGCGGATAAATACGGCTACGGCGAACGCAGCGAGGAAGTGCTGAAGCTCATCGAGGAAATTTTCTCCTACGGTACGCCGAACGACATCAACGCGATCAGCGTCAAAAGCAAGGGACGAATGGTCGACCAACTGAGCGACGACGAGCTGAAGGCACTGGCGGAGTTCCTTCGCGCGAGGCACAAGCCCGTCGCGGAGCCGGAGAAGAAGGGCATGGAGACGCAAAACCCGGCCGAACCGCAGGCGGACGCCCAGCGTACGGAAATCGTGAAGGCACGGAAAATCCTGCTCGACCTTGCGCTGGCAAACGGGATCGACGAAAAGAGCATGCGCACGCGCGCCGAGGCGTATATCGCAAAGAAGGACGGCGCGATCGTTCGGTTCGACGATATGACGCTGAACCAGTTGATCGCGGTGAAGGTGAAGTTCACGCAGGTGGTCAAGAATGCGGATCAGGTTTCTTAACATCCAGATCTTCCGAAACCTGAACGGCACATGGCGGCTGGAGGCGGAGATCGAAGAACGGTTTATAGCTCCTCTTCGCAGGTTTCTGGCCATGCTCAAAGGACGCGCTGCATCCGCAGAATTGAAGCTCTGGCGTGAGCAGAGATCTGCGGATGCAAACAAGTATGCATGGGTGCTGATCGATATGATCGCAGCGGAACTACGGCTGAAACCGGTTGAGGTCTATCGATCGGCAATCCGGGAGATTGGCGGGAACAACGATATTATCACGCTCCGGACGGAGGCGGTCGCCGGTTTCGCAGAACGGTGGTCGGAATTCGGGATCGGCTGGCAAACGGAGATCATATCCGAGGCAAAAACACCGGGATTCACGCATATTCGAGCTTACTTTGGATCATCGAAATACGATACGGAACAAATGTCACGCCTGATCGATTCGCTGGTTCAAGACGCCAAAGCCCTCGGACTCGAAACCCTGCCGCCGGCGGAACTGGAAAGGATGATGGAGCAGTGGCAAAGAGCATCCTGCAAACAGAACGGGAATCCTGGCTCTCCGGACGAACAGACAGCCTCGAAGAACACCATATCTTCTACGGACAGGGACGACGTAAGCTCTCCGATCGCTACGGCCTGAAGGTCTGGCTCACGCACGAAGAGCACAACGAACCGCCGGACGGCGTTCACTTTAACAAAGCGCTGCGCCGGGAACTGGAGCGCGCCGGCCAGCTGGCGTTCGAACGGGCGTATCCGGAACTGGATTTTATCGGAGTCTTCGGCCGCAGCTATTTGTCGTAATTTTGGACGGCAATGCCGCCGTAAGATGGATTTTGACAGAGAGAAGGAGAACAACCATGAACAAGATCACGCTGATCGGCAACCTAACCCACGATCCCGAGACGCGTTCCACGCAGAGCGGCGTCACGGTCTGCTCGTTTACGATCGCTGTTTCGCGGCGGTTCGCGGGTGCGGACGGGAAACGGCCGACAGACTTTTTCCGGATCAACGCCTGGCGGCAGATCGGCGAAAACTGCGGGCGGTACCTCGCCAAAGGGCGTAAGGTGGCGGTCGTCGGCGAACTGCAGGCGCGTTTGTACGAAGCCAAGGACGGCACGACACGAATGTCGCTGGACGTGCAGGCGGACGAGGTGGAGTTCCTTTCGCCGCGACAGCAGGGCGACGACAAAACGGACGGGCAGAACGACGCGGGCGCGGACATGGCCGGCTTTACCGACGTATCGGCCGACGATATCCCATTTTAAGGATAAAAGGTGGTATCCATGCGCGACGGATTTATCTTCTACGAATCATTTCGGGACGCGATGCGGGAACTGCCTGCGGAAACGCAGCTTGCGCTCTACAACGCGATCGCCGATTATGCGCTCTACGATACGGAGCCGGATTTCGGCGGGGACGGCATTGCAAAGGGGTTCTTTACCCTGATGCGGCCGCAGATCGACGCGAACAACCGGAAACGGGACAACGGGTCGCGCGGCGGCAGACCGACAAGAGAAACCGAACAGGAACCAACGGATAACCATGCCATAACCGAGGCGAAACCAAGCGATAACCAAGCCGTAACCGAAGCGAAACCAAGCGATAACCAAGGCGTAACCAAAGCAGAACCTAATGCTAAAGAGAATGCAAAAGAAAAAGCACAAGAGAAAGAGTGCTGCGCGGAACCGCCGCGCCGCTTCACCAAACCGACGGTAGAGGAAATACACGCCTACTGCAAAGAACGGGGGAACGCCGTCGATCCGCAGCGATTCTTTGACTTCTACGAGGCCAAGGGCTGGCGGGTCGGCAACCAGCCGATGAAGGACTGGCAGGCGGCGGTGCGAACGTGGGAAGGGCGCGATTCGGCAAGACCGCGCGACCAGGGCGGTGGATACGCGAAAAAGAGCGCAAGGCCCGCGATCGTACAGCACGAGTTCACGGACGGCGATCTTGCCCACCTGCTGGTCGACCTTGACGCGGACCCGCAGGAGCATCGTGAGGCAGGGTAATGCAACACGAGGAAGCGGAGCAGGCGGCGCTATTCGAGTGGGCGGTATATCAGGCCGGGCAATGGCCGGAGCTGGCGTATCTGTTTCACATTCCGAACGGTGGTTTGCGAAACAAAGCCACCGCCGCGCGGCTGAAAGCGGCAGGGGTGAAGCCGGGCGTTCCGGATCTCTTCCTGCCGGTGACACGGGGGCAGTATGCCGGGCTGTTTATCGAGATGAAGTACGGCGCAAACAAGCCCTCACCGGAACAGCGGCGGTATATCGACCTGCTGCGGCGGGAAGGATACGCGGTCGAGGTTTGCTACAGCTGCGAAGAAGCGATCGGGGTCATCACGGCGTACCTGCGCGGCACGCGGAAAGGATAGAAGCATGAAAAACGGAGGATGGCGGTTTCTGGCGCTGCTGTTGCTGGCGTTGCTGATCACGGTCGGATACGGACGGCTTGCGTTCCATACCGCCGCGATGGCGGACGAAGCGCCCGCGCCGACAGTAACGCCGGGACAGGTGGAAACCGTCGTGATTGAAGCGGTGCCGACGCCGGAGCCGGAGAAGGTTCCGCGGCCGCAGCCGGTGATCTACGACTACGGGATCGGTCAGTCGCATCTGGAAACGGTGGCGCGGGCGATGTACGGGCTGGACACGGCGCAGGAGAAGCTGGGGTTCGCGTTCCTAGTCGTCAACCGCCTGTACTGCGGCCAGACCCGCGCAGACGGCAAGCGCCTCTTTGCGCAGGATATCACGGACGTTGTGGCGCAGGCGGGTGAGTTCGGATTCTACGATCCGGGCGCGCCGGTGACTGACGAGAATCTGGAACTGGCCGAGCTTGGCCTCAATATCCAGCTGACAAGCGTCCTGACGAAGCAGTATACGGGCTACGTCTTTCCGCCGTCGCTGATCTACATGGGCTGGGAGAACGGGGAGGTCGTGTTCTACGCGGAGAAAGGCGGGGAAGCGTGGAGGTATGGAGAATAAAAAACGAGCGCCTGATCGTCAGACGCTCACACAGGATGCCCCATTGTGAATGTAATACTTCAGACAACGGGCGACTGGTTTAGGGCCGTGATTATGCCTCCTGCAAGAAAAGTATATACGACGAGTATATGAATATCAACAAAAACCCGCAACAAGCTATCTCTGGGCTCCAATTGCCCTCTACAGCCAGTCACGGGTTCAAAGACATAATATCGCGGCAGAAATTGCATGTCAATGAAAAAGGGGAGAGGAAACATGAAAATCTGCATACGCTATGGTCTGCCGTGTTCGGAGGTGGCCGACACGCTGGAAGGCTCGATGGACTGCGACGGGGAATGCGACTGCTGCGAGGACTGCGAAGTCGTTCAGTAACGAAGGGATAAGAACGGGAGATTGTGATATGACGATCGACGATCTGAAAAACGTGCGGCGGCAAAAGCTGCGCGTGGAGGACTTGCAGGAGCGAATCGAACGGCTCCGTTCGCGCGCAGAGTACAATCAGCGGCAGCTCGGCGAGTGCGGCCGGAGCGATCCGACGCGCGACCGGCTGGCGGAGTATGCCGCGGAACTGGACGAGCTGGAGCGTGAGCTCACCGGCGAGATGATCGCGCTGGAGAAGCAGCTTGCGTATGTGGACACGGAGCTGGCGAAGCTGCCGGAAAATCAGGAGAAGGTGTTGAGGTTGAGGTATGTGGATGGGATGAGCTGGAGGAAGGTGGCGAGATTATTAAACTACTGCGAACAATACTGCAAATCAATTAACGTAAAGGCAAAGGGTAATATAATGTTTGACAATATAACTTATAAGTAATATAATGCCACCTACGGGGGACAAAATGTTTTGACTTTAAAGGAACGTTTGCAGTCACTTGGTATTGAGCAATGCGATGATTTTGTGGAAACGTTTATGAGTATTATAAACGCTTCTGGAGAGGTTAACTTCATAATCGAAAAACTACTATTGTTTTCAAGAATGGTTGTTACAACTCCGTGGGGATCTCTGTGCAAACATAAGAAAT
Organism: Eubacteriales bacterium; assembly: GCA_034933205.1. Classification (GTDB taxonomy): domain Bacteria; phylum Bacillota; class Clostridia; order Christensenellales; family CAG-138; genus UBA7703. The sequence continues at coordinate 14,983 of JAYFNY010000005.1, forward strand.
TTGAAAAGCTAACGGATTATGAAAACCTGTATTCAATCCACATTGATACTAAATCTTTTAATATTAGAGTGTTGTACTCATATATAGGTCAAAAAGGAATTTTGTTGCATGCATTTAATGAACAAGATAAGAAGTATGCTACTGGATATAAAAAGAATGCTAAGACTGCCTTAAAATTGAGAGAGGAATTTTTATACAAATAACGGAGGAAACAAAGATGCGGACAAACGAGAATCGTGAAAATTATTCGAGTCGCGCAAATTTAAATGTATCAAACGGTATGTTTTCAGGTGCGATGGTTAAGGCAGACATTGCAAGTCAGATACTTCTAAATCGTGTTGCTCGAAACATGAGCCAAAAAGCATTTGCTCAGTTCATGGGAGTATCACAGGCGATGATATCAAAGTGGGAAAGTGGGGATTGCAATCTTTCGCTGTCTACAATTTGTGAAATTTGCGATAAGCTTGATCTGGTTTTTGAAGCTAAGTTTATCAAAGCTAACGAATACCCTATTCAGAATAACCCAACTGGTAATTTTGAAATAATCCGTGGAGGAGAGAATATTAAAAAGAACGGTGGCTCAAATATTCCCACGGATGCAGATCAAGTTGCAAGTGCAGCTGCTTAAGGAGAAATATATGAAGACAGAAGATGTTCTATCTGACTTCCAGATGATTGGCAGCCGAATAGCAAAATTGAGTGTAAAGAACGACTTGGTTTCGCTTACTGATGAAGAACCATTCAAGAAGCAACTAGAGTTGTCGCACTCAATTGGAGAATTATCGGTTGAAGATCAAGAAACGTTAGTGTGCCCGTTGCAATTGCATGTGAAAGTAAAAATAAAAAATGGGAAAGACGCCTGCAATTTTGACATTATTGTCGAGGGCTGTTTTTCTTCGAAAAAGAGCGATGAAGAAAAATTTCGGAAGATGCTCGAGATCAACGGTATTGCAGCGTTATATGGAGTTGCGAGGGGTATTGTATCATCAGTTTCTTCGCTGACTTTTGCACAAGGAAATATAGTATTGCCAATGATTAATGTTGTCCAGTATAGTAGGTTAATCAAGACGGAAACAACTAAGCAGAAACCAAATGAAGATACGAAATAATACATTGAACCATGCTAAAATAGTACTATGAGATCCTGAAGAGACCCACGCGGTCTCTCCTTTTTACCCTTGACGCCGCCGGGCGTCATTTTTCATTTTGGAGGCCAAATGCTGATCAACAAAAAAAGTAGAAGCTAAGCTATAAGACAAAGGACGACCTATACGGCCGTCCTTTTGCTTGCCTGCTGCGAGTGCTATTCGATCCCAAGCCGCGCTTTGAGCGCCTCCTGCAGAACACGGGAAACGTTCAACCCTGCTTTATCTGCTTCAACATTGAGCCAGCTCGGCAGGGTTACGTTCCTGCGTACCACGCGGGTTTCGTTCGCACGACGGTAGGCTTCGAAGTCTACATCAACCAGTGAGCAAAACTGCGGCGGTTCACAGATGGGGGTGAGCGTTGCGGGTACCGGCAGTGCTTCTCCGTGATCCTCCCGATAGCAGCCGGTCATGGCGATTGCGTCGCGCGCCATATCCAGCGCTTCAGCCAGAGAATTTCCTTCCGTGTTGATCTCAAAATCGGGTACGTAAACAACGTATCCGTCTGCTGCCGGAGTTAAGATAATAGGAAAGACATACTTCATGTTCGTCACCTCTTGCATAAAGATTATACACATAAAATGTGTATTGATCAATGGCGAGAGGTAATTTGCTTTTTGGAGGACCACATGCAAATCACCGATAAATTCGAGATCGTCGCGGTTGCGGAGATCAAGCCGGACGAACACAACGCTCGCAAGCACAGCGACGAGCAGATCAAGGAACTGCGGCTCTCTTTGCGGGAGTTCGGTTTCGTGAATCCGCTGCTGATCGACAAGGAGAAGAAGGTTATCGCGGGACACGGGCGGCTCACGGCAGCGATCGCGGAGGGCATGACCGCAGTGCCGTGCATCTTCGTCGAGCACCTGACGGAAGCGCAGCGCCGGGCGTACATGCTCGCGGACAATCGACTCGCCGAGCACGCGATGTGGGATATGGACCTGCTGAGTGAAGAGCTGAAGTTTCTGGACGATATCGGCTTTGACGTAACGCTGACCGGCTTTGAGATGCCGGACGAAACGGAAGCCGTAGACGATGGTTACGAGCCGGAACTGCCGACCGAACCAAAGAGTAAAGCCGGGCAGGTCTATCGCCTCGGCCGTCATCGCCTCATGTGCGGGGACAGCACAAAGCCGGAGGATGTTGCGCTCCTCATGGATGGCGCGCAGGCAGATCTGCTCTTGACCGATCCACCGTACAACGTGGACTACAAGGGCAAGACGCAGGACGAGCTCACCATCGAGAACGACGCGCAGTCGGACGACGCGTTCCTGACATTCCTCGTGCAGGCGTTTCGCAACGCGCAGGAGCATATGAAGCCGGGCGCGGTGTTCTACATCTGGCACGCGGATTCGAACGGCTATCTCTTCCGCGCGGCGGCAAGGGAAGCGGGACTGACGGTGCATCAGTGCCTGATCTGGGTGAAGAACGCCATGGTCATGGGACGGCAGGACTACCAGTGGAAGCACGAGCCGTGCCTCTACGGCTGGAAGGAAGGCGCAGGCCACCTCTGGGCGAGCGACCGCAAGCAGACGACCGTGCTGGAGTTCGACCGTCCGACGCGGAGCAAAGAGCACCCGACCATGAAGCCGATCCCGCTGTTCGATTACCAGATGCAGAACAACACGAAGGGCGGGGATATCGTCCTCGACCTCTTCGGCGGTTCGGGCACGAGCGTAATAGCAGCGGAGCAGAACAAACGTGTTTGCTACTGTATGGAGAAAGACCCGCGGTACGCGGACGTGATCATCGACCGGTGGGAAAAGTTCACCGGGGAAACGGCAGGGCTGCTGTAATACCGCTGGTTACCAGCTTCGTTCCAAAAACAAAAAGACACCGGTTAATTGTTGGTTGAAGGGCGACAATTGCCAATGACCAACAACAACGATGTCTTTTTATTATTATCTACCATTACATCAGATATTGCAAGTGGGGCACTGAGGGTTACGCATGAAAGCATAAAAAGACACCGATCAAGAATCCAACTGGCAGGCGTCTTGTGCCTGCGACCGAATCCCGACGATGTCTTTTCTTTATTATCAATCATGACAACGAATATTGCAAGCGGTTGCAGAACTAACTTCGGGAGTGCAGTGTGCACCAGCAAGACACATATGGAAAGGCAAGGATATGAAACGCAGCAGGATCGTGTACGGCGACGAATGCGTTCGCTGCGAATACGCGGTGGACGACGACGGCACGCTGTACTGCAGCGAGGAAGCGTGCGGCAAGGGAGGCAGGGCGGATGTCGGTCAACCCGGCGTACAACAAGCAGCGACACCGGAAGTGGTCGGAAGAGGTTCTGCGCAGGGATAAGTATCTTTGCCAGGACTGCAAGCGGTACGGACGTATGGTGCCGGCGGACGTTGCGCATCATATCATACCGCTTAGTGAGAGACCGGACCTCGCGTATAAGGTCAGCAACGGCGTCGCGCTCTGCAACGGGTGCCACAGCAAACGGCATCCGGAGAAGGGCGGCAGGCATTGATCCCCCCGGTCAAGGCGATTTGAGAGCACTCTCTGGCTACCAGGGGCCATAGCCTCTTCCAAATGCGCGCGGAAATAAAAGGGGGGTACAGGGAAAAACCCTCCGGAAAGGCGCAGGTGAATCAGCATGTCGAGACCCCAAAAAACGTGGACAAACAGGGACTTTGAGCAGTTCGAAGCCCTCTGTAAAATCCAGTGCTCGAAGGCGGATATTTGCGCCGTCATGGACGTTTCGGAAAAGACGCTCGACCGCCTTGTAAAAGAGCAGTACCGGCAGACGTTTGAAGAGATGCAGTCCCATTTCCGGGCATATGGAAAAGCGTCTCTCTTGCGCATACAGTTCAAGCTCGCGGAGCGGAACCCTACCATGGCGATCTGGCTGGGGAAACAATACCTCGGCCAGCAGGACCCGTCCATGAGGCGGCCGCCCGGCGGCGGGGACAACGGCTCTTCAAAAGTGGATCAGTTTTTAGATGAAGCCGACCAACGATGAAATCATCGCCGAATACGCCCGGAGCATCGTGGAAGGCCGGAAGATCGCCTGCCGGGAGAAGGTGCAGGAGTGCGAGCGGTTCTTCCGCGATCTCGAGAACCCGGCTTACGAGTTCGACAGCAAAGACCCGGAGTTCGTGATCCGGTTCATCGAGACGTGCGTGTGCCATAAGGAAGGCGAATCCGTTCACGGCGAGCCGCTGCTGGGGAAACCGCTCCTGCTCGAACCGTGGGAGAAGTTCATCGTCTATAACCTGCTGGGTTTCCGGCTCAAGGGAACGAAGGAGCGCCGCTTTAAAGAGGCGTTCCTTTTTATTGCCCGCAAGAACGGCAAAACCCCGTTCGCCGCGGCGCTTGCGCTCGCGCTGGCTTTTCTCGAACGGAAAAGCGGCTCGCGCATCTACATCGTCGGTGCGGTGCTCAAGCAGGCGCGGCAGGCGTTCGACCATATCCTGTTCAACCTCGATCAGATGGGCGAGCTGCGGCGCTACCGCGTGCTGGACAACAACGCCGAGCACTCGATTGCGCGTACGTTCTTCGACAAAGGACAAATGACCGGCTCTCTCCGGATCGAAGCGCTCGCCGCCAACCCGGACAAGCAGGACTCGCTCGTGTCGAACATCCAGATCTGCGACGAGCTGCACGCATACAAAAACGCGAAGCAGTACAACGTCATCAAGGAATCCGGCAAGGCGTACAGCAACCGCCTCTGTATCGGGATCACGACGGGCGGCGACAACCCGACCGGGTTTTGCTACCAGCGGCTGCAATACTGCAGAAGGGTGCTGAACCAAACCTGCCCGGACGAGCAGCTGTTCATCTTCATCTGCAAGGCGGACGAGGACGACAACGGCGACGTGGATTACACGAGCGCGGCGGAGCACGAAAAGGCGAACCCGAACTACGGCGTGTCGATCCGGCCGGGCGAGATCATGGACGACGCGATCCAGGCGCAGAACGATCCGCAGCAGCGGAAAGATTTTTTAGCCAAGCGCCTGAACATCTTCACTTCCGCCATGAAGGCGTACTTCGACGTGGAGGAGTTCCGCAGGAGCGACGCCAAGTACGGCTGGACCATCGAGCAGCTGAGTAAGCTCCCGATCAAGTGGTATGGCGGCGCGGACCTGTCCCGGCTGCACGACCTGACCACCGCGGCGCTGTACGGTACCTACAAAGACGTGGATATCGTCATCCCGCACTGCTGGTTTCCGGTTACCGCGGCATATAAAAAGGCGGACGAGGATAACATCCCGCTCTTCGGCTGGAAGGACGACGGCTGGCTCACCATGAGCAACAGCCCCACGGTCAACCACGCGGAGGTCGTGAACTGGTTTCGGCAAATGCGAAGCGCCGGATTCAACATCGCGGAGATTGGACACGACCGGAAGTTCTGCCGGGAATATTTCATCGGCATGCGTTCGGCGGGGTTCAAGGTGGTCGACCAGCCGCAGTATTTCTACAAGAAATCCGAGGGTTTCCGACACATCGAAGTCAAGGCGAAGAACGGCAAGCTGTATTACTGCCACGCCGCGCCATATGAGTACTGCGTGCAGAACGTGCACGCGATCGAGAAGACGGACGACATGATCCAGTACGACAAGATCGAGCCGGAGCAGCGCATCGACGTGTTCGACGCGTCCGTGTTCGCCTGCGTAAGAATGCTGGAATGCCTGGAGCGCAGCCGCAAAGCGCAGAAATGGCTGGAGGAAACATAAACATGGCAAAGAAACACACGCGCAATGTCCGCGCGCCCACCCAGCAGCGGGCGGTCAGCGGCCTGACCTGGCTTTGCTCGCCGGAGACGTACAGCCAGCTTGCCGGGTACACGCCGCTTTCGGAGAACCCGGAGATCCAGACCGCGATCCAGCGGGTTGCCGATCTGGTCAGTTCCATGACGATCCACCTCATGGAGAACGCGCGGGACGGCGATAAACGGATCAAAAACGAGCTTTCCCGCAAGGTGGACATCACGCCCTGCAAGTACATCACGCGAAAGGCGTGGATCGAGACGATCGTCAAGGACATGATCCTTGGCGGGAACAGCGTGCAGATCCCGCACTACAGCGGGAACCTGCTGGACGATATCGAGCCGGTGCCGCGGAGTAAATACTCCATCCTTGACCGGGACTACGGCTACGACCTGCTCATCCGCGGGGAGCGGTTCGAACACGACGAGGTGCTGCACTTCGTTCTCAACCCGGACCCGGAGCATCCGTGGCGGGGGCTGGGGCATGCGGTGCTGCTCAAGAGTGTGGCAAAACAGCTTGCGCGGGCGCGCGGCACCGCCGCGGCGCTCATGGAAAGCCCCGTGCCGTCGATCATCGTGAAGGTGGACGGCCTGACGGAGGAGTTCGCTTCCCCGGAAGGGCGGCGAAAGCTCTCGGAACAATACCTGAGCAGTTCCGAGCACGGTCAACCGTGGTTCATCCCGTCGGAAGCGTTCGAGATCGAAACGGTCGCACCGCTGAACCTCAACGATCTTGCGATCATCGACAGCATCAACTTAGACAAGCGGACGGCGGCGGCCATCATCGGGGTACCGCCATTTTTAGTGGGCGTCGGGAAATTCGATCCGGATGAGTTCAACGCCTTCATTCGCATGATCGTGCTACCGATAGCACGGGCCATCGAACAGGAGTTGACACGCAAACTGCTCATTTCCCCGAACTGGTATTTCCGGTTCAACCCGCGATCGCTGTATGCGTACTCCATCACCGAACTGGGCGAAGTGAACTGCAATCTGGTGGACCGAGCCATCATTGACCGGAACGAAGCCCGCGACGCGCTGGGATACGACCCAAGGGACGGACTCTCCGAACTGGCCGTTCTGGAGAACTACATCCCGTATTCCAAAATCGGAGAACAAAAGAAGCTGGAGCAGTCCGGCAAAAAAGGAGGCAAGGCGGATGACGGAAGCTAACGAAGCGGTCCGAAGCGCCGAACGGCAGTACCGCAGCTTTCAGCCGGCTCAGTTTCGTGCGCTGGAAACCGACGGCAAGCGGACGATCGAAGCGTATTTCGCGGTCTTCGGCGATGTTTACGAAATCTGGCCGGGCGCGACGGAGAGTTTCGATCCCCACGCGTTCGACAGCCAGATCAGCGCGGACGTTCGCTGTCTGGTCGACCACGAACCGTCCAAAGTGCTCGGCCGCACGAAGGCCGGAACGCTCGCGCTTTCGATCGACAGCTACGGACTAAAAGGCGTGGTCGAGATCAACGAGCACGACCAGGACGCTTTAAACCTTTACGCGCGCGTGCAGCGCGGCGACGTGACGCAGTGCTCCGTCGGGTTCGATATCCTGCGCGAGGACTATACCCTGAATCCGGACGGGACGCAGCACTGGACGATCCGGGAGGTCAAGCTCTACGAGGGTTCCATCGTCACGTTCCCCGCCTACGAGAAGACCGAGGCGGTTGCGCGGTCGCTCAGGCGAGCGCAGTCGTTTGAATGCTGGAAAAAGAGGATGAAAGAGAGGATGCAAACATGGCACTAAAACAGCTCATGCTGCGAAAGAAGCTGGAAGCGGCAACGGCGGAAGCCGCGGCGCACCGCAGCAAGCGCGCGGCGCTGGACGAGCGGAAAACTGCGCTGACGAAACGCGAGCAGGAAGCGGAAACGGCGCTGAACGAACTGAACGCGGACTCCACGCAGGAAGAGCGCGGCGCAGTGGAAACCGAAGCGAGCGCGATCGATACGGATCAGGCGGCGCTGGATCAGGAGATCGCCGACCATGAAGCGGAGCAGACCCGGCTCGACGGCGTCGTTTCCGGTCTGGAAACCGAGGTGCAGCAGCTCGACGAGCGCAGCGCGCCTCCGCAGGAAAACAATCCCGTGCTCCCGGATCAGCGGAGCAGAAAGGAACCCGGAATGTTGAACCGAACGAAATTCTACAACATGTCCCACGAGGAGCGCTCCGCGTTTTTCGCCCGCGAAGAGATTAAAAACTTTATCAGCCAGATCCGTTCCAGCTGTCAGACGCGCGGCGTGGCCAATACGACGCTGACGATCCCGGACGTCATGCTGGAGGTGCTGCGCGACAATATGACGCAGTACTCCAAGCTGGTCAAGCACGTGAACGTCAAACACGTCAAGGGCAAGGCGCGCCAGAACATCATGGGCGCGATCCCGGAGGCGGTCTGGATCGAGGCGGTCGGCACGCTCAACGAGCTCGACCTGAGCCTGAACCAGATCGAGGTGGACGGCTACATGATCGGCGGCTGGATTCCGATCTCGAACGTGTATCTCGAGGACAGCGACCTCAACCTCGGCGCGGAGATCATGGACGCGCTCGGCAAGGCAATCGGCCTCGGCCTCGATCGCGCGATCCTGTACGGCACGGGCGTGAAGATGCCGCTCGGCGTGATCCCGCGCCTGAACCAGACCGCGCAGCCGTCGAACTGGGAGGCAAGCGCGCGTCCCTGGACGGACCTGCACGAGAGCAATATTAAGAAGATCAGCGTCGCGGAAAGCACCGGCGCGGCCTTCTTCATTGCGCTCATCAAAGCGCTGAGCGCGGCGAATCCGCTCTATTCGGACGGCAAGGCCTTCTGGGTCATGAACCGCGCGACGCACATGGACATCAAGGCCAAGGCGCTCGCGTTCATCCCGGCGGCGCTGCTCACCGCGGGTGACGAGACGTTCCCGGTGATCGGCGGAACCATCGAGGAGCTGGAATTCCTCGGCGACAACGAGATCGTCGGCGGGTTCGGCTCTTTGTACCTACTCTCCGAGCGGGAAGGGCAGAAGATCGAATCGTCCGAGCACGTGAAGTTCCTCGAAAACCAGACCGTGTTCAAGGGCTACGCCCGGTACGACGGCAAGCCGGTCATCGGCGAAGGTTTCGTGCTGGTGAGCTACGACAACACGGATGCGGCGACCAGCGCGGCCTTCCCGGTCGACTACGCGAACACGCCGCTCGGCGTCCTCGGCGTAACGGCGGCCGCCGGTACGGATTCGGGCAATACCGTTCTGACCGTCAGCGGCACCGAAACCGCCGGCACGACGCTCAAGTTCCGCATCGGGGACTTCAACCCGAACACCGGCGACAAGGTCGTGGGATATACCGCGCTCACTTCCGGCGTCACGCAGATTGCCTGCGCGGCGGGCAAACTCCTTACGGTGGTCGAGCTCGACACAGCCGGCCGCGTGATCAAGAGCGGCAAGGCCGTCGCCGTGCCGAAGGCGTAACGAACGAAAGGAGGAGCGGGTATGGCGTTCAATGAAACCACGGCGCTTTCGCTGCTCATGGGCCGCATGGACCGGCCCGGCGTCGCCACGCCCGCTCCTCTGACGGAGTACTGGACGAGCGCGCTGCGCGCTGCCGCCGCGGAACTGACGAACAAGGGAATCCATCTGGAGGATACGGCCGAGGACAGCATGCTCGTGGCGAACCTCGCGGCGGACAGCCTGATCAGCCGCGACCGGACGGCCGGAAGGCCGCAGTGGCTCTCGCTCGCCATCCGCGAACGCTGGCTGCGGGAACGGGGGGAAACAGATGCGCAGTGACTGGGTGACACTCGTCAAAACGACGGCGTCGGACGATACGTTCCAGCAGGAAACGGCTGTCTCAAGCGTATCCTGCTGGGCGGAACGAAAGAGTGTCGGACGCAGCGAGTTCTACGGCGCGGACGCCAACGGGCGAAAGGCCGACGCGATCTTCGAAGTATCCCCGATCGATTACGACGGACAGCAGAAGCTTATTCATCATGCCGCCGGCGGGGACGTGGAATACCGGATCGTCCGGGATTACAAGTTAACCAACAAACCGGACGCGGTCGAACTGACCTGCAGCCGGATCACGGAGTAGGCATATGGCGACGGTGAAATTCGAGGGGTTCGACGAGTACGAGCAGATGCTGGCGAAACTTGGCGACAGCACGGACAGCGTGCTCAAGGAGATGGTTACCGCCGGGCTTCGCATCCTCTACGCGAAAATCAAGGGCGCAAACGCCACGTTCGCGAAGTACGTGAAAATGAAGGCCGCGCGCAAGAACCAATACGGCTGGTTTGCGCAGGTGCAGTTCCGCGGAAAGACGGAATCGGGAACGCCTGCCGCGCTGGCGGCAAACGTCTACGAACATGGCCGCAGCGGCAAGAACGCGCAGTCGGCCCGGCCCTGGCTGAACGCGGCGTGCTCCGCCGCGGAGCCGGAGTGCGTCACCAGAATGCAGGAGATCTACGACGAGGAGGCGGGGAAGATTGCCAACGCTTGAATCGATCGACGCCGCGCTTGCGCCGCTTAAGCTCAAGCACGCCGTCGGTATGTTTACCGGAAGCCCTGCCGCCGACCATTATGTGCTCGTACCGGATTACGAGCGCGGGTTCGAGGCGGACAACGACGATCTCTTTGTGGACGAGTACGTCAACATCGAATTCCACCTCGGCGGCGACTACCGCGCGAAGGTCGCGTCGGCGAAATCGCTGCTGAAAGCGGCCGGGATCGGTGTGCTGGAGAGCCGTTACGTGGAATATGAGAAAGACGCGCAGAAACATCATACCACGCTGGCCGTATTCGGCCGGGTGTAAGGAGGAAGCATGGAAAACAAGTACAGATATGGCGTGAGCCGTCTCGCCATCGCGCCCGTCACGGTTACGGACGGCGTATACTCCTACGGCGCGCTCGTCAACTGGCCGGGCGCAACCGCACTCACGCTGTCGCCGAAAGGTAACGTTGAGCCGTTCGAGGCGGACAACCGGGACTATGTCATGATCGACAAGAGCGAAGGGTACGACGGAGAAGTGGAAACCGCCTACGTCCCCGCGGCGATTGCATCGGCGATCCTCGCTTTACAGGAGGACGGCAAAAAGGTGGCGGTGGAATATGCCGGGCAGATCTACAAGCAGTTTGCGCTGCTTGCGCAGTTTCAGGGCGACGCGCATAACCGGAGGATCGCGCTCTACGACTGCGTCGTAACCGCGCGTCCGGAGATCGCCGCCAAGACTGCGAAGAGCAAAACGCCGGATACGACCAAGGTGAAGTTTGCCGCGCGCCCGCGTGAGAGCGACGACCTCGTGCAGATGTACACCAAGAGCGACACGGACCCGACGGTCTATTCTAACTGGTTCACCACCGTGCAGGAGCCGGTTGCGGGGGTATAAGGCGGCATGGAAAAGATCATAAAAATCTGCGGACAGGACGTCGGCTTCAAAGCGCCGGCGTCCCTTCCTGTTCGCTACTACAACGCGACCGGACGCGACCTGTTCGTCGATTTGCAGACGCTCGCCGACGGCACCGACCAAGCGCCCGCGAAAGCAAAAAAGAGCAAGAAGAAGGAAGAACTGGAATACCGGCTCAACCGAGACTGGAACACCATGGTGCTCTACGGGATCGCGCACGCCATGGCGCGTGCCTACGACGACTCGGTGAACCCGAATCTGGAGGACTGGATCGATTCGTTCGAATCGTTTCCGATCTTCGAGGTGTTCGGCGAGCTGCGGGAGCTGCTCAGCGCAAGCCTGCAAACGTCAAAAAAGTAGATGGCGACGGCGGATCGATCGATGTGCCCGCGTATTTGCTCGTGGCAAAGCGCATGGGGTTCACCGTCGCCGAACTGGATCAGATCACGATCGGCCTGTTTCTGGATGCGTGCGCGTCGTCCGGCGGAGAGGCCGTAAAGGAAGCCACGCAGGCGGACATCGACCGGATGTTCCCGTGGTAAGAAGGAGGTGCGCCCTATGGGTTACAACATCGGCCCGACCATTGCGGTCAAGGGCGACAAGGAATACGCAAGCGCGCTGAAAAGCATCAAGGACGGTATGCGCCTGGTTGCGTCCGAAGCCGCGGTCATGACGGCACAGTTCGGCAAAAACAGCAATTCCGTCGCCGCGCTCAAGGCAAAGAACGATACGCTGAATCAGGCCATGGCGGAGCAGAAGAAAGCGGTGTCCGAGGCCGAGAAAGCGCTCCAGCGCATGGACGAGGCGGGCGTGAAACCCGCCGACGCGGCGTACGTGCAGATGCGCACAAACCTCAACAACGCCAAAGCCGCGCTGGCCGAAACAAAAAACGAGGTTCAAGAGAACGGCGAGGCGCTGAAAAAAGCAAAGAAGCACACTTTGGAATTCAGCGAACAGTGGGGGAATTTTTCGAAGAACGCCGGGAAACTTGCGCTCGGCGCACTCAAGGGGATCGGCGTGGCAATCGGCGCGGTGGCCACGGCCGCGGTGGCGGCCGGCAAGGCCGTGTTCGATCTGACGAAGAACGCTGGATCGTGGGCGGACGAGCTGCTGACGACCTCCGTACAGACGGACGTTTCTGCAAAGACGCTGCAGGAATGGGCGTACGCGGCGCGGTTTATCGACACCGAAGTGGACGATATGACCAAAGGCATGGGCAAGGTGGTCTCCGCCATGCGCGAATCCGTCAAGGGCGGCAAGGACTACATCGATATTGCGGGTGGGATTCAGGTTTCCCTGACCAACGCAAACGGGCAGATGAAGTCCACCGAGCAGGTCTTTTACGATACGATCGACGCGCTCGGCGGGATCGAAGACGCGACAAAGCGGGATATCGCTGCGCAGGACGTTTTCGGCAAATCGTATCAGGATATGAAACCGCTCATCGAGGCGGGGTCGGAATCGCTGCTAAAGTACGCCGCGGAAGCGCACGCGGCGGGGCTTATCCTTTCGGATGAAGCCGTGACCGCGCTCGGCGGGTTCGACGACCAGATGCAGCGGGTCAACGCGCGGCTCGAAACGGCCGGGCGGCTCGCTGCGCTCGTGTTTCTGCCGTCCGTGAGCGGGATCGTCGGCGGCGTGACGGACATCCTTTCCACGATTACCGCGGCGCTGTCCGACGGGTTTCAGGAGGCGGATATCACGACGATCTCCGACGCGATCTCCGGACAGCTCAAAAAAGCGGTGGATGCGGTCGGGGAAAACGCGCCCGCGTTCGTCGGCGTGCTGTCCAACGTGATCACGTCTGTCGTGAACACGCTTGTCGAACTTTTGCCACAGGTGCTGCCCACTCTCGCTGCGGCGGCGATCCGGATCGTGACCGGAATCCTCACGACGATCCAGCAGAATGCGGCGGCGCTTTCGCAGGCGGTCGTCCAGATCGTCGCCATGCTGGCCGGCTTCCTGGTCGAGAATCTGCCGCTTCTTGTGCAGACCGGGCTGCAAATCGTGACCGCGCTGGCCGAGGGCATCGCGCAGAGCCTGCCGGAGCTGATTCCCGCGATCATGGGAATGGTGCTTCAGATCGTGAACGTGCTGACCGAGCCGGATACCGTGATCGAGCTGTACAAGGCCGGCCTGCAGATCATTCTCGCCGTGGCGCAGGGGCTGATCCTTGCGCTGCCGGAGCTGATCACGCGGATACCCGGTATCGTGCTCAACATTGCCGTCGGATTCGTCGAGGCGGCTCCCCAGCTCTGGGAGAGCGGGCAGGAGCTCATCCGGCAGATGTACGAAGGCATCGTCGCCCGGTTTTCCGAGGTGTTCCTCTCGATCGGTCCGCTCGTGAGCGACAACATCGTCCAGCCGGTCAAGGACAAGGTGTCCGAGTTCTTCAGCGTCGGCCAGAACCTGATCGTCGGTATCTGGAACGGCATCTCGGACAAGATCGCGTGGCTCAAATCGCAGGTGCGGGGCCTCGTGAATATTATAAAGGGCTGGTTTACCGGCAAGGATGGCTTCGATGAGCATTCACCCTCCAAATGGGGGATTCAGACCGGTTATTACCTGACGCAAGGCATGGGAATCGGCCTGAACGATGGCTTGAGCGAGGCGCTCTCCGCCGCTTCCAACGTGATCACGAAAGTGAAAAACACCATGGACGGAACAAGCGTGAACGTAAACGCAAGCGGCGGCGCTTCTCCTTCCAACGGCGCGAACGTCGCGCCGCAGTACGTCTTCCACATCTACGCGCGGGATAAGGAAACCGCCGTGGAAGCGGCGGACGCGACGCTGGCGGCCTTTGCGCGCGGCAGATGGGCGGTGTCCACATGAGGGACCTTTATACCTACGTCAACGACAACGGCGATTCGCTGGCGCTGAGCGCCGCGAACGGGTACCGGATCACGTCGATCACCGGCACGAGCGGCATTCCCGTGAACGCGAATCAGGCGCAGGGCGTCGGGCAGATCGGCACGACCGTTCAGTCGCGCGTCGTCCAGTCGGTGCCCATGACGGTGACTGGCTATATCTTCGGAACCAGGACGCAGATTGAGGCGCGCGCGGAACGGCTGTTTCAGGTCGTGCTGCCGGATATCGGGGCGAAGCTCTATCACAATGGTACATACTACCGGATCGTCACGCCGACCTCCACGCCCGCCGTCGACAATACGCTTCGTTTTCCGGGGTTCCAGTTTTCGCTGCTGGCGCCTTACCCGTATTGGATGCTGGATCAGGCAACGAAGACGATCCTCACCGGCGTTCTGCCGCGATTCAAGTTTCCCTGGAACCTGACGAAACCGTACCGCTTCGGCGAAGTGATCGAAACGGCGTTTATCAATATTAAAAACAGCGGGCAGGTGGCCTGTCCGTTTACCGCGACGTTCAATGCCAGGGGGCCGGTGGTCAACCCGCGCCTCGTCAACGCAATCACCGGCGAATACCTGCGGCTCAACCGCTCCATGGCGGCCGGGGAGCGCGTCACGGTCGCCATTACGCACGACCTGACCTACGTTACCTCGACGATCGACGGGGATATCCGCGGCGATCTGGAGCTTACGAACACGCTGACTTCCATGGCCGTCGGCGACAACCTGATCAAGACGGAGGCGGACAGCGGGGCGGCGAACCTCGTGGCCAGTATCGACGTTTCAATTGAAAAGGTGGCGATCGTCACATGCTAGTCGCGTTCCATCCGACGCTTTCGACCTACCACGAGATCCGCGCGAATTCCTACCAGACCGAGGAATGGTACAACGACGTCGGCAAATTCACGCTCGTCGTGCCGCCGACAACGTACAACATCCGGCACCTGATCAGGGGCGCGATCCTGTTTCGCACGGGTGTGAACCAGGCGATGGTGGTCACGCGCGTTTCGCCGGATACCTCGCAGGACCGGATCACGGTCAACGGGTACACGACGAACTGGCTTTTAAACAAGCGCGCCGTTGCGGCCGCTGTCACAATTTCGAACGTCGAAAGCGGACTCTACGCCGCGTTGGACTCGAACCAACGGGGGCTGCCGCATGTGGAAACCGCCGCGCTCAAATCGCTGCCGGAATCCTACAGCGCGATCCTTTCCGGCGGGCAGTTGCTGGACGTGTTCCTCCCGATCCTTGACGCGGTCGGGCTGGGGCAGCGTATGAACTTCGACACGACGGCGCGAAAGCACGTGTTTGAAATCTACAAGGGCAGCGATCTGACCACCGGTTCGAAGGCGGTGATCTTTTCGGATGAGCAGGGCACCGCGCGCGACCTCAAGATTGAGGACGACGAGAGCCTGTTCAAGAACGTGATCTACGTACTCGGTACATTGATGGACGGCACGCCGATCGTCCGGACGATCGGGACGGCGGCGGGTGCGGAGCGGTTCGAATACTGGCACGATTCGCGGCTCAAGCAGACGAATGGCGAATCGCTGACCGATTTTCAGGCGAGGCTGGACGCGTCCGGCGCGGCGGAAGCCGCCAAGCGCGTTCGAAGCCTGGGCTTTTCCGTGCGGGTCGATCCGGGCGAATACGGGAGCAAGTACTGCATGGGCGATCGCGTGCGCTGCGTGTCGAACCGGTTTGGAATGCAGTTCACGGCGGTGATCAGCGGCGTGAAGCGGACGATTCAGGCGCAGAACGAGACCGTATCGGTCGTGCTCGGTGAGCCGGAGATTACGGTATTGGGGGAGATGAAGCTTTCATGGCAGAGATAAAGAGTTACCCGAACAACGTGGACGTGGCGATCGGCGCGGAAAACGTCATGCGCTGGCACCATGGGCGCACGAGCGGTGTGTACGGCGCAAGCGGCGAGCTGGCGGTCGCGGCGCTGACCACGCCCGGCATGGCGGTGACCGTATCCGACGGCGACGGCTGGCTGGCCGATCAGAACGGGA
This sequence comes from Eubacteriales bacterium, assembly GCA_034933205.1. Taxonomy (GTDB): domain Bacteria; phylum Bacillota; class Clostridia; order Christensenellales; family CAG-138; genus UBA7703. The sequence goes on from JAYFNY010000005.1 coordinate 31,103, forward strand.
ACGGTATCCATTTCTGGAACGACGTGTTCGCTTCGACGGCCGCTCTTTTACAGCTTGCGATCGACACGGCCGACGGCGTACAGAACCGGATCGACCGCGTGATCGTCGAATGGTCCACGCCGAACTACACGCAGCTGCCGCAGATCCGGATTCTGAAAGGGACGAACGCGGTGTCGCCCGCTGCGCCCGCGTTGACGAACAACACGTCGCTTCGGCAGATCTCGCTCGCAAGAATCAGTGTTGCGGCCGGCACGCTGGCGATCACGGCCGGGATGATCACGGACGAGCGGTTCGATGCGTCGGTCTGCGGGGTCGTAACGGAAAACATCGTGATCGACACTACGGTTGCCGTCGCGCAGCTGAACGCGGTCATTTCGCAGGCGCAGGCGCTGATCAACGCGCTGACCGCCGAAGCCGTGCCGAACCACGCCAATACGCACGCGGCGGACGGAGACGATCCCGTTTCGCCTGCCAGCATTGGCGCAGAATTGGTTTCTCTGCGTTTTAGCAGTATCGTAGTCGCGCCCGCGAGCTTTTCCGCCGATACTACCTACGCAGATTACCCGTTTCGGGCGGCGGTTGCGTTGACCGGCGTGACCGCAAACCACGACGTGGACGTGCGGCTGGATGCTCCGGACGCGGCTAGCGGTTTGTTTGCGCCCGTCGCGACGAGCTATAACGGCGGCGTGTATCTATACGCCTCGGAAGTCCCGGAGGCGAGCGTTACCATACCGCGGATTATCTGCAGCAAGTGAGGGAAAGAAAGATGAATCTGGAGCGAAACCGTGCGGAGCGGCGTAATAAAAAGAAAGTTTCGATCTTGTACAGAGGAATCCCGTACCTGATCTTCGCGGCGCTGGCGGCGGGGTACCTTGCGGGCGTTCCCGGCGCTGCGGCGACG
>JAYFNY010000006.1:0-72995 GCA_034933205.1 Eubacteriales bacterium
CGTGCCGTTCGATCCGTAAAAGTAGTCCAAATAGCCTTCAAGGCCACGCTCCCCGACCATCCGGTAAAGTTCCGTGTTCGTATCCCCCAGATACTCCCACAGCTTGACAACCGCCGCTTTCCCGAACCGCTCGTGCAGATAATCAAACGTCGCACTGTAGTTCACGATGAAATCTTCTACCGTCATTCTGCCACTCTTTCTTCTTTGTCGTTCGCGTTTACAGTTCGCCAATGCGTATCATCTCGCCGCGAATTTCCTCTCTCGTGTTCTCCGAAACAGCCGTGCTCCAGTCCGGCGCATGCAAGCCCTCAAAGCCGAGAAAGTTCATCGCCGCGGTAAAACTGGGCCATAGATCGCGCGCGTTGATAAAGTCGCGAAGTGCAACAATATTCGTCAGGTGCTTCGCGGCGGCCGCAAGATCGCGCGCGTCGAGCGCTTCGATCAGCTTTTTTGAGTTGAACGGCGTACAGGAAAACATACCGTCCAGAATGTTACCAATGCCCCAGCTATACGCAATGTCAAACGTATCCAGGCCGGAGTAGAATGTCTTCAGGTTTGCGAATTCCGGGTTGAGATGGATCTTTCGAAGCATGGCAAGATCGGCGGATTTGATGCCAATCAGGTTCTTTACGTCGCGGCTCAGTTCCAGCACCATTTCGTAGGTGATCTTATATTTCGTTACGCCAGGCAAATCGTAGAGAATCACGCCGTGCTTCGTGGCTTTCGCGATGCTTTTAAAATACGTCAGCACCTGCGCGTCATTATCGATTTCGTAGTATGGCGTTGTGAATACAAACGCGGAAAGATCAATATGCTCCATAGACGCGATGCGGTCCCGAGCGCGGGCGATCGAATTATCCATCGCACCAACAAACACGGGAACCCGACCTGCCGCGCACTTGACCGCCGTCTCGGCCGCCTGAACGCAGGCTTCCGGCCGCAGAAACGCCTGCTGCCCCATCGAACCCAGGCTCAGGAGTGCAACTGCGCCCGCGTCGAGCATCCTCCCGATCTGCTTGCCGTAACTCTCCGGCAAAAATGTTCCATTCCCGTCGATCGGCGTGCCAAGCGCGGGTACAAAACCGTTCTTCATAATATCTCCTCTCAAATCAAACAATCCGCCGTTCTTTTTATTGAGCGGTTCGCTTTACTTTCCGTCGGTATGGTATAAATGGCAGGCGATTTCATACTCGCCCTCTCCCAGAGGTTTCAGTTTCGGCTCCTCCTTTACGCAGCGTTCCATGCAATATTCGCATCGGGTATGAAAGCGGCAGCCCGATGGCGGATGAATCGGGGACGGAACGTCGCCCGGCAGAATGATCCGCTGCTTTTTCTCACCGTATACCGGCGTGGGCACGGCGGACAGCAGCGCTTTTGTATAAGGATGCCGGCAGTTATGGCAGAGTTTATCGGCCGGCCCTGTTTCAACGATTTTTCCAAGGTACATCACTGCGATGCGGTCGCTCATGTACTGCACGACGCTCAGGTCGTGCGCGATAAAGAGATACGAAAGCGAAAATTCCCTCTGAAGTTTTTTCATGAGGTTCAGAATCTGCGCCTGAATGGAAACATCCAGAGCGGAGACCGGTTCGTCGCATACCACAAGATCCGGTTTGAGCGCAAGCGCTTTGGCAATGCAGATGCGCTGCCGCTGCCCGCCGGAGAACTCGTGCGGGAAACGAAACATGTAATCCGGCTGAAGGTTCACCGTTTCGAGCATTTCGGCAACAAGCTCCCGCCTGGTTTCCTTATTCCCAAAGCCGTGAATCCGCAGGGGTTCGTCAAACGCCTCAAGAATATTGTGCATGGGATTGAGCGACGCGTAGGGATCCTGAAAAATGATCTGGATTTTCTGCCGCATCCGGAAACTCTCGCTTTTGGAAAGCGTCAGGATGTCGCGGCTTTCTCCATCCATGTTGAAATGCATTTCTCCCGCGGTTGGCTGGTGCAGGCGCACAATGCACTTGCCGAGCGTCGTTTTTCCGCAGCCGGATTCGCCGACCACGCCGAATGTTTCACAGCGCTTTACGTAAAAAGATACGTCGTCCACCGCTTTGACGGTGAGATGTTTCCCCTTCGCCTTCTGACGGGACAGATACTCTTTGGAGAGGTGTTCCACCTCCAGAAGATTTTCGTTTTTCATGTCCATGCTCATCTCTCCTCATACAGCAGGCAGCGTACGCGGTGCCCGTCCTCACGCTCCGTATCCTCCGGAAAGCAGTGGAAGCAAGCATCGGCGGCTTTGCAGCAGCGTCCGGCAAACTCGCAGCCTTCAAACACGGTGGAGGCGTCCGGCGTCGTACCGGCGATCGATTCAAGCTCGCATCCGCTGTCCATGCCAAGCACCGGCACGGCGCGCATCAGCGCCTGTGTGTAGGGATGCAGCGGCTCGGTGAAGACCTGCTTGAGCGTGCCGAATTCCACCACGCGCCCCATATACATAACCGCAACGTCGTCACAGGTTTCCGCGACAATTCCCATATTGTGCGTAATCAGAATAATCGACGTTCCGCGCTCTCTCTTCAGCTTCTTCATCAAATCCAGAATCTGCATCTGGATCGTAACGTCGAGCGCCGTAGTCGGCTCGTCCGCAATCAGGATATCGGGGTTGCAGATCATGGCAATGGCAATCATCACGCGCTGTTTCATGCCCCCGGAGAACTGGTGCGGATACTCATTGATACGCAGTTCGGGATCCGGAATTCCGAGATCGCTCAACATGGAAAGCACGCGTGCACGCGCCTCCTCCCGGGTGACTTTCTCGTGATGCGTCAGATTTTCAGCGATCTGACTGCCAATGGTATACACCGGATTGAGCGTTGACATCGGGTCCTGGAAGATCATGGCAATCTCCTTGCCGCGAATCCTGCGGATCTCCTTCCCCTTCGGGTCCATCCGGTCGAGGCGGACGATGCTTCCATCCCTGCGCCGGTATTCGATTTCACCGCATTCAATATATCCCGCCGGTGGCAGCAACTGCAGGATCGAGTGCGCCGTTACGCTCTTGCCGCAGCCGGACTCACCGACAATGCCGAGCGTTCTTCCGCGCTGGAGCGTAAGATTGACGCCGTTGACCGCGTTGACGACTTTTTTGCCGACTTTGAATCTCGTTTTCAGGTTTGTCACCCGCAGAATATCGTATGTTTGGCTCATGCTCTTCTCCTTCCCATGGCCGCGCCTTATTGCGCCGTATCGAATACGTCTCTTAGGCCGTCGCCAAAGAAGTTGATGCTCAGCACAAACAGCGAAATCGCAATGCCGGGCGCTATCCAAAGCATCGGCATATTCTGTATGATGTCCAAGCGCTTTGCCGCGTTGATGATATTGCCCCAGGTCGGAATATTGGACGGTACACCCATACCGAGAAAGCTCAACCCCGCTTCGGCAAGAATATAACCCGCGACGGAAAGCGTTGTATCTACGATGATTGGGCCGAGTGTATTGGGCAGCAGATGGTGAAACATGATGGACAAACCGCCGACCCCGTTCGCCACGCAGCTCTCCACGAACGGTTCCTCCCGAAGGGAGATAATCTTTGCCCGCACGATCCGGTGCGTACCCGACCATCCGGTTAAAACAAAAATCCAAATCATGTTTGTCATGCTCTGGCCAAGAAGGCCTACGCACAGCAGCACAAGCAGCGTCCGGGGAAACGTCATGAACAGTTCCGAGATGAACAGGAGCGCTTTGTCCAGCGCGCCTCCGTAGTAGCCGGAAATGCAGCCCAGAGTAACGCCAATCAGCGCCGCTCCCAGTGCGCTGGCAAGTCCGATCAGTATGGAAACCCGTCCGCCGTAGAGAATGCGCGCAAAGATATCGCGCCCCATGCGGTCGGTTCCCAGAATGTGCTCCATGGAAATGGGAAGCGCCTTTTTTGAAACGTCGATCAGCGACGGATCATAAGGTGTTAAAACCGGCGCCGCAATCGACAGGGCGATGATAAGCAGTGTCAGAGCGCAGCCGATCACAGCCATTTTGTTTCCAGCGAACTTCTGGAGGTTCCGTTTGGCTAAGCTGGATTTTGGAATCGATGTGGAATGCATTTCTCTCTCCCTCCGTCAGTTCAGCCGAACGCGCGGGTCAAGTGCGGCTGTCAGAATATCGACCAGGCAGCTGGCCGCCAGCGTTACGGCGGCAATCACCATTGTGGAAATCATCACCACCGGAACGTCGCTGCCGGACAAAGCTTCCAGGATCATGGATCCCATACCGGGATAGTTGAACACGTTCTCGATCACGACCGTACCGCTGACCAGAATGGGCATGCGGAACACGAGCAGCGTCATGACGGGGATGAGCGCGTTGCGGAAACCGTGCTTAATATTGACTTCCCATTCCGGAAGCCCCTTGCTCCTCGCCGTTTTGACGTAATCCTTATTCATTACGTCGAGCATGGAGCTCCTTGTAAAGCGCATCAGCGTCGCGATCAGAGAAAGTCCCAGGCAAACGCCCGGCAGAACCATATGCTTGAGCTTGTCGGAAAATCCCCCGTCCCCCGCGGTCACGCGCCCGCCGGTCGGGAACCATTTGAGCTGCAGTGAGAAAAGCAGAATAAACAGAATGCCAAAGAAGAATTCCGGCACAGAAATGCCGATTACGCTGATGGTCGTGTTCGTATAGTCCAGCCAGCTGTTCTTATGCGTCGCCGCGAGATATCCAAACAGGAGGCCCAGAACGTTTGCGATAATCAGCGCGAAAACTGCCAGCTCAATCGTTGCGGGCAGGCGCGAAGCGATCATCTTTCCAACGTCGGAGCCGTTGATCTGCGAATAGCCGAAATTGCCCTGCAGAATATTGCCGATCCAAACGAAGTATTGTATATACCAGGGACGGTTCAATCCAAGCTTTTCGCGGAGTAAATCCATCTGCTCCGTCGTCATCTGCTTGTAAACGTCCGGCGGCACGGTCCTGGTAATCGGATCGCCCGGAAGCGCCTGCAGAGCAAGAAAAATCACAAGAGAGATGATGAGTAACTTCGGTATCAGAGCCAACAGCCGCTTCGACGTGTATCTTAACATGATCGTTCGTACCTTTCTGAACCGGAAAACCGTTATTCGAAAGCAGGCACAGGAACTGTGCCTGCTTTCCATATGTGCCTTACTTGTTTTAGCCGACGAGACTCCATTCGGCGAATTTGTAGTCGCGGTTGTACTGATAGCCGTATTCCTGCACAACTTCCGGAATGCTCACATGCGCCTTATTGACCATTTCAATATTGCTCAGGCCATACACCGGGAAGAAGTAGCAGCTCTCCACGCCCGCCGCCTGGATTTCGTCCGCAATCTGTTTTGCGGTCGCGTCGTCGGTCGCGGCGTTGTAAGCGTTCAGCTTATCGGTGAAGTTTGCTTTACGGTAGTCGTAGCCATCCTGAATCGGCTCCTCGCCGCCATCCGCCATAACCTCGATGTAGATGTTGACCGGGTCGTCCTTCGACCAGCCGCAGTACAGCATGTCGTAATTATGCACGGTGTAGAGGATACTCCCGAGGTCGCCCGTCGCAAGGAACGCTTCCGCCTGAATCCCGGCGTCCGCAAGGTTCTGGCAAACAAGATCCATGGCGTCTACCGTGGTCTGATCGTCATAGTAGTAGCAGATGCGAATCTTCTTGGTAAAGTCGAAGCCCGCGTCGGTAAGCAGCTGCTTTGCGCCTTCCACGTCGCGCTGGAACGGCGCGATGTCATCGTTGTACATCGGATGCGCATTCGGAACAAACGTCGTGCGGACCTCCGCCTGGCCGGCGTAGAGGCTTGCGATGGCTTCGCGGTCAACCAGCATGCTGATTGCCTGGCGGACCTTAACGTCCTTCATGCCGGGGTTTTCCTGCCCGTCCGTTGCGCCAACCTCGTTGAACACGAAGTAACGGCAGTAGTTGGAAGGCATCACAACGCTCTCAACATCGCTGTTCTGCGCGTTGACATTGGAAGCGACGGTAATGTCGTTGAGCGTGTTGCCGTAAGCAAAGTCGAGGTCGCCCGCGATCAGAGCCGCAACAACCGCGTCGTCGCCGCCGGTGGTGTAGTTCGTAAAGAGAACGTTCTTGATACCGGCTTTTTCGCCCCAGTACGCGTCGTTACGCACACAGGTGAAATAGTCCGGGAAGGAAACCTGGTCGATCACGTACGCACCGGTGCCGAACGGTTTTGCCCAGAAGTCGCAGGTGCCGAGGTTCGCCGGATCCACGCTTGTAAATTGTTCGGCCGGCAGGATATACATCATCGCCACAAAGTTCAGGAAACTGCGGTTCGGAGTGGTCAGGGTTACGCTGACCTTGTTGCCGTTCACAACAACGCCGAAAAGACTCGTTGCCGCGCTGTTGGCTACATCGCCCGCACCGACGATATTGGTCATCATGCTCTTGCAGACGCCCGCGTTCGGGTCGGCAACGTTCGCCCAGAAGGTAAACGCAACATCCGCGGCGGTAAACGGGGTCCCGTCCTGCCAAAGAACGTCATCGCGAAGGGTAAACGTGTAGGTAAGGCCGTCGTCGGTAACCGTATATTCCGTGGCGAGCTTGGGGACGATATTGCCGTCCTTGCCGCTCATCGATACGAGGGGATCAAACACCATATAGGGGTAGAGAGACTGGCAGTCGTCCATAGGGCACTCAAACAGCGTGTCGATACCGCAGCGCTGATGCCAGCGAAGTTTGAGCACTCCGGTTTCATTGATATCCGCGGGGGCTTCCGCCGTCGCATCCGCGGCAGCGGTGTTCTCGGCGGGCGCCGCCGATTCCTGGGCGGGCGCTTTGCTTGTGCATCCGGCGAGTAAAGAGCATGTCATCAGTGCAACAGCAGCGAAAGCAATAATACGCTTAAGCATTTCGATACCTTTCCTCCTAACAGATATGTAAAAATTGACAGGATTGATGTGTGCACCATCACAAGTATCCTAACGGCGGCATATTGGTAAGTCAACGGCTCCCGGTAAAGTGGCTAATATTTCAAATCAATTACCAATATTTTGGGATGTGCCGCCGTACGGAATCGGGTAAAATAGCACATAGGAAGTCATGCTGCATCATCCCGTTCTTCCGGGCGCCCGCCCTCCTTTCTGCTGGAATTACGAGCCCGTCCGATGTATAGTGTGTTAGGTGCTAAGTTATTTGAAACAACGTTAAAAGAGGCCGACCAATGACGCTTTCCCAAATCCGGGCCATCCCCGCAATCGATATCCATGCGCATTACGGCAACTGGAATCTGCCCGAACGCGAACGCATTGAGCAGCAGGCGGATATGCCCGGAGAGCTGTCCCTGCTGCTGCGCAACAGCGCTCTTTCCACCACCGCAATCACGGTGGTGTCGCATCTCGGCACGCTGTTTCCCATTGGCTCCGGGGATTCGCGGTTTAACGACGTCTGCCTCGAAGAAACCGCGGAGCAGCCCCGCGTAATGATGCTGTGTACGCTCAATCCAACCGAACCCGACTGCTATGCGAAGGCCGAACCATTCCTTCAATATGAAAAATGCGTCGGCATTAAGCTCCATCCTGAAATCCATGGCTACGAAATCCGTTCGTTTGGAGACGCGCTCTATTCGTTTGCCGCGCAAAACCATGTGCCGATCATTACGCACAGCGGAGAGAAAACCTGCATGCCGGAAGATTTCTGCTTCTTTGCGGACCGGTATCCGGAAGTTACGACGGTCGTTTCCCATCTGGGCTGCGGTTGGGACGGAGACAGCGGACACCAGATCCGCGCCGTGATGCGGAGCCGCAACGGAAACCTCTATACGGATACCTCAAGCTGCCACAGCATGGAGATGAATCTGATCGAGCGGGCGGTCGAAACGATCGGCGCAAGCAGGATCCTCTACGGCACGGATTCGGCCTGCTATTTCAGCCCGTCGCAGCGCGCGCGCATCGACTGCTCCTCTATCGCGGATTCCGAAAAGGAGCAGATCCTCTATTTAAACGCTCTGCGCCTTTTCCCGCGAATTCGGGAATACTATGCTGCCGGCTGCAAGACGCTGGCGGACGCGGTTTCCAGTTTATAGACATCGGGGACTTATCATGTTTCGAAAACTATCGGCCCGCTTTTCAAAGCTGCCCTACCGTACGAAACTGGCCATTACGCTGAGCGGCATCTGCGCGGCGTTTATTCTGTTTATCGGCATTACTTCCTATAATCTCGCGTCCGGCGAAATTCGCAACCTGAGCGCAAAGCTTTCGGATAACAACGTCACATCCGCCGAGCGCACGCTGGGCGAATATCTGGACAAGGTTCACGACTATTCCACGCAGGCGCTTCGCATCGGCTCGCTTTCGAAAATCGGGAACGAGGACGTCTACCGGCGTTCCTACAGTCAAAGCAGGAGCGACCAGCTGAAAGTTGCCGCGGATATCAGCAAACTGGTCAATTCCGCGGCGGCGGATAATGTTACCATTCAAGCCGTGGAAATCTACTTGCAGAACGGTTTTGCTTACAGCTATCCATCCGTGTATTCCTCGGGCTGCGATAGCTACCTTAGCTGCACCAAGCTGCTGGACGAACGCAATTTGGATATCAAAAACGATTACATCCGTACGCAATGGGTCACCGCTCCAATGACCGAGCGCCGGACCGGCGGGCATAAGAATTTTCTGCTCTGCATCCGTTTTCTCTATGATTCCGTCACGATGGAGAAGAAGGGAATTCTCGTTCTCGCGCTTGACGAAGACGAACTGTACGATTCCTACGCGGGGTTTGCCGACGAAAGCATGATTCTGGGATTCGACGGTCTCATCTATTCCGGAAGGGATTCCTCTGCGATCGGCCAGTTATACGACAATGAAAAGCTTCAGAAACAGGTTCGGAATCTATCCGGCGCATCCGGCACCTTTTCCTTCCAAAAAACACCTGGAAAAACCGTTATGGTTTCCTGCCATAAGGTTCTGGACAATCAGGCGATCCTCGTTATCCCCTTCCATTATTACACCGGCATCTCGCAGGAAGAGATGCGCGGATATCTGCTTTCCGTGGGGACGCTGCTTGTTGTGGGCATTGCCATAGCAACGCTGCTTGCGCTGGTTCTTTCCGGGAGTCTCACCAGGTCGGTCCGAGGGCTCGCTTCGGTCGTGAAAGAGGTCGACGGGGGGAATCGCGCTATCCGGTACCAGTCCACCAGCTCGGACGAAATTGCTTACCTCGGCGCAAAGATCAACAGCATGCTCGACAGCCTTGAAACGGCGGCGCGCAACCGGGAGAACGATCTGATGGCGGCTCAGCTTCTGGAGCTGAAACTGATGCAGTCCCAGATTAACCCGCACCTTCTCTACAACACGCTCGATTCCGTGCTTTGGTTTTTACAGACGCACCAGTCGGACGACGCAACCACGCTCCTTACCGCATTGAGCGGATTCTTTAAGCTGTCGCTGTCCCGCGGGAAAGCCGAAATCCCACTCGCCGAAGAAATCGCGCTCGTGCAGTACTATCTCTCGATCCAGCACCTTGCGAGGCAGCAGAACATTGTGCTGAAGGTTGACGTAACGCCCGAATTGCTGCAGCAGCCGGTAATTAAGCTCTCGCTGCAGCCAATCGTCGAGAATGCGGTTTTGCACGGGTTTGCCGGATACCGTAATGATGGGGTTATTCAGATCCGGGCGGAGAGAGCGGATTCCGTTCTGATTGTTACCATAACCGATAACGGCATCGGCCTGATGCCGGAGGAGCTGGAGACCGTAGCCTCCACGCTTGAGCAGTATCCGCCGCCGGAAAATATGCGTTTCTTCGGCTTGTATAACGTGAACTGGCGAATTCGGCGCACCTACGGAAAGGAATACGGCCTTTCCATCGACAGCGTCGTATGCGATTACACCCGCATCACGCTGCGCTTCCCTTTTCCTATGGAAAGCGCGCAGGACGCGGCAAACGAGCCGCCGGTGCAGTAACAGGAGGCAACCATGCTTGGAGTAATGATCATTGACGACGACCTTGTCGTTCGTGAACGATTAAAATCCATGATCGACTGGGAAGGAATGTGCCTGCAGCTGGTATGCGAAGCTGCGGACAGCGATTCCGCGCACGAGCTTTACCTGCTGCACCGTCCAAAGATCATCATTACCGATATCTGTATCCCGATCATATCCGGACTGGAGCTTGCCGAGGAATTTGCCAAGTTGGATCCGGATATCCGTTTCATTGTGATAACGGGGTTCAGCGATTTTGATTACGCATGCAAATCCGTCAAACTGGGAGCGGTGAATCTGCTCTCAAAACCAATTTTCCCCGAAACCATACGCGAAAGCCTGCAAAAAGCCATCGCTTATTTCGAGCATCAAAAGGAGGTTTTCGCTACTTACGCCGCGCTGGAGGCAATCGTCAGCAGCAATATGCCGGTTTTGCAAAAAAGCTTTATGGAAGGCTTGCTGTGCCAAAAGCAGGATGACGAAGCGCACGTTCAGAAGAAGATGGCCGAACTGAAGATCGATCTTCCTTATGACCGGTTTGTGGTTGCCGTGGTCGACGTGGAAACCGCCGACGGCAAATACTGCGGGGAAACCATGCGTCTTCTGTTGAGCGACGCCATAACGACTCTGTTCCGCGAGTCGAACTATCATGTTTACTCCCATATCGATTCGCACGGCAGCATCCTCTGCATTATGAACACCTACCGCGAGATGCCGGACGACGATATTGAGGAGCACCTCAATCAATTGCGGGATAAAATTCTATATATCGCCGACTGCAAAATCCGCGCGGGAATCGGCCAGACGGTTGACCGGTCCGTCCTTCTTCAGCAGAGCTGTGCGGAGGCGCGCGTCGCTCTCAACTATCAGCACGTGCTTGGAGGAGACGCGATCCTGCATTATAAAAACATCAAGCACTTCGAGAACTCGTTCCCCGATGAGGACGCGCTGAGCGCTTATCTGGTCAGGCAGTTTCAGGAAAACAATATCGACGAACTGGTGGTTGCGATTGAAAAGCACATTTGCTCTCTCTCCGCCCAGAGAGAAGAAAGCCTTGAAAAGGTGCGGGATTTCTGCACGGAGTATCTCCTTTCCATCATACTGGCAAGCCTGAAGATGGGGCTTGCGCTGGACCTTGTGGAAGGGAACGGCGTTTCGCTCAATGCGCTCATCAAAACGGAAAAACCGTCGGCGCAGGTAGAGTATGTTCTAACCGCAACAAAGACTCTGCTTTCGCTCCTCTTTGGCAGCCATGACGACGCTTCGAACTATCTTATTTCGCAGGCGCGCGATTATATCTCGCGCAACCTCCGCGTGCAGGACCTGAATCTGGACAGCGTGAGCTGTCATGTCGGGCTTTCGCGAATCTATTTCTGCAAACTGTTCCACAAGGAAGTCGGCGTCAGCTTCAACAACTATCTCAAGCATATGAGAATCGAGCATTCGAAGCGTCTGCTTACGGAAACGAATCTGAAAGTATTTGAAATCAGCGACGCAGCGGGCTTTTCAAACGCGAAATACTTCTGTTATGTTTTTAAGCAGGAAATCGGAATGACCCCACTGGAATATCAGAAAAAGCACGGTGAAAAAAAGGGCTGAGCAAAAGCGAAACGCCGCCGGCCCGCATACAAAGAAGGAACGAATGGAAACAGCAATATCGGTAACACAAACGGCTGACCAGCCGGACAAAAACGACGTCGTTCTACACGCGCTGCTCGATATGGGGCAGGCGTTGCTGACCTCCGGCGCGGAGGTGCATCGCGTGGAAGACACCCTGACGCGCGTTGCGCAAGCCTACGGGGCAAAGAGCGCGAATATCTTCGTCATCACCTCCGCGGTGATCGTTACACTGCGCTTTCCGAACGGACGGGAGACTACGCTGACAAGACGAATTCTGTCTGCCGGCGACACCGATTTCCATAAAGTGGAGCAGCTCAACGCCTTGAGCCGTGAATGCAACCATGGAAAGATCACCCCGGATGAATTGCAAAAGCGTGTTCAGCAAATCATCCAGGCGCCCTCCCGCCGCTGGCAGCTGTATTTCGGCAGCGTGTTTGCTTCCGGCTGTTTTGCCGTGTTTTTTGGCGGAACTCTTTTCGACGGGCTGGCAGCCGCGTTTTTCAGCGTGTTGATTTGCCTGATGATGGAATACCTCGCGCCCATCAGTCTCAACAAAGTGACCTTTTATTTCTTCTCCGCACTGTTGACCGGCTGTTTGATCTTTCTTTCAACGATGCTTTTGCCCGTCTTGCATCTCGACAAGATCATCATTGGCGATATCATGCTCATGATTCCGGGGATTTCGCTGACCAATTCCGTGCGCGACATGTTGCTGGGCGACACGCTTTCCGGAACGATGCGTCTCGTCGAGTCTCTCCTTTGGGCGGGAGCGCAGGCGGCGGGGTTTCTCAGCGCAATCTGGCTGATGAGGTTCTTGTTTGTATGAAGGATAGGATTGTTCAGATTCTTATGGCGTTCGGCGGGTCGCTCGGCTTCGGGCTCATCTTCCATATCCGCGCGAAACTGCTGTTACCCGCGGCAATCGGCGGCCTGATGGCGTGGTGCGTCAACCTGATCTTTGTGAGCCGTCTGGGAAACGTGGCGCTCGCTTCCTTTTTCGCGGCTGCCTTCGCGGCGTTTTATGCCGAGATTCTCGCCCGCCTGATGAAAGCGCCTTCCACGCTTTTCTTTGTTCCGGCGGTCGTTCCGTTGATTCCCGGCGCGTCCCTATACTACACCGTCAGCAGCATCGTCGCGCAGAACTGGCCGCAGTTTCGCCAATACGGCGCGGAGACCACCGAATATGCGCTGAGCATAGCGGCGGGAATGTGCCTTGCATGGGCTTTTACCGCAATGACCCGAAAGATTCGGACGCTTGCCGGACGAATCGCGGAAAAATCGCGTCCCAATCGTTGAGATCAACGCAGGAGTAATTATGGAAGTCACGAAACAGCAAATCGAAGCGCTTTCGGAATACAAAGGCGACATGCCCGCGCCGGAAGATTTTGAGTGTTTCTGGGCGGAGCGCATGCGCGAAGCGGACAGCGCCCCCCTCTTTTACGAGTTATCGCATGCCGACGTACCGGACTATACAACATGCAAGTTTCGGGATATGTGGTTCCACGGAATGCGTGGGGAGGACTTGCACGTAAAAGTTGTTTTTCCGGTAACGGACGCGCCTTTTCCGCTCGTCCTTCATTTTCACGGATATCCCGGCGCAAGCCGCAGTTGGCTGGAGCAGGCTTCTTTTGCCGGAATGGGCTGCGCCGTCGTTGCGCTCGACTGCCCCGGTCAGGGCGGGTTCGGCAGCGATCCCGGCAATTATTGCGGCACGACGGTCGCGGGGCATATCGTTGCCGGGCTGGACGGCGCGCCGAAAGACATGTATTATGTCCGTCTCTATCAGAATATTCGAATCCTGTGCAGAATCGTTCGTCAGCTGCCCGGTGCCGATCTCTCCCGCGTGTTTGTCTGCGGAGGTTCACAAGGCGGCGCGCTCGGGCTTGTTTGCTGCGCGCTCAATCGTGATCTTGTCTCGCGTGCCGCCATCCTTTATCCGTTTTTGAGCGATCTACGAATGGTTTGGGAACTGCGCGCAGATCAGTCCGCTTACGAAGGGCTGCGGTACTATACCAGATGGTTTGATCCCGAGTGGAAACGAATGGACGAAGTCTGCCGGAAACTCGGTTATATCGACGTGAAGAACTTTGCGCCCCTTGTCCGCTGCCCGATTCTGTTCGGAACCGGACTGGCGGATGAAGTCTGCCCGCCAAAAACGCAATGCGCGGTCTATAACGGCCTTTCCTGCCCAAAATGGCGCTGTTTGTTTGCGGGCAAACCCCACGATGAAATACAGGAATTTGACGATAGGATCTCGGACTTTTTTCTATCGGAGGAACTGCCCGAATGATGGATACCGAATGGATGCACGCGCTGGAGTCTTACCGGGCGGCCCGCGCCGTGCCGGACAATTTTTCCGAATACTGGCATGAACGCAAGGATCTTGCACAGAAAACCACTGTTCTGCGCGAGGAGGTACTCCCTTTTCGAAATCCAATGGCGCGGTATTCCGTCATTCGCTTCACCGGTACCGACGGCACGATTCTGGAAGCCCGCTGTCTCTGCCCGCGTACCGCCAAGCCCGTCCCAACCGTGCTGCTTTTTCACGATATCGGCCGCGATGTTCGCGGCTGGCATCATATGCTGCGGTTCTCTGCGCTTGGGTACGCGGTGTTCGCGCTTAAAAACCGGAGCGGATGGGAAGATGGAGCAGACCTGTATCGGCAGGACATCGCGCTGCTCTACTGCGACGCGCTTTGCGCCTCATACGCCGCACTGTCGCTCGATAGTACGGACCCCTCGAATCTCATGGCGTTTGGAGAAGGTTTTGGCGGCGGTCTGGCCATTGTTTCCGCAGCCATGATGGGTCGTCCCGTTCGCTGCGCCGCGCTCAACCCGATGCCCGCCGATGTGCCGGAACCTTTTTGTTCTATGGATTTGGTTCACTTCGCCCCGCTCCTCACCGGTTCATTCCTGCTCGGCACGGGGCTGCTGGATACCGTCGCTGCGCCGGAGGGGCAATATGCCATTCTGCACAGCGCTGTTTGCCCAAGCGAGCATCATGTGTATGTACGCCATGAACACGAGCGCAACAACTTTTTTGAGGACGAGCTGCTACGGTTCTTTCGATAAGCAGCATCTTAAAACGCATCCTGTCTGGCGAGTGCTCCGTCACGTTCCGGGAAAAGGGTCTGCTCTCCAAAAAAGCAGTCCGCCCGAAAATTCGTATATTCCGTATTCGGATTCTCTAAGACGTCAACGCAAAAGGAAGCCGTTCGCTTTCGCTCCCGGCTCCCTTTTTTCTTGAATCACGTGCGCTCCCCCAACAATTGATGGAGCGCCGCAAAATCGTGAACTTTGTCTCTGATTTACGGCTTTGTTATTGAGGGATACCAGTCTTCCCCGATATCGCCGCGGTTTTTCTATATGTCCATCGGATGCGAGCAACTGCATTCACACTATTTCCTGAAATGCCAGGATAGCATCCTTGAAAACAGCGCGCAATCCAAATGACAAGCAAAGAATTCCCGAAAGCTCCGTCCGCACAACGCTGTTTTTACGCTTCTTCCTGAAATTCCGTATCGAGGCCCGCCGCTTCCAGCTCTTTTGAAACACGAATGCGGGAAACCAGATTGATCCCCTTGAGCAGGACAAACGTAACGATCGCCGAATAGGCAGCAACAACGGCAACCGCAATCAGCTGAACAAGCAACTGATGCACGTTTCCGGCGATCAGTCCATCCACGCCGCCGATGGTCCGCTGCGAAAATACACCGACCAGCAGAGAGCCAAGAATGCCGCCAACGCCGTGTACTCCCACGACATCCAACGCGTCGTCGAGGCCCTTTTTGCGCCGGAACTGCACCGCTTTGTAGCAGACAAACGCCGCAGCAAGCCCGATCAGCACCGCCGCCCAGGGGGAAACATATCCGGCCGCCGGTGTAATCGCAACAAACCCTGCGACCGCACCCGTGAGCGCTTCCGCAAAGCTCGGATGCTTCGAGTGATTCCAGCTGATGGCAAGCCAGGTCAGCATGGTGACGCCGCCCGCGAGCGCGGTGTTGACAAACGCAATCGCCGCTTTTCCGTTCGCAGCCAATGCGCTTCCTCCGTTAAAACCAAACCAGCCAAACCAAAGAATCGCCGTGCCGATTGCAAACAGCCCGAGGCTGACGGGCTTTGCTTCTTCGTCCTTTTGCATCGTGCGTTTACCGAGCACGAGAACCGAGACCAGTGCCGCGATGCCCGCGCTGGTGTGAATCGCGATACCGCCCGCAAAGTCGGCGACCCCCATCTTCTGCAAAAATCCACCGCCCCAAACCCAGTGTGCGCTCGGCACATAAACGAGCAGCGACCAGAGCGAAAGGAAGATCAGGTAGCTTTTAAACGGCATACGGTCTGCAAACGCGCCGGTGATCAAAGCCGGCGTAATGACCGCGAACATGAGTTGAAACAGAAAGAACGCCGCAAACGGAATGGTTCCCGCATAAGCCGCGTTCGGCTCCATACCGACGCCGCCGAGGAACGCATATTGCAGATTGCCGATCACGCCGTTGACGTCCGCCCCGAACGCAAGGCTGAATCCACACACAAACCAAATCAGCGCGACAACGCCCATCGCGATGAAACTCTGCATCAGGATGGTCAGCATGTTTTTCCTGCGCACGAGCCCGCCATAGAAAAAAGCAAGGCCGGGCGTCATGAAGCACACCATCGCGGCGCAAATCAGTACAAACGCGGTATCTCCGGAATTGATCATAAAAAGAAATGCCTCCAAAATCGATCGTATGGAGACATTTTATCGAAATTACCGAATCCGCCATATCCGGCGAAATCTGAATTTTCGCGGTGAAATCCTGTAAAGTGCCCGCGGTTCCTCTGTACCCTACAGTTCGATCAGGTGATTCCGCACCGCGTAGAGTACAAGGTCCGTAATATTGTGAAAACCAAGCTTTCGCATGATGTTGGAACGATGTGTTTCCACCGTTTTGATGCTCAGATTCAGCAAATCGGAGATCTCCTTATTGGACTCCCCTTCCGCAAGCAACTGGAGGATCTCCTTTTCACGCGGAGAGATGGCATTCTCCCCCATCTCGGCGCTCTCGCGGTTTTTACTCACAAAGCCGTCGACAACAATTCCCGTGATATCCTGCGACAGATAAATCTTTTGCTCGTAAACGAGTTCGATGCACTCGATCAGTTCCTCCAGCGCGTTATCCTTCAGCACATAGCCGCGCACGCCGGCGCAAAGCGCCTTGCTGACGAATTCGCCGGACTTATGCATCGTGAGGATCACGATCTTCACCTCCGGCATCTCCACTTTGAGTTTCTCCGCCAGATCGAGGCCGTTCAGATGCGGAATCGAAATATCGAGCACGGCGATATCCGGTTTGAGTTCCAATATTTTCCGGTATGCCTCCAACCCGTCGCCCGCCGCGCCGACCACCTCGATATTCTCTTTTTGCGACAGCAGAATCACCAGCGACTCGCGCAGGATCTTGTGATCGTCCGCCAGAAACACCCTAATTCTGTTCATACGGCACCTCCAGTATCACTCTTGTGCCGCCGCCCTCCACGCTGTCGATCGCGATTTTCGCGTTGAGAATGGCGCTGCGCTCCCGAATTGAAGTCAGTCCGAAACCGGAATCCACCGTCTGCAGATTGAATCCCCTGCCGTTGTCGATCACACTGATCAGGAAGCGGTTCGCGTTGAGCACGAGCATATTGATGTCCGCTTCCGTCGCGCCGGAGTGTTTGATAATGTTTGTCAGGCACTCCTGCACAATTCGGTAGAGATTCAGCTCCTCGGTTTCATTCCATGCCGGCATTGCATCCGTAATCGTGCATTGGAAACGAATCCCGCTGATCTTTTCGAGTTTTTCGCACAGGCTCCGGATGCTGGCGGAAAGACCGTCTTTTTTAATCGCGCTGGGTTCGAGATTGCCGATCACGTTCCGGATTTCCGCGATCGCCTCATCCACCATTTTGATCGTCTTGCCCGCGTGGATTTTCCGCGCGTCGTCCGTCGGCTGAAGCGGAAGCAAGCCGAGGTTGATCTTGAGCGCTACAAGCGACTGTCCAACGCCGTCGTGCAGATCCCGCGCAATTT
This sequence comes from Eubacteriales bacterium, assembly GCA_034933205.1. GTDB lineage: Bacteria > Bacillota > Clostridia > Christensenellales > CAG-138 > UBA7703. The sequence goes on from JAYFNY010000006.1 coordinate 17,552, forward strand.
TCTGCCGTTCCCGCTCCTGTGTGGCAACAAGCAGGTCGCGCTGCCGCTGCAGGTCGGTGTTCTGCTTCCGGATGGTGCTGCAGAGGTCCTGCGTGAGCTGCTCGTAATGTTCCTCCTTCAGATGCTCCAGCCATGTGGAGATATCCGAAAACTCCACAATGTTGAGGCCCTTTTCCTCCTCCTCATCGGAAACGCGCAGACCGATCGTCTTGTCAATCACAAGAAACATAACAAGACCAATTCCGAACGCCCAAACGAAATTTACGCCCACGCCAAACAGTTGCACCAATATCTGCCCGAAGCGCGTTGGCAGCAGCAGCTTATCCGGGGCGGCGAATACCGCGCAAAGGATCGCCCCGCAGGCGCCGCCAATGCCGTGGATCGGAATGGCATTCACCGCGTCGTCTATCTTCAGTTTCAGCAGCAGCAGACTGCCAAGCACCGTCGCGCCGCCTGCGATCAGACCAACGAGCGCCGCCTGCCACAACACTAAAAGATCGGAGCTTGCGGTAATGGCGACGAGCCCGCCCAGCGCGCCGTTGAACACCGCCTCCATAAAGCTTTGATCGCGCGCAAGAAAGCGGGTCGCGATCGTTGCCCCGACAACGCCGGTTGCCGCGGCAATATTCGTGTTGAGCAGGATTGGCCCAACCTTGTCGTTGAACTCAAACAGGTTCCCGCCGTTGAAGCCGAACCAGCTGAACCAGAGGATAAATGTTCCCAGCGCGGCAAACGGAATATTGGAGCGCCCCATGCGCCTCGGCTTTCCGTTTTCATCCCAGCGGCCTTTGCGCGGACCGAGCACGATGGTGCCCGCCAGCGCCACCCAACCTGCGGTCGAGTGCACCACGGTTGCGCCCGCATAGTCCATGAACCCCAGGCTGTCGAGAAACGTATGCTGCGCCATATAGTTACCGCCCCAAACCCAGTGTCCGAAGACCGGATAAATAACGGCTCCCATGACGATTGCTGCGATCACCAGCGCCTTGAGCTTCGTACGTTCGGACATGCTGCCGGCGAATATCGTAACGGCGGTTCCGGCGAACATGAGCTCGTACAACACAAAAATATAGTCGTAATCGCCCTTCAGGTTCTGCAGCAGCCAGTTGCTTCCGCCGATCAGCCCACCCTGCGTTTGGCCAAACATAAACGCAAACCCGACAAGGCAGAAAGCAAGCGTTGCAATCACAAACGCGATGATGTTTTCGATGGCGACACTGACGACGTTCTTCGGGCGAACAAAACCGACTTCATAGCAGATGAACCCGGCCTGCATGAAAAAAACGAAACACGCGCAGATAACGATCCAAAGGTGGTCGATCTCATTCATGTTGCGCCTGCTTTCCTTCGTGCTCCGAATATTCCATTTGGACGCTTCCTTTCAAAATGATTGAACGAGTGCTATTTTTTATTTCACGATCGCTTTCCAAACAATTGAACGGGTATTATTTCACGATCGTTTTCTGAAGAATCAAACGAGCGTTTTTCTATTTCACGATCGTTTTCTGAAGAATCAAACGAGTGTTTTTTATTTCACGATCGCTTCCCAAACAATTGAACGGGTATTATTTCACGATCGCTTTCTGAAGAATCAAACGAGCGTTTTTTTCATTTCACGATCGCTTTCTTTGATTGTAGTATCGAACCTGCCCATACGTCAACGTCCGATGTCTGCCTGGCTGACCGGTGCTCCTCTTGGATTGTCCTTATCCGGTATCGCATCGTTTTCCCGGATATCCCCCACTCCCTTTTTCATCTTGCCTCATCGCCAATCGATAAAACGGGGTAAGGGCCGCAGCCCTTACCCCGTTCCTCTTGGTTTAACCTTTTCTTTTCTTTGAAGCAGTGCCTTATAATTCGTTGATGGTATCGGTAACAGCCATCTTCCGAATTCGTTTTGCCGGCGCAACGACCGCGGCAATCGCAGCGGCAACAACAAACAGGAGAATTATCACGAGAGGAACAACAGGAACGCTCCAGGTTGCGTAAGGATAATGCGCCGTGATAAGACCCTCATACAGCAGTTTGCTGATCAGCAGGCCAGCTGCGCAGCCGACAATACAACCGATCCCGGCGTAGGTAAACGCCTCGGCCGCGATCATTTTTGTTATCTGGCGCTCTTCCATTCCAACCGCGCGCATGGCTCCGTACTGCTTTATCTTTGCGGATACACTCATGGAAATGCTGTTCATAATATTCAATACAGTGACCAAAGTAATAATAGCTAAAAACGCATATGCAAAAAACACAAACGCGAGGTAGGTATTGCTCGTGCGCTGGTCTCGCAGATCGGAAAACCTACCGTTTTCGCCTGCCGCGTTACGAATGTCGGCCATATTTTCGTCCGTTGCGTCTTTTGCCGTTTGGATCAATACGAGAGAATAATCCGAAATACCGGTCAACCGGGTAAACGTTTCGTCGGAGGTAATGAGCGTTATTTTTTCGTCCAAGCTGCCATCGCTGCTAAAAAAGTTGTATTTGAGCGTCCCCGCGATTGTCAGCTCCTGGCCGGCTACCTGTAGGACGTCCCCTGCCTCCAAAGGATCGTTTTTGCCGCAAATTGCAAGTACATACTTGCTGTCCCCGTATACTTTCGCAATATCGCTGCCTTTTTTCAGTAATTTATCTTTTGCAAGGCAGTCCAAGTCAAAGTTACCATAGGAAATCAGGTCAATCGTTTCAGACCGGGAATTCTTTTTCCCTGCGTCCGCCGGAATATCCAGAAGGCTTCTGCGGGCAAACGCCTGCTTTACGCCGGCCATTCCTTCGAGCTTACCCAGCAACGCGCTGTCGATGGAATTCAAACCGTCGCCGCTGGTAATGCTGATGTCGGGATCATTCGAAGACTGCGGCATAATATGGCCGACAAACTCTATCACAACGGAAAAGCTCAAAAAGAGGATAATGCTGAGCGCGAAAGAACCGGTCATAAGAATCAAGTTCTTTCTGCCGGATACGGCATGATGCACCCCAAGCGCGGTTTCGATCTTGAAAAGCCGGTTATGCAGCGCATGGTTCGCCGGATTCGTGTTTTCGGCATTGCCCGATACCGCCGTCACCGGCGATACTTTGGCGGCCCGTTTTGCGGGAGCGCTGGCGGCAATCAGAACCGTAATCACCCCCACCAGGATTCCGCTGACAATCCCGGCCAGACTGATTCCGAACAACGGGATGTTGGAGAATTCTTCCCCGACAAGGAAGCGAAGCAGAGCGCACAGGATCCATGTGATCACGATCCCAAGTGCAACGCCTATCGGAATAGCCGTTTTGCACCAGTTCAGCGCTTCCAGCCGTACGAAACGGATGATCTGCCGCCGGCTCATGCCAATGCAGCGCATCATGCCGAAAAACTTGGTTCTCTGCGCAACATTGCTGTTTATACTGCTTGAAATCATCAATACGCCCGCAATCAGGATCATCACAAACAGGGCCGCGGCAAGAAGAAAATAGTTCTGCGCAGCTGCGCTTCCGAGAAGATTCTGAAGCGCCTGACTGCCGTGCTTTGCCGTCAGTCTTGCCGTCTCCATCCTGACACTCATATCCGCCATGGAAAAAACCGCCGTTACCAGAAACACGGCAAAAACGATGCAAAGGATCGTCATGCGGTTTTGCCGCCTATGCACTTTCGCGGAAATCGGAATCAAATCGATGTAGCTTTTCATTCGCGGCACCTTCCGAAATCCGTCAATACACCGTCGGAAACTTGCAGGATTCGGTCCGCGGTCTGCGCAATGCTTCGGTTATGCGTAATCATTACGATGGTTTGCTCGTATTTTCTCGCGGCTTCCTTTAAGAGCGCAACCACTTCGCTGCTGTTTTGCGTATCCAGATTTCCGGTCGGTTCGTCGGCAAGGATCAGCGCGGGCCGCGTAATCAGCGCGCGCCCGATCGCTGCGCGCTGCTGTTGTCCGCCGGACAACTGGCCGGGCAAATGACTCCGGCGTTCCTTCAAATGAAGCACCCCGAGCAATTCTTCCAAATATTTCCTGTTGGGTTTTTGGTAGTCGAGCAGTACGGGGAATATCATATTCTGCTCGACCGTCAGTTCGGGAATCAGATTGAAACTCTGAAAGATAAACCCGATATTTCTGCGGCGGAAAATCGTCAGGTTGTCGCCTTTCATAGCGAAAACGTCTTTCCCGTCGATAAACACTTTCCCGGAAGTGGGGTTGTCCAGCGCGCCGATCATATTCAAAAGCGTGCTTTTACCGGAGCCGGATTCTCCGACGACTGCGACAAATTCACCTTTGGGAACGGAAAAACTGACGTCTTTGAGCGCATGCACGGCAGCTTCCCCACCGCCATAGGTCTTGGAAATCGATTTTACTTCCAGTAAATTCATAGAATGTCCACCTTTTCTATCGGAATAGCGAGAGGTTATCACGCTACTCCTACCGTCATATGACATTCTTCCTACAATTATGAAGGAATCAAAAGGTTGATCGTAAACGTAGTGCCGGCACCGAGTTCGCTGTCAACCGCGATTGTTCCGCCGTGCGCTTCGACAATCGCTTTCGCAAGCGGCAAGCCGAGCCCAACGCCCTGCGTGTCTTTCGAAAAGCGGCTTCGATAAAACCTTTTAAAGATGTAATGCAGATCCTCAGGGTGGATTCCGCTGCCGTTGTCCTGAATAACGATTTGAACGACGGATGCAAACCGTGCCCACTGAATCCGGATCGCATCCCCTTTTCCGGTATGGTCAAAAGCGTTTTTGACAATATTGCTGACCGCTTCCATCAGCCAGTTGCGATCGCACGACAGGTAAATCCCTTCTTCGCCGGATAACGCCATCGTCTTTTCCTCTTGCGCGGCGCGAACCGCAAAATGCCTTTCGATGGTTTCCATCATTTCGGAAACGTCCTCTTCGGCTTTTTCGATCACGATCGCTCCGGCGTCGAGCTTTGCGATTTTTAAAAGGTTCTGAACGAGTGTTTCGATTCTTTCCAGCTCCTGTTCCGAAAGGTTTGCAAACTCCTGAATGGTCGGTGAATTCTCCGCTTCTCCCTGTAAAATTCCGTTATAAATGTTCAGCGCCGCAAGCGGCGTTTTGAGCTGATGCGATATATCCGCTATGGTATTCTTCAGGGATTCCTTCGCCCTCCATTCGTTTTCCGCATGGGCGTTCAAAATGGAGACCAGAGAATTTACTTCATGAAACAGTCTGTATAGCTCGCCTTCGTCGTCGCACTCGATACGAGCGTCCGGATTGCCGGCAATATAATCCGTAATCTGTTCGGCGGCGGCTTCCATGACCGCGTGCTGCTCCCTAAAATACCCGCAGCAGATAATCAGGATCGCACCGCCCATGCCGAGAGAACCGAAAAAAATGAGAATCGCCGCGTTTTGAGTCGCTGTAATCAAAAGAACGACAGAAATAACCGCGAACACAAGTAAGCACAGCAGGATTCTGAAAAAGAGAGACCTGATTTTTTTGTTTGCCAGTATTCTCATCTTCCACCTCAATTCGCCGAATTCCACTTATACCCCATCCGTCGGACGGTGATGATTCTTTTCGGGTCGCCCGGGTCGTCTTCGATTTTTTTGCGCAGCCTTCGGATATACACCGTGAGCGTATTGCTGTCCACATAGTTCTCGCTGCAATCCCATAGTTGGCTTAAAATCTGTTCCGGGGAAAGCACCCTGTCCGGATTCTCCAGAAAAAGGCGCAGCAGACGGTATTCGCTCGCCGTTAATTCAAGCGGTTCGTCGTCCTTGTAGGCCGCTCCTTCCAGCAATTGAATCCGAATGCGGTTGGAGCACAGTTCGATATCTTTCGAAGAAAAATGATCGCTCCTGCGCAGAAGCGCGTTTATTCTGGATAAAAACACAGCCAATTTGAACGGTTTCGTAACGTAATCGTCGCCGCCAAGATCAAGGCCCATAATGATGTCGGTTTCCTCGTCGGCCGCCGTGAGAAACAGAATGGGTACTTTTGAGGTCTGCCGGATCCTTTTACAGAGATCAAAGCCGGACCCGTCGGGGAGAGCGACGTCCAGAATCACCAGATCGTATTTCCCGTCCGCCCAGCCGATGTCGGCTTCCTGTACGGTCCGGGCAATATCCAAAGCATATCCCTGCTTCTGGATGGCAAAGGACAGGCCGTTGATTAAACTCCGATCGTCCTCGACTAGAAAAATGCGTTTCATTTTACCGTTCCTTTATCTGCTGAACTCGTTCTGTTTCTCAATGGCGATGGATCGCCCACAGCATCCGTCGAAAAAAAGCAGAGATCCCCCGACAACACGGATTCGGCTGCGATCCCCGGCTCCTGCCAAATTGGCGGGCGTTCATTCCTGCCGCCCGCTTTTTCACTGTACCTGTGATGATCTAGTTATAACAGGAATAGCCCCCTATTTACAATGCAATCGGCAACATTCCATTCTCCGGCAAAATAGCGGCTCACTATTCCCGGGATGGTGCGGTTTGCGGAATCTTCTTTTCATTGACCCCGCGGATAAGAAGCCAGAACAGCAGGGCGAACTCCGCTACGGTACCCGGGATCAGCAACAGATCTGCGGTCGCTGCGTCACCCAGCAGGAAATACACGACAACCGAAAGCAGGCCGCAAATCGCTTCCACGAGGAAAAGTACGCCAAAAACCTTTGGGATGAACTTCGAGCGGCAGATCAGCAATCCCAGCGGAAGCACCCACAGTGCAAAGAACACCTGACCGATCCTATAGCCGGTTTCATAAGCGGTAAAGCTGAAAAACGCCAGATCGTTGAGCTGCTGAGCCGTGAACGCGCTGTTCTGTGCGCCGGTAAGCAGGAGCGGCATATACTCGCCGATAAAACTCGTAAAGAGAATCGCGCTGCCCATTGCGGCAAATAACACCATCCGCCTGGCAAGGCTTTCGTCGACTGAGCGAAGCAGACGATACAAAGCGACCGCCGTCAGGAGGTAACTCAGCGCCATGACGATATCGCTGACGATTCCTGCGCGCGCAAGGAAGCGATTTGCCAGCAGATTTACCGCCGTAGTCGCCGCGTCCGCGGTCAGCACTTTCTGCCGGAAAAACAGCTCCGCAAAGAGACCGGAGATCACCATTATCAGGAACATCAGGCCCGCGATCCGGGCGTTTTTTTTCGTAGGGTTCATTGTTAATCAAATTCCTTTCATTCTTTTTTTAATCGTGCCGGTATCGCGGATCGATCCGCCTCGTCCATAAATCAGTTTGCCGGGTAAGCAGGAGCGTTTTTCTGCCAATTTTGGTCAAAAAAAATAAGCCGGGGGATTCTGCGGCGAAAACCGCCGCATTTCCCGTTTTCATGGTTGATTTTTTGATAATTGCTTTTACTCATGATTGTTTTCTGATCGCTTTTTTTCTGATCGCTTTTTTCTGATGATTTTTTTCATGGTTGTTCTTTTCTCATGGTTGTTCTTCCTTTCTTTCATAAATAAATACGTCTGTAATCGATACATGGAACGCCTCCGCGATTCGAAAGGCAAGGTCCAGCGAGGGCGTATACTTACCCGCCTCTACCGCGATGATGGTCTGCCGTGAAACGCCCGTCCGCTCCGCGAGTTCCTGCTGCGTCATTTCATTTGCGAAAAAACGCAGTTTTCTGATGTTATTGGTAATATCCAGTTTGTCCGGCATCGTTTTCGCCTCTTTTTCAATAGATTCTTTCAACTCGAACGCATTTCACCGTATCAGACGCCTCTGCGGTAATATCGAACCTGAACCACTCCTTCCGCAAGACTGCCAGCGATGCAGGATAGAAACACGATATTCATCATCACAAACGGAGCGGCCCCCAGCGCGACGGATACGATTCCCGCAACGATTCCGACGCTCACAAACGAATATCCGAACTTGCTCGCTTTCAATTCGATGATTTTCCCCATCTCGTCCTCCACCATGTCGCTGTCCATCGCGCGCTCGATCGAGCGGCCGTCGACGTTTTCGTCGCCGCACTTTTTGCGAACCGCCATTGCGACCGACAAAGCGATGTGAAATACGATCTGGATGACAATCATTGACGCTACGCCGATGCCGATAAAAATCAACATGGTAACCGCCCAGAATCGAATGTTGTCGAGATTCGCCATTCCAGCCTTACCGAAGGCATACATACAGTAGGCAACGAGCAACAGCACTTCGGATACAATCGTAACAATCGATTTCTTTTCCGGATAAGACATAATCTTCGCTCCTTTGATGTAATGTATTCTTTACATAACGTAAGATATAGTATTCCTTACATGATGTCAAGTATTTTTTACTTTCTGTAAAAATATATTATCACAACAAAAATGGCACCGCATGATACGGTGCCATCAGCTTGTCCAAAACGTCTCCCGATTCGCTTTACAGCACGAGGCTTGTCGGCTGTTTTCCTGTTAAGATCTCGTCGCAACCCATAGCCGCGCCCAAAGACGAACGTTTCTTGGACTCCAGCGTGCTGCCGCCGCAATGCGGCGTAAGAATCACGTTGTCCATCTGGAACAGCGGGCTTTGCGGATCTTCCGGTTCCGGCTCGGTCGCGTCCAGCCCGGCGCCGGCGATAACGTTTCCCTGCAGCGCTTCAACCAGATCTTTTTCGTCAACCAGATTCCCGCGCGCCGTATTGACGAAATATGCGGTCGGCTTCATCAGCGAAAATTCCCGCTTTCCGATGCTTCCTTTCGTTTCCGCGGTCGCAGCCATATGCACGCTGATAAAATCCGCCTTCCGAAACACCTCGTCGCGATCCGCGGTCAATTCCAGCCAGTCGGGCAGGCTTTCCTTTTTCGCATAGGGATCATAGGCCAGCACATGCATGTGGAATCCGTCGTGCGCCATGCGCGCGATGTTTTCCCCGATATGGCCGTAGCCGAGCAGTCCAAGCGTTTTCTCGCTGATCTCCACGCTTTTCGTGTTCTTCCTTGCCTTCTTGAACTCGCCGGCCCGATAGAGCGTTTCGAGCGATCGCAGTGTTTTGGCGCAGGAAAGGATCAGCATCATCGCATGCTCGGCGACGGCGACGCTGTTGCTGCCGCGCGTGTTGACAACGCGAATCCCGTGGCGCTTGCAGCTTTCTAGATCCACCGTGTCCACGCCCGCTCCATGCCGCGCAATTACTTTCAGCCGGGGGCAAGCGGAGATCACCTCATCGCTCATCACCGCAAGGCGCGGAATCACGCCGTCGCAGTCCTGCAGGTCTTCGATCAGTGTTTGGGGCTCAATCCCTCTGCCATATTTTACTTCATAACCGTTGGCGCGCAGCCAATCCGGGCCGTCCTCCGCCATGGATTCCGTAACCAGTATCTTGTAAGCCATGTATCATCACCTGCTTTTTTTCACGTTATCGGGCCTTTTCGGCGACCCAGCCCTGCCTGTCGCTGAAGAAGCATTCCTTCTTATCGGAGAATTCCGCCACCTTCTTCACAACCTGCTGCTTGATCAGCGCCATATCGGACCCGAGCGTAAACATATGGCAACCCAGATCGCATACTTCGTTGAAGTCGCTCTGGCTCGCCAGCCCGCCCATGCCGGCGTCTCCGAGAATCACCTTGGAATCGCGAACCTTTTTGCAGATGTACACCACCTTCTCGCGAACCTCCGGGGTTACAACGCCGCCAAATCCCATATCAAGAGAAAGGTCTTTCGCGCCGATACGGATCACGTCCAGCCCGGCATCCAGTATTTCATCGATATTCCGGATTCCTTCCAGACTTTCGATCATGCCGATCGCCATAACGTTTTCGTTGACCATCTTCAGGTACTGGTCGGTCGGGATGAACCCGAATTTGGAAGCGCGCGCGCTGTCCCCGAAACCGCGGTTCCCAAGCGGGGCGAACTTCACCTCGCGAACGGCGTGAAGCGCGTCCTCTTTCGTATCGATATGCGGGAAAATGATCCCCATTGCGCCGGCTTCCAGCATCTGCAGGATCAAACCGTCCTCATGGCTTGGAATCCGCACAATGGGTACGACGTCCGCCGCCTGCACCGCACGGATCAGGTTCTCCGCCGTTTCCACATTGTGCACGAAGTGTTCGCCTTCGATGAATACATAGTCAAGACCGCCGTAAGCGATCATTTCCGCAATCAGCGTCGAACGGCTCCGCACCTGGCAGCCGAGCACCGGTTCCCCCCGCTTCATTTTTTCAAGCATCGGGTTCTGTTCTACTAGAATCATGGGTAAGTTCCTTTCCTCAACTAACTGTTTCTCTGGGGCTCGCCGTCACTCGGCCGACTGCCGTTTTGCTTTCCTGCGGTTCCTGCGGCTCATGGCCGCCGGTCCTACCAGCGTCAGAACGATCAGCGCCCACAGTACGATGCAGATCGGTCTTGTAAAAAAGACGGTGTAATCGTTGTTGGAAATCGCAAGCGAGCGAAAGAAATTCGGCTCGATCAGCGAACCCAGAATATCGCCAAGCAGAAATGCCGGCAGCGAATAATGAAATTTCTTCAGGAAAAACGCCAGAATGGAGAACGCCAGCATAATGTAGATATCGTTCACCTTACCACGGCAGATATACGCGCCCAGCAGGCAAAACGCGGCGATCACCGGCCCGAGCACCGAGATGGGCAAAGAAACGATCTTCGCCATGTATTTTGTGGCCATCATACCGGCCAGCGTCGCAAGAATACCGACGAGAATAACCGTAAGGAAGATGGCGTTTGCCTCGGCGCCGAAGTTACTGAAAAACGAAGGCCCCGGCGTCAGCCCATGCATCATGAAAACGCTGATGAACAGCACGGTCGTGCCGCTGCCCGGAATGCCCAGGGTCAGCGCCGGCACGATCGATCCCGGCACGCTTGCGTTGTTGGCCGTGTCTGTCGCAACCAACCCCTCATAACACCCTTTGCCAAATTCGGCGGCCTCCTTGGACTTCGACCGCGCGATTCCATAGCTCGTAAACGAAGCAATCGTGGCACCTGTTCCGGGAATCACGCCGATAACGAAGCCAATGATTGTGGAAAGCAGCATTGTGGATCGATACCGGAACGCGGCTTTGAATCCCTCCCACTGGCTCGCCGTATCCGTCTGCGAAACCTGATGCTCGGCGGATACGATGGACTTTTTGCCGATCAGCGAGTATAGCTCGCTCACCCCGAACAGCCCGAGCAGCAGCGGAACCTGCGGAATGCCACCGCAAAGCTCCAATATGCCGAACGTCGAACGCGTTACGCCGACAAAGAAATCCGTTCCGATCGTCCCGACCAGCAAGCCAAGAACAGCCGAAAGAAGCCCTTTCGTAATCGAACTCCCCGTCAGCGACGCAACCGCCGTCATGCCGAACAGCGCAAGCATAAACATCTCCGGCGGACCGAAGCTCAGCGCATACTTGCCAAGGATCGGGGCGAAAAGCAGCGCCATCACACCGCCAAGGATCGAACCGGACATCGAAGAAGCGAACGAGCACCCAAGCGCCTGCCCCGCCATCCCTCGCTTGGTCAGTTCGTATCCCTCCAAAGTAGTCGCCGCCGTGGACGGCGTGCCCGGAATATTAATCAGGATCGCGGGGATAGCCCCCGCGGTCTGGCAGGCAATGAAGACCGACGTCATCAGAATGATCGCAGGAAACGGCTCCATAAAAATGGCAAACGACAGAAACAGCGTCAATATGTTGGTGTCGTTCAGTCCCGGAACCGCGCCGACGAACAGCCCGACCACCGCGCCGATCAGAATATACAGAATAATATGCCAGTCCAGAAGGCTTTGCAGGCCTAAAATAAAATTACTCATAGCATTTTCTCCAGAAGATCGAACACTTTTCCGACCGGCAGCTTCATCCCCAAAGCAACGTGAAACACCAGATACAACGATCCCGTAAGGCATATGGAAACCAGCAGGGCCGTTTTCAGGTGCTTGCCGCTTAAATACCAGCTAAGCCACAGGGTCAGCCCCAGTGTGCTTACAACGAATCCAAGCTGCTTGAGCAGCAGCGCATACGCCGCAAACGCGATCACGATCCAGACAATGGGAAGGGCCTTCTTCACGCGCTCCCGGATTGTCAGCTTTTGCTCGGGCTCTTCGGCCCCTTCCGCGGCATCCGCCGCCGGCGCTTTGCGATACGTGCGAATTGCCACGGCCAGCGCCAGCAAGACGGTGACCCCCATCAAACAGTACGGCCAGAATACGGCGCGAAACGCGGACCCGTAAATATCGATCAGGTAGTACACGAGATATCCAAGGATCACGGCCAGAAACAGATACTCGCCCCAGTTGATTTTCTTTTTTTTCATTTAGAACTCCTTATGGTAAGGTAGCGGAATCCTTCTGAAAAAACCAATGTGGAAGGCAATCGCTTTTGACCTTCCACATTGCCTTACTCAAAATTCAGTGCTTTCTTTCGAAGTTTCTCAGCCGTTCTTCGGATTCAGCAGGGAATCGTAATCCGTAAGCACGGTGCTGAACGTATCCAGCGCGCTGCCCAGATCCTCCGGTCCCATGTAGCTGATAAACGGAGTCTGGGACGTTTCGTCAAACTTCACAGCCGTTTCGCTGTCGGTCATCGCCGCTTGGAAGGAATCCACCAGCAGCTGGTAAACGTCCGGATGTTCGTCGCGAAGTTTCGCGCTGGTCCAAACGGAGCAGTGCACGGTCATGTCCGGCATCGTGAAATCCGTTGCGAACTGGTCGATTGTCTGCGCATTCGGCCAGATATCGGTAACCGGGTTCGTGCTTCCGAAAATACCGATGACCTTCACCTGATCCTTGATGCTCATCGCCGTCGTAATTCCGCCGATCGAAATATCGACCTGGCCGCCGATTAAGTCCTTGCGGGCGGGAGAACCGCCTTCGTACACAACGATATTCGCGTTCAGACCGGCGTTTTTCACAAAGATGCTTGCCGTCATGTTCGCGGGCGTCAGCGCCTGCGGCGTCGAAATTGTCAGAGGCTGTTCGGTCGTGCGGGCATACTGAATCAGGTCCTCCATGGAGTTGAAGCGGTCGTCGTCAATGCGTACCATCACGCAGTTCGCGTCGCTGTATACGTTGCCGATCCATGCAATGTCGTCCATCGTGTAGGCGCTGTCCTGGTAAGCGAACATCGCCGGGAGCGATTCCGCCAGTCCGCACATTACGGAATACTCGTCGTCCCCGTCGTCGTTAAGATCGTTGAGTCCCATTGCGTAAGAGCTGCCAGCATCCTCGTAGGTGTATTCAAACGCCGCGCCGATCGCTTTGGACCACTGATCGGAGAAACACCGGGACACGATGTCCAGGCCGCCGCCGGCCGCCGCCGCGACGATGTAGTTCAGCTTGTCCGCAGGGAGTGCCGTAAGCGCCGCAGGTTCCGCCGTCGCTTCGGCTGCCGTTTCGGTGGCCGCAGGTTCGGTATTTCCCGCCGTTGTCGCTGTCTGCGCTGTCGTCTGCGCCGTGCAGGCAACCGCCGAAACGGTCAGCAGCATCGCCGCAAGCAGCCAGGCAATTGTCTTCCTCTTGATTTTTCCCATGGTCAAATTCCCCTCGTTTCGAAGATTTTTGAAACTTATGTCGATTTCCCACTCGAATTGCATCTCTATCCTATCGATCGCAGGCAAGAATGTAAAATCACGCTTTTTCTAGTGGGACATAACGTTTTCTTATGGACCCGCCGTCCGGTACGGTTCCAGCCCCCGTTTTTTTCCGGGAGAATGCAGCGCGCCGCCGGTAAAACACCCGGCGCGCACTTCTTCTTTATTGTACTTCATTTTCGCCCGTCCGAACATTTTCCGTATCGGGAACGGATCTCCCGAAAGCGGCCGCTTTTTGAAAAAGCGCCGCCGTCAGGTGTATAATATGGATAAGCGAAAGGAAGGGGAGCGAAATCCCATGCTGAAAATAAGCGATTACGAATTTCTCTGCACGCTGCACGACTGCATGAATATTACGCAGGCGGCCCGCAAGCTGTTTATTTCGCAGCCTGCGCTGACGAAGCGACTCCAGCAGATCGAACAGGATATGGATACCGTCATCGTCTACCGTAATATCAAGGGGGTCCAGTTTACTCCGGAAGGCGAATATATCGTTTCCTATGCGCAAAAGTGCATCGACGATTACAAAGACGTCAAGCGCGTCCTGCAGGGATTCCACAATGACAGGCAGAACACGGTTTATATCGTGGGCGCAAACACGATGTGCTACTACGTCCTTCCCGATTTACTTGCCGCGTTTCGCAAGGAGCACCCCGGGATTTCCCTCGCTCTGGAAAACGCCGTAAGCGGGGAATGCGGGCGCATGGTATACAACGCGCAGGCGGACGTCGGCTTTGTGTGCGGCGAACAACCCTGGGTCTTTCGGCAGGATCTGATCTGCCCGGAATATATGAGTCTCATTTCCAGGGATAACGTCAATCTCAAGGAGCTGCCGTATCTGTCCCGAATCGATCCGCGGATGAGCGCCAACAGCAGAATTGCGATCAACAACTGGTGGCAGCGGCATTTCGACGTGCCGCCATACATCGGCATGAACGTTCTAACCATCGAAAACTGCATCAAGATGGTTCGCAGCGGACTCGGCTACGGTTTGCTCTTTCACAGTTCCCTGATCAGCGACGGCGGATTGCAGCAAACGCACCTGCAGGACAGTAACGGCCAATACCTATGCCGCAACAACTATATGGTCTATCGCGACGACGGTGAGCTGAATCCCGGCGTTCGGAAGTTCCTGGATTTCTGCCACGATTACTTTCAGCTAAAATTTCCGCAAAGCAGCCATAACGAACCGTAATGGAAAACATGAAAAAACGGTAGCGCCGTATTCGGGATGATTCGCGCCAACCGCCTTGCAAGTCCTCCGAAGAATACATATATTCATATTGGAATTCGAGTAAAGTTCTTGGAGGGATTCGCTATGAAACTAGCATATGTCGGCTGCCGCACGACGAAGCAGCGAAATGCCCGCGGAAAGGGGATCAAGCTGTTTCAAATCGACAGCACTGGCGACTGGCGGCTTGCCCAGCTTGTTTCCGGCGTGGAGAACCCCTCGTTCCTGTGCGCCAGCGGCGACGGCAGAAACCTGTATGTCGTACACGGAGACGGGGAAACGCTCAGCGCGTACGCCATTGAGGGGAACGGGGCGCTTACCTTTCTCAACACCGTGTCCGCGCACGGGACAAATCCCGTGCATGTCGCCGTTGATTCCACCGGCCGATGGGTCTATGTTGCCTGTCACCGTACCGGCACGCTGTCCGTCCTGTCTCGAAACGAGGACGGTTCCCTCGGCGAATGCCGGGAGACTCTGACGCTTTCTGAAGCAAACGGGACTTTCTCACATCCGCATCAGGTGGTGCTGGATCGTACCGGACGGTTCGCCATCGTTCCTGCGCAGGGTCTCAAAGAAGGCCCCGGTAAAATATCGGTCTACCGGATCGACCAGGAAGCCGGAAGCCTCCTTCCGGCGGATGTTTTCTACGCCCGAAAAAACGCCGAACCGCGCCACTGTGTTCTGCACCCGAATAACCGGTTTCTCTATTGTGTGAACGAATGGGATTTTACCGTGACGTTTCTTGGTTTCGATGACGAAACGGGCAAACTAACGCCAAAGCAGATCGTTCCGACGCTGCCGGAAACATGGATTCACGAAGGCTGGTCCAGCGCGATCGATCTGGATCAAGACGGTAAGTTTCTTTATACAACGGATCGGTATTACAGTATTATTTCCAAATTTGAAATTGACGCTTTGAACGGGCACCTGCGGCTGATCGGAACGTTCCCAACGGGGGGAACTCAGCCCCGTTTCATGACCGTTGACCGCCAAAGCGGCCATATTCTCGCGGCGAACGAATGCAGCGACACAATCTGCGAATTCGCGGCGAATGCGGCGGACGCCGTACCGTCGGAGCCGCTTCGCGTAATCGATACGGAGAGTCCTGTTTGCATCCTGATTTTGGAAAAAGAGTCCCATCCGGCTTGAGAAACGGCGCAGCTGTCTTTTCTCTGGTATAACGCACCGGGTCTTTGCGCTTCACGGCCGTGAAACAAGTGGTTTTTTGATGGAGCAACCGCTCTTTTCGATTCGGTCTCCGGTCTTGTGAGCGAAATAAATGTAAGAAGATCGTCCGAAATGGGCGATCTTTTGCGCTGGATGAAGCGTCGCAGCCGGAGAAGCGTGTTAAGGGCCGCGGCTTGGAAGAATTCGGGAGACTTTCTGAATCAGTTGCTGCGGCCTGTTCCTCCGGCCGCTTTGTTATTCTTCGCTTTCACGCGCATCACGATGAACGCCAGCAAGGTGGTCAGAAGCGCCGCCAGCACGTAGGACCACCAGATGCCATCTTCGCCAAAAATATGGCTGAACAACATTGCCGCCGGCAGCAGCAAAACCAGATTCGCGCCGTAGAGGATCAGTGCGCTGGTCTTTTCGCCCATCGCCTGATATTCCGCGCCCAGCAGCGACGGCAGCGGCAGAAACGGAATCGCCAGCGCGAAAATCCTTAATCCGTTCGTCCCGTTTAAAATTGCCTGCGCGTCGTCCGTCATCAGCCGGAGCATTTGTTTCGGCAGCAGCTCCGCAATCGCAACCGCGGCAAGGGAATACAAAACACAGACCCAAACGGAAAAGCGGATCGCCTCGTGCACGCGCTCCGGCTTTCCCGCCCCGTGATTGAACCCGACCACCGGAGAGACCGCCTGCGCCATCGCCGTAAACGGAACGATCAGCAGCGCGAATACCTTGCTCATGTACGCATATGCGGTGACACCGGCCGACCCGCTGACGTTTCCAAGCAGGTTGTTCAGCAGCATGGAGATGATGGACAAACTCCCCATCTGCACGAGCGACGGCAGCCCGATCGCCAGGATTTCACCGATCCGGCGCATGTTCGGGCGTTGCCCGCGCATGTGTTGAGACGACAAACGCGTAAAGAACAGGATACTCATGCAAAAGCTGACGAACTGGCACGCGACGGTCGCCAGCGCGGCCCCACGCACGCCCCAGCCAAGCCCCAGAATAAACAGCGCGTCGAGAGCGATGTTGACGCTGATCGGAATCACCCAGATCAACAGGCTGTAGGTCATGCGCCCTTCCGCTCGAATGATAGCCGAAAAGCCGGTTGAAAATACATTGCCCGCAAGAAGAATCGTAAAGTACGCTTTCGCGTCCGCGTAGAGATCCCCTGTTACACCCATCAGATGCAAAATGGGATCCATCGCCAGAAATCCGATCAGGGACAGGAACAGTGCGGACATATAGAAAGCCGCCGTTGCGGAGATCGTCGTACGCCCGGCTTCCTCCAGATCCCCCTCGCCGAGCTTGCGCGAAACGATCGAAGCCGCCCCGCCGCCAAGCGCGGTAGCGATCGCCCCTTGCAGAATGACAAACGGAAACACGACCGAAACCCCGCCCATGGCGCGGCTGCCAACGCCCCAGCTGACGAACAACGCGTCCGTGAGCGTATAAACCGCGTTCAGAAGCAGCGCCGAGAGCGTGACCGCCGCATATTGCAGGATCAGCGTTTTGACCGGCGCATCCGCCATCTGTTGTACGGAATTCTTTTTATTTCGCATAGCTGATTTTAGAAATTTTTCAGCGTTTTAAACGCATTCCGGAATAAGAACCCGGATACAAAAACATTTCTCCACCAGCCCGCGTGATGGGGCGTATAGCGATAGTATTTTTCGATCTCCATGATCAACCCCATGTGCGCCTGTGCAAACGCATACCGAATCTGCACTTCACGCGTGGCGAGCACCGGAAGATCGGTCGCCTCGTTGTAGGCGCAGAGGCTTTTTTTCTTCTCCGCAAGCGGCTTAAACAGCTCCAAACAGAGGAAGTCCCAGATCGCGTCTCCCCAGAAACTCCGCTCCGGATCGATCCAGGCGTATTGTATTCCCGCTTCCGTGCGCTCACAGAGGATGTTCGGCGCCCAGATATCGAAGTTGACCATGCAGCACGGCGCAGCCTTAAGAATATCTTTCCTGTCGTCAATGTATTTGAGCAGCCTCTCGCCGCGCCGGGATAAGCGTCCCTGCCGCTTTCCATCCGCAACAAGGCTCTCGATCATCGCGCGAAACGCCTCGTACCAGTCGTCGTGAAGACCCATTTGCAGGTATCCGAATCGTTCGCCCTTGATCCGGTGCAGCTCGGCGGCCATGCGCGCGGTGGTTCCGTCGGCCGCCGCTTTCTCCGCCTCCCTAAAATCCATCTCGTTGAGCTGCTTTCCCGGCAGACGTTCCATAAAGAAGAACTCCGCGGGAAAAATTTTGCGCGACAGATCCGAATAGACGATCCGGGGAACGCGAATCTTCGAGTGCTCGCGCATCTGCCCATACCAGAAAATCTCGGCTTCCATCATGCCCTGCTCATACGTCATGACGGGGACGGTTTCCGGCGGCGCGATTTTCAGCACGTATTCTCCGCCGCCCGCGCAAACCGAATAAACGGCGTTATATTCCCCTGCGCCCAGCGGCTGCGCGCTTTCCATGTCGCCAATTCCCGCCTGTTCGCATAGAAACGAGATCTCTTTATTCGTAACCGGATACTTCGTTCTGCTGATCATAGAACGCTCCTTATTCGATATATTTCTATATATTGAAATCAATAGAAGCAACCCAAACTGCAATCGATTCGGCAGACGTTTCGTTACACGGCAAAGCCGGCCCCGCAGACCGGACCGAATACTGTAAAACTATCATAAGATATGGTATGATTCTTCGTATATCAAATATTTGCTCTTTTTATCACGATTTAGCTATTAGTAAAAAGGCAGGCACGGGATATGAAAGACACGGCGCAAGAACTGGTTCATCACGTAAAAAAAGCCACGCAGCAGCAGGCGAACATTCTCTTCGAACAGCGCGAAACGCTGTTTGAGCGAACGCCGTATGCGTTTGAGCGCGACGTTCTCCAGCGGATTCGCCAGGGCGAGCCGGAAAAGCTTTCGGCGATCCTGGAAGAATACGGCAAAACGGGCTACATTGTTGGCAATCTCTCGTCCAACGCGCTCCGTCAGGCGCAGTACTTCGCCGTTTCCTGCGCGGCCCTCGGCACACGTGCCGCAATCGACGGCGGCATGCCGGAATCGGAGGCGTATTGCCGAAGCGACGAATTCATCCAGCGCATCGATCAGATGGCGGAGCCGGATTCCGTCCTGCTGGAAACCTATGAAATGAGCATGGAACTCGCGCGCCGCGTTCGGGACAGCCACGAAACGGACGCGATTTCTCCCGCAATTCGCCGGTGTCTGAACTATATTCAGGAACACCTGCACTATCGCATCTCGTTTCAGGACTTATCGACCATCAGCGGCCTTTCCCCTTCCCGCGTCAGCCATCTGTTTTGCTCGCAGGTCGGCCTTTCGCCGATGGCCTACGTGAGAAAGTGCAAGCTAAAAGAAGCCGTTGAACTGATGCGGCACCAGCGCCTGTCTGAAAGCGCCGTTGCCGAAATTCTCGGCTTCTCCTCGCAGAGTCACTTTATTTCGTGTTTTAAAAAAGAATATGGCGTGACGCCGCTTTGCCTGAGCGAAGCATCCGCCCCGGCGCTAAACAGCCAAATCCCGCCCGCGCCAACGAACTATAGCCGGTCGGATTGTCCACAATAGGCGGTTCCCCATGTTTTCGCAGGTAATGCTTCTTCAAGAGCACCTGCTGCATTCGAGTCTTTGCGGGATTCATAGCCAGCGTATACCATCCGATAAACGCGATCTCTTCGGGCACGATCGCGTTATGCACCGCTTCTGCGGCGTCCTTGCCCCAGGTAAAGGGGCCGTGACTGTAAATTAATACGCCGGGGATGGCCGCAGGGTCTAAGGTTCGGAATGTCTCAACGATCAACTTACCGGTTTCTTCCTCATACGCATCCTGGATCTCCGCGTCGGACATCTGGCGCGTGCAGGGAGCCTTGCCGCAAAATCGGCAAGGCGCCGCTGTACCTCAGCGCCCTGTCAGTACCCGGCAATATTCGCTTATTTGGACGGTTCGCCGCATTCGTCATGATGCTGGTGTTCGTGGCAAACAGAGCCTGTCGACTTCAGCTCGCCCCTCAGATAACGCTCGACGGCATCCTTTGCGTCGCCGCTTGCGCCGACGACGACTTCAACGTTTCGCTCATTGAATATCTCAACCGCACCGCCGCCCATACCGCCGCTGATGATAACATTGACGCCCCGGTCCGCCAGAAAGTTCGGCAGGAACCCCGGCCGATGCCCTGGGTTCGGTACGTTCTCCTGCCGCAGGATGGAACCGTTCTCCGCATCAAAGAGAAGAAAACTGTCGCAATGTCCAAAGTGTTCCGTAACTTGTGTTCCCTCGCTCGCTACCGCGATTCTCATGGTCTTTCTTTCCTCCGAATTCTTTTTTTATCTAGATCGATATTTGATCCCCGGTGGACAGATACCGAATCCTCTCCCCAAGGATTCTCCTGAGCTGCTGAAAATTCTCCGTGCCGGTGCAGTGGCACGTAAAATACCGTGAAGGTGTCGACGCAAGATACTCGCCTATCTCGTTCACGATCTCCCGCGCTTCGCTTTGATCTCCTCTCGACCCGCTCAAGTGAAATCCGCCAATGACAAAATCCGGGTATTGCCCGATCCTGTCTTTGCATTCATCGACAATATTCACAATTCCTCTATGCGCGCATCCCGCAACCAGAATCGTTTTTTCGTTCTCCTGAATTATCAGGTTCTGTTCATGCGCAAAGTCATCCAAAACAAAATCGTCGCCGCGTTTCATCAGCAGTGTCGCGTTGCAGGACGGAAACAGCCGCTTTGACTTTACCCGTGAGAAAACTTCCATGTTCTCGTCGATCGCAACTTGATCTTTGCAAAAAAGGAATCTCTCGTTTGGCAGCAGCGATTGGTCGAGCCCGATATTTACAATCCCTTCCGGTCGTTTCGAATAATGCGATTCGAATGCTTGCGAATGCAGGTAAATTTCCGCGCACGAGTTAACCGCGAGGAATGTTCGCAGCCCGCCTCCATGATCGCGGTGCCCGTGCGAAATCACCAATCGATCTACTTTTGACAGATCGACGCCCAGTTTCTCCGCATTGTTTCGAAAAACGAAACCGGCCCCGGTATCAAACAGGATCCGTCGTTCAGACGTTTCGATATAAAGGCTTAGCCCGTGCTCACGTTCCAGTTCCCCGGATACGCTTGTATTTTCCGCAAGAACCGTCAGTTTCACGCTCAAATCTCCCCCTCGGATGCTTCGAGCAGTCGCATCGTTTCCGCGTAGATTCCGCGCACCGCCCGACCCGACGGGCAGTCGATCTCGACGATCGTTTTGCCGCTGTTGATTGCCGCCACTGCCTGCGGGTCATACGGAATGGTTCCTACGAACGCAATCTGCTTTTCTTCGCAAATACGCTCGATCTGTTCGGTCAGCCCCGAATTGACGTCCGCTTTGTTGACGCAGACGCAAGCCGGCGTATGGAATATTTCGGCCGTGCGGAGGATACGTTCCATATCGCTGACGCCCGAAAGGGAAGGTTCGGCGACGATCAGCACCATATTCACGCCGCTGAGCGACGCGATCACCGGACACCCGATGCCCGGCGATCCGTCGATGATCGCAAGTTTCGTTTCCGGCAACGTCGACGACAGCATTTTTCTCTTGACTTCGGTGACAAGCTTTCCCGATGTGCCGCTGCCCATGTGAAGCTGCGCCGCAGAAAAAATCGTTTGCGCGCTTCGATACAGCATCTGCTCGCCGGCGGCGATCTGCCGCATGGAAACGGCATGCACCGGGCAGATCGCTTCGCACACACCGCAGCCTTCGCAGGAAAAGGGATCGACGGTATACCCGTTTTTGCTTACGATCGCGCCGAAACGGCAATTTTCTTCGCATTTCCCGCAGCCAACGCATTCTTTCGCGTCGATTTGCGCCTTCGGCATTCCGAAGTAATCCGTACATTCCGCTTTTCCGGTCTGTGTCATACTCAAATGCAGGTTTGGCGCGTCCACGTCGCAGTCGGCATACGCGCGCGCTTGCGAGAGCTTGATCAGCGCGCCCGCAACCGTCGTCTTTCCCGTTCCGCCTTTACCGCTGAGGATCAGCAGCTGTTTCATGCTTTGCCTCCTCAACGACGGTATCCAGCAACGCGGAAAACATTTCACGATAGCAATCGTTCTCCCGCGCAGCGATTCTCGCGTTGGAATTGAGCGATCCCAGATTGCTGTCAAACGGAATTCTGCCAAGGATCGGAATTCGGTTTTCCATGCAAAATTTTTCCGACGGATTCTCCAACTCCAGGCACTTATTCAGTACGACGCCATACGGCTTGTGAAACGTTTCGGCCAGATCGCATACCATCTTCAGGTTATGCGCGCCAAACACGGTCGGCTCGGCGACCAACACGCAATAGTCCGCATTCCGGATGCTCTCCATAACGCTGCAGGCGCTCCCCGGCGGGCAGTCGATAAAAACCGTTCGTGTTTGCTCTTCTTCGCCCTTTTGCAGAAGCCGTTTGATGACCGGCACGCCGGACGCCTCCCCGGCGTTGATCCGGCCCGTATGCACGCGCACCCGGCCGGACACGCCGCTCTGAATCACGCCAATGTCCTTTTCTTCCTCGCCAATCGCTTTTCGCGGGCAGAAAAGCACGCAGCCTCCGCAGGAGTGACAAATATCGCGAAACAGAACCGGTTCGTTTTTAAGAAACGCCAACGCATTGAATCTGCAGAAATCCACACATTTCCTGCATCCATCGCATCGCTTTAAATCGATGACCGGTATCTTCACGGACACCGTTTCTTCGCTTGTGATTTCCGGTTTAAAAAAAAGATGCCCGTTCGGTTCCTCCACATCGCAGTCGATATAGACCGCGCTTTCCGCCGCGGCGGCGAGATTCACGCTCACAAGCGTCTTGCCAGTTCCTCCTTTTCCGCTGAGTACGGCGATGGTTCGATTACTTCGCTTCATGTCCGTGAAACCCAGCGTGAAACTCGCTCAGCAACGGAAGTTGGTTGTTCAAGTGTGCCTCCAGGTTAAGACGCGCGGTTCCGGGAATCGCGTGGTAAACGAATACTTCCGCTTTCCCCAGCACCTCCGCCGCTTTCTCCCCGCAGCGAGGCGCTATCACCGCCTTTACGCCATGGTCGGCAATCACCTGCGCGGCGCGGATACCGGCGCCTCCCTGACTCGCAACCGCCGTGTTGTCCAGATAATACGCCTCTTGCGTTACGCTGTTATAGAATAGAAAAAACGGCGCGCGCCCGAACGACGGGCATACGTCCGAATCCAGCGATTGTTCATTCATCGGTATTGCGATTTTCATCTGTCTTCTCCGTTTCTGCTTCGTTTTGTTTCGTTCAGTGGATCGCGCGTCCGTCCCTCTTCCGATCCGAGTTCCAGCGCCAGCCGGTTCCGTTCCATCTCTTCCCGGCATATCGATCCACCTCGGCTTATTATTGTCATATGCCACTTATGGTTCCAGTATACGCGCTTTTCGACATATGTCAATAACTGATACGAAATTACGCTCCCGATTCTCCCCGCTATGACGGTTCTTCCCCTCTTTTTTCACCGTACGTTCCCTCACATTCACTGGCACGGAACGTCGTCCCGTTTCTTTCGGATTGCTTCCCGGCAACGCTGATCAGAACGCGAATGTCGGCACGAACTGCTAAGCGCCGAGATATGAAAGTGTTCGTGAGGAAGCGGCCGGATCGACTTGCAATAAAAAAAACGCCGCCTGTGCGGCGGCGAAGTTTGGACAGTGTTGATCCCGCGGCAGACGTGCCGCCGTTACTTTGACAGCAGCCTCTCGATCGCTTCGGGCAGTTCCCGCGTACTCATCCGTATCATATCCGCAGCATCGGCGGGCAGCTTCGTTCCAATCCCAATCGTCCGCATGGAGAGTTCCCGTGCGCCCGCAAGACCCGCCGCCGCATCTTCAATCATTACGCAGAGCCGGGGGTCGATTCCTATTTTCTCCGCAGTCAGAAGATACCCTTCGAAATGCGGTTTGGAATGGACAATGTCGTTCCCGGTCACAATCGCGTCAAACGTGTTGCTCAGCCCGATCCGTTCCAGTATGATTGCCGTATTTTTGCTGGAGGAAAATACGGCAATCGGCATACCCTGCCCGCGCAGATACGAAATCGTCTCCAAAATGCCCGGCAATATGTCGCTCGGTGATAGCGACAGGAGCGCTTCCAAATAGTATGCGTTCTTCCGGCAGAGCCACTCTTCCATTTCCCGCGATGGCATCTCCCTCTGCCCCATCTTCAGCAGCAGCAGCATGCATTCCGCGCGGGAAACCCCTTTGAATTGTTCGTTTTTTTCTTCGTCAAACGGGATTTCAAGCTCGTCCGCGATCCTTTTCCAGGCTTTGTAGTGGTAACGCGCCGTATCGGTTATTACGCCGTCAAGATCGAAAATTACCGCGCGAACCGGCCGGCCGATCTGCTTTTCGATCTTTGCCGCCTTGACGACCCGGTCGAACACTTTCAGTTCGATCTCTTCCCCTTCCAGCAATCGCAGCTTACATCCGTTCTGATTGACCGAAACAAGCATCCGGCTGCCGCGAAATTCAACGGAGAAGGAATAGCCATCCCAATTGTCCGGCAGCAACGGAAAGATGCTCAGCCCTTCCCGATTGATGCGCAGCCCGCCGAACCCGGCGATAACGGAAAGGTACGCGCCTCCCATATTTGCAATATGGAGACCGTCCCGCGTATTGCCGCTTTGATCGTTCAAATCGATCCCGCCGGTTGCGTTGAAATACGCCATCGCTTTCCCGCAATCGCCAAGCCGCGCCGCCATCATGGAAAAAACACAAGCGGACAGGCTGGAATCATGGGTCGTAATCTGCTCGTAATACTCATAGCTGCGGCGCATGACGAGCGGAGACTCCTCCCGATAAAGAAAATGTGCGAGCACGGTATCCGCCTGCTTGCAGATTTGACAGCGGTTGATAAAAAGCGGATGATAATGCATCAGCAACGGAAAATTTTCCGGCGGAATATCGCAAAGATTCCATCGTTTCTTATTCAGAAAGCTGTCGTCCTGTTTGCAGATTCCCAGCTTTTCGTCCATCGGCAGGTACATCGCGCCGCCCGCTGCGGAAAACGCCGCGAGCTCTTCTTGCGTTACGCCGATTTTTTCCTGCAGCGTTTCGAACCCGCCCGAATTCGACAGCACGCCGCAAAGCTCCGCCGCCGTGAGAAACGTGTCCGCGGCACCGGCGTTTGTATAGTAGTTGTTATCCACGATGCAGGTATACTCATCCGGCCCGGTTACGCCGTCGATCCGGAATTTGCCGTCCTTCCAATGCCCCGCGTCGAGGAACAGCCGCGCGGTTTCCACCAGGACCTCGCAGATCTCGGGTAAATAGCTTTCATCCAGCGTAGCGTACCAATACTGGGAAAACGCATGCGCGATATCCGCGTTGATATGGTACTGCGCCGAGCCGGACGGATAGTAGGCGGAGCACTCCGATCCCGTAATCGTCCGCCAGGGAAACAGCGCCCCGCGCTCATGTCCGAGCGTCCGCGCGTGCGCGCGGGCGGCGTCCAGATGCTGATAGCGATAATCCAGCAGATTTTTCGCCATTTCAGGCGCGGTTGAAAGGAAGAAAGGGAACACATAGGTTTCGCAATCCCAGAAATAGTGCCCCTCGTAGCCTTCTCCGCTGAGCCCCTTTGCCGCGACGCTGCTTTTCCCGTTTTGCCCCGCCGCACAGAGCAGTTCATATTCGCAAAAGTCCAGATATCCCTGCGTCGGTTCTTCCGCGTCGATCCTAACGCGCGAACGCGCCCAGAAGCGATCCAGATACGACCGCTGTACGCGCGCCCAGTAATCAAACCCCTTTTCCCGCGCGTTTCTCGCAATCCTGCAGGCGCTGTCCAGCAAGTCCGGCTCGCCGGAAGCATCGGTGTAAACGCAGTACTTCGTGAGCACCGCCGTTTCGCCCGGCGAAAGCGCGCGCCGAAAGCTCGCCGCCAGTAAATTCCCCTGTCCGTACAGCTCGGGTTCCACCCGATCCATATCGTGCAGAACCGCGCAGCCAAGCGTTCGTTTGCTGGAAAGCGTCGATACCCGCATGCCAAGGCAACCGTTTTGCATCGACCGTTCCGAAACGAGCAGCTTCGTCCTGCCATCCGTGGCGACACGAGGATCGTTCGGATCGCTGAAGTTCGTTACATCTCCGTTCAGCAGGGAATCCAGCCTTATCTCCCCGGAATAATCGACGGAAGTAACCGCATAGCGCAGAATGAACAATTCTTTCTGTATAAAACTCGCCATGCGCGTAACAGCGATTTTCAGCGTTCCCTGCCCCGTATGAAATAACAGCGTCCGTTCGGTCGTTCCGCTTGCAAAATCCAGCGTTCGGACCATTCCTTCCGCCGCCGGCTCCCAGGCCTGCAGGATCGCGCCGCCGGCCCACAGGCGTACGCTCTGCGCGTCCGGCAGGTTCACGATCACCTGCTTGGTCTGCGGAAAACCATAAAGGCGTTCGCCGTAGCAGATTTCTTCGTTTTCACAAAATCCGTTGACATAGGTGCCCCGAATGGAAGCTCCCCCGTTTTTCGCCCCTTCTTCCAGGCAGCCTCGCACGCCTAAGTAGCCGTTTGCGCAGTGAAACAGCGTCTCGTCGCGCGTCTGCGTATCCGCGCAGTATCCCTTTGTTACAAAATTCCGTTCACCCAAACTTTTTACTCCTTGAATGCGCCGGGACCAATCGGGAGCAAATTCGACGTTTCGCTCCGAATATCCGGCCCCGCCGCATGTTATTCTTTCACTGCGCCGGACGTCATGCCAGACACAATCTGCTTTTGGAACAGCAGAACGATGAGAAGCGTAGGAATCACAACCAGGACCGTCGCGGCCGTAATTTCACCCCACAGAATGGAAAACTGCGTCCGCAGCGCGTTGATGGCGACCGGCACCGTTTGAAACTGCTTGTCCGAGTTGAGCGTCATCGTCAGCAGATATTCGTTCCACGCGGCGATAAACGTCATAATCGCGCTCGTAAAAACGCCCGGCAGCGCAATCGGGAAGATCACCTTCCACAGCGTTTTCCACTGCGAGCAGCCGTCGATGCTCGCGGCTTCCTCAATGGAAAGCGGTATCCGTTTAAAATGCGCCACCATGATCCACACCGCCGCCGGCAGTGTAATGGAGGAATACGCAAGCGTCACGAAATAGCTGTTGAGCATGTCCAGTTTATAAAACATATTAAAGATCGGGCCGACCACAACCATTTGCGGAAACATGGATACGCTTAGGATGATCGCAAGCACAACCCCTTTCCCTTTAAACCGTACGCGCGCAAGGATATATGCGCTCAGAGTCGCGACGCTGACGACATAGATCGTTGTTATTGTGGCGACAATAAAACTGTTTTTGACCGAATTCAGGATCCCTTTCTCGAGAACCGCTTTATAGTTCACGAGAGTCGGGTTGTTGGCGATGATATGAAACGCCGTGCTCTTGCCGAAAATCTCGCTCGAGGGCTTGAAGGATGTGATGAGAATCCAGAAGAACGGAAACACCATCACCGCGAGAAACGCAGCGATAAGGATCGCGGAAGCAACTTTTGTCAGCCGTTTTGTTTTCATTTGGTTCCCCTCCCCTCAATCGTCCTTTACGATTTCCGCGCCGAGCACTTTGACAAACACAAACGCGATCACGCCGACGCATAAAGCCATGGCCAGCACGACCACCGCGCCGTATCCGTAATTATTCTGCGCGATCATGAGTTTATAAGCGTATATGGACAGCGTCTCGGTTCCCTGCGCTCCTCCGGTTAAAACCGCTATGAGGTCATACACGCGGAACGCGTCCAGCGTTCGAAACAGCAGGGCCACGAGCAGCGAGGGCTTAAGCAGCGGCAAAGTGATTCGAAAGAACGTTTTTACCGGGCCTGCGCCGTCGATCTTGGCGCTTTCATACAAAACTTTATCGATAATCTGCAATCCGGCCAAAAGCAGCAGCGCCATATACGGCGTTGTTTTCCAGACGTCCGCAAGAATCGCCGCGCTCATTGCGCCGCCAGCCGAAAGGAGCATAAGTTCCGGCGAGGCGATCAGCCCGATGTCGGTGAATATTTTCGCGACGATCCCGCTGCTGCCGTCGTACATATAGCTCCACATCAGCGCGGAAACGGCGGTCGGGATCGCCCACGGAATCAGCGCGGTCGTTCGAACGCCGCCGATCCCTTTGATCGCCTGGTTCATGATCAGCGCGAGAGCCATTCCGAAGACCAGCTCCAGCGACACGGAAATCGCCGTGAAGACAGCCGTGCTGCGCAGCGAGTGAAAGAACCGCGTGTCGTTCAAAAGTTTGCCGTAGGCGGATAGTCCGGTAAAGTTGCTGCCGATCAGGCAGCTGTCCATTTCATTGAAAATTGTGTTCAGTTTATCCCAGCCGTTGTAGAACGTAACGTCCGCATTCCGTTCATACACCGCCTGAATCGCCGTCTTTATCTCCGTAACCGACGCGGAAATTCGGTTCGCCTCCGGCGTTGAAACTTTTACGACGTCTTTCTCGCCGGAATACAGCGCGGCAAGCGCATCCGCCTTCGCCATCGCGGCGCGCAGTTCGGCTTGATCCGCTTCGTTTACCAGCGTGATGTCGTCCTCCAGAAACCAGTTGATATATCCGCAGTCTTCCGTAAACAGAGGCGCGTTAAAATTGCCGCTCGTGTAGAGGCCGGCGACTTGCTGATCGTTCGTTCGGTAGTCGAACAGCGAATAGATTACGGACGTGATGATCGGATAAAGCGCGAATACGGCTAAGAGCAGAAACAGCGGAAGCAAAAAGGCAGCTTGCTTTGCCGTAATTGTCTTTCGCATGGACAGCCTCCCTTTCCAGTCTCAACGGAAAGAGCGGCGCTCGCACCGGGTCCGGGTGGAGCGCCGCCTTACCTTTGTGCGTTAGTTCGCCAACGCCGTGTTGATTGCGTCAGTCGCGGCGGCGAGTTCCATCTCGCCGGAGAGATAGGCATGCGCCGCATTCATAATCGCATCCGAGGTTTCCGAATAGTGCGCCGAAACCGGACGGGAGATCGTGGTTGCGAGGGCATTCTGGAAACCGGTCATCGAGAGCATCGCATTCGCGGCAATGACGTCCGGATCCGTAAGCATCGCGTTATAGCCGGGCAGGTAACCGCCCTGAACGGACATAATTTTTTGCCCGTCCGTCGCGACGTATTTCATGAAATCCCATGCGCCTTCCTGATTCACGGAGTTCTTGTTGATGCCGAGCAGCCAGCCGCCAACCGTAGAGCCGCCGGGCAGCGGAGCAACATCCACAACATCCTGCGAAATGGTGCCGTCGGAAGCAATCATGCCCCATTGATACGGCCAGTTGCGGGCAAATACGCTTGCGCCTTTGATAAAGCTGTTGTGCGTTTCGCCTTCGGAGTAATTGAGAATGTCAACCGGGGACGCTTTGGAATCCACCATCGCCTTCATCGCGGTCAGGCCGCCTTCCACATCCGTCCAGCCAGCCGTGTACTCGGTCAGGTTGCAGACAAGGCCTTCATACAGCTTCGCCTGGAAGACGATGCCGTCCGTCGTGCCGCCCTGGCCCATGTAGGTTTCCGCCATCGCCTGCAGATCGGCGTAGGTGTAATCGCCGGAGACGAGTTTCGCCGCGTCGTCCGCCGAAACGATGTCCTTACGGAAGTAGAGCAGACCAAGGTCCGGGAAGAACGGCAGCGTATACTGCTTTGCATTGTAATTTCCCGCAGTCATGGAACCGGCGTTGAACTGAGAAATCTTCAGCCCGTCCGCCTGCATCAGCTGGTCGATGGGGACGATGTAACCCGCCGCAGCGAATTCGCCCGCCCAGACGACATCCATGGAGAGCACATCGTAATCGCTTGACCCGGCCTGCATGCTGGTCAAAATCTGTTCACGCATTGCACCGGAGTCGTTTGTCATGTCGATCCACTCAACCGTGTATAGTTCCTGCGATGCGTTATACGCATCAATGACCGCCTGCGTGGCGGGCGTGCTGTCCGCCTGCGCGGCGAACTTGATGACCGTGCGCTCTGCCGGCATTTGTTCCGTTGCGGCGGGAGCTTCGGTTACTTCCGGCGCAGCCGTTGCCGTTGCGGCCGGCGCAGTCGCGCAGCCCGCCACGAGAGCGAACACCATCATCAGCATCAGGGTAATACCAAGAATTTTTTTCAACTTTCTCTTCCTCCTTGTTCAATTGTGCGTGTCTTTTCAATGCAGCCCGTTGATATGCAAAGTCCGGGCGACTCGCTGATAGATTCATTATATTGGTTGTCGATACAATTGTTCTATTACTTATTTCACTTTTATATTATAATATTCAGCATATCAGAAGAGGTGAAAATACCGTGAATACCGAAACGAAAATCCATCTTTTGCGCATGTTTCACTATGCAACCGGAATCCCCGCGGAGATGATTTCGGGCAACTGCGTGATCTACAGCCTGCCGGAATCGATCGTATGCGCCGCCCGCATAACGGGCGATTCCTCTTTGCTGCCCGTGCCGTATCCGGATGATCCAAACGTGCAGTACCTCAGCACGCCCGCGCATGAATCGTTTTTCCTTTTCACAACGCAGGATGGTTTTCTTCTGCGCGCAGGCCCCGTTCTACAAAATCCGGTCCTTCCGGAACAGCTCGCGCCGCTCATTCGCTCGGGACTGCTGCCGTTTCGCTGCAAGGCAGAGCTCGCGGCGCATTATGCCGCCTGTCCCGTTCTCGACGACAGGCATCTTTTCTACTCCGGCAAACTGCTGGAAACGCTTTTTCAGAGCGAACGTTCGCTGACCGATCTGTCCGAGGTCAAGCCCGATACCGGCTCGCCGATCGAGGACGGCTACTACCTGCAAACGCTCGACTACCGCACGCGTCAATTTCAGCATGTGCCATACGCAATCGAACTGGAAATCTGCCGCATGATCGCAAACGGAGACACGCTCAGTTCCCAGCACATTCTCAACGATATCAACCGCCTGCCGCGCGCCAAGCTGGCAAATACGCCGGTGCGCTCGCTGAAAAATTCCCTGATCTGCAGCTGCACGTTCATGGCGCGTGCCGCCATTTCCGGGGGTGTGAAGCCGGACGAGGCGTTTACGCTCAGCGACACGTACATTCAGCGTATCGAAGCGTCCCAGACAACCGGTCAGCTCTCCGGTTTTGAGGCGGAGATGATCGCGGGGTTTACACTGCGCGTGCAGACGGCGCGCGGCAGCCGGCACTCCTCCATCGTCCGCCAGGCAATGGAATATATCGACGCGCACCTGAGCGAACCGATTTCGCTGAACGAAATCGCCGCATCCGTTTATCACAACGCAAATTATCTTTCCGGTTTATTCAAGAGGGAAACGAACGAAACGATCCATCACTATATTATCAGAAGACGGATTGAAGAAGCCGAGTATTTTGTGCGGCACAGCAACGATCCGATCGCCGATATCGCCGCATTCTACCAATTCTGCTCGCAGAGCCATTTCGTGCAGTGCTTTCGCAGGCTAACCGGAGAAACACCCGGAGCCTGCAGAAACCAGCGACCGGAAGCGGACAAAAGAAACGATGTGCCCGAATGAAACGAGGCGATCCGTCTGTGATAATCCGGCCGGTCCGAACGCACGCTTCGGCGGCCGTCGGCACTGCTTGAGCTATTATCTCGGTTGCTCCCGTGCGTCGCCGTTTTCCGCAGCATGTTCGATCCGGAATCGGGACGGATCGCCCGTTTATGCATAAATTCATGAATTCCAGTATTTATTCTTTTCTTTACTTCAAATTCTTGTTATACTTTTAGCAATCAAGAATACCATCTTTCTTCATACACATCACCATTTGATTCTGTGACCATTTTTCGTACTTTTCTCACGGATTGCATCTTTGCATTTTCGATAGAATTTATACTGAACTGATAAAACCAATTTACGTCCCCAAAAACAAATCTCGGTATCGGAGGATTTCATGGAAGAAATCGGACGAACGTACGACGTTGTTGTGATCGGCGCAGGCATTTCCGGATTAACGGCGGCAAGCCTGCTTTCCAAGCGGGGACTGCGCGTCGCCGTCGTGGAAAAGAGCGAACAGCCCGGCGGCTCCTGCGGCGTCTTTCGGCGCGGCGAAACCACGTTCGACCAGGGTTCCGCCATGCTCTATGGCTTCGGCGAACAAGGGTTCAACGCGCACCGCTTTGTCTTTAACTGTTTGGAAGAACCCATCGACGTGCTGAAACACGAGCTGTTATACGTGGTCAACTACGAAGGCGAACGCGTACGCTTTTTTGCGGATATCGACCGTTTCTCGGAAGAGCTCGCCCGGGTCTTCCCTTCTCAGGAGCGCCAGATCCGGCGGTTTTAT
Organism: Eubacteriales bacterium; assembly: GCA_034933205.1. GTDB lineage: Bacteria > Bacillota > Clostridia > Christensenellales > CAG-138 > UBA7703. The sequence continues at coordinate 49,712 of JAYFNY010000006.1, forward strand.
CGCGACATGACGCAACTTTACCGCCATATTATGGTGGAATCTCCCAGTTATACCACCGCGGATGAAACCGATCCGAAGGACGGCCTGCGCGGTATCCTTCGCCATCCGGTCTCTTATCTCCGGTTTTTGAGCTATCTCAATCGAAGCGCGGAGTCGCTTTTATCGCAATATTTCACGGATCCCGCGATCTTTCGTTTCTTTGATAAACTGACCTCCACGTACTGCTATGCGACGGTAAAGGAAGCGCCGGCCGTGCTCGCCGCCGTCATGTTTGTCGACAACCACACAGGCGGCAGCTGGTACCCGGCGGGTTCCACGCTGTTTCTGCCCGGAAAACTGGAAAAGGTTATCGAAGAACACGGCGGAGACATGTACCTTGGCCGTGAAGCGGTATCGATTCTCTTCGAAAAAGGAAAACCGAACGGCGTGCTGCTGGACGACGGAACGGTTCTCGCGGCGCGCGATCTCGTGTATTCCGGAACGGTTTGGAATCTTTACGGCAAACTGCTGGACGAAGCGCATACGAGCGCGAAACGGCGGAATTGGGCAAAGAGCCTTGTGCCGACATATCCCAGCGTCGTGCTGTATGCCGAGGTGGACTGCGCCGTAATCCCGCCGGATACCGCGCCCGTGGAGATGCTGGTCGGCAGCCCGGACCGAATCGACGAAAGTGAGGTCACCGTATACCTTTTCAGCATCGACGATCGCTCTCTCTGCGCACAGGATGCGCACGCCGTTATGGCGATCGGGCCTACGTTTCAAAACTGGGCAAACGCGGACGAAGCGGAGTACCAGCGCCTGAAGGAGGCGGAGCAAACGCGGCTCATCGCCCTGCTGGAGCGAAGGTTCCCGGGATTTACCCGCGCCGTACGACATGCCGAGATTTCCTCTCCGCGCACCATCGAACACTACACCATGAAAAACGGCGGCGCGGTCGCCGGTCCCAAGCAAATGCTGAGACAGCATATGTTCAAACGCCTGCATACGAGAACGGAATGGGAGAACCTCTTCTGCTGCGGCGAGTCCACCGTTATGGGCACCGGGACGCCGACCGTCACGACCAGCGGGCTCTCCGCCGCCAACGCGATCCTGAAAAAGCACGGGCTTGAGCCGTTTGTTTACCGGAAGGATCCAAAAAACTATGTCCGTCAGCTGCCCGTTCCGTTCACTGCCGATCAGCTCTACGCGGATGAGCCGGAGCCGCGCCGGGAAATCATGCGGGCGGCAATGCGCTGCCGGTTCTGCGAACATCCCAGTTGTCGCGGCGAATCCGGCGCGGATATTCCCGGCATCCTGCGGCGCGTCGCGGTCGGCAATTTTGCCGGCGCCGTCAAGCGGTTTTACGAGAGCCCCGTTGAAAAGGATTGCCTGGCGGATTGTGAAACCCGCTGCATCCGTGCGCAGGAAGGCGGCAAGGCTGTTGAAATATCGCGCGTCGTTGGCGCGCTTCTGGAGGTTGATTTATGAAGGAACGATACGATGTGCTGATCGTCGGCGCGGGCGCGGCGGGGTTGACCGCCGGAGCGTACTGCGCGCGTGCGGGCCTTTCCACGCTCATCTGCGAGCGCGCAAAGAAACCCGGCGGACTCGTAAATTCGTTTGAACACCAGGGCTTTTCCTTTGATGCCGGGATCCGGGCGTTCGAGGACTCCGGCGTCATTGTTCCGATGCTCCGCTCGCTCGGAATCACGCTCGAATTTGTGAAAAACCCCGTCACGATCGGAATTGCGGATCGCCGCGTTCCCCTTGTCGGCAAGGAATCCCTGCGCGATACCGCGGATTTATACAAAGCCTTCTTCCCCGGGGAATCCGCTCAAATCGACGCTATTATGGACGAAATTGTCAAGGTCATGCGGTATATGGACGTACTCTACGGCGTCGAGAACCCGTTGTTTTTACAAAACGAATGGAAGGATCCGCAGTATCTTGGCAAAACGCTGCTGCCCTGGCTGATTCGATATCTGTTCAACATCCGAAAAGCGGACCGTCTCGACGAACCCGTGCGGCGTTATCTCAAGCGGTTTACGCAGAACGAGTCGCTCATCGACATGGTCTGCCAGCACTTTTTTGCCGAAACGCCGACGTTCTTTGCCCTGAGTTATTTCGGCCTCTATCTGGACTATCGCTATCCGGTCGGCGGAACATCCATGCTCATCCGTAAGCTGGCCGAATCCGTGCTCGCGCGCGGCGGCGAACTCATCACCGACTCTGCGGTCACGCGCGTGCAGCCGGACGACCACCTTGCGCTGCTTGCAAACGGAAGCGTGATCCGCTATCGGCAGCTCGTCTGGGCAGCCGATCAGACGGCGCTTTACCGCGCGCTCAACGGGCCGTTATCCAATAAATCGGCGCGGCGAAGAGAGCTCGTTGAGCGCAGCCACGGCATCGACTCCGTACTTACGCTGTTTCTCGGAACAAGCATCCCGCCGCAGGAAGCGGAAGCCGTTTGTGGTGCGCACGCGTTCTATACGCCCGTCACAACCGGGCTTTCCACCCTGCCGGACTGGCACTCCCTCCGCTGCGAAGGCATCGGCGCGATCCGCGACTGGGTTGTGTCCTATTTGGAACGGACCACCTATGAAATTTCCATCCCCGCCCTGCGAGACGCGTCGCTTGCGCCGGAAGGAAAGACGGGCATCATCACCAGCACGCTGTTCGACTATGACCTTGTGAAGTACTTTTCCGACGCGGGCGAATATCCATCCTTCAAGGCGCTTGCACAGGAAACCATCCTGCGCGTGCTGAGCGCTTCCGTTCTCCCCGGCCTAAACGAACGGATTGTCTGCGCGCTTTGCTCCACGCCGATGACCATCGAGCGCGAAACCGGCGAACGGCACGGCGCCATCACCGGCTGGGCGCATACCAACCATCCGACGCCCGCGGTCAATCGCTTCAGCGCCATCAAAAAAGCGATCGAAACGGACCTTCCGGACGTTCTGCAATGCGGTATGTGGACGTTCAGTCCCGGCGGACTCCCCGTTTCCATCATCACCGGCAAACTCGCGGCCGACGAGGCGGCGCGCCGCTTCGCAAAACGGAGGAAACGCGCATGACGGGATTTTGGATTGAGATGATCATCCTCGCGCTCGGTTACGCCGCGGCAATTCTGCTGTTCTGGCGTATCCCGCGCCTGCCAAATGACCGGGGAGCCGGCAACATGCGCATCTCCGTCGTCATTCCCGCGCGAAACGAAGCGCTCACGCTCCCCCTGCTCCTGGGTGATTTATCACGCCAGAGCATGCCCGCCTATGAGATCATCGTAGCCAGCGACGCTTCGGAGGACGATACGGCCAGCATTGCGCGCTCGTTTGGCGCCGCAGTTCTCGATTTGCAAAATAAGCCGGAAGGCTGGGTTGGCAAAAGCTGGGCATGCCAGCAGGGCGCGTTGTCGTCGAAAGGCGACGTGCTGCTGTTCCTGGATGCGGACGTGCGGCTGGGGCGCGACGGACTATCCCGCCTGGCTGCGGCTTACGCAGCGCATGGCACGCTTTCCGTTCAGCCCTATCACAACACGCTAAAAGCGTATGAGCAAGGTTCTCTCGTCTTCAATCTCGTGCAGATTGCCGCAAACGGCTCCGCACTGCCACACCCTGTCAATCTTGGATTGTTTGGTCCAATCGTCGCAATCTCCCGCCCGGATTATTTTACTGCGGGCGGGCATGAAAGCGTCAAGTCCGCCGTGGTGGAAGATCTTGCGCTCGCAGCCCGCCTGCGCAGCGTGAACATTCCGTTTCATATCTTTGTAGGCGACGGCGACGTGTCGTTTCGCATGTATCCCGGCGGATTTGGTTCCCTCTGGCAGGGCTTTACAAAAAACCTCGCGACCGGCGCGGCCAAAACACCCGTCGGATTGCTTCTGCTCGTCGTGCTGTTTCTTGCTTCGCTTGGCTCCGCGCCGCTGCACCTGATTCTCTCTCTTGCGCGCGGTGAAGCGCTGGCCCTTCTCTACGGGGTTCTTTACGCGGTCTGGATCTTCGCGCTGTTTCTCGTCAGCAGGCGGATCGGGCGCTACCAGCCGCTTGCCGTGCTGCTCTACCCGCTGCCGCTGCTGATGTTTTTCTGCGTCTTCCTGCACTCCGGCTTACTAAGGCTGTTTCACGGAAAAGTGATGTGGAAAGGACGAGCCATCCCGCTCGAACGGTAACGCATGCAGATCTTTTTCCCAAATCAAACCGTCACCATTCTGCTGTTCTTCGTCATCTGGGCAGTGGTGCCGCTCTTGTTTGCGCTGATTTGCCTTCGGCTGCCGGATTCGGTTTTCGACCCGTCCCGTTTTCTCTGGCGCTCGCGCAAGTGGGAACGCGAAGGACGGTTTTACGAAACGGTTTTCCATGTGCGCGGCTGGAAGCATCTGCTGCCGGACGGCGGCGGCATCTGGAAAAACCGCGGCTATAAAAAACGCAGCCTTACGGATTATTCCGAGGAGAACCTGCGCCGCTTCCTCGTTGAGTCCGCACGCGGCGAATTGACCCACTGGCTCGGCATGTTCCCGTTCTGGGTTTTTGGGCTGTTTGCGCCGCCGTCCGTCGTTTGGATCATGCTTCTGTATGCGCTCGCGGTCAATCTGCCGTGTATCGTTGCGCAGCGATACAACCGCCCGCGCGTCGCCATCCTGATGAACAAACTGTATCCCGATTCGAACAAGTGAAATCCGGCCGCAAGAAGGATGCCGGCCGTCCCGCAGCGGGCGGATAAGGATCGATTCCTGATTCCTGGGAGCAAACTTATTCCCGTAAAAATGAAATCCTCCGTTCCAGATCGCGAAACAGACTCCGCCGCCGACCGAACGCTTCCGTAACCGGTCATTCGGCAGAAAGCCCGCTTCGCTTTTTTATAACGCGCCCGGTTTCGATCGGTATTCGTCCCGGATTTTTCGACACGGCACGATCGGGACGCTGGCAGCGTCCGGCCGGTTCTCCCTGCAACGTGAATCGTGCGAATTTCATCCATCCACCGCGGCAAAGCAATCTTTTGTTTTGCACGCCGGATTGCGCGCGAAGGACGCCTGGAACAGCAGTTGACCGATTCCGTGCGAAACATGCTATACTGGTCTGGAACAAGTAATTTCCGAGTATCGGTAAACAGGGTACGTATATGGAAGGAAAGTGGAAATCGTTTTTTAAGCCGCATCCGTACGATGGCAAAGCGGCGGCGTTTTTAAAATACCTCGGGCCGGGACTTCTGGTAACGGTCGGGTTTATCGACCCCGGCAACTGGGCGTCCAACATCGCCGCAGGGTCCCAGTACGGCTACAAACTGCTTTGGATGGTAACGCTGTCCACCTTTATGCTGATCGTTTTGCAGCACAACGCGGCGCATCTCGGTATTGTCACCGGCAAATGCCTTTCCGAGGCGGCAACAGAATATTTCCGGCCGTGGATACGAAACATCGTTCTGATCACGTCGATCGCGGCGTCCGTCTCCACCGCCCTGGCGGAGATCCTGGGCGCGGCCATCGCGCTCAACATGCTGTTTCATCTGCCGCTTAGAATCGGCTCCGTACTGGTGCTCGCGGTTGCGCTCGCGCTGCAGTTTACGAATTCCTACAAAAAAATTGAAAAGATCATCATCGGGTTTGTGTCCCTGATCGGTCTTTCCTTTCTTTTTGAAATCTGCATCATCCGCACCGACTGGGGAGCGGCTGCCGTCGGTTGGGTGACGCCCTCGTTCCCCAACGGCGGAATGCTCGTTATCATGAGCGTGCTCGGCGCCGTCGTGATGCCGCACAATCTCTATTTGCATTCGGAGATCATTCAAAGCAGGCAATGGAACCTGCAGGACGAGTCCGTTATCCGGCAGCAGCTCAAGTATGAGTTCAGCGACACACTGATATCCATGATGATCGGCTGGGCGATCAACAGCGCCATGATCCTCATGGCGGCCGCAACGTTTTTCACCACGCAAACGCCGGTTACGGACCTTACGCAAGCCGAGCAAATGCTCAAGCCGCTTCTGGGCAACGCGGCAAGCATTGTGTTTGCCGTCGCGCTGCTGTTTGCGGGGCTTTCCTCCAGCATCACGGCCGGCATGGCGGGCGGCAGCATCTTCGCGGGAATTTTCGCCGAGCCGTACGACATGAAGGACAAGCACACGAAGATCGGCGTCCTGCTGACCATGATTCCCGCAACGCTTGTAATTTTCCTGATTTCGTCCCCGTTTGACGGGCTGATCTATTCGCAGATGCTTCTGAGCGTGCAGTTGCCGATCACCATTTTTGCGCTGATATCCCTCACGTCATCCAAGAAGGTAATGGGTAAATATGCCAATTCCAAAAGAGGCAAGGTCATCCTCTGGGCAATCGGGCTGGTTGTGACCGTTTTGAACGTTGCGCTGCTGATCAGCTTTTTCCACTCGTAACGAATTCCAGAACCGCAAGAACCCGCTCTTGATCCGCCGCCCTTTCGTGCTGAATTACGGAAAAGCACGCCGGATTCGGATACGATTCCGGGCAGAGGATGTCAACGGGGAACGAGCTGCGTTCAACCGGGGTTCCGGCCCCGCAAATCGGCACGGTCTTCATATCAAGTAAGAACCGTTATGGAAACCGTTATTCGTCACCATCCCATTCGGATAAGAATTTTAAGGAGGGCATTGCGATGAACAGCAAACAGACAGAGCGAATTCGTACAGGCAAGGGGTTTTTAGCGGCGCTGGATCAAAGCGGCGGCAGTACGCCGAAAGCGCTGGAGCATTATGGAATTTTGCGGAATGCTTATACCAACGACGAAGAAATGTTTGATCTGGTCCATCAGATGCGCACCCGGATCCTGACGAGCCCGTCTTTTACGGATCAGTATATTCTGGGCGCCATTCTGTTTGAGCAGACCATGGATCGCAAGGTGGAAGGACAGTTTACGGCGGACTATCTCTGGAAAACGAAAGGGATTGTTCCGTTTCTGAAAGTGGACCAGGGGCTGGCGCCGCTGGAAGGCGGCGTGCAGAGGATGAAGCCGATCGTCGGTCTGGACGCGCTGCTCAAACGAGCGGTGGACCGGAACATCTTCGGCACGAAGATGCGCTCGGTCATCGCCCAGGCCGCGCCGGAAGGGATCTCCCGCATCGTAGACCAGCAATTCGAGTACGGCTTGCAGATTGCCGCAACCGGGTTGGTTCCGATCATCGAGCCGGAGGTGGACATCCACAGCGCCGACAAGGCGCAATCGGAAGAACTCTTAAAGAGCGCTTTGCTCCGGCATCTGGACGCGCTCCCCGAAGCGACGAACGTGATGCTGAAACTTTCGATTCCTTCCCGGGATGGTTTCTATACGGATGTAATGAGACACCCGCGCGTCTTGCGCGTTGTCGCCCTTTCCGGCGGCTACAGCCAGTCGGAAGCGAACGAGCGGCTTTCCCGAAATCCCGGTTTGATCGCCAGCTTCTCCCGCGCGCTGGCCGAGGGGCTTTCCGCCGGACAGACCGACGAGCAATTCAACGAAACACTCGCCGAGTCCATTCGGAAAATATACGCCGCCTCCCTTACCTGAATTTCATCCGTCGGCAAAAGCCGCTCGTTTCGAGAGAACAAGCAATCCGGAGAGCGAACGGCAAGCGCCGGAACGATTTGGACCGGACCGGAATGATTTCAAGGCCAACGCAATACTTGCGCAAACATAATAACCGCTTCCAGCCAGTAAGATCGTCAGAACCACGCGTAAACACAACAAATCGCTTCCAGCCATCTTTGGGTTGGAAGCGATTTGTTTCAATTTCATTTTGCACATTCATTTTGCACATTCATTTTGCACATTCATTTTTGCACATTCATTTTTGCACATTCATTTTGCACATTCATTTTGCACATGGGAAATACAAAAAACCGCGACGGTTTGCGGCCGTGCGTTTTCGGCATCAGACGGATTCGCGAGAAAACCCGGAAGGAGGATTCTCTCCCGGCGTTGCCGGACCCGCCTATGAATTCCTCGGAAAACATTCCACCGTCGATCCCCGCACAATCAGTTTGGGCAGCGTGATGAACGTTTGAAACTGGAGATTCGGCTTTCGCATTTTATCGAGAATCATCTTTCCGGCCTGAATGCCGAGATCGTAAACGTCAATATTGACCACCGTCAGCGGCGGATCGGTGATACGGGAAAACGGATAATCGTCAAACGTCACCACCGCGATCGTTTCGGGTATGGCGATTTTATGCGCGTTGAGCGCCTTCATGCAGCCGAGCGCAATTTCGTTGTTGGCGCAGATAATCGCGTCCGGACGCGGCGTACCCGAAAGCAGCGCCTCCGCCATACGACAGCCGTCCTCCTGCGTGGACTCGCCGCGCAGCAGCAGGTGCGCCTGCATGGGCAGGTGCGCTTCGTTGAGCGCAGCCTTCGCACCCTTGAGTCTGGATTCGGAAATCGCGTCGACTTCCCGCCCACCGATATAGGCGACGCGCCGTTTTCCCGTCTCCAGAAGGTGGCACGCCGCAAGTTCGCCGGAGATCGGGTTGTTGTTGTCGATCCAGCAGAGCTTGCTCGGAAAATTCGGCGTGCCGATCACCACATGCGCAAAATCGTATTTGAGCACCAGCTGCGAAAGTTCGCGCGTCATGATTGCCGCATGGAACACAACGCCGTCCACGCTCTTTTGCAGCATCAGCTCTTCCACCGCCGCGCAGTTGCCTTCCACCAAACCGATGAGCACCATGCCGTAGCCCTTTCGCGCGAGCGAAAACTGCAGGCCGGACATAATTTCGAACATATGCGGGTTGGTGAACGCCGTATCCCTTTCCAGCGTCGTAACAAATGCGACCGTACCGGAGGCCTGTTTTGCAAAATTCTGCGCGCGCTTGTTCGGCGTATACTGAAGCTCCTGCATCGCGTCGCGGACGCGCTGCACCGTCGCCTCCGAAATGGAATAGGAACCGTTCATCACCTTGGAAACCGTCGCCGTGGAGGTGTTGGCAAGCTTTGCCACGTCTTTGATCGTCGCCGCCATAATCCCAATCCTTTCCAAACCGGTTTCCCTTGATTTCGTTCTCGATCTTATTCTGAATCAGGTTTTCTGTTTCGTTCTTAATTTCGTTCTCTGTTTCGCGCTAAATTTCGTTCTCTGTTTCGCGCTAAACTTCGTTCTCTGTTTTGCGTTAAACTTCGTTCTCTGTTTCGCTCGTAATTCGTTCTCTGTATCGCTTCTATTCTATCGCCCCTGTTATCGTCTTGCAATGCGCCATCCGAACGGCGCGAGCGTTTCGCCGTCGAACCCGCCTGCAAACAGCGTTTCTCCCGCGCGCAGCTCTTCGGGCAGCGCGGCCGCACGATCCTGTGCGTTGAGCGCAACGGCAACGCGGGACTCAGCGTCGAACCGTTCGAAAACATACAGCCCTCCCTCGGCAAGCCGCGTTCGGAACTCGCCCGTCCGGAGGCACGAAAACGCGTTCCGAAGCGCGATCCCCTCTCGGAAAAATGCCGTCAATTCGCCTTGCTGAAAGCGCATCGGCGCGCGGTAATCGCTCTCCAGCAGGCCGGTGATCCCCTGCTCATCCCCGTAGAAGATCGAAGGCGCGCCGGGAAACGTCAGTAAAAACAGCACGGCGAGCCGATATCGGCGAACATCCTCCCCGCAAACGGAAAGAAAGCGCGGCACGTCGTGGCTGTCCAGCAGGTTGAGCTGACCATAGGTCAGGTTCTTGCGGTATCGCATGCGCATGTCCGTTACACGCGCGTCGAACGCCGCGGCGTCGATCTCCCCGCGCGCAAAGAAGCGCTTGCAGTGCTTCATCATATCGTAATTCATGGAGGAATCGAACATGCGCCCGTCGAGCCAGAAGGGCGCGCTCTGCCAGATTTCGCCGATAATGGCGACGTCCGGTTTGACGGCCTTCGTCACGCGGCAAAAATCCATCCAGAAGCGGTGATCCACCTCGTCCGCAACGTCCAGCCGCCAGCCGTCAATATCGTACTGCGAGATCCAGTGCGTTCCAACCTGCTGGAAATACGCGCGCACCTCTGAATTGCCGGTGTTGAGCTTCGGCATCAGCCGCTCGTAGGCAAAGCACTCGTAATTCGGTATTTCATCCCCCGTTTCCGGCCGGACGACCGGAAACTTCAGTTCATAGAACCAGTCTCGGTAGCGCGAGGATTCGCCGTGTTCCACCACATCCCGAAACGCGAAAAAGTTCCAGCCGCAGTGGTTGAATACGCCGTCTATGATCACCCGCATCCCCCGCGCATGGCATCTGGAAACCAGCGCGCGAAAATCCTCGTTGCTCCCGAAGCACGGATCGATCCGGAAGTAGTCCAGCAGGTCGTACTTGTGGTATTCCCCCGCAGCGAAGATCGGATTGAGATAGATGCAGTTACAGCCGAGTTCGGCGATATAATCGAGGTTTTCTAGAATCCCGCCGATCGTTCCGCCGAGCTTACCGCGCACCGGAAAACCCGCAAGCTGTTCTTCACACGGCTGGCAGGAGATCTCGCGTCTGCCGCTTGCAAAACTATCCGGAAAAATGTTGTAGATCACCGCGTTCTTCAGCCAGTCCGGGACATCCGCAATGTCTTCGCGGCGGTTATAGGGAAGTTTATAGTATTCCGAGCGTTCGCCGACCACACGGTCGTAGAAGAGGTCTCCGTAATACAAAGCGGTTTCCTCTGCGCTTGTAAGCTCGAAATAATAGCACACCCGCCGGTAGGGGCTCGTCAGCGTCACTTCGAACCAGTCGAACAGGTCGGTCGCCGCAACGCGCTCCATCTCCACGGACGTAAAAAGAACGGGGTTGACGCGGCAGGCCGTATCCCCGTAGAACAGGCGGCAGGAGGTTAAGTTATCCTTTGCCGCGCGGATGCGAAAGACGATGCGCCGCTCGTCGATCCCGTGGGCAAAGTTGGACATTGGCTGATGCAAAACTGCGTCTCGTTTGATCATAGATTCCTTTTCTGTCGATATTTTTACCGGATCATATTCCAAGAATCCGCCGCCCTTCCTCGCGCTGGCCGGCAACGCTTACCCCTTGACTCCGCCCGCGGTCAGGCCGGAAACCATGTGTTTCTGCACATAGAGGAAGATCAGCAGCACCGGCAGGGAAATCAGAAGCGAAGCCGCCGCAAACACCGGCCAGTTGCCGGACATTTCGCCCGCCTGGAGCGAATACAGCCCCGTAGCGAGCGTAAAGTTCTCCGATCCGGTCATGAACGTAATGGCGTAGATATATTCGTTCCAAACATAGATGAGCACCATAACGGCCGTCACAAGAATGGAAGGTTTCGCAAGCGGCAGCACGATGCGGCGGATGATCTGCATCTCGCTCGCGCCGTCGATGCGCGCCGCTTCCTCGATATCGTACGGAATCGTATCGAAGTACCCCTTCATGTTCCATAGCCCAAAGACCGCCATCGTCCCGGTATAGACGATGATCAGCCCGACGCGCGTATTGATCAGCCCCAGCGGATTCATGATCTTGTAGATGGCAAACATCGACAGCAGCGAAGGAAACGCGTTGAGAAGGATCAGCAGGTTGAGCAGCGTCTTTCTGCCGCGAAACCGCATCCGGGAAAACGCGTACGCCGCCGGAATGGAGACGCCGAGCGCAATCATCACCGTGCAGAGCGCGATCAGCACGCTGTTTTTCAGCCAGACCAGCACGGGTTCCTGCGTGAAGACCGCTTTGTAGTTATCGAGTGTAAGCGCCTTTGGCAGAAACGAAAAATCGGCCGAAAGCAAGCTGTTGTTCGCGTTCAGCGACACGGAGAGCGCATACAGAATCGGAATCAGCGTCACAAAGCAGAGCATAAGGAAGAACGCCTGCAGCAGAACCACTTTCGCGCCGGTAACGGCTTTCCTTTTTTGACGCGGCGACAGACTCATGCTTTTTTCCTCCGCATCTCCCGGTTGGTCAACACCGTAAACCCGATCATCAGCAAAAAGATAATGATCGAAACCGCCGAACTGTAGCCGTAGTTACTGGTGATGAACGCGTTTTCATAGGCATAGGTCAGTATTGTGTGAATGTTCGCGCCGCTGGGAGAACCCGCCTGCTGCGTAAGCAGGTACACGACGTCGAACTGCTTAAACGTTGTGAATACGGTAATAATGACCGCCGGGCCGATAACGGGCCGGATCAGCGGAACCGTGATATAGGCGGTCTTCTGCAGGCGCGTAGCCCCGTTGAGCTGCGCGGATTCATAAAGGCTCCGGTCCACGCTCTGCAGCGCGCCGTCGATAATCATAATCATGAACGGAAGCGCGAGCCAGAGGTTGACCAGCGTGCAGCAGAGAAACGCGCTTACGTCGTTGGCAAGCCAGCGCACCATGCCCAGCCCCAGCTTCTGCATCCACTGGTTCAGCAGCCCGAAAGTGGAGTTGAACATGCCCGTCTTCCAGAGCAGGATGGAAACATATCCCGGCATCGCCCAGGGAAACATCAGGATCGTTTTGTAGAATCCCCGTCCTTTGAGGTTGGGCGAATTCAGCAGCGAAGCGAGGGCGAACGCGATCACAAGCTGCAGCGACATATTCAGCGCCGTCCAAAGGATCGTTCTCAGCAGCGCGGCGAGAAAACCGGAATCGAAAACGAACAGCGCGTCCCGATAGTTTTTCAGTCCGACGAATTCAAAGTTGAACCAGTGGTAGAGGTTCATGTTTGTAAACGAGATATACGCCGTGTAGAGAATGGGAAACACGACGACGACGAGGATCAGCAGCAGCGAAAGCGCGCTGTAGCGATAGGCCCGCTTCGTTTCGTTTTGCTTTTCCATCGGTCTGCATCCTCCTGACGGTTCCGCTTTCGCCGGTTCGGTCGGCCCAAATTCACTGCATTGCGGCAATCAACTGTTCCGCCTTCGCCTGATACTTTGTCGTTTCGGTTTCGACCACGCCGCCGGAGAGGTTGACCGCTACGAGCAGGTTGCCCATCACCGTCCACATCACGTCCATCTGGGGAATATTCGGCATGGGTTGCGCCGTTTCGGCAATCACCCGCATGGTAGTCACCATCGGATCCCCGCTCACGCTGGGATCCTGGTACGCGAGGCTGTTTGCCGGCGCGCACCCGCTGGCGTTGGCAAGATCGATCCCCACGTTCGGATCGGTCAGAACGTCGAGCACGCGGGCGATCGTGTCGTGCTTTTGCTCCGCCGCAACCTTGAGCACGTGCACGCCCTGCACGCCCGTGTACGGCGCGAGCGGAAGCCCCGTTTCGTCCACTACCGGCATCGTGGAAAAGCCGAGACTCAGCCCCGCTTCCCGCGCGGAGGGCACGAGCCAAGGTCCCGCGATGGTCGAATCCGCCATGCCTTCGAGGAACAGCGTGTTCACGGTGGAGTATTCGCTTTCGCCGGGCATGTACTTTAAAAATTTCTGATGATATTTCAGCGCGGCGCGCACTTCGGCAGAGTCTAAAAGCGGAACGCCGTCGTCGGTAATCAGCCTCCCGCCAAAACCGTTGATCCAGGGAATGCTGTAATACGCGGTGCTGTGCTGTTCCACAAACCCGTAGTGCCCGCCGGTTGTGTTTTCCTGCATGTAGGTATAGAGCGCCTCGGTCGTTTGCGGCACTTCGCTCTCGTTCATGAGATCCATGTTGTAGAGAAACAGCAGCGTTTCAAAGTAGAGCGGCAGCTGGTAGAGCGTGCCCTTGTAGGTCGCGGATTCAAGCGTCACGGGAAGATAGTTTGCCAGCGTCGCTTCGTCCACAAAATCCGTAATCGGCGCAAGGATGCCAAGCTCGGCATATACGCCGATTTTATCGTGCGCAAAAAGATACAAATCCGGCGCGGCGGTTGGATCGTTGCCGACCAGCTTGAGCGCTTCCGTCAACCCGTCTTTCCGTACGAGTTCCACGGTAACATCCGGCAGCGCTTCTGCAAACGCCGCCTGAAGCACCTCGACGACCGCGTCCTCTTTATCGTGCCAGATAACGATATGATTCGTATCTACCGCCTGCCTGGCGCAGCCCGTCATCGGAATTGCGCCCGCGAGCATTGCGAACGCCATTGCCAGAACGACAAGGTTCCTTGCCACCGTATTCGTTCGAGAAATCCGCTTCATATCTTTTGCACCTTCCTATCCTCTGCTCCCTCATATCCACTCGACCATAAGAAAGCTGAAGTGGAGCGGGCAGTTGACTGCCCGCTAGAGACCGTCAAAAACTCGTTTTTTGACGGGACAACCGCTCTTTTCCTTTCGGCCTTCTGCCTTACGGGCGGAAAAGAGCACAAGGAAACCGCCCTAACGGGCGATCCGTTGCGCCGGATGAACCGGCACAGCCGGAAAAAATGAGTTAAGGGCTACGGCCCTTAACAATTCTAGAAACTTTTTTGACAGGCTGTCACATTTCTTTCTTTACTTTTTGTGAAGTACAGCGACGAATGAGAATCACATTACCTTCTTTACTTTTTGTGAAGTACAGCGACGAATAAGAATCACATTACTTTCTTTACTTTTTGTCAAGTACAGCGACGGATGAAAATCACATTTCTTTCCGTTCTGCAAAGAATAAGAAGGAGATTGCAGTAAAAAACAAAAGAAGAGTTTACCGGCACAGAGAATAACGACCGGAACGAAAATTGAAACCCAAGAACAAGAAACTTGCGTATTCGGATCGGAAGATATATCATTAACATTGCTGAAATTTGTCCCGAAAAGAACGAGCCTTGGTTCTGCGACTGGTGGAGGCACCGATATCCTTGCGTTCCTTCCGAAGCGGTAATTCAAATCCGGCGGCGGCGGTTGCGCTTCCTGGAAGGACAGAGTATGGAGAAGCGCCCTCAACGGAAGCCGGAAAAATCAAAACCTGGAGCAGAAACATGAAACTCAATGTCGTGTTGATCACCTATAACCATACAAAATTTATTCAGGATTCCCTGCGGAGCATACTACTTCAGAAAACGGATTTTGAATTCAATGTCCTTGTTTGCGATGATCAATCGACGGATGATACGCTTGCGAAGATCAAAGAGTATGCGCGTAACACAACGATCGGTTTTCGGTATTTGGACGCCGACAAGAATCTGGGCATAACCCGGAATTACGAGCGGGCCTTTCATGCCTGCGACGCAGAGTACATTGCCGTTCTGGAAGGCGACGATTTCTGGACGGATCCTTACCGGCTGCAGAAGCACGTTGATTTTCTCGACCGGCATTTGGAATGCTCCATGAGCTTCAACCGCTATATTCGAGGCGACATAGAAGCGGTGGAATACGAAGTCTGTCCACAGGGGAATTACACCGGGGATTATGCGCTCATTACCGCAAGGGATCTGGCGCGTGAAAACAGAATCAGCAACTTTTCCGCTTGCGTATACCGAAAAACGGCGATCGATACCCTGCCGGATGCTTTATTCGAACTGACCGCGTACGACTGGATTACAAACATCATGGTCGGGAGAAACGGCATGATCGGGTGTTTGACGGATGTGATGAGCTTCTATCGTGTTCATTCGGAAAGCGCGTGGAGCTCGAACCGGAAGGAAGACAATTTAGACAGCACCCTGGAAAGCATCCAGCAGTACGATGAATTTACCAACCATCTTTTCAAAGAGGAGTTCGCCGCATATAGACGCAAGATCAATCGTCGAAAATTAACCCTGAAACTTCTCCCCGGCTCCAAATCGCGCAAGGCAAAATCCGCTTTGAGAACGATCCGGGACCTTACGCCGCCGATTCTGATTTTTTTGCTTGAGATGATCGTTCCTCCAAAGATCATGAACAAAATGCGAGTCAAGGAGTAGACGGAGGGAATCGACGGGCTGCCGCGATCCGTCAAAAAATCGGTTTATCAAAAGGACAACCGTTCCGTACGCAAACTTGCCATCCGAAAACAGGCACGCAGAAAATCCGCCAAAGCGAGAAAAAATACAAGCAGGAGAAGAAAAAAATCCATATGCAACCGGATATCAGCCCTCTTGTAAGCGTTATTCTGCCTTCCTATAATCATGAAAAATACGTGGGAATCGCGATTGAAAGCGTATTGAACCAATCGTTTCGCGATTTTGAACTGTTGATATCGGACGATCATTCCAGCGATCATACGGTGGAGGTCATTCGGCGGTATCCGGACGACCGGATTTTTTTGCATGTTTTTTCCGAGAATCAGGGCGCTACCATCAACCATAAGTATCTCTTCGATCAGGCGCGGGGAAAATACGTCGCGCTGATCAATTCGGATGACGTCTGGCTTTCCAGCAAGCTCGAAAAGCAGGTGGCTTTTTTAGAGGCGCACGATGAAATCGGGGCTTGCTTTTCCTTTGCCGAAATCATCGACGAGGAAGGAAAGAAGTCGCGTGATTACCACGATGGGTTTCAGGAAGCGAACAGAACGCAGGCGGAATGGTATGCGCATTTCTTTCATTTTGGAAACTGCTTATGCCATCCAAGCATCCTGATTCGTACCGAAATTTATCGGGAAATCGGGTTCTATAACCTGTCGCTTCGGCAGCTTCCCGATTTTGAAATGTGGGTTCGATTGGTCAAACACTACAATATTTATATCTTTCAGGAACCGCTGGCGCAGCATCGCCGCTTTGCCAGTTCGGGCAAAAATACGAGCGCTCCCACGATGGAGAATTCAATGCGCGACGCAGTGGAATCCTCCTACATTTTGAACCATTACTTCTGTGATGTATCCGACAGGCTGTTTGCGGAAGCGTTCGGCAAAGAGTTTCGAAAAGCGGGGGCTTCCACCCACAACGAACTTTGCTGCGAGAAATTCTTCCTGCTGCTGGCCGGCCATTACTATATTCCGCAGCTGTCCCTTCCCGCGGCGATTCAGTACTTTTTTGAAATCTACAGCGAGGAAGGCGTCGCGGATACGTTTCGGGATTCCTACAATTTCACGCTGCAGGATTTCCATGCGATTTCCTGGAAAGGGAATCCGCTCGGCATGCATCCGGCCGGCGATCCGTCGAAGGGTTTCCCGGCGGCTTTTTCCGGACGGGCAAACCGGATGAAATCCATTATCGCCGCTGTATCCGGGAAAGAATCGAAGTTTTATCAGTTCTGCAAGAGACTGTATTACAGAACCGGAAAATAGAGCAATCGAAGGGTTCGTCTTTCGCCGGAGTTTTCATGAAAAAGGACCTTTCGTAAGGAGCATTCTTTTCCTTCCCGAAAGGTGCGGACGGGGAACTGGAACCGAACGCAGGAACGGTTCAAAGAGGGGTATCATCGAAATGAACAGTTATTATTCCAGAGAAGAGCTGGAACAGATCGGCTTTCGGAGCTTGGGCGAGGACGTCAACATCAGCCGAAACGTCATTCTGTATGGCGCGGAACATATGTCCTTTGGAAACCATGTACGGGTGGATGACCATTGCATCCTCAGCGGAAAGATAGAGGTCGGCAATTATGTGCATGTTGCCGTTTGCTGCCTGATCTTTGCCGGCAAAACCGGCGTTTTTCTGGAAGATTTTTCCGGAATCTCCGCCCGCGGCGCCGTTTATGCGGAAAGCGACGATTACTCCGGGGCCGTGCTGACAAATCCAATGGTTCCCATGAAATATCGGCGCGTGCTGAAGGGCCCCGTCCGGGTTGGAAAGCATTGCGTGATCGGAACAGGCTCGACGCTTCTGCCGGGCGTCGTGGTTGGCGAAGGCAGTTCGGTGGGGGCAATGTCCCTGATCAGCAAGAGCCTGGACCCCTGGGGGATCTATGTCGGCATTCCCTGCAGGCGGATTGGCGACCGGAAACAGGATCTCCTATTACTGGAAAAACAGTTATTGGAAGAAGAGAACGGATAACAGAGCGGTAACGATTCCCGGCGCAAACGCTGCCGAAGCACCGTCTGAAACGAGATGAATGGAAGAAGAGAACGGAGAACAGATCGGTAACGATTCCCGGCACAGACGCTGCCGAAGCACCGGCTGAAACGAGATGAATGGAAGAAGAAAACGGATAACAGGGCGGTAACGATTCCCGGCGCAAACGCTGCCGAAGCACCGGCTGAAACGAGATGAATGGAAGAAGAAAATGGAGAACAGAGTAGTCACGATTCTTGGCGCCAACGGTGTGATGGGCGCCAACGTCGCCGGAATACTGGCGTCCTTCGGAAATGCGCGCGTTTATCTGGTGAGCCGGGATAGAAAAGATTCCGAGGCGGCGGTGCAGCGCGCCGCAAATTCGGTTCGCGCGGGTACGATCGCGCAAAATCTGATTCCTGCCGACTATTCCATGCTCGATCGCTGCGTTGCAGAATCCGATTTCGTTTTTGAAAGCGTATCCGAGAATCTGGAAATCAAGAAAGCGGTCACGGCTGAGATTGCGCGTTCGCTTCGGTCGAACGCGTTTATCTGTACGGGTACGTCCGGTTTGTCCGTAACCGCCCTGGCGGAGGTGCTGCCGCCGGAAATGCGCTCCAGATATTTCGGCATGCACTTTTTTAATCCGCCGTATAGTCTGACGTTATGCGAAATCGTGCCGTCGCTTTATACGGATCCACAGCTGTTCGGCGAAGCGAAAAAGTACCTTTCCGAAAAATTGTTCCGAACCGTTGTGGCGGTCAAGGATTCGCCTGCCTTTCTGGGCAACCGGATCGGGTTTCAGTTTATCAATAAGGCGATGCAATACGCCGATGCGTATCAGGACAACGGCGGGATCGATTACATCGACGCGATCATGGGGCCTTTTACGGGGCGGAGCATGGCGCCGCTGACGACCTCGGATTTCGTAGGTCTGGATGTGCATAAAGCGATCGTGGAGAACGTTTATGAAAATACGGCGGACTATGCGCATGAGGATTTTGCGCTGCCTGCTTTCGCACAGCGACTGATCGACCAGGGCAGATTCGGCCGCAAGACCAAAAGCGGGCTTTACAGGATGGAAAAGCTCGACAGCGGTTTGAAACGCATGATGGTTTATGACATCAATACGGGGAATTACCGCGACAAAATGCAGTACAAATTCGCGTTTTCCGAGCAGATGCTGAATGATTTGCGATCCGGCGAGTATCGGTCCGCTTTCCATACGCTGGTGCATAACCATTCGAAGGAAGCGGAGATTTGCCTTAGCCTGCTAATCCAGTACGTGGTTTATGCGCTGTTTGCGTCGCAGGCCGTCGGGTTCGATCCGGATTCGGCCGACGACGTCATGGCGACCGGTTTCCATTGGTGCCCCCCGCTGGCGATGGTCAAAGCGCTCTCGCAGGTTGCGGACTTTGCCACACTCGTAAACGACCGGCTGGATTCCCGCCTGACTGCGGCGGTTGACGTAAAATCGCTGTTGGCAAGCATCCATCCGTCGAAATACGATTACCGGCTGTACTTTCAATCGATTCGATAAGGAGCGCATTCAAATGAACCGTGTGTATATTATGGGTGGTGCGCAAACCGATTTCGAGCGGAATTGGACGAAAGAGGGAAAGAACGTTCTTGCGCTTCTCAAGGAGGCGGTCGCGGACGGCTTTACGGACGCGGATATCGATTCGGATGAAATACGCCGGCTGAACGAAGACAACCGCGTCGGATGCTTCGTCGGCAATTTTATCGGGGAAATGTATATTGACCAAGGCCATCTGGGCGCGCTGCTGACCGAGGTGGACCCGATGTTTTACGGGGTCCCGTCGGCGCGTTATGAAGCGGCCTGCGCATCAAGCTCCGCCGCGCTGGACGCCGCAATCTGCAAAATCCAAAATGGGGATTACGATCTGGCCGTCGTGGTCGGCTGGGAACTGATGAAGACCGTGGACAGCCGGACATGCGGCGATATTCTGGGCAGGGCGGCTTACTACGAAAAGGAAGCGCAGGGGATCGACTTTCCTTTTCCGAAACTTTTCGGGCGCCTTGCCGACGAAATGCTGCGTAAGTATTCGCTGGACGAAAAGCGTTTTCTGGATGCGCTCGCGGCAATTTCCCTGACCAACTACAGCAATGCAAAGCGCAATCCGCTTGCGCAGACCCGAAAATGGTTCATGAGTCTGGCGCAGGCGTCGACACGCGCAACGGCAACGAATCCGCTGGTGGGCGGAAGGCTGGCGGTTTCGGATTGTTCGCAGGTAACGGATGGCGCCGCCGTTGTCGTTCTTTGTTCGGCAGCATACGCCCAAAAACGCGCATCCGGATTCCCCGTGGTAAAAGGGTATGGGCATCGGGTGGCTCCGATGCTGTTTACGGAGAAAATGCAGGCGGCGGAGGACTCTTCCTACCTCCTTCCGTGGACGCGGCAAACCGTGCTGGACGCTTACCGCCGCAGCGGATTGAATGTCGGCGATATCGACTTTTTTGAGACGCACGATTGCTTCACTTCGAGCGAGTATGCCTCGATTTCGGCTTTCGGCATTACGAAACCCGGCGAAGAGTATACCGCAATCGAGAGCGGCCGGATCGGTTTCGACGGGGACAAGCCGATTAACCCGAGCGGCGGACTGATCGGCTGCGGCCATCCGGTGGGAGCCAGCGGAGCGCGGATGTTCCTGGATCTATATAAGCAGGTTTCGGGGAAGGCCGGCGGCTATCAGCTGAACAAAGCGGTGAACGGTCTTATGCTGAATATTGGCGGCAGCGCGACGACAAATTACGTGTTCATAGTTGGCCGCGAATGATCGTTATGCGCGCGAAGCGTCGGTTTCGGATACGGCATTCGCATCGACGGCAGGGCAACTCGCCCGATTGAGGCGGATACAAAAATAGTCTTTCTGACAGACAGGCAGACCCGAAAGGGCCTGTTTTGTTTTTCCGGCGGATCGGATACGAGCCGAAGCGCAAATAAACGCGCCGCCGTCTGCGACTGCAACTTTATTTTCAAGCATTCGGCACCGCGTCAACTATACTCGAAGCGTGGCCCGCTTCCGGGCGGGCCGGAAACCAAAAAATCGCAAACGGAGGGCGTAGAAATGGGACTGTTCGGAAATTCGGAGAAGAAGCGCCGTGCCTTGGCGACGCCGCTTGCAACACCTGCGACAATCGTTGTGACCTGTAATTCCATGCCGGTGCACAATAAGGCGACGTACTGGTTCGAGGTCGTCCTGAACGGTGAAATCGTCGGCAAAATCGAGCAAAACGCCACGCCGCTCACCGTTCTTTCCCGGGTGGATAAGAACCTATTGGAGCTCAATCTGTTCGTAAAGGAGAACAACGGCCGCGTGACCCCGTTTGGAGGACGAAATCAGGCGCTCGATTTAACGGATGGCCAAACCGTAAACGTAGTCTTCGAGAACCGCCGCTTTACCGTCACCTGACGGCAAACCATCCTTCAGGAGCGCGACGGGGCGACGATCCGCCTTCGGAAAATCGCCGCGCGGCGCAGGGAAGTCCAAATCGATCCATACAAAATCGTATAGGAGGAAAACGAAAATGGCATGTTTGTTCGGGCACAAATGGAACGGCTGCAAATGCACAAAATGCGGAAAGACGCGGGACGAACACCACGACTGGAACGGCTGCATCTGCAGGATCTGCGGAAAAACGCGGGACGAAAACCACGACTGGAACGGCTGCAAATGCAGAATCTGCGGAAAGGTTCGCGACAAGGGGCACGAATTCGTTTCGGTATCCGGGAGCAGCAAAACGAGATGCGTGAAATGCGGCAAGGAAGGTTATGCAAAACAGAAGGACGTCCCCGCAACAAAGCAGGCGGAACCCGCCGCGGCCGCCCTGCCCGCATCGGCGGTATTGGCAGGATGGATGGACGAAGCCGAGCCGCAAAAGTGGATTGGCGCTATCAAGAAAACGTGGTTTGTTGATGTCAAAGCGTACGTGCTGAGCGGAGCGGACACAATCGCCCTGGAAAAGGAATTCCCCATGGATAAACACACCACGGAACAACAGGCGCAGTATGCTGTTGTGAAAAGCACAAACAGCATATTCTACCATGAATACGGCGCGTGGAACGATTTTGGCTATGCAAAGTTCCTCTACAAAAACAAGCTGTACTACATCAACGTTGCTCCTACCGTTAAGCTCACGGAGTCGCTCTACAACCGCAGAAGCGATCTGGATCATATGGCCAAGATCTTCCTGTGCCTCATGGGCAGAGTCGGCGCCGACCGGGAACGTGTACTATTTGTATTGGACGGTGAGCTTTGGCAGGAATAGCGGGAATCGGTATAACCGCAGATCGGCCGATGGGGCAACGGGGCAACGGGGCGATGATCCGCTTTCCGAAAATCGCCGTGCGGCGCGGGGAAGTCCAAATCGATCCTTGCAAAATCGTACAGGAGGCAAACGGAAATGGCATGTTTGTTCGGGCATAAATGGAACGGCTGCAAATGCACAAAATGCGGAAAAACGCGGGACGAACACCACGATTGGAACGGCTGCAAATGCAGGATCTGCGGAAAAACGCGGGACGAACACCACAACTGGAACGGCTGCAAATGCAGAATCTGCGGAAAAACGCGGGACGAACACCACGACTGGAACGGCTGCATCTGCAGGATCTGCGGAAAAACGCGGGACGAGCAGCATAATTTCAAATATCAGAACAGATGGGGAAAATGCACGGGCATATGCACGAAGTGCGGCAAAGAAGAGTTTCCGCCGCACGATTATCAGCCGGTTTTGAACCAATGCTATCGGGCTTGCAGCCGGTGCGGCGAAAAAACGCGCCCGGAGCATGACTTTCATGCGGTGCCGGGCAAGTGCGTCGACGTATGCGCGGTCTGCGGAGCCGAGGCTGCCGCCTATACCGCGCACCACAACTTCGTTCCGGTCGCGGGCAAATGCGTCGGCGTATGCACCGTTTGCGGCGCCGAAGAGGACGGTTCCAAGGCGAACCACAAATGGGCGCCTGTGGAGGGGAAGTGCGAAGAAAGTTGCACGGTCTGCGGCGCGACAAAGTCGATCGCCCATCATTACGCAAAAGGCAAATGCGTTCGCTGCGGACGGAGCATCGACGAACCCGGCCCGAACCGCACACCGCCTCTGCTGCAGGCGGCGTTCAACGGGGAAGTGGAGCTGGTGCGAACGCTGATCGCGGCGGGTGCGAATTTGAATCTCTGCGTTCCGGATGAAACGCCTCTCATGGCGGCGGCCAGAAAGGGATACGACGCGGAGCACAAGGAGATCGTCCGCATTTTGCTGGATGCCGGAGCGGATGTCAACAAGACGGATCAATACGGTTCCTCCGCCTTGCGCCTTGCGCAGCGGAAGGGACTTAACGACATGGTGAGTTATCTGGCTTCGCGCGGCGGCCGGTATCTGGGCGCATAGGGAATCGATCCGGCGGGTGCGCTGGCGCCGCTACAAAACAGGCAGGCCCGAAAGGGTCTGGCTTGTTTTTAATTATGGACTTCAGTCTGTGGCGCGAGCGAAGCGAGCGACATAAAAAACCACCCGCTATGCGGGTGGAGTAAAAAGTTATACAAAGAGAATCACCTTTCCGATAGGATAGAAGTGTTCAAGCTACTATGCCGGAAAGGAAA